>DEAA01000079.1:3472-52572 GCA_002346545.1 Acidobacteria bacterium UBA2994
GGGGGGGGCGAGCCGCAGGCCGTCGACCAGGTGTCGCCGGCTGACCTGGCGGATCTGAGAGACGGGCTGCGACAGGAGATGCGGACGTCGCAGGTAGCCACGTCGGTCAATGGTGTCCCGGCCGAATTGGCGTCGATTCCAGGCAGCAGTGATGATCCCTGGATCGCCAACGTCCGCGAGCTGATCCGGGAGAGCGAGCAACGCCAGCAGCTGGTCTTCGACAACCGGGTGCGCGAGGCTGAGCAGCGGATCGCCAGTCAGCGCCGCTCCGACCTCTCGGAGATGGAGCGCACGTTCCGCGAAGTCGACGCGGAGGATGCTGAGTTGGCGCGCCAGCAGTTGATGGAGTACTTGCGCCGGGTGTCACGCTGACCGGCGTTGTAGAATTCTGGCATGAAGGTGAGAGCACGCTACCTTCCCCTGTTGGCCGTCCTGCTCTTGGTGAGCTGCCGAGGGCCGCTTGACGTTCCGGCGGCACTGGCGGTCACCGACGTTACGAGCGGATGGTTTGACGCGGGGCTCGACAACCTCGGCCGGCACAAGATCGTGCCGTCGGTCACTTTCCGGGTGGCCAACACCACCCCCGAGGTCGTTCGCCACCTCCAGATCAACGCGATTTTCAGGCGCCAGGGCGAGGAAGAGGAGTGGGGAAACGCCTACGTCCGGGTGGTGGGTACTGAAGGGATCGAAGCCGGCGAGGCCTCCCAGGTCCTCCGTCTGGACTCCGGGCGCGGCTACACCGGTGAACAGACCCACCCCGAGATGCTCCAGCATCGCGATTTCGTCGACGTCACGATAGACCTGTTCGTCAAGCACCGTGGCGATCAGTGGGCGCTGCTGGACTCGGTTGACATCAACCGGCGTATCCTCGCCCAGTAGTGTCCGCTGTTCCCAAGGAGCCGTCAGCCCGGCCGGACGCGCTTGATCGCCGGCTCGGGGCGTTTGACGGCGCCGCCATCGTCGTTTCCAACGTCATCGGCGGCGGCATCTTCCTGGTGCCCGCCTTTGTCGCCGCCTCGGTGCCCAATCCGTGGGCGATGCTGGCGGTCTGGCTGGCCGGCGGCGTGCTCGCGTTCACTGGTGCCATGGCCTACGCTGAGCTGGCCGCGCTCCGGCCCAGGGCCGGCGGAGAGTACGTCTATCTTCGCGAAGCGTTCGGGCCGTTCGCTGCATTCCTGACGGGCTGGACCTCGTTCGTCGCTGGTTTCGCCGGCGCGATCGCCGCCAGCGCGGTCGGACTGTCCAGCTATCTCGGTCGGTTTCTCCCCGCCGCGGCAGACACTACACCCCTGGCCACCCTGCCGCTCGGGCTGCTCGACCTCACCGTGTCGCCTCAGGCCATCGTGGCCATGGCCGTCATTGCTCTGCTGTCGGTCGTGCATATGTTCGGGCTGGGGCCGGGGCGAGTGGTCCAGAACCTGCTCGGCGGGCTAAAGGTTGCGCTCTTGGTCGGGTTCGTGGCGGTCGGCTTCGGATGGGGCCAAGGCGACGTGGCGCACTTCTCGGCAGGCGGCAGCATCGCGCCGTCTCTCTGGGTGCTGGCCCTGATTCCGGTCATGTTCAGCTACTCGGGGTGGAACGCGGCGGCGTATGTCGCTGAGGAGATGCGTGATCCCGGACGGAACGTGCCGCTGGCGCTCGGACTCGGGACCGTGGCCGTGGTGGTGGTCTATCTTCTCCTCAACCTGCTCTACATCTATGCGCTCCCCGTTGCCGAGTTTGCCACGGTGGACGCCCGGGTAGTGGATGCCGCGGCCGATCGGTTGTTCGGTCCGGCGGTGGCCGGGCCATTTGCCTTGGCTTCCATCATCATGATCGCCGCCAGCATCAGTGCCATGGTTCTGGCCGGTCCGAGGGTCTACTACGCGATGGCCCGGGATGGTGTGTTCCCGGCGGCGGCCGCGCGGGTGAACCCCAGTTTCAGAGCTCCGGTGGTCGCTATCGTGGCCCAGGCCATCTGGGCCAGCCTGCTTGTGCTCTCCGGGCGGTTCGATCAGTTGGTGGAGTACACCGGCTTCGCGGTGGTGCTGTTCGCCGGGCTGGCCGTCACGTCGCTTTTCGTGCTACGACGACGTCACCCCGAGGAGCCGCGCCCGTTCAAGGCCTGGGGTTATCCGGTGGCGCCCATGGTGTTCTCCGGCGCTAGCGCGGTGATCGTGCTCAACGCGCTGTTGGGCAGCCCTGCCACTTCTGGGGCCGGGCTGCTCGTGATCGCGGCCGGTATCCCGGTGTATCTCGCCATGCGGTGGTCCCGCTAGTGTCGCGTGGTGTGTGGGGCGAAACCCCCTGAAGCAAAGGACAGAACGATGAAGATGCGAGCGACGACGGTGCTCTCTGTGCGGCATAACGGACAGGCGGTGATGGCCGGCGACGGACAGGTCACCTTCGGCGACACCGTGGTGAAAGAAGGGGCCCGCAAGATCAGACGGCTCTACAACGACCAGATCGTAGCCGGATTCGCCGGTTCGGCGGCCGACTCGTTCGCGCTGTTTTCCCGCTTCGAAGCCAAGCTGGAGCAATATCGGGGCAACCTTGAACGGTCGGCGGTGGAACTGGCCAAGGATTGGCGCACCGATCGGTTGCTGCGTCGGCTGGAGGCGATGCTGATCGTGCTCGACGCCAACGGTACGTTCTTACTGTCGGGCAACGGTGATCTGATCCAGCCCGACGACGGCATCGTGGCTATCGGGTCGGGTGGACCCTACGCCATGGCGGCTGCGAAGGCGCTAGCCAGGCACACTGATCTCCCGGCTCGCGAGATCGCGGAGAAGGCCATGGAGATCGCTGGCGCCATTTGCATTTACACGAATGCCAATGTCACGATCGAGGAGTTGTAGCCCGACTTTGTTCCTACCTGCAGTGCTCACTGATGCCGATCTATCTGCCGGACTCAACCGACGCCCTTGCTGCGTCGTTGCCCGACAACGACAGTCCTAACGTCGACGCCCTCACGCCGAGACAGATTGTCGCCGAGCTGGACAAGTACGTCATCTCGCAGGGACAGGCGAAACGGGCCGTGGCCATCGCGCTCCGGAACCGGATGCGTCGGCAGAAGCTTCCTCCCGAGCTGGCCGAGGAGGTTGCGCCCAAGAACATTCTGATGATCGGGCCGACCGGGGTGGGGAAGACCGAGATCGCCCGTCGTCTGGCCCGACTGGCCCAGTCTCCATTTATCAAGGTCGAGGCCTCGAAGTTCACCGAGGTCGGCTATGTCGGTCGCGATGTCGAGTCGATGGTCCGTGACCTGGTGGAACTGGCTGTCGACATGGTGCGCGAGGAGCGGCTCGTCGAGGTGCGCACTGCGGCCCGCGCCAACGCCCAGCAGCGCCTGCTGGACCTCCTGCTGCCCCCGATGCCCCAGTCCGTGAAGGACAATGACCCGGGCCCGGCGCGCGAGCATCACCAACGGACGCGCGATCGGCTCCAGCAGCAGCTCGAAGAGGGGCGGCTCGACGAACGTGAGGTCGAGGTTGAGGCGCCGCAGAAGAGCTTCCCCTCGTTCGAGGTGATCTCGGGCTCATCGGTCGAAGAGATCGATATCAATATGAAGGACATGCTGCCGAGCCTGTTTCAGGGGCGGTCTCGGAAACGGCGCGTGAAGGTGCCAGAGGCGCTTTCGCACCTCCGCCAGGAGGAGGAACAGAAGCTCATCGACACCGAGAGCGTCCGTGCGGCCGCTGTCGAACGCGTCGAGCAGGCTGGCATCATCTTCGTCGATGAGATCGACAAGATCACCGGGCGTGAGGGGAGACAGGGGCCCGACGTGAGCCGGGAGGGGGTCCAGCGCGATATCCTCCCGATCGTTGAAGGCACGACGGTCAACACCAAGCACGGGATGGTGAAGACCGACCACATCCTGTTCATCGCGGCCGGGGCGTTCCATCTGGCTAAGCCGTCCGACCTTATCCCTGAGCTGCAGGGACGTTTCCCGATCCGCGTCGAGCTCGAGGCGCTGGAAACCGACGACTTCGTCCGCATTCTGACCGAGCCGCGCGGGTCGCTGGTGACCCAGTACACTGCTCTGCTGGAGACCGAAGGGCTCGATCTGACCTTTGCGGACGAGGCGGTGACCCGTATCGCCGAGCTGGCGACGCTGGTGAACGAGCGAACCGAGAACATCGGCGCTCGCCGGCTGCACACGGTGATGGAGAAGCTGCTGGACGAGATCTCGTTCAACGCGCCGGACCTTGAAGAGAAGACCATCGTCATCGATGCGGCCTACGTCGACCAGATGCTGGGCGACATCGTTCACAACGAAGACCTCTCCCGCTACATTCTGTGACGCTCTCCGGGCGCCAATTGGCACTGTTCATCCTGCTGGCCATTGTGGTCCAGTTGCTTGGGTGCGGTAAGCGCGGTCCACCTCAGTCACCGTTCGTCCGTGTCCCGGCGCCGATGGGCGACATGCGCGTGCATCGGTTGGGCGACGAGGTGCACGTCGGCTTCACTCTCCCAATCGCGAACGTCGACGGGTCCGCGCCAGCCGATCTCGAACGGATCGAGGTCTACGCCATGACCATCCAGCCACGGCTTGTCCCGGACCGTGAGCTCGATTTGGAGGAGTTCATGGAGGAGGGTACGTTGGTCGGCACCATCGAGGCGCTGCCGGCGGAAATTTCCGAGATGAACGCGGCCCGGGCGGTCGAAGAGGCCGATCTGGTCGGGCCGCCTCGGCCGATCGAGGTGGATCCGCGCCCGGCCCAGGGGTTCCCGGCGATGATCGTTGATAAGCTGACGCCGGAGAAGCTCATCCCGATCGATCCCTGGGAGGACGAGCGGGAGGAGGTCGAGAAAAAGCGGCGCAAGCGGAAGCGGCCGATCCGTTTGCCGCTGATGACCCCGCTCCAGCCCGACGTACTGCAGCGTCAGTACGCGGTGGTCGGTATCTCCACTCGAGGCGAGGAAGGTGAGGCGGCCGAACGGATCTCGGTGCCGCTAGTCGATGCGCCGAAGGCTCCGCCCGCTCCGGTCGTCACCTACACCGCCGAGGTGGTCAACCTTGCCTGGGAGCTGCCAATCGGCGTAAGGGGGACCGTACAAGAGCCGGTCCAGCCGCCGGGCGCACCGGGTGCTGCGGCCACCGGTGCGTCGACCATGGCGGCAACGGCTCCCGGCGCCGCGCCCACGATCCTCGGCGCGGTGCCGGGGACGACGTCCGGGGCTCCCACCACCCCCGGCGCTCCGAGCGCTGCTGCGCCGACGGGACCGGTGCTCCCCCCGGGTGGTGCGCCGCTACCGGCTCAGCCTGGCGCTCCGACTACGTCGCCCGCGGCCGCCCCCGGCGGGCAGCCGCCGGCAACAACCACGGCTGGGACGACCCAGGTAGCGGTGACCGAGCCGACCGGCGTGATCGGCACGCCTCCCGGAGGTGTCATCACGCCAGGCACTACGGTCCCGGCCGGGCCCGGTACGACGCCACCAGCCAATCCAGGTTCGAGCCCCACCAGTTCGACCGGCGTCACCGGTGTCACGGGGTCGGCACTGACTAAGCTGCAGTCGACGCCGATCGTCGAGTGGCCGCCCGCCACCCGCTACGACCTCTTTGAAGTTGTCGAGCAGAGGCCCGGTATGACCGCCATGCCGTTCCCGCTCAATCTGAACCCGCTGGAGCAGCCGATCTATTCGGACAAGCGGGTCGAATTCGGGGTGGAGCGGTGTTACGGCGTTCTCTCGCTTGACGAAGTGGCCGGCCTCGATATCCGGAGTGTGGTCTCTACGCCGACCTGCGTGACCTTCATCGACACCTTCCCACCCGACCAGCCCGAGGGACTAACGGCGGTGGGCAGCGAGGGCGCCGTCAGCCTGATCTGGGAGCCGAACGAGGAGGAAGACCTTGCCGGCTATCTGGTCTTGCGTGGGGTGCCCCTAGGTGAGACACTGCGGCCGCTTACCCTGGAGCCCGTGATCGAGAACACCTATCGAGACACCACGGGCGAGCCGGGAGTGGACTACGTTTACGTGGTGATTGCGGTCGATACCGCCACGCCGCCCAACGAGAGCCCGCCCTCGGCACAGGTTCAGGAACGCCCGCGCTGAGTTTCGGAGTACCGCATGGACGCTATCTGTCGGGTCGAGACCGGTGAGGGGCCGCGCTATGTGGTCCGCCGCGACGACGCCTGGCACGCGCTCGACGGCGACCTGTTCGGTGGCTACACGGTTGGTGACAGGCTCGGCCTGACGACGCCCAAAGTGCTGGCCCCCGTGGCTCCGTCGAAGGTCGTCGCCGTGGGCCTGAACTACAAGGACCACGCGGCGGAGATGCAGAAGCCGCTGCCGGCCGAGCCACTCATCTTTCTGAAGCCGTCTACGTCGGTGATCGGCCCCGGCGCCGACATCGTGCTGCCGGTCGGGGCTGGCCGGGTCGATTACGAAGCTGAGGTTGGCGTGGTCATCAGTCGCCATGCGCGCCACGTGCCGGCCGCCCGCGCCCATGAGTACGTGCTGGGGCTGACCTGCGTCAACGACGTTACCGACCGGGATTTGCAGAAGCGCGACGTCCAGTACACGCGGGCGAAGGGGTTCGACACTTTCTGTCCCATCGGACCCTGTATCGTGCCGCTCGACCTCGACCACCCGATCGGCGTGCGGTCGACTGTCAACGGCGAGGTACGGCAGGATTCGAGCACCCGCGAGCTTATCTTCCCGATCCGACAGGTGTTCGAGTTCGTGACCGCCGTAATGACGCTGTTACCAGGCGACGTGATCTCCACCGGGACACCCCCCGGGGTGGGCCCGCTCGCGGCCGGCGATCGGATTACCGTGGCGGTGGACGGGGTAGGCGAGGTGACGAACAACGTGGTGTCGTCCGCGGGGACGACGGCCGGGAGAGAAGTATGAAGCTATTTGTTGATTCGGCCAAGGTCGACGAGATCGCGGCCTTCGTCCCGCTGGGTATCGTCGACGGCGTGACCACCAACCCTTCGCTGCTCGGCAAACAGGGGCCGGAGCCTCGAACCGTGCTGAAGCAGATCTGCAACCTGGTGCAGGGGCCGGTCAGCGCCGAAGTCGTGGCCACCGATGCCGACGGGATGATTCGGGAGGGACGGGAGCTGTCGCAGATCGACCCGCACATTGTGGTGAAGGTGCCGTTCGGCAAGGCGGGTGTGGAAGCGTGTCACACGCTCACGAGCGAGGACATCAAGGTCAATGTGACGCTGGTCTTCTCTGCGTCCCAGGCGATGCTGGCTGCCAAGGTGGGCGCAACCTTCGTCAGCCCGTTCGTGGGACGTCTCGACGACATCGCGACACCCGGCATGGACCTGATTAGCCAGATCGTCGACATTTACGAGGGCGCGGCGTTTCAGACCGAGATCCTGGTGGCCAGCATTCGCGGTCCGCTCCACGTGGTGGAGGCGGCACGGCTGGGCGCCGACATCTGCACCTGCCCGCCCAAGGCCATCGACGCGTTGTTCAATCACCCGCTTACTGATATCGGGCTGGAGAAGTTTCTGGCCGACTGGTCTAAGAGCCAGAAACAGTCGGTCTGACCAGCGCATGGACAAACGGAAACAGCTCGAGGATTACGAGCAACGTGCCCGGGATGGTGGAGGCGAAGCGCGCATGGCGCGCCAGCACGCCGCAGGTAAGCTGACCGCCCGCGAGCGGGTCGAGCTGTTCTTCGACGCCGGCACCTTCCAGGAGCTCGACAAGCTCGTCACCCACCGGTGCCTCGATTTCGGCATGGACGAGCAAGTCGTGCCGGGCGACGGGGTCGTCGCGGGACGTGGTCGTGTCGACGGGCGGCTAGTTTACGCTTTCGCGCAGGACTTCACCGTCTTCGGCGGATCGCTCTCCGAGACCAACGCCGCGAAGATCGTCAAGATCATGGACCTGGCCATGGAGTCGGGCGCGCCGGTGGTCGGACTGAACGATTCAGGGGGGGCACGGATCCAGGAGGGGGTTCTGTCGCTCGGCGGTTACGCTGACATTTTTCTACGGAACACGCTGGCATCTGGGGTCGTACCCCAGATTTCGGCCATCATGGGACCGTGCGCCGGCGGGGCCGTCTATTCTCCCGCCATCACCGATTTCACGGTGATGGTCGATCAGACCAGCTACATGTTCATCACCGGACCGGACGTCATCAAGACGGTGACACTCGAGGAGGTGACGAAGGAAGAGCTGGGCGGCGCCATGACCCACAACGGCAAGAGTGGGGTGGCGCATTTCGTGGTGCCGGACGATGAGGAGTGCCTTGCGCTGATCCGAGGCCTGCTCGCCTACTTGCCGTCGAACAACCTCGACGATCCTCCGGCCGGGACCGGCACCGATCCGGTCGACCGCGCAGAGGAATCGCTCGATACCCTTGTCCCGGAGAATCCGAATCACCCCTACGATATGCGGGACGTGATCCGTGCCGTGGTCGACGACGGCGAGTGGCTCGAGGTCCAGGAACACTACGCCAAGAACATCCTGGTGGGGTTCGCGCGCCTTGGCGGGAAGTCGGTCGGCGTGGTCGCAAATCAGCCGGCCCACCTCGCCGGGACGCTCGACATCGACGCCTCGGTGAAGGGTGCGCGGTTCGTCCGCTTCTGCGATGCGTTCAACATTCCGCTTGTCACCTTCGAGGACGTGCCCGGGTTCCTGCCCGGTACGCAGCAGGAGTTCGGCGGCATCATCCGCCACGGCGCCAAGCTGCTCTACGCCTTTGCCGAGGCGACTGTGCCGAAGGTCACCGTGATTACCCGGAAGGCGTACGGCGGCGCTTACTGCGTGATGGCCAGTAAGCACATCCGCACCGACGTGAACTTTGCCTGGCCTTCGGCCGAGATCGCGGTGATGGGGCCGGAAGGCGCGGTGAACATTCTCTATAAGCGTGAGCTCGACGCTGCCGAGGACCCGGATGCGCTGCGGGCCGAGAAGGTGGCCGAGTTCCGCGACAAGTTGGCCAATCCGTTCGTGGCCGCCGGGCGCGGCTATATCGATGAGGTCATCCAGCCGCATATGACCCGTCCCAAGCTGATTGCAGCCTTGCGCAGTCTTGAGGGCAAGCGCGACAAGAATCCGCCGAAGAAGCACGGAAACATCCCGCTGTAGGGCGGGCGGACCCTCAGGACAGCCGAGCTCTCGGTTGTCGGCATAAGTGCTAGAATAATAGACAGATCGCGCTGTCATGAAGCTCGTCGCTCGTGCCCAAGGCGTCGGAGAGCGTGGGGGGGGGTGCTCGTGACGATTGCCGTGGTCCGACGACCCTCCCGACCAGAGAATAGCTGACGTTCACGTGAAGATTCTGGTCGCCAACCGAGGCGAAATTGCCGTCCGCGTGCTTCGCGCCTGTCGAGAGATGGGGGTGGGGTCGGTGGCCGTTTATTCCGAGTGCGATCGCACGGCGCCCCACGTCCGCATGGCCGACCACGCTGTCGAGCTGGGACCGGGTCCGCCAGGCGAAAGCTACCTGCACATAGAACGGGTGCTCGCGGCCGCCACGGCAGCCGAGGCGACGGCCGTGCACCCCGGCTATGGCTTCCTGGCCGAGAATCCGACGTTCGCCCGAGCCGTCGTTGACGCGGGTCTGACTTTCATTGGCCCCGATGCCGACGTGATCGAGACCATGGGCGGGAAGACCGCAGCACGTCGCGCTGCCATCGACGCCGGTGTGCCGGTGGTGCCTGGCACCGAGGCCCTGAACTCCTCGCTGTCCGAAGAGGAACTTCGGGCCCGCACGGACGAGGTAGGTTATCCGCTGTTCATCAAGGCCGTGGCCGGTGGCGGCGGACGCGGCATGCGGCGGGTCGATACCAGTGACGGTGTCGTGTCGGCGGTGGCCTCGGCGCGTTCAGAGGCCGAGACCGCCTTCGGCGATGGGTCGGTCTATCTTGAGCGGTTGGTCGAGAAGGCGAGACACATCGAGGTGCAGGTGCTCGGCGACACGCATGGCACGGTGGTGCCATTCGTCGAGCGGGAGTGTTCGATCCAGCGTCGTCATCAGAAAGTGATCGAAGAGTCGCCGTCGGTGGCCGTGACGCTAGAGGTTCGTCGTGCGCTTGCGGATGCAGCCGTGGCGCTTTCGTCGGCGGTCAGCTACGTGGGTGCCGGCACCCTCGAGTTCCTACTGGACCGCGACGGCCAGTTCTACTTCCTAGAGATGAACACGCGGCTGCAGGTCGAGCACCCGGTCACTGAGATGGTGAGCGGCATCGACCTGGTGCACTGGCAGATCCGGATCGCGCAGGGCGAGCGCCTGACCATCGATCCCGAGCGGGCGCTGACTCCGGTGGGCCATGCCATCGAAAGCCGGGTGTACGCCGAGGATCCCGACCGGGGGTTCCTGCCCTCGCCGGGGTTGATCACGTCGCTGCGGAGTCCGTCTGGTCCGGGCATTCGCGACGACGGCGGGGTCGAGGCCGGTTTTGAAGTGCCCGTGTTCTACGACTCTATGATCTCGAAGGTGATCGCCTGGGCGCCCGACCGAGAGGCGGCGATCATTCGGATGGATCGCGCGCTGCGCGAATACGAGATCGGCGGGTTGATCACGGTGATTCCGGCGTTGCTCTGGATTTTGGAGCAGGAGGACTTTGCCGCCGGAGAGTTCGACACCGGGTACCTCGACCGTGCGCTGACCAAACGGGCGGGAGAGTCGTTCTCGGTGCTATCACAGCGCGAGGAGGAGCTGGCGGTGGTAGCGGCGGCTCTGCTGGCATACTTCTCTAGTGGCGAACGTGCGCCCGAGCCGCCCGTGGTCTCCACGGCGTCCGCTTGGCGGCAGGCGGCGCGAAGCGAGGCGGTGAGGGAGCGATGAGCAGCGCGACTGAATCGGTGCGCGGGCGGGCTAGATTCGAGGTCGAGGTGGCTGGTCGGTCCAGGCAAGTCGAGGTCACGCCAGCCGAGGATGGTCGGCTGGCCGTCACTTGGGTCGACCCGGTAACTGCCATACATGTGACTCGAGTGGCCGATGTGACTCGGCTCGCCTCGGGCGCGCTGTCACTCGTGCTGGGGGACAGCGGTCATGCGAGTCACGAGATTACCGGCCACGAGACGGCCCCGGGCGCGCTGCTGCTTGGGTTCGATGGGCGCCGGGTGCAGGTCCGGGTTGCCGACCAGCGGCGCCGCAAGAGCGCCGCGGCGGCTCCGGTGGAGGGCGAGGCCCCGGTGACGGCGCCGATGCCGGGTAAGGTGGTCCGGGTGCTCGCCGCCATAGGTGACACCGTCGAGGAGGGACAGGGGCTGGCCGTGGTCGAGGCGATGAAGATGGAGAACGAGGTGCCGTCGCCTGCGGCCGGGATCGTCAGCGATGTGCGCGTGACCGATGGCGACTCGGTCGATGCGGGTGCCGTACTGCTCGTCGTGCGGACTGATGCGGAGGGCGATGACTGACACGCCGGCGCCGCCCGTCGACCAGAAGCAGGACGCAGTCCAGGCCGCGCCGTCGCCCTGGGTGCGCCGTCGCCGCTGGCTGAGCTTGGGCATGCGCTGGACCCTTGGCGCTCTTGCTGTCGCCTTCGCGGTAGCCCTGGTCGCGACCTTCACTATCGATCTTGGGCCCTCGGTGCGCGCACGGGCGGAGCGCGAGGCCGCCAACTACCTCGAACGCGAGGTGACGATCGGACGTATCGGCGCCTTCATCGTGCCCGGCCGGTTTCTCGTCGAGGACCTCACCATCGGCGGGCTGAACCCTGGAGATCGGCCGTTCCTCACCGCGGAACGGGTCACGCTGTCAGCCGACTGGACCGCGCTTTTCCACGGCGAGGTGCTGGTCGATTCGGTGTTGATGGACAACTGGCGGATGCTGACCGAGTCGTTCGAAGATGGTCGCCATAGTTTCCCCGCTTTTGTCCCTCAGTCGGATGCGCCGGAAGAGGAGAAGAAGGCGCCGGAGCCGCTGCCTAGTGAGAATGAGCAGGAGGATGCCGGCCGCCGCTTCGTGACGACGCTCCAGTATCTCCACGCTACGAACGGCGAGTTCGTGTTCGATGACCATGGCTCGGACTGGAGCGTGGTGGCACCCAATCTCGACTTCAGCATCACCAAGGTACTCGACTACCGCGGGCACGCCTCCTTCTCCGGGGGCATGGTACAGATCGCCGACTACGAGCCGATGTGGGCCGACGCTGAGTTCGACTTTCTGCTCGACGGTGCCGACGTCTACGTCAGCCGCATCGGACTCGAGACCGACGGCGCAAGCACCGAACTCAAGGGCTACCTCGACGCGGCGAGCTTTCCGAGCATGTCCTACACGCTGGAGTCGGACATCGACTTCAAACGGATGCGCGAGATTTTCTTCGCCGCCGACGAGTTCACGACGTCGGGCAAGGGGCACTTCAGTGGCAGCTTCGACTTGTTTGAAGGAGGCCACGATCTCAAGGGCACGTTCGCCAGCCCCCAGGCTGGGTTCGCGATTGCGGCGGGCGAGTTCGACTTGCCCGACTTTGGCGGGGTTCTTCGCTGGCAGCGGGATAGTTTCGAGATCTGGGACGGCGTGTCGATGCCGTATGGCGGGAAGGCGAGCTACGACTTCCTGATGGCCAAGACTAACGAGGAGGACCCCTGGCAGAAGCGCTTCGAGGTGCGCTATGACGGTCTCCAAGTGCTGTCGGTGGCCCGTGTGTTCGACCTGCGCGGCATCGAGCCGCTCGGTCGGGCGTCGGGCCGCAACCTGCTCGAATGGCCCAAGGGGCCGGACGGTGGCATATGGAACAGCGGATCGATCAGCCTCACGCCCCCAGAGGGGATGCAGGTGGCCGGTCCCGAGCTTCCGGCGAGCGCCGGCGTTGCGGTCGAGGCTCGGGCAGGGCGGGAGCCGGACCTCTTGACCTTCGCCTTCCCCTTCGGCGGCGGCGTCGACTACCGGATGCAGGATGGCTGGATCGAGCTCGCCAACGGACAGCTGTCGACGCCATCGACCCACATCACCTTCGACGGCCGAAGCCGGTTTGGCACCGAGACGGAGATTCCGTTCCTTGTCGTGAGCACCGACTGGCAGGAAAGCGACCGACTGCTGGCGGCCACCATGACCGCCTTCGGAGCGCCGACCGGAACGTTTGCCATCGATGGCGCCGGGACGTTCGACGGCGTGATGCTGGGCGATGTGTCCGATCCTCGGGTCGAAGCCCGGTTCGACGGCGAGGGACTGCGGGCCTGGAACGTCGAGTGGGGTCACGGCGCGGGCGAGCTCGTGGTCGAGAACGGTTATCTCGACCTGAGCGATGGTGCGTTCAGGCGTGGCGCGGCGCAGCTGAGTGTCGACGGACTCTTTTCGCTCTCCCGGCCCCGGACCGATGGCGGCGAGGAGATGAACGGCGTGTTCCGCTTCAGTCGGTTCCCCTCCGCCAACATTCGCGCCGCGTTCGGGCTGCAAGAGGGCTACTCGATCGAAGGACCGACCACCGGTGAGGTGCATCTCTACGGCGCCTACCGGCGGTTGTTCGGCTTTGGGAGAATGGAACTCGATCACCCCACCGCCTACGGCGAACCGTTCGACGCTGTGTCGGCCGACCTGCTCTTCGAGGGTACGGGCGTCCGGCTGAACGGGTTGGAGATCCAGAAAGGGGAGGGCACGGCCACCGGAGCGGCTTTCATCGAGTGGGACGCGTCCTACTCGTTCAATCTCGATGCCCGGAACGTCGGCGTCGACACCATCAACTTCCTCCCCATGCTGCCGCAGCAGCCGTCCGGGACCCTCGAGGGGTCGGCCTCCGGGGTGGGCATCTTCGACGACCCGCGCTATTCGGTGCGCGCTACCGTGCACGACATGTTCATCGGCGACGAGGAAGTGGGCACCGTCACCGGACTGCTCGACGTTCGAGATGGAGCCTTGTCGCTCGATCTCGAAGCCGCGTCGTCCACGATCTTCGTGTCTGCGACCGGCCAGGTAGGCATGGCAGTGCCCTACGACGCCGACCTGTCGTTCCGCGTGGCGAACTGGTCGCTTGACCCCTACGTACGGATGTTCGTCCCAGAGTGGTCGCCGTTTACCCGGGCCGTGCTCAGCGGATCCATGCAGGTACATGGGGAACTCGGCAACTGGGACCACCTGGGTGCCGAGGCCGTGATCGAGCAGGCGGACCTGAGCGTGTTCGACTACGACGTTCGCAACGAGGGACCGATCCAGCTCTCGCTCAAGAAGCGCAACATCGGGATCGATGCATTCCGACTTGTGGGTGAGGGCACTTCGCTCGAGCTCTCGGGTAGCGCGGATCTCGTAGCCGACGATTTGGCCATCGACGTGAACGGCGATGCCAGTGTCGGTATCCTCCAAGGCTTCCTCCCCGACTTCCGCGGATCGGGTGCGGCGGTTGTCGAAGCCCAGGTGCAGGGACCGGCGGCTCGACCGGTGCTCAGCGGCGGGGCCACTCTGACCGACGGACGGCTTCGTCACCTCTCGCTGCCGCATGGGCTCGAGGAGATCAACGGGCGGGTGGTGTTCACGCCAGGCGAGATCAGGTTCGACGACGTGCCGGGACGGATGGGCGGCGGCCCGGTGACCATCGGAGGCCGGATCGGGCTCGCCGGGTTCCAGCCCAGCGAACTCGCGGTGACGCTTCGGGGTGAACGGATGCAGCTACGCTACCCCGAGGGCTTCCGCTCGCAGATCGATGCCGAGTTGGAACTGACGGGCGATGTCGCTGCACCGCTACTCTCGGGCAATGTCAACGTGCTCGACGCCGTGCTGCTCGACGGGTTCGATCTCGGCGACGGGTTGTTCGGCGGCGGATTGAGTCTGGGAACCGAAACCGAAGCCCTGGCCGAGGAGCAGGCGATGCCCCTGCGCTTCGACGTTGAGATCGTGGCCCCTTCGACCCTGAGGATGACCAGCAATAGCATCCGGGCCGTCGCGAGTGCCGACCTCGCCTACCAGGGGACGTTGGCTCAACCGACGCTGTTCGGCACCGTCGAGTTCGAGAGCGGCGAAACCTTTATCGAGGGGAACCGCTATCGCTTGAATTACGGGACGGTCGGTTTCACCAACCCGGAAGAGATCGAACCTTTCATCGATGTCGAGCTTGAGACTGATCATCGGGTGCCCGGGCAGACCTACCGCGTCACGCTCCGTGCGCAGGGCACGCTCGAACGGCTAGTGCCATCGCTGTCTTCCGACCCGCCACTCCCCGAAGTCGACATCCTGTCGATGTTGTTGGGCGACAGACGAGATCCACTGAGCGCGGACCTGCGCGCCGCGAGGGCGCCAGAGCTAGCGCAGCAGCAGCGCTTCCAGGCGGGCGCGGCCAGACTGCTCACGACGCCGTTGTCGTCCGGCGTTGGCCGCGTGGTACAGGAATCGTTTGGCGTCGATACCTTCCAGATCACGCCGTCACTCGGTGACCCGTCGTCGCAGCAATCGGCGCAGCTCAACCCGACCGCACGGGTGTTGATCGGTAAGCGGATTTCGAACCGCGCGCATCTCACCTTGTCGCGTGCGCTCAGTGGTGCGAACCGTGACCTGATCATGGTTCTCGAGTACGACCAGAGCGACCGATTGTCTTGGATCCTGTCCCAGAACGAAGACCGCACCTACGCGCTCGACTTCCGTGTGAGGCACAGCTTTTGAGGCAGGCGGGTCCGTGTCGGCTGCTGCTAGCGGCGGTGCTGGCGGCGGCGCCGGTGTCTGCGGCCGAGGTGGTCGAGCTGGTTGGACGGCCGGTGGTCGAGGTGCAGCTGTTCGTCGACGGCGTGCCCCAGCGCGACGAGACGAGGTTAGGGCTGATCGAGACGCGCGAGGCGCAACCACTCTCGCTCCGAGAGGTGCGCGAGAGCATTACCCACCTCTACGCACTCGGCGATTTTTTCGACGTGGTGGTGAGCGGCTGGATGCGCGACAACGGCGTCGTGCTGCGCTACGACCTCGTAGCGCTGGACCGGCGGATCGGGTTCGAGATGCAGGGCGATCTGGGCCGGCCCGCCAGTGAGTTGATCGACGTGGTCACGCGGAGGTTCGGTCGCGTCGTGCGGACCGAGGAACTGGACGACGCGGTGGTGCTGCTCGAAGCTGAGTACCGCGCATTGGGACGGTTTGCGGCCCGCATCGAACCGGCGCCGCTCGGCGCCGGTCGGCTGCGGTTCGACATCGATCAGGGGCCACCCGCCCAGATTGCGTCGATCGAGCTTCGGGGGGCGCTGGAGGATGGACGTTCCGGGGTCCTGGAGCGTCTAGGGCTGGTCGAGGGCGGTGTCTACGACCCGGTCGGCCTGGACGAGCGGCTGGCCGATTTTGAGTCGGAGGTTCGTGGTCGTCGCTACTACGAGGCGCGCCTGCGGCACGATGCGATTCCGACGCCGGACGGGCTCTCGGTGGACGTCGTCCTCGACATCGAGACCGGCTCGCCGGTAACGGTCCGCTTCGCCGGCGACCCTGTTCCAGACGCCAACCTCGACGAGCTCGTGCCGGTCGCCGACGAGGGATCGATTGACGAGGACCTGCTCGAGGACTCGAGTCTGCGGGTCGAAGACTACCTGCGCGGGCTCGGCTATCGAGATGCGCGCGTGGTCCACCGTCGCTTGGACGAGCTTGGGTTGCTGACGGTCGTGTTCGACGTCGACCGGGGCGCTGAGTATCGCCTTGTGTCGGTCGAGTTTGAAGGGCACGCCGTGCTGGCCGAGCTGGAGTTGCGCGACCTTCTAGCGATGCGCGTGGGTGAGCCGCTGGTCATGGAGGCGCTCCAGACTGGAGGTGCCGCGATTGCAGATCGGTATGCGGCGTTGGGCTATCGCGGCGTGGTGGTGCAGCCGCGCCTGAAGGAGGCCGACACCGGCGCCGACACCCCGGCAGTGGTCCCGGTCTCGCTCGTGGTTGAGGTCTTCGAGGGCGCGCCGACCGCGTTGGGGACCCTGCGTTTCGAGGGAAACAGGGCCTTCGATGAGTCGGCTCTGGCCGAGGTGATCGGGTTCATTGGGTTGGTGCCCGGGGCAGCGTACTTCGCGCCGATGGTGGCGACCGGTCGGGCGGCCCTCCAGGCGCTCTATCTGAATGAGGGTTACGAAAGCGCGTCGGTCGAGGTGCAGCCTGGTTTCGACGAGCGCGGGACGGTGGTTGATCTCGCTTTCGTCATCGTAGAGGGGCCGCAGATCCTGGTGGACCACGTGCTGATCGTGGGGAACCAGCAGATCGACTCGTCGACGATCCGTCAGGAACTCGCGGTGCGACCGGGGCAGCCGCTCGGGCAGGACGATCTGGACCAGACCCGCCGGCGGCTGGCGGCGCTCGGACTGTTCCGCGGCGTTGACCTGCGGCAGTTCAGCCATGGCGACCAGCTTCGGCGTGATGTCGTGGTGGTGGTGGAAGAGGCGCCGGCCACCCGTGTGGGCTACGGCGGTGGGCTCGAAGTCAATGAGCGTCTGCGCGCTACCGACACGGGTGTGGCCGCCGAGCGGCTCGAGTTCGCCCCACGCGGGTTCTTCGAGATCGGGCGCCGCAACCTCTGGGGCAAGAACCGTTCGATCGATCTCTTCACCCGCGTCAGTGTGCGGCGAGATGGGGAATCGGCGACCGAGATGACCGAGTCTGGGCTCGGGTTCAACGAATACCGCATGCTGCTTAACTACCGTGAGCCCAGGGCTTTCCGCCAGGTGGGCGATCTGCTGGTCTCGGGCTTCATCGAACAGGCCATCCGGCCCAGCTTCGACCTGTTCAGCCGCGGCGTCAACGTCGAGTTGGTCCGCGCGCTCGGTTTGACCACCAGCGCGACGGTGGGCTACACCTACGGGCGCAACCGCGTGACCAACGAGCAGCTGTTGCCCGCAGACCGTCCGCTGGTCGACCGGCTGTTTCCCGAGGTGACACTCTCCAGCTTCACTACGTCGCTGGTAAGCGACTCGCGAGACGACCCGCTGGACACCACCGACGGCGAACTGGTGGGAGTGGAGAGCGAAGTGGCGTTCCGGCGGCTTGGCTCAGAGGTCGGCTTTGCCAAGGCCACGGTCCAGGGCTTCATCTATCGCGAGCTTCCTGGCGGCGTGGTTTTCGCCGGCGGTGGCCGTCTCGGTCTGGCGCGCGGCTTCGTGCTTGAGTTGGCCGGGCCCCCGACACCGGTTTTTGGTGACGACGGAGTGCTGGTACTGGTGCCAGGAGAGGCGGTCAACGTGGTGCAGGCGCTGCCGGCGAGCGAACGGTTCTTCGCCGGGGGAGACACCACGGTGCGTGGGTTCGCCCTCGACCGCCTGGGTGATGGGCTCACCATCGATCCGAACGGTTTCCCGACCGGTGGCAATGCCCTCATGGTGTTGAACTCTGAGCTACGGGTGCCGGTGACCGAGTCCATCCAGGTGGTGGGGTTTCTCGACGTTGGCAACGTATTCGATCGCGCCGCCAACCTCAGCCTTGGACGGATCAGGGGCGGCGCCGGCTTCGGCATACGCTATGGTTCGCCGGTTGGGCCGATCCGGGTGGATCTCGGGTTCAAGCTGGACCGGCGGGAGTTCGCCGGCGAGCTCGAGAGCCCTACCGCGCTCCATCTCTCCATCGGTCAAGCTTTCTAGAACCACTGCCACGCGTCGCTTGTCTGTCCGCGGTGTACATTAATGGACGTGGGGCGAAGACTGGTGACGGTGGTTATGGCGATGCTGATCGTCGCGGGTAGCGCCCGGGCAGGGCAGCCTGAGGGCGCGGAGCTTCTCGACAGCGTTCTGGCGTTCGTCGATGGCCAGATCATCATGCGCTCCGACGTGCGCGCCTTTTCCGAGCTCGGTTTGGTGGCACCGCCGGCCACGGCCGACGCCGACGAGCGGGTGCTCACCTCCCTGATCGAGCGGCAGCTGGTCCTGGCCGAGGTCGAGCGCTATGTCGTCGACGATCCCACCGCGGCAGAGGTGACGGCACGATTTAGCGAGGTGGTCGAGCGGGTCGGGGGCACGTCCTTCTTCGAGTCGCTCTTGCCGCTGGTGGGGCTCGAGCGGAGCGACGTGTTCCAGATCGTGCGCGACGATCTTCGGATTGAGCTTTACCTTGCCGGCCGCTTCCCTTCGTCCGATGTGCGATCGGATCTGGTTGACGAGTGGATTGCGTCGTTAATCGCGCGCGCGGATGTACTCAGGGTTGGTCCGTAGACCGGTCTGCGGCTAGCCTCCGGCGCCGCCTAGCCATGCGATTCCGATCTCGAACAGGTTGAACAGTCCGTGGCACACCATGGGTGCGACCACGCTGCGCCGACTGAGATAGACCGTACCCCAGAAGGCGCCTAGCACCCCGGTGACGATGGCAGCGTCCCGGCCCTGCACGAGGTGCCCTAGGCCGAAGGCGACGCTGAACACTACCAGGCCGACCACGGCGCCGCCGAGTCGCTGTTCGAAGCGGTGGAGGATGAACGCGCGCTGGATCTCTTCCCGGATGCCACCGGCCACCACGGCCACCAGCGCGAACCAGGCGATCGCCATCGGGCTGGCTATCAACGCTTCGAGCGGGTTCACCGGGACGTTACGTAGGGTTGGCGCGAACTGCAGGACCAGTGCGAAGCTGACCGCGGTGAGGAGCAGCGCCACCGGTAATAGCAGGATTCCCAGCGTCACCTCCCTGGGGACCGGCCGGTTGCCAAGGAGGAGTTCGCCGGGGTGTTCGTCCTGCAGGGTGAGGAAGAGCCAGACCAGACCTACGAGCAGCGCGGCATCGACGAGCGACAGCGTGACGATGTAGGCTAGCGAGAGCGAACCCTCGCCGTCGGTCGGCATCCAACCAAACAGGCTCAAGGCCAGCACGATCAGCAGCTGGGTCGGAAAACCCGAGCAGATCACGACCTCGACCAGGGCCCGAATGCGGTCCTTGGGGGTCTGGCCTGAGGCGTTCTCGGCCGGTGCCTCCTCCGCGGGACGGGTGAATAGGGGTTGATCGTTCACGGGCGGACTCTAACACAGCAGAAATAGGCGATTTTTCTAGTCACACTCACAATATATTGCGATTGACCTAAAACAAAACCACAACATGTAGTGGCTATCGCTTGACAACACCGACAGCTGGGTCCATAGTAGGCGACCTGGGCATACGCCGGATATCTGGCACAATTCGTCACGGAATTGCGCAGTGCGGCGGGGTCCCACAATCCCCCGGGCACAGTCCCGGATTCGTTGAATGACACGTCTTCGTGTCCTCCGTTCGGAAGGAGTTGCTACATGCCGAGAGGCGCCGCCCACGAAACAGAGGCTGTCGACCAGCAGGTGAACCCCACCGCCCCAGTGGTTGAGCAGCCCGGTCTGGAATTCCCACGGTACTTTTCTACCGAAGGTACCGATCCGTTCGACGAGATCGAATGGGAATCCCGGGTGGCGCTGATTGGCAACGAACAGGGTGATGTCGTCTTTGAACAGCGGGATGTCGAGATCCCGGCGTTTTGGTCACAGCAGGCCACTAACATCGTCGTGTCGAAGTACTTCCGCGGGCAGATGGATTCGCCCACCCGCGAGCGGAGCGTCAAGCAGCTGATCGGGCGCGTGGTGGACACCATCACAGGCTGGGCGCGCGATCGGAACTACTTCGCCAGTGAAGATGATCTGTCGGCGTTCAGCGACGATCTCAAGCACCTATTGGTCTATCAGAAGGCCGCGTTTAACAGCCCCGTCTGGTTCAATTGTGGTTTCGAAGAGGCGCCGCAGTGCTCGGCCTGCTTCATCAACTCGGTCGACGACACGATGGAGTCGATCCTGACCCTGGCCAAGACCGAGGGCATGCTCTTCAAGTTCGGGTCGGGCACCGGCACGAATCTGTCTTCGATCCGTTCGTCGAGAGAACTGCTGGCCGGTGGAGGCACGGCGTCGGGGCCGGTTTCCTTCATGAAGGGGTACGACGCGTTTGCCGGGGTCATTAAGTCTGGTGGCAAGACCCGTCGCGCCGCGAAGATGGTGGTGCTCGACATTGATCATCCCGACGTCGTCGAGTTTATCAACTGCAAGGTCGATGAAGAGCGGAAGGCCTGGGCGCTGATCGACGCCGGCTATGACGGGTCGTTCACCGGCACCGCTTACTCGTCAGTCTTTTTCCAGAACTCGAACAACAGTGTACGGGTGTCGGACGATTTCATGCGCGCGGTGATGGACAACGGCAAGTGGGACACGCGCGCCGTCACCGACGACCGGGTGATGGATACCTACAAGGCCGGTGAACTGATGCGGCTGATCGCCGAAGGCACCCACGTGTGCGGCGACCCGGGCATGCAATTCGACACCACGATCAACGACTGGCACACTTGTCCGAACACCGATCGCATCCGGGCGTCGAATCCGTGCTCGGAGTACATGTTCCTCGACGACTCGGCCTGCAACCTATCGTCGCTCAACCTGATGAAGTTCCTGGGCGAGGATGGCGGTTTCGATACCGAGGCGTACATCGCGGGCGTGCGCACGCTGATTACCGCGCAGGAGATCATCGTCGACGCAGCCAGTTATCCCACCGAGGCGATTGGCAAGAATAGCTACGCCTACCGGCCGCTCGGGTTGGGCTATGCCAACCTCGGTGCCTTGTTGATGTCGCGTGGGATCCCCTACGACAGTGACGTGGGGCGCGACTGGGCCGGAGCGATCACCGCGCTGATGACCGGCGAAGCGTATGCACAGTCGGCGCGGATCGCGCGTGACCACGGGGGGCCGTTTGCCGGCTACGCCGAGAACCGAGAGCCGTTCCTGCGGGTCATGGAGAAGCACCGCGGCTCGATGAAGGGCGTCAACGCCAGCAATGTGCCCGAGACGCTGTATTCGGCGGCGAGCCAGTCCTGGGACGACGCGGTCGAACTTGGCAGCGAGCACGGCTATCGGAACGCCCAAGCCACCGTCCTCGCCCCGACCGGCACCATTGGGTTCATGATGGACTGCGACACCACCGGCGTCGAGCCGGACATCGCGCTGGTCAAGTACAAGAAGCTGGTTGGCGGCGGGTTGATGAAGATCGTCAACAACACCGTGCCGATGGCCCTCGAGCGACTCGGTTACGAGCAGGGCCAGATCGACGAGATCGTGTCCTACATCGACGAGCACGAGACGATCGAAGGCGCACCGCATCTCGATACGGAACACCTGCCGGTGTTCGATTGCGCATTCAAGCCGGCCAAGGGATCTCGCTCGATCCACTACATGGGCCACATCAAGATGATTGGCGCGACCCAGCCGTTCATCTCGGGCGCGATCTCCAAGACCATTAACGTGCCGACCGAGGCCACGCTCGAAGACATAGAGCAGGCTTACATCGATGCGTGGCGATTGGGCACCAAAGCGGTGTCGATCTACCGAGATGGCAGCAAGCGGACGCAGCCGCTCAACACGTCACGGGCGGTCGAGGCAGCGAAGGAGGCGACCGCCGCGGCTGCCGCGCCAGCCCGTCGGCGGCTACCTGACGAGCGGCAGGCGATTACCCATAAGTTCGATATCGCCGGGCACGAGGGGTACATCACGGTGGGGCTGTTCGAGGACAATACCCCGGGAGAGATCTTCCTCGTGATGGCCAAGGAAGGGTCGACGATCTCTGGCTTCGCGGATGCCTTTGCGCAGGCGGTCTCCTACGCCCTGCAGTACGGGGTTCCGCTGCAGGTGCTGGTTGACAAGTTCAGCCACGTGAGGTTCGAGCCGGCCGGTATCACCAAGAACCCGGACGTGCGGGTGGCCAAGTCGATCGTCGACTACATCTTCCGATGGATGGCTACCAAGTTCTTGTCGGAGGAGGCGCAGTATCACGCCGGCGTGAACGTGGCGCCGTCCGAGTCGACCACCGCCGAGGAACTCGACCCCGACACGGTCGCCACCAGAATGGACGTCGCGCCGGTCGCCGCGGAAAGCCCGGGCTTTTCGATCCAGAACGATGAAGACGCGCCGCCTTGCTCGACCTGCGGCTCGATCATGATCCGCAACGGTAGCTGCTATAAGTGCGTCAACTGTGGTGCTACTAGTGGGTGCGCTTAGCGCCCGCAAGTACACAGTAGTCTGGAGATAGAATCGGGCCGGGCGGTGTTTGCCGTCCGGCCCATGCTTCGTACACGGAGAGTCAGGCTTCTCCTGGCTTCTGGCTGTCGTTCGCTGAGTTCCGTCCGTCTACCTCCGCGAGCTTGCCGAAGTAGGCCAGCGCGATCAGCGTCACCGCAAACACCGCGCGGGCGATCTGCGGCTCAGGGGCGATCTGGCCGTAGAGGTGTCCCGCGTTGTGGAGGGCGAGCGACTGTAGGCCGAAGAGCGCCGCAAGCGATAGGGCGAGGCTGCCGGGCATCCGGACCCTTACGAAGAGGCCGCCCAGCACCAGCATCACGCCGAGCACGACCAATGCTAGGTTTACCTGCCATTCGAGGCGTGAAGCGCCCAGCAGATCTGTCAAACCCGCCCCGACGGAGTAGAGGCCGTAGCCGGCCATCCCCAAGGTCGCTGCGGTTAGCACGTGGGGTATTATGCGTCTCCGTGTCCGAATCGCCCAATTGCCGTACCCGGTATCGCCGGTCCGTGCTGGCGCCCCTCTTGGTGTGCAGTCTGGCCAGTTTCGTTCCGGTGGAGGCTCGGGCTCAGGGACTGGCGGCGAGTGCGTTGGACGAGATTCTCGACCAGTACGTGCGAGACGGTCTCGTCTACTATGCCGCGCTCCGGATCGAGCGGCATGCGATCGACCGCTTCATACAGTCGCTGGCCGACAAGCCCCAGGCGTTCGAAGCGTGGTCAAGCGACCGGCGCCTCGCGTACTGGATTAACGGCTACAACGCACTCGTTCTGCGGACCGTCATCGATCACTACCCGATTCAGGGCGCGTCGGCCGAGTTTCCGACCAACAGTGTCATGAACATCCCAGGGATGTTTACCGGACGCGAGCATCTTATCGCCGGACGGCGGATGACCCTGGAGGCGATCGAGAACGAGGTGGCGTCGTTTGGCGACCCGCGCGCCACCCTCGCGCTCGGGCGTGGCGCGGCCGGCAGTCCCCGGTTGCGCAGCGAGGCGTTTCGAGACAATCGGCTGGAAACCCAGCTTCAGGCCGTGATGGAGGACTTTGCCACCACGCCGAGACACGTGACCCTCGACCGGACTGGCGACGAGGTCGGAGTGAACGCGGTGCTCGGCTGGCGGTCGAGCCAATTCGAAGCGGTGGCGCCGACCATTGGCGATCCCAACAGAACTGCACTCGAGCGCGCCATTGTCGAGCTCATCAAGCCAGCGCTCTTTCCGAGCGAGCAGGCCTTTCTCGAACAGAACACCTTCCGGCTGCGCTACATCGACTTCGACTGGCGGTTGAACGATCTCACCGGCGGGCCACCGCGCTAACGGGCGTTTATGGATCTCCAACTCACTGAAAAGGTTGCTCTTATAACCGGGTCGAGCCGCGGACTAGGCCTTGCAAGCGCGCGTTCGCTCGTTACCGAAGGCGCCAGGGTTTGCGTTACCGGTCGAGGTGAAGAACGCCTGCGCGAAGCCGAGGCCGAGCTCAGGACGCTAGCCGGAGGCGACGGCCACGTCCTCGGCGTCCAGGCCGACCTGAGTACGTTGGCCGGCGTCGAAACGGCGGTGAACGAGACCGTGCAGACCTTCGGTGGCATCGACATTCTGGTGAACAACGTCGGCAAGGCCGGCGGCAGCGGGCTGCTCGAGACCACTGACGACGAGTGGCAGGCGGCGCTCGACCAGACGCTCCACCCGGCGATCTGGGCATCGCGATTGACTGTGCCTCATTTGCGGCATCGGGGCGGCGGAGTGATTATCATGGTCGCATCCATCTGGGGCCGCGAGTCGGGTGGCCGCATGACCTACAACGCCGTCAAGGCGGCCGAGATCAGCCTGGGTAAGTCGCTAGCCCAGCAGCTTGCCAAGGACGGCATCCGGGTCAACAGCGTCGCGCCAGGATCGATCTCGTTCCCTGGTGGTTCGTGGGCCAAGCGTCAGGCGGAAGACCCCAAGGGGATGGCCAAGTTCGTCGAGCGCGAGCTCCCGTTCGGCCGGTTTGGCCGCGACCACGAAGTGGGTGATGTCGTCGCGTTTCTCGCATCGTCGCGCGCTAGCTGGGTCAGCGGCGCCTGCGTCACGGTTGACGGCTGCCAATCAAAAGCACAATTCTGAGTAAGATTTGCTCTTTTATCGCCTGTTGATCGCTTTTATTTCGCCTGTTACGATCCCCGGGCATGCGGGGAGCGCCTCTCGTCGGTCCAGTCGGTTCTGCTGAGCAGCCTGCGCTGTCCGGGGGGCAGCGCGAAGCCGCCGTCCTCGCCGCGCTCGAGCGGCTTGTTCCGGCGCCTCAGAACGACGACTTGGCTTCGGTGGCCGTGGATGACGAACTGGTCACCACGTGGCGCCGTTTCCCTGCCATCGCTGCGAAATACTCCGACTATCCAGCTGCCATCGATACCCGGCTCCGAGAGGCGCTGGCCGAGGGAGGCATTCACCGCCCCTATACCCATCAGGCTGAGGCGATGGCCCACGCGCTGGAGGGTCGCCACGTGGTGGTGGTCACGCCCACGGCGTCCGGGAAGACGTTCTGCTACAACGCGCCGATTCTGAGCACCATTCTCGAGAGTCCGGCGACACGCGCTCTGTACCTTTATCCGACAAAGGCGCTGGCCCAAGACCAGCTGGCCGAACTGCTCACGCTGACCGATCGCCTCGAGCCGCATCTATCGATTGGCGCGTTCACCTACGACGGCGATACGCCTCAGGATGCGCGACGAGCCGTACGCAGCCGGGCGCATCTGGTGCTCTCCAATCCAGATATGCTCCACTCGGCCATCCTGCCGCACCACCCGCGCTGGGCGAAGCTGTTCGAGAACCTGCGCTACGTGGTCATCGACGAGCTGCATGCCTATCGAGGCGTCTTCGGAAGCCACTTGGCCAACATTCTTCGGCGGCTGCGTCGCGTGTGTGCCCACTACGGATCGACGCCAACCTTTATCTGCTCGTCGGCGACCATCGCCAATCCCAAGGAGCTGGCCGAGGGCTTGGCCGGAGAGACGTTCTCCCTGGTGGCCCAGAACGGCGCGCCCCGGGGCGAGAAGATCTTCGCGCTGGTGAACCCGCCGGTGATCAATCCGCAGCTCGGCATCCGCCGGTCGTACGTCTCCGAGGTTCGGCGGTTGGCGATCGAGTTCTTGAAACGACGGTTGCAGGTGATCGTGTTCGCCCAGAGTCGCCTGACGACCGAGGTGCTGACCACCTATTTGAAGGATGCCGGTCGACGTCTACCCGGAGGGCCAGACGCTATCCGAGGGTACCGTGGGGGCTATCTGCCCCTCCGGCGCCGCGAGATCGAGCAGGGTCTGCGGGCGGGCACGGTGACCGGCGTGGTGTCGACCAATGCGTTGGAACTCGGTATCGACATCGGCGCGCTCGACGTTTGCATCATGGCTGGCTATCCGGGCACCATCGCGGCCAGCTGGCAGCGTGCCGGTCGTGCCGGACGGAGGAGCACGTGCTCGGCCGCCATCATGGTGGCGAGTAGTGCTCCGGTGGATCAGTTCATGGTGCAGCACCCGGAGTATTTCTTCGAGGCGTCTCCGGAGCATGCGCTCGTCAACCCAGATAACCTCCAAATCCTGCTCGACCACATCAAGTGTGCCGCCTTCGAGTTGCCCTTCGCACGCGACGAGCAGTTCGGAGGGGAGGATGTGCAGGCGGTGCTTGGGCTCCTGCGCGAAGAAGGATTCGTCGATCTGGTTGACGACCGATGGCACTGGCTGCACGAGTCCTACCCGGCCGATGCGGTCAGCCTCCGTTCGGTCTCGTCGGATAATTTCGTAGTGGTCGATACTGCCGACGATACCCGTATCATCGGCGAGGTCGACTTCAGCGCCGCGACCTCCACGCTCTACGAGCAGGCGATCTACTTGGTCGAGGGGCGTCAGTATCAAGTGGTTCGCTTCGATTTCGATCAGCGTAAGGCGTACGTGCGACCGGTTGACAGCGACTACTACACCGATGCCATTACCTATACGAAGGTGACCATCCTGGACGAGTTTGACCGGCTGCCCTTGGCTCTGCCGGCCGCGGCCGGATGTCACGGCGAAGTGCACGTGGTGTCGCGCGTTGTCGGCTTCAAGAAGATCAAGTTCTACTCCAACGAGAACGTTGGTTCGGGCGAACTGGAGCTGCCTGAGCAGGAGATGCATACCACCGCCTACTGGCTCGAGTTGACCCGTCCCTATCTCGATGGGCTCGGTTTCGAGGGAGACGGTCGGCGGGACGGGGTGGTCGGGCTTGGCTTCGCACTCCGCCAGGTGGCGCAGCTGCTTCTGATGTGCGATCGCCACGATATCGGGCTGGCGATTCGTGGGGCCGACGGGCAGGCGCCGCCGCGTCGAGCCTATACCGACGCTGCGGCCGAGAGCGAAGAGCCGACGATCTTCATCTACGACAACTACCCGGGGGGCATCGGCTTCAGCGAGCCGCTCTTCGGGCTGAACGAGCCGCTGCTGTCGCACACGAGGCAACTGATCGAGCAGTGCCCGTGCGACACCGGTTGTCCGGCGTGTGTGGGCCCGATCGGACAGACAGGCCCGTTGGCGAAGACCGTGGCGTTGGCGATCCTCGAGGGACTCGGGGTGCAGGCAGCGACCGATCTAGCCGGTGGCTCGTGATGGATCTGGCGCGTCTGCGGGCCGTGCTTAGAGGGGAAGCGGAAGCGCCGTCGCTGCGGCCGTCCTCGGTGGTGGTTGACCTCGAAGTGTTCGCGGCACGGGTGGGCGCCGGCCTCGAGCAGGGCACCCTTGGGCCGTGTGCGGTGGTGCGGCGATGGTTCGATGGTACCGAGCTGGAGGGTCTCTACGGCGAGCAGTTGTCCGAGGCGTCTCGGGAGGTCACCGAGACCGGACTGCAGACTCTGTCTGGCGGCGCCCCGGCGTCCTGGACCGGGCTGGAACCGATAGACGGCCTGGTCTGTTTCGACCTTGAGACCACGGGGCTTAGCGGCGGGTCTGGCACGGTGGCGTTCGTGGTCGGATTCGGGTGCTTCGAGGGGGGGCGGTTCCACACCTGGCAGTTCGTGCTGCCCAGCTTCGCCAGCGAGCGTGGCCTGCTGGCTGCGGTGAGTGAGGCGGTGGCCCGTGCCCATACGCTGGTCACCTTCAATGGCAAGAGCTTCGATGTGCCATTTATGGAGATGCGGTGGCTCTATCA
Source organism: Acidobacteria bacterium UBA2994 (assembly GCA_002346545.1). Classification (GTDB taxonomy): domain Bacteria; phylum Acidobacteriota; class Vicinamibacteria; order Vicinamibacterales; family UBA8438; genus UBA2994. The sequence goes on from DEAA01000079.1 coordinate 31,448, forward strand.
TCGGCTCGAGACCCCGATGCCGGGTGTTCGCCATCTGGATCTGCTGCATCCGGCACGCCGATTTTGGGGACCAGACACTGGAGGGCTGAGCGTGCTCGAGCATCGCATGCTTGGCGTCCACCGCCCCGACGATGTGCCTGGCGCCGAGATTCCAGCTCTGTACTTTCGCTACCTCCGCACCAGTGACCCGGCGCCGCTCAAGGGCGTACTGCTCCACAATCAGCTTGATCTGGTGTCGCTCGGGATCCTCACCGGGTTGGCCTGTCGGCTGGTGGACGGCGGGCCAGATGAAGCCGACGACGCACAACAGTGTCTAGGCCTCGGACGCGTGTTCGAGCGGGCGGGGGAGCGGCGGCGGGCTGTGGACTGCTACGAGCGGCTCGCCGAGGGGGCGCAGACGACCGCGCCGTGGCCGGTGCACTCGGACCTACAGGCCGAGGCGTTGTCCCGGGTCGCCTCAGCGTTGCGCCGGCAGCGACGCTACGACGAAGCGGCCGAAGTCTGGGCGAAACTGGTCGATCTGGGGCGTCCGACCGGCGCCCTCGAACGAGAGGCGCTCAGAGCCCTGGCTATCCACAACGAGCATCGCGTGAAGGACACTCGTCAGGCGCTTGATTTTGCCCGGCGGGCGTACGACGGCGAGCGCACCAGACACCGACTGCGCGACGGCGAGAAACGGCTGAGTCGACTCAAGCGCCGACTGTCGGTTGCAGGAAACGGAGCCTAGCCGGCGGACGACTCGGTCTCTGCGGGGGCGGATTCTGGATCGGGAGTGGGCGGCGGGGTCCCGGCCTTCTTGAGCTTTTGTTGGCGCTCCTTGAGACCGGCGACCGTCTGCTTGCCGTACTTCTTCGTGAACCGCTCGACACGACCCTCGGTGTCGATCAGCTTCTGCTTACCAGTGAAGAAAGGGTGGCAGCTGGAGCAGATCTCGAGCCGGAGCTCCTCCTTGGTCGACCGTGTCTTCCAGGTGGCTCCGCAGGCGCAGCGCGCCTCAGTCTCGAAATACTCCGGATGGATACCTTCCTTCACCGTGTGCTCCTCTTCGCCTGCCTTAAACTCCCATTATAGCAGAGGGGATGACAGACGCTAGAGTCTAGCCAGACCTAACAGGGCCATCCAAAACGGTCCCAAACCATCCCCTTTTGGTGCGGAGATCGGTAACACGCCCGTCCCCAGAGCGGTTTCGTGTTGCTTCACGACCTTAAGACGCTGCGACCGCTTGAGTCGGTCCATCTTAGTCGCGGCCACGATCATCGGCAGATCGAGCCCGATCAGCCACTCGAGCGCCTCTCGATCGCGGTCCAGCCCGGGATGCCGACCGTCGACGAGCAGCACCGCACCTGCCGGGCCGACCTGACCGGGGCGGTCGAGCTCCTCTTCTCGCAGATCGGCCTGGAAGTAGCGCCCAGTTAGCTCCGCGAACTCCTGGGCGGCGGCGTCCCGTCCACGCGCGTAGCCGTAACCTGGGAGATCGATTAACAGCAGGTTACCGCGGTTCTTTGCCAGCTCAAACTGGTAGACGTTGAGCAACCGGGTGGTGCCAGGCGCCCCACCGGCTCGCGCGATCTTCTTTTTAGCTAACGCGTTGATAAGGGTGGATTTGCCGACGTTCGATCGACCTACCAGAGCCACTTGCGGCAGCTGGGTCACCGGAAGCGGGCTGGCCGGTCCGACGCTTGTAACGAACTCAGCAGAGAGGAGCTTCATTCGCCTTCTCGAGCGCCTGGAGGTCGGGGCCGGCGGACCCGAGGTCCGCCCTAGTGTGTCACCGTGTCGTCGCTGGCGGTGTTCTCGGTCTCGGTCTGTTCGGCGGCCAGAAGACCCGTTAGCGGCTTGGCCATCGCTATCCGCAGTACCTCGTCCATGAATTCCACCAGGTGTAGCTCCATGACGTCGAGCACCGCCTTCGGGATGTCGGCGAGGTCCTTCTCGTTGTCCTTGGGCAGGATGATCGTCTTGACCCCGGCGCGGTGTGCGGCCAGCACCTTCTCCTTGACTCCACCGATCGGGAGCACCTTTCCGCGGAGCGTGATCTCGCCGGTCATCGCCACGTCTCGACGCGTGGGTATGTTTGACAGGTTCGAGACCAGCGCCGTGGCCAGTGTGATTCCGGCCGACGGACCGTCCTTGGGGATGGCGCCTTCGGGTACGTGCACGTGGACGTCGGTGCGGCGGTGGAAGTTCTTGTCGATGCCGAACGCGGCGGCCCTTGACCGCACATAGCTCATGGCGGCCTGCGCCGATTCCTGCATTACGTCGCCGAGCTTGCCGGTCAGCGTCAGCCGGCCCTTGCCTGGCATCAGCGTGGATTCGGTGAGCAGCAGCTCGCCGCCAGCCTCCGTCCACGCTAGTCCGGTGGCAATCCCGACCTCGTTCTTCTCTTCGGCCATCTGCGGCCGATAGCGGGGCACGCCCAGATGCTCGGTGATCTTCTCGGCAGTGATCCCTTCCGAGAACTGCTTACCCTCGGCCACCACCTTGCGCGCCACCTTCCGGCACAGCGCATTGATCTCTCGCTCGAGGTTCCGGACACCCGCCTCACGCGTGTAGCGTCGGATGACCGTCTCGAACGCCTCGTCCTTGAACTGGATGTTCTTGTCGGTCAGCCCGGTGGCTTTCACCGCCTTGGGCGCTAGGAAGGTGCGGGCGATCTCGATCTTCTCGAGCTCGGTGTATCCGGCGAGCTGCAGCACCTCCATCCGGTCCCGCAACGCCTGCGGCACGGTGTGCAGGACGTTGGCGGTACAGATGAACATGATGTTCGACAGGTCGTATTCCACGTCCAGGTAGTGGTCAAGGAACGTGTGGTTCTGTTCTGGATCCAGTACCTCGAGCAGCGCGGCAGAAGGGTCGCCGCGGAAGTCCATTGACATCTTGTCGACTTCGTCGAGAAGGAAGACCGGGTTCATCGTGCCGGCCTTCTTCATCATTTGGATGATCTGGCCGGGGAAGGCGCCGATGTAGGTGCGCCGATGCCCCCGAATCTCCGCCTCGTCGCGGACACCGCCGACCGACAGCCGCACGAACTTACGGTTGGTGGCTCTAGCGATTGACTTCGCCAGCGATGTCTTGCCGACTCCCGGCGGACCAGACAGCGTTAGGATGGTGCCCTTAGGCTTGCGGACGAGGGTGCGCACCGCGAGGAATTCGAGGATCCGATCTTTGATCTTCTCGAGACCGTAGTGGTCCTGGTTGAGAATCTCTTCGGCTTTCTCGAGGTTGCGGCTTTCGCGCGACTTTTTGTGCCAGGGCACCGCAATCAGCCAGTCGAGGTAGTTGCGCGAAACGGTCGCCTCGGCCGACATCGGAGGCATGGCCTCGAGTCGCTTGAGCTCCTGGATCGCCTTCTCCTCGACGTTCTTCGGCATGCGGGCTTCTTCGATCTTCTTGCGAAGCTCCTCGAGCTCGCTACCCTTGTCTTCCTTACGACCCAGTTCTTTCTGGATCGCCTTCATCTTCTCGTTGAGGTAGTACTCCTTCTGCGCCTTCTCCATCTGCTTCTTCACGCGAGATTGGATCCGGCGGTCTACCTGAAGCTTGTCGACCTCGATTTCCAGCAGGCTGGCGATCCGCACCAGCCGCTCGAGCGGTGAGATAATCTCGAGGAGGTTCTGCTTCTCTTCCACCCCGACCACGAGGTGGGCGGCGATGGTGTCACCGAGCTTACTGGCGTCGTCGACCCGCACCGCCGCGATCATGGCGTCGTAGTGCAGGTTGTTCGATAGCTTGACGTACTGCTCGAACAGCGAGACGGCCTTGCTCATGGTCGATTCGAGATCGTCGCTCACGTCGTCCTGCTTCGGCAGCAGTTTGGCGACGACGCGGTAGAAGCCCTTGTCTTCTTTCCACTCGACCGCGCGCGCTCGCTCCAGCCCCTCGACCAGCACTTTGATGTTGCCGTCGGGGAGTTTCAGGCTCTGAACGATGTTGGCCACGCAGCCCATCGTGTAGATGTCCTTGGGTTGCGGGTCGTCGGTAACCGCGTCCTGCTGGGCGGCCAGGAAGATCCGTTTGTCCTTCACCAGCGCGTGCTCGAGCGCTCGCGTCGATGACGGTCGTCCGATGACGAACGGCATCATCATGTGCGGGAACACGACGACGTCACGCAGGGGAACTATCGGTAGAGTCTCGTAGACTTCCATGAGTTATGTGGTGGTTCAGGTGCGGTGCGCTGCGCTGGTCTCAGACGTGCGCTAGCCCGCCTTCTCGATGACCGTGATTGGATCGTCCTTCGACTGTACGACTTCCCGGGTGATGACGCACTCCTTGATTTTCTTCTGACCTGGCAGCGTGTACATGATGTCGAGCATCAGAGCCTCGATGATCATGCGTAGCCCGCGGGCCCCGATCTTGCGCTCGAGCGCCGACTCGGCGATCGCCTCGAGTGCGTCCTCGGTGAAGCGGAGCTTCACGTTCTCGTACTCGAACAGGCGCTCGTACTGTTTGGTGATGGCGTTGCGCGGCTCGGTGAGAATCTGCATCAGAGCCGGCTTGTCCAGCTCGTGCAGGGCGCCGATGACCGGTAGCCGTCCGACGAACTCCGGAATGAGGCCGTAGCGGATGAGATCCTCCGGCTCGACCATTTCGAGGGTCGAGCCGAGGTCCCGTTCGTCGGCGGTCTTAATGTCGGCGCCGAAGCCCAGCGACCTCCGGCCGGTGCGCCGCTGGATCGTCTGCTCGAGGCCAACGAAAGCGCCCCCACAGATGAACAGCACGTTGGCCGTGTCGATCTGGAAGAACTCCTGGTGCGGGTGCTTGCGGCCACCCTGTGGAGGCACGTTGGCTACCGTGCCCTCTAGGATCTTCAGCAAAGCCTGCTGCACGCCCTCTCCCGAGACGTCCCGGGTAATGGATGGGTTCTCGTCCTTACGGCAGATTTTGTCGATTTCATCGATGTAGATAATGCCCTGCTGGCATTTCTCGATGTCGCCACCGGCGGCCTGTAGCAGCTTCAGCACGATGTTCTCGACGTCCTCGCCTACATAGCCGGCTTCGGTCAGCGTCGTCGCATCGACGATGGTGAACGGCACCGACAGCATCCTGGCCAGCGTCTGCGCCATCAGCGTCTTGCCAGTGCCGGTCGGGCCGATCAGGAGAATGTTCGCCTTGGTGAGCTCGGTGTCGTTGCGGTTGCTCGACTGCTTCTGGATCTCGACGCGCTTGTAGTGGTTGTAGACGGCGACCGAGAGCTTCTTCTTGGTTTGCTCCTGGCCGACAATGTACCCGTCCAGGAACTTCTTGATCTCTTGAGGAACCGGGAGGCTTGACTTGGAGCCGCGGTGCTCGAACCGGTTGTCGTCCGCGATGATGTCGTTGCAGACCTCGACGCACTCGTCGCAGATGAAGACTGTCGGACCGGCGATCAGTTTGCGGACATCGTTCTGATCCTTGTTACAGAACGAACAGCGCAGAATCTCCGGTTCACCGCTTTTCTTGACCATGTTAAACAGTGCCCTTGGCGGGCGTGGCACGCCACGTTCGCCTAGGCGCGCTGTCTGATCACTTCATCAATAATACCGTATTCCCGACCCTGCTCGGCGTCCATGATGTAGTCTCGCTCGGTGTCCTCTTCGATCCGTTTGAGCTTCTGTCCGGTGTGCGACACGAGGATTTCGTTGAGCCGCTGCCGCATCCGCAGGATCTCCTTGGCGTGGATGTCGATGTCGGTCGCCTGCCCCGCTAGACCGCTCATCAGCGGCTGGTGGATGACGACACGCGAGTTTGGCAGGCTGAACCGTTTGCCGGCAGTTCCGGCCGACAACAGCACCGCCGCCATCGACGCAGCCTGACCGATACAGACGGTCTGCACATCGGGCTTGATGAACTGCATCGTGTCGTAGATCGCGAGCCCCGCCGAAATCGACCCGCCCGGGCTGTTGATGTAGAGCACGATGTCTCGGTCCGGGTCCTCGGCCTCCAGAAACAGCATCTGGGCGATGACCAGGTTCGCGATGGAATCCTCGATCGGCGTACCAATGAAGATGATGCTGTCCTTCAGCAACCGGGAATAGATGTCATACGCCCGCTCGCCCCTGTTGGTCTGCTCGACCACCATCGGGATGAGTTGGTTACGCGGAGTGGGCACGGTCTTGGAGTCAGTCATTGATCTCACCAGGGGGCTTCGCCCTAAACCCCTCGCGGCGCTAGCTAGCCCCTTCGCCCCACGCCGGGGTGTCGTTGCCTGTCACCGTTGTCTGGCCCTGAGCGAACCACCGCGGTGCCAGGGGACCGGTGAGCACGCTGCTTGGGGATTGAGACGACGGCAGGAAAGCGACCCTTACGCGGACACGATCGTAGCACGCGACAGAAGAAACTCGACTGCCTGCTTCCGCAGCAGTCCTTCCGCCAGTCGCGCGATCCCATCCTCTTTCTCCAATTGAGCCCGAACCGCGGCCGGGGTCTGTCCAAGACGCTCGGCGTATTTGGTAACCTCCTCGTCGACCTCGTCCGATTTCACGCTGAGCGATTCGCGTTTCACCACCTCGTCGAGAACCATCGAGCCCCGTACCGTCTCGAGCGCCGGGGCACGTTGCTCTTCCTTTAGCGTCTCCCAATCGATGTTGGCCTTCGTCGGGTCGACCTGCTGTTGCGCGAGACGGCTCGCGATCTGTTCGAGTCGCCGTCCAATCTCCCGGTTGACCAGCGCTTCGGGCATCTCCACCGTGACCCGGGACGCCAGCTGCGACAGCAGGTCGCGGCGCACTTCCCGGTCTGATTCCGCCTTCGCTTCCCGCTCGAGGTCGCTCGCGATTCGCTCTTTCAGCGCCTCCAGCGATTCGAACTCTCCGATTGAGGTAGCGAATGCGTCGTCAAGCTCTGGCAGCTCTCGCCGGTGAATGGCCTTGACCTCGACGTCGTAGGCCACCGTTGTGCCCGCCAGGTCCTTCGGCTCGTGGTCGGCGGGATAGGTGAGCTCGAACGATTTCGTGTCGCCCGGCTCCAAACCCACTAGCTCATCGTCGAAACCCGGTGGGTTGGCTGGCGTTCCGAGCTCGATGCTCACTCCCTCATGCCGCTCCTCTGGCGGCGTCTCGGGAGGGCCGTCCGGCCCAGCGACTCCCTTCCTGGTGAGGTCCAGCGTGACCACGTCCTCGCCCTTGACCGCTCGGTCGGTCACCGGTTCCAGCTTACTGGCCCGGCGCCGCAGTTCCTCGAGGGCGCGTTCGGCTGCCGCGGCGTCCAATTCCACCGGCGTGCGCCGAAGTGTGAGCGCCTCGTAGTCGAGATCCTCGAGCGCAGGCATTACCTCGAAGAGCGCGTGGAATGTCAGTGGCTGCCCGGCGTCGATCGAGATCTCGTGCACGTCTGGCGTCTCGACCGGAACCATCTCATGATCTCGTAGAGCCGTATCGACGGCGGGGGGCACCAGGTCGTGCGAGACGTCATGCAGGATGTCCGACATGAATCGCTGTCGTACTACGCTAACCGGTACCTTCCTCGGTCGGAATCCAGGCACCTTGGCACGCTTGGTCAGTTGCTTGGCCAGACGGTCAATCGCCTGGTCCACTTCGGCCGCGGGAATCTCGATGTCGAGCCGCTTTCGCGTCTCACTCAGCGACGTGAGCTCCGTCTTCATATATGTCAATCGGTTGCGTGGAACAAAATGTGAGTGGTGTGGTGCGAAAGGGGGGATTTGAACCCCCACGGCCTAGGGCCACTGGATCCTAAATCCAGCGCGTCTGCCAGTTCCGCCACTTTCGCCAAATGGCCTCGAGTTCAGGCTACCACACTGGTGTGGGAGGGCGTGGGGACCGAGAAATCCCTATGTTAGTGTTGGGACATATGGACTCCGCACCGACCGCCGTGGTCGATCGTGAGGCGTGCATCGCCTGGTTTCTGGCGACCCGAGAGCGCACGGCCGAGCTGTTTCGTCTGCTGAGCCCAGAGGCCTACTATGAGCGACCGATTTCGCTTCGCCACCCGGTAGTGTTCTACGAAGGGCATATCCCCGCCTTCAGCGTGAACACGCTGATCAAATGTGGTTTGGGCCGCCCCGGAATCGACGAGGGCCTCGAGCTACTGTTTGCCCGCGGCATCGATCCCGAGGACCAGCGTTCGGCCGACGACGTGGCGATCCATGCCTGGCCGACCCGTGATGCCGTGCAGGAGTACGTCGAGGCGGCCGACCAGCTGATCCTCGACGCGCTGGCGAAGGCGCCCGTCGAGCAGCCGGGCCATCCGGTGCTGCACCGCGGTCAAGCGGTGCACACGCTCATTGAGCACGAAGAGTTGCACCAGGAGACGCTGGCCTACATGTGGCACCGGTTGTCGCTCGACCGAAAATGCCGACCAGCTGGTGCGCCGCTCGTCACAGAGGGGGTGGTCCCGCCAGCTCGCCAGATCGAGGTCGCGCCGGGAAGGGCCACGCTAGGGGCGGCGCTCGAAGAGGTTCCGTTCGGCTGGGATAACGAGTTTCCGATTCACGTGGTTGACGTGCCGGCTTTCGCCATCGACGTTCACAATGTCACCAATCAGGAGTATCAGGCGTTTGTCGACGCAGGTGGCTATGGGGACAGCCGCTGGTGGTCCGACAGCGACTGGGCCTGGTGCGCGGCCGGAGGGATCGAGCATCCGCCGTTCTGGGTGCGCGAGGATGGACGTTGGCACTGGCGGAGCATGTTCGACCTGATTCCGCTGCCTGCCGCCTGGCCGGTGTATGTCACCCATGCCGAAGCATCGGCTTTCGCGCGCTGGCGGGGCCAGCGACTGCCGACCGAGGCTGAGTTCCATCGGGCCGCCTACGGCACGCCCGAGGGAGCTGAGCGCAGCTACCCGTGGGGCGAGGACGCCCCCGACCCCAGCCGGCATGGCAACTTCGGGTTCCGCTACTGGGAACCGGTGCCGGTCGGTTCGTTCCCCGACGGTGTCAGTGCCTGGGGCGTGCACGACCTGGTGGGTAACGGGTGGGAGTGGAGCTCTACCGTGTTTGACGGTTTCCCTGGCTTCTCGCCGATGCCGTCCTACCCGGAGTATTCGGCCGACTTCTTTGACGGCCTGCACTATGTCATCAAGGGCGGATCGCCGGTGACGGCGCCCGGGTTGCTCAGACGGAGCTTCCGCAACTGGTTCCGTCCACACTATCCATACGTCTACGCTTGTTTCCGTTGCGTGCAGGGATAGCCCCACACCACCCAATATGGAGCCCACCAGTGGGATCGAGCTAACCGGTCAGGCGCGTCTGGTCGACGAGGTTCGCCGAGATCTCGGCGGAAGCCCTAAGCGTCTGCAGCCGCATTACCTGTACGACGCGCTCGGCTCGAAGCTCTTCGAGGCGATCTGCGCGCTGCCCGAGTACCGGATCACGCGGGCCGAATGCCAGCTCCTGTCCCAGCATGCCAGGCAGATTCTGGCTGGGCTTGAGCCGCCCACCACGGTGGTGGAGCTGGGTTGCGGAAGCGGAGAGAAACTGGCGCTGGTGGTCGAGCCCTGGGTGTCGTCCGGCCGTTTGTTAGGGATCGAGTTGGTCGACGTATCGGTCACCGCGCTTCAGATGGCCAGGCGCACCTTGTCGCGTTTCGATGGGTTGACGGTGTCGCTCCACGAGTCTACTTACCAGGAGGGGTTGGCCGAAGTGGCACGATCGCGGGAGCCTTGCGGCGGCCTCCTTGTCGCGTTCCTCGGATCCAACATCGGCAACCTGGAGCCGGATGCCGCCGTTGGGTTCCTGCGCAGCGTGCGTGCGGTGCTGCAGCCGGGCGACCGGCTCCTGCTTGGAGCTGATCTGGTCAAGCCGGAGCCCGAGCTTGTCCTCGCCTATGACGATCCACTCGGCGTGACCGCGGCGTTCAACAAGAACCTGCTGGTCCGGCTGAATCTCGAGCTGGGCGCCGACTTCGACCTCAACCAGTTCGCGCATCGGGCGGTCTGGAATTCCGGGGCGTCTCGCGTGGAGATGCATCTCGAGAGCCTCGACGCGCAGACGGTCACCGTCGCCGGCGCCAACCTGCGTGTCCAGTTCTCCGCCGGCGAGTCGATCTGGACCGAAAGCTCGTATAAATACAAGATGGAGGCTATTGTCCAGATGGGCGAGCTGGCCGGATTCGGCGTGCGGGATCAGTGGGTCGAGCCGGCGGCGCGGTTCGCTACCACGGTGTTCGAGGTGTGGTAGACAGGGGGAGCACGACATGAGCGAGAGGCGCGATCGGGCGTATCTCGGAGTGCGTCAGGGGTCGGTCGAGTCGCTACGCCAGGACCGAGGCGCACGGTTCCTGTTGTTGGCGGCCGCCTTCATCATCGTGGTGGCCGGGCTTCGGGAAGCTGACCAGATCCTGCTGCCGTTCCTCGTGGCGGTGTTCCTCGCCATGGTGAGCCTGCCGATCATGCTCTGGCTCCAGAACCGCCGGGTGCCTACCGCGCTGGCCGTACTGTCGACGGTGAGCGCGGCCGCCGGCGTGGTCAGCATCTTCGGCGCTGTGGTGGGGCAGTCGGTGAGCGAGTTTGCCGACGTGGCGCCCAGCTATCAGGCTCGGCTCCAGGGGCTGTTGCGCGACGCGCTCGCCTGGGCCGAGAGCATGGGCCTGCCCGCTACCCAGTGGACGCCGCTCGACTACATCAATCCGCAGGCGATGGTCGACCTTTTGAACGGCATCCTGGGGGCACTGGCTGGGCTACTGTCGAATGCCTTTCTCGTGTTCCTCGTGGTCATCTTCATGCTGTTCGAGGCGGCCGGCTTCCGGGCCAAGCTGCGGGTCGCGTTCGGCGAGCGCAGCCGCGGCATGCAGCGCTTTAGTCAGATGACTCGTCAGATTCAACGCTATCTCGCCATCAAGACGGTGGTGAGCCTGAGTACCGGTCTGCTGGCCGGCATCTGGGTGTGGGCGCTGGGGCTCGACTTCCCTCTGATGTGGGGGTTGATCGCGTTCCTCTTCAACTACATCCCGAATCTGGGGTCGATCTTCGCCGCGGTTGGACCGGTGCTACTGGCGACTGTGCAGTTCGGAGTGGGGCACGCGCTTCTGGTAGCCGCCGGCTACCTGGGCATCAACGTCATCTTTGGAAACCTGGTCGAGCCGATGCTGCTCGGACGACGCCTCGGCCTGTCGGTGCTCGTGATCCTGCTGTCCCTGGTCTTCTGGGGCTGGGTCTGGGGGCCGGTGGGGATGTTGCTGGCGGTGCCGCTGACGATGATGCTGAAGATCGCACTCGAGAACACCGAGGACCTGCGCTGGCTGGCTGTCATGTTGGACGGCAATCCGTCGGCCTACGAAACGTCGGACGAGGACGAAGAACCCGAGGTAGCTACTGCTTCGACCGCAGCAGCTGCAGCACCGCCCGATGCTCCCCGTGAGCCGCAAGTGCAGCCGAATACTCGGGCTGGGTAAAGCCGAGCTCTTTGGCGATCTGGCCCGCCTGTGACTCCTCGATCGTGCTGATCGAGCCATCAGCAGCGGCCACCCCAAAGATACAGTCGAGCAGTTCCAACCGCTGCTCGGCGGTGGCGATCTCGCGGAATTCCCGAGTGACTAGGTAGTTCTCGGTCCCACCGAAGAGCCGCGCCTGGTTCTTGGCGATCTCGACCACGAGCAGCGCCTGGGCTTCCGGGACGTGTCCCAGCTTCTGCACGATCTCCTTCATCGTCTCGGTCTCGTGCACACAGACCTCCGAGTCGGCGTGTGCCACCCGGCTTAGGACATACGCGAAGGCAGCTAGAAACCTCGCCCGGTCCGGTTCGAGCGCGTCCAGCTCGCCCGCGATGCGCCGCACAGTGTCGGTGTCGCCGTGGCTGGAGCCGTGCGAGGGAGCGCCATCGCTGTCGTCCGTCAGTCCCAGCATGTCAAGAATGCCCATGGGCCGATCTTACCGCGCAAGGCTCCGCAGGAACTCGGTGGCGACGGTGGCCGGATTCTCACCGCCTTCGTCGACCGCGAGGTTCATCTGTCGCATGGCTTCGACGTCGATGCGGCCGTCGAGACGCCCGAGCGCCTCGACCACGTCCGGCCGCTCTTCGACCAGGCGGTCGCTGACCATCACCAGCGCGTCGTAGGGGGGAATAGCTCCTCGATCGTCGTCGAGCACACGGAGGCCGTAGGCCGTGATCCGTCCATCGGTGGTGTAAGCGCTAATCAGGTCGACGGCACCCTCGGCGGCTGCCTGATACATCAGGCCGGCGTCCATCGTCCGCTCCTCGGCCAGTCTCAGGCCGTACACCTCCTCGATGGCCGTCCATTCCGGTCGGGAGAAGAACTCGAGGTCGCCGCCCATCGACAGGGTGAGACCTAGGGGTGGCAGATCGCTGATCCGCGCGATTCCCAGGCGGTCGGCATCCTCGTTGCGCATCGCCACCGAGTAGGCGTTTTCGAAGCCGAGCGTGGCGGCGATCTGGATGCCGTGGGTCTCGTCGAGGTATTGCGCCACCGCCGACCTGACCTCGGCGCGGCTCCCGATGCCCGTCTGTCCCATCACATTAGCCCACACGGTGCCCGAGTAGTCCACGTAGACATCGACGTCGCCGGCTGCGAGGGCGTTGAACGCCACGATCGAACCGAGCGATTGCCGTTGGGCGGTGGGCTGACCCGTTTCCTGCTCGATCCACTGCGTGAGTAGCTCGGCCAGCACGTACTGCTCGGTGAAGCCCTTGGCTCCGATCGATATTGGACGGTCGCCCCCGCCGACAAGCGATCCGGCCAGACTGCCGACGGTATAGAGGTAGAGTGCCGCGGTGACCGCCGCCGCGACCTTCACGAGACGGGGACGACGATCCCGCACCCCCACCTCGAGCGAGCGCACAAGGGCGTCGAGCAGCAGTGCGAGCACCGCCGACGCAACGCAGCCCACAAGCACGGCCGCGAAGTTCCTTGTCTGTAACCCGGTGAAGATGTAGTTGCCGAGACTGGTGGCTCCTACCGGTGTCGATAGAGTCGCCATGCCTACGGTCCAGACCGTCGCGGTACGGAGGCCGGCCACGATGGTCGGCATGGCCAGCGGCAGCTCGATCTGGCGCAGCTGTTGGGCGGGCGTCATCCCCACGCCGCGGGCTGCCTCCTTCAGAGCGGGGTCGACCCCGGCGATACCGGTCACCGTGTTCCGCAGTATTGGCAGAATGCCGTAGAGCGACAGGCCGATGAATGCGGGCAGGAAGCCGATACTTTGCAGCTGCAGGGTTGCCAGAATCGGCACCATCACCGCCAGCAACGCCAAGCTCGGAATGGTCTGGATGACGGCGGCGATGGCCAGCGCTGGTTGTTCGAGCCAGCGGACCCGTGTGGCGGCGATACCGAGCGGCAGGCTGACGGCGGCGCTGGCGGCCAGCGCCAGCAGCGTTAGCTGCAGATGCGCCGTGAGATAGGCCGGGAGCAGGGCCAGCTGTTCATTCATGTCATGAAGCTCCGCCCCAACCCCCGGCTCCCGTACGACTACCTTGCAATCGGGTGCGGCCGTAACTCATGCCGTGTCTTCCGTCGACAGTAGCGAGTCGACGAGCGCCGCCTCGCGCCGGGGGGTGTCGAGCAGCTGGCGCACATAGTCGTTGGCCGGGGCGCGCATCAGCTCGGCCGGTGCGCCGATCTGCACCATCCGGCCCTCCGAGAGCACGGCGATCCGATCGCCCAGCAGCAGCGCCTCGGTCATGTCGTGCGTGACGAATACCGCCGTCACTCCCAGTTCTCGCCGGATCCGGATGAACGAATCCTGCAGCCGCTGGCGCGTTAGTGGGTCGAGGGCGCCGAACGGCTCGTCGAGCAGCATCACCCGTGGCCGGGCCGCCAGTGCACGGGCAACGCCCGCCCGTTGTTGCTGCCCGCCCGAGAGTTCGTCGGGGCGCCGGTCACGCATCTCGTCCGGGTCGAGCTCGACCAGCCTGAGTAGCGTGTCGACCCGCTCTCGGATCTGGTCCGGCGACCAGCCGAGCAGCGACGGCGTGACCCCGATGTTCTCAGACACGGAGAGATGCGGGAACAACCCGACCTGCTGGAAGGCGTAGCCGATCCGGCGCCGCAGGTCGGAGGGGGTAAGCGCGGCGACGTCATCGCCGTCCAGCCGAACCGAGCCGCTGGTTGGCTCGATCAGCCGGTTGATCATCTTCAGGGTGGTGGTCTTGCCGCTGCCCGAGCCGCCGAGCAGGACGAGAAGCTCGCCCTTGGCCACTTCGAGCGAGAGCTCGGCGACTGCGAGGCGGTTGCCGTACCGCTTACTCAATCCTCGGAGCTCGATCATGCCCCCAGGGGTGTGTCAGACGTGGTCGGGAACGGTGTCGAGAACTGTTAGCTGGTCAAGCCAGTAGGCGCTGTCGTCTCGCCGGGCGACGAAGAATCGGCTGAGATCCTCGTCAAACTTAGCTTGGTGATACCGCAGATACAAGTGGTCGGCGTCGACACCCAGGATCTCGACTTTACCGGTCTCGTGCGACATGCAGTACTTGGCGCGGCGCGCCAGGCCTGAGCCCATCTTCAGCGCCTGTTGGAAGATGTGCCAGCCCTCGACAATCGGGATCTCATACGGTTCGTTGCCAGCCGTCGGTCGCCCCTGGAACAGGTAGTAGGGCGGGCATCCGGTGTAGGACAGCGTCGAGTACATCTCGGCCAGCACGTGGGGATCGTCGTTGATCCCCTTGATGAGCGGGCACTGATTGACGCAGATGATGCCGTTGCGAATGCAGGTGTCGATCCCAGCTATGGCCTCGGGGGTGAGTTCGCGCGGATGGTCGAAGTGCGCCATCAGATAGATGCGCTGCTCGGGCGTTGAGTACTTCCGGAAGGCAGCTTGTAGCTCCTCGTCGTTCAGCAACCGGAAAGGATCGAACGCCGGCATCTTGGATCCGAGCCGGATGATCTTGACGTGCGGAATTTGGCGGAGCGCGTCGAAGATTTCTACCAGCCGGCGCGTGCTCATTAGCAGCGGGTCGCCCCCGGTGAGCAGCACGTTGGTCACCTCCGGGTGGTCGGCGATATAGGCCAACCCGGCCGAAACGTCGTTGGTGACCTCGTCGTTCTCGTCCATGAACAGCCGCTTGCGGAAGCAGTAGCGGCAGTAGGCGCCACAGACTTCGTTGCAGAGCAGCAGCACTGTGTCCGTGTACTTGTGCTGGACACCGTGCGCGACGGTGACCGACTGTTCGTTGCTGGCGTCAAGCTCTCCCCACTCGGACAGCTCTTCTTCGCGCGGGATGATCAGTTGCTTGATCGGGTCTTCCGGGTCGTCCCAATCGATTAGGCCGAGATAGTAGTCGTTGGCGCGAAAGACATAGCGCGCAGCTACAGGTCCGAGACGATCACGCTGCTCAGGCGTGAGCTGTTCGATTTGGTCCAGCTTGCGCACGTATTTGACTCGCCGTTTCGGCTTGTCTGGCGTGGGCTGAGTCACAGTATTCATAGGCAATTTGCGGTTATCAAGCCGCCACCGCCAGGCACCGGTCGGAGCATGCTGGTGCTCCCTGCCGATGCCGGGGCCCGGTCAAGCCCATCCCGGCAACCGCGGGGGGCAACAGAACCAGACACTCGGATGGGGTGACTAGTATCGACTACTCGTGACCAAGACGCAACCCCCGTCGCGGGCAGCGAAAGCGAGATACGCTGCGTTGCTGGCCCGTGCTCTCGAGGTCGTTCTGCGATTCACTGACAAGCCGTCGTCGCGCTAGACCACTTGTCTGCAGTATCTTGCAGGCATTAGGTCGAATTAGGTCAAAAGATAGATCTAGATGCCGCAGTCTCGACAGGGGCTACGTTTCGCGTCCGGTGAACTAAACGAGAAACCGGGCAGTGAAGTGCACGGTTTAAGCGACACAGGCTATGCGAGGCGCGTTGCAGCCGAACCCCTCGCGCCCGCTTGTGGGGACCCCATAGCCCCCGGGGCTGCCGGCGGGCACGCTGTGCGTGCCCGGGATCGCAACCTACAGTTCAAGCAACAGAGGGTGTTCGAGGCGTGTTGCAATCCATCGGAGAAACCGCACGCCGTCAGCTCCGTCGATAAGGCGGTGGTCGTAGGAGAGGGAGAGGGGCATGATGGGGCGTGGCTCGAACCGGTCATTGATCCAGACCGGCGCCTGGGTCGACCGCGAGAGGCCGAGGATGGCCACCTCGGGATAGTTGACGATGGGGGTGAAGGCGGTGCCGCCTAGGCCACCCAGGTTGGTAATGGTGAACGTGCCCCCCTGCAGGTCGTCCGGTTCCGCCTTGCCCTCTCGCACCTTGCTCGCCAGCGCCGAGATCTCAGTCGAGAGGGCGCCGAGGCTCTTGGTATCGGCGTCTCGAATAACCGGGACGAGCAGTCCGCGCTCGGTGTCCACCGCGACCCCGACGTGTACGTACTGCTTGTAGACGATCTCGCCCCCCGCCACATCGAGCGAGGCGTTGAACTGCGGGAACTCCCGGAGCGCGGCCGACGCGACCGCTACAGCCAGCGCGGTCACTGTCAGCGGAAGATCCGGCGTATGCTTCTTGGTGGTCTTTCGCACGGCTTCGAACTCGCTGATGTCGGCCTGATCGTGCTGGGTGACATGCGGCACGGTCTGCCAGGCCAGGCTCATCCGACGCGTGACCGTACGCCGGATGCCCTTCAGCGGCTGCTTCTCGACCGGGCCCCACACGGCGAAGTCGGGGAGCGGCGTTGGCGCGGCCGGGCCCGCGCCTCCCCCCGCCAGCTGCCCCATCGCCTGCTTGGCGTGCGTCTTCACGTCGTCCAGGGTGACGCGATTTCGGCGGCCGGTCGGCATTACTGTCTCGATGTTTACCCCGATCTCTCGGGCGAGTTTCCGTACGGAGGGCGACGCCAGAGCGTGCCGTCCACCGAACGTTGGCGAGGGGGGACCGGGCGAAGCAACCTGAGTGGACGCCACTGGTGCGGGTAACGGAGCGGTTTCGGTGAGGGGCTTGGGCTTCGGTGCCGGAGCCTCGGCTGGTTCCTCGGGTTCGGCCGGTGGTGCCGGAGGCGCCGACTCGGCTTGGGACCCGGCCGTCCAGGCGCCGTCGGTCAGGGTGAGGAGCTGCGCTCCCACCTTAATGGTGGCGCCCTGGCTCACCGCGATGTCGCCCACGACGCCGGCTGATGGCGCCGGTACCTCAACGGTGGCCTTGTCGGTCTCGACCTCGATCAGGGGCTGGTCGGCCTCGACGGCGTCGCCAGTCTTCACCAGTACCTGGATTACCTCAGCCTCCTCGATCCCCTCGCCGAGTACCGGCAGCGTCACATCGATCAGCATCTCGGTGTCCTCTATGAAACCGCTGGATCTGCCTTTTCTGGGTCGATCTCCATATCCTCGATGGCCTGCGCCACCACCGTGTAGTCGATCGCGCCGTCACGCGCCAGCGCGCCTAGGGTCGCCAGCGTGATGAATCGGGCATCCACCTCGAAGAAGTTGCGGAGCGCTTCGCGGGTGTCACTGCGACCGAAGCCGTCCGTACCCAGCGAGACCAGCCTCCTATCCAGCCACTGGCCCAACGAGTCAGGTAGCGCCTTAAGGTAGTCGCTGGCGGCCACCACCACGCCTGGCGCATTACCCAGACACTGGGTCACATAGGGCACGCGCGGTTCGTCCAGCGGGTGGAGGAGGTTCCACCGATCCGCCGCGTGGCCGTCACGATAGAGTTGGGCCCAACTAGTGACGCTCCAGACGTCGGCGGCAACGTTGTAGCGAGTCAGCATGGTCTGGGCGGCGATCGCCTCCGGCAGAATGGCGCCGCTGGCCAGGAGCTGCGCCTGATGCGGGCCGTCGTTTTCGGACGGACGCACCCGGTAGAGGCCCTTGAGGATGCCGTCGCGGCAGCCGTCGGGCATGGGCGGCATCGGATACGGCTGGTTCTCCACCGTCAGGTAATAGAAGACGCTCTCGCTCTCGACATACATCCGACGGATGCCCTCCTCGATGATGACGCCCAGCTCGTAGGCATAGGCCGGGTCATACGAGAGGAGGTTTGGCACCGGATAGGCCAGCAGGTGGCTCTGCCCGTCCTGGTGCTGCAGGCCCTCGCCGGCCAGGGTAGTGCGCCCGGCGGTGCCGCCCAGCAGGAAGCCTCGGCAGCGCGAATCGGCCGCTGCCCAGATTAGGTCGCCCACTCGCTGGAATCCGAACATCGAGTAGAAGATGAAGAATGGAATGGTGTTGACGCCTCGCGTCGAATAGGCGGTGCCGGCGGCGATGAATGACGCTATCGAGCCCGCCTCAGTGATGCCCTCTTCGAGCACCTGCCCATCCTCGGCTTCGCGGTAGTAGAGGAGTGTCGCGTGGTCGACCGGTTCGTACTTCTGACCGGCGTGCGCGTAGATGCCCACCTGGCGGAAGAGTGCTTCCATGCCGAAGGTACGCGCCTCGTCCGGCACGATCGGGACGATCAGGTCGCCGATCTCCGGGTCGCGCAGCAGGCGGCTCAGCAGCCGCGCGAACGCCATGGTCAGAGAGATTTCCCGGTCGCCGGTCCCTTCCCGTAGCTCCGCGAACAGCTCGGTCGAGACCGGGTCCATCGGTACCGCTCGTTCGACCCGCTTGGGCACCGAGCCGCCGAGCGCCGCCCGCCGCTCATTCAGATAGACCATCTCCGGGCTGTCGCCCTCCGGTACATAGAACGGTAGGCCCGCGATTTGCTCGTCGGACAGCGGGATGTGGAAGCGGTCGCGGAACGCCCGGAGCTCGTCCTCGTTCAGCTTCTTCTGTTGGTGGGTGACGTTGCGGCCCTCGCCGCCCTCCCCGAGCCCGTAGCCCTTGATGGTGCGGGCCAGGACCACGGTGGGCGCGCCCCGGTGTGCCACGGCGGAGGCGAATGCCGAGTAGACCTTCGCCGGGTCGTGTCCGCCGAGCCGGAGCTTCTTCAGCTCGTTGTCGGTGAAGTGGTCCACCATGTCGAGCAGCTTCGGGTACTTGCTCCAGAAGTGGTCGCGGACGTAGGCGCCAGATTCGACCGCATAGCGCTGATACTGCCCGTCGACCGTCTCGCTCATGCGGCGGACGAGCAGCCCTTCGGTGTCGACAGCCAGGAGCGGGTCCCAGTCTCGGCCCCAGAGCACCTTGATGACGTTCCAGCCGGCTCCCCGAAAGGCGGCCTCTAGTTCCTGGATGATCTGCCCGTTGCCTCGCACTGGCCCGTCCAGCCGCTGGAGGTTGCAGTTCACCACAAAGATCAGGTTGTCGAGCTGCTCGCGCGAGGCCAGCGTGATGGCGCCCAACGATTCCGGTTCGTCGGTCTCGCCATCGCCCATGAGCACCCACACTTTGGCGTCCGATGGGGGCAGGATGCCGCGGTCTTCCAGGTAGCGCTGAAACCGCGCCTGGTAGATGCCCATGATCGGGCTCAACCCCATCGAGACCGTGGGGAACTCCCAGAAATCTGGCATGAGCCACGGGTGCGGGTACGACGAGAGCCCCGAGCCGGTCAGCTCGCGGCGGAAGTGTTCCAGGTGGGCCCGATCCAGTCGGCCTTCGAGATGGGCGCGGGCATACACGCCTGGCGAAGCGTGTCCCTGGTAATAGACGAGGTCGCCCGGATGGTCGTCCGTAGCGGCCCGGAAGAAGTGGTTGAAGCCGACTTCGTAGAGGGTCGCCGCCGAGGCGTAGGTGGAGATGTGTCCGCCGATGCCATCCGCCTCCCGGTTTGCCTTCACCACCATAGCGAGCGCGTTCCACCGGACGAGGCTCTTCAGCCGCTGCTCCAGGTCACGGTCGCCGGGGTAGGCCGGGTCTTCATCTGGCGGAATGCTGTTCACATACGGGGTGTTGGCGGTGAACGGCAGCTGCACGCCTGCGTGCTCGCCACGCCGCGTCAGGTCCTGTAGCAACCGCCCCGCGGCTGTGAGCCCGTGATGGTCGATGACCGCGTCCAGCGAGTCGAGCCAGTCGTGGATCTCGTCCTGCTCGAGATCGGGGGCGGTGAGAGGAGTGTTTGTCATCGCGTCATGTGGCTACCCGCATGTCGAGGGTCGGCGGGCGAGCGGTTGCCTCTAGGGTGAACAAGTGGCCGAACGTGGTCGGGGGCGGTCCTATCGGCCGGTTCGGCGCCCCTGAAGCTCGACCAGGCTGCCAAACCGTCTGTCTGTTCAGTGTAGTCGACCTGACTGGCGAGGTGGGAGCGGCGAGCAGACTGGCGCTACAATGTCGGCATCGAGTTTCAGGAGGTCATATGCGCAGTCGGATAGCGATCGGTGTCGGTGGGCTGTCGTTCGTGTGTGTGGCGTCGATGGCGGCGGCACAGTCCAGCAATATTCCGCGGACGGCGAGTGGGCGACCGGATCTGTCCGGTACCTATGACGTCGGCACACTTACGCCGATGCAGCGCCCGAGGGAGCTCGCCGAGCAAATGTCGCTGACCGACGAGGAAGCGGCCCAGTTTGGTGCCGAGGCGACGGCCGGGCTTGATCGCCGCAACAACATCGTTGAATCGGTCAATACCCAGCGCAGCGATCCGAATCGCGGCGCACCTCCGGTCGGTGGCGATGGCTCGACGGGAGCATCGGGCAACGTCGGTGGCTATAACACCTTCTGGATCGACCCCGGCTCTGGCATGTTCCAGATCGACGGCGAGTGGCGTACTTCCATCATCATCGATCCGCAGAACGGCCGGTATCCGCCGCGGGTGGAGCAGCGTCGGGGCAGCGGGTTCCGTTCCCGCCAGAACGACGGCACCGCCTACTGGCTCGAGGATGGCCTCGACACGCCCGGCCCGTTCGACAACATGGAGCAGCGGCCATTCGCCGAGCGTTGTCTCATCGGCTTCGGGTCCACTGCGGGGCCGCCGATGCTGTCGGTGCTCTACAACAATCACAAGCGGATTGTGCAGAGCGAAGATACCGTCATGATCCTCACCGAGATGAACCACGACGCGCGGATCATCCGAATGAACGCCGAGCACGACCCTCCCTACATCCAAGAGTGGCTGGGCGACTCGATCGGGCACTGGGAGGGCGACACCCTCGTGGTGGAGACCACCAACTTCACCGACCGCCCCTCCTTCACGCAGGGCACGGCGAACATGAAGGTGACCGAGCGCTTCCGGATGGAGAGCGCCGACAAGCTCATCTACACCTTCACCGTCGAGGACCCGACGGTGTGGACGGCGCCGTTCACCGGCGAGTACGCCTGGCCGCGCACCGAGGGCAAGGTGTTCGAGTACGCCTGCCACGAGGCGAACTACTCGTTCGGTGGCATCATGCGAGGTGCCCGGTTGCTCGAGGCGGAGTTCCGCGGCGAGGAGACCGGAGGGGTG
>DEAA01000081.1:0-212 GCA_002346545.1 Acidobacteria bacterium UBA2994
GTACTCGATGGGAAGCGGATCGAGTTCGCCGGATTCCGGGACTGGCCCAACGTCGAGCTCGTCGGCGCGCGGGTGGAGCACCAGGTGCGGATGCTGCACGCTGCGCACGAGCTCATGGAGGAGCGGTACTCGCAGCTCGAGAACGGCACGGCCCGGCTCGAGGACTTCGACCCCCTCGCGTTGATCATCGACGAGTACGCGACGTTCAAGGC
>DEAA01000081.1:534-849 GCA_002346545.1 Acidobacteria bacterium UBA2994
TGGTACAAGACGGTGAAGCCGAAGGGTGCGCCGGCGCAGGCCCCCGTTCTCGATCTGCTCTCCGATCTCGCGCGACTGGCACGGTCGGCGAAGATCCACATCCTGCTCGGTCTGCAGCGCCCCGACGTCGAGTTCCTCGGCGGTGAGATGCGAGACAACTTCGGCGCCCGCGTCAGCTTCGGTCGTCTCTCCCCGCAGGGCGCCAACATGATGTGGGACAGCTTCGCGGTCGGTGTCGCGATCCCTCGCAACAAGCGTGGCCGCGGTGTCACTCTGAACGCCGAATCTCAGCCCGTCGAGATTCAGGCGTTCTAC
>DEAA01000081.1:1166-1892 GCA_002346545.1 Acidobacteria bacterium UBA2994
CCCCCGACCCCGCCAAGCTCGACTCCACCGACAAGGCGGACTGGGATCACCTGGCGGCGCTGCGTCCCGACGCTGCCGACTACGAGCGGATGATGGTGCGCGACCCGGAAGCGGAGCTCACCGACGACGGCGAGGGGGAGGAGCTCGAGCCCGACTACTTCCAGTGGTCCTCGGCCGAGATTGTCGCTTGGGATGCATCGGTACCGTCGACGACCAAGCACGACGCGCTTCGACCCTCCAATGTCACCCCACTGGACTCTCGTGAACGGGTCCGGTTCGTGCCCGAAGTCGACGACGATGCACCGGACGTCGACGCGGCCGCTGACGGCGACGGATACGGCGAATCCCTCGAGGGCCCCGCGGTGGAGCTCGAGGTCGGAGATCTCCTGCTCGTCGACGCGACTCTGGGGCTGTGGGGAGTGGTCGAAGGAGTGGAGCCCGACGTCGTCGACGACGAGTACCTCGCGATCGAATACCGCGACCTCGACAGCGGTGAGGACGGGCTGCTGACGCTCTTCGACAACTCGGTGATCAGCTACCGCCGACCCGAAGCAGCCTGATCGTCGTGGCCGTCATGATGCTGCGGGCCTACCGGCCCCGAGAGAAGGGATGAATCGCGTGTCGAACCAGAGCGTGTCGGAAGACGACTGGATCTCGCTGCTGCTGATCGCCGTGCTCGTCCTGGCCAGTGGCGCAGTGTCGCTGGGGATGTTCCTCGATCCGCTG
>DEAA01000081.1:2189-2663 GCA_002346545.1 Acidobacteria bacterium UBA2994
CTGGGGATGTTCCTCGATCCGCTGCGCGCGTGGATGTTGAAGTACCACTTGCTCGAGCAGGGTGAAACCGTGGCGATCCCCGTCGTCGACGGCGTCGGCCTCGGCTGGGGACAGATCCTCGTCATCCTCGCGATCCTGATCGGTGCGATCGCGCTCATCGTGTGGCTCAAGCGCCGCGCGGCTGCCCGTGTCTGAGCTGCCCGCCATGCTCAGCAAACGAGACCCAGGAAGGAGGAGAGATCACCCATGACAACCACACTGACGAACGGCGACAAGACGATCACGCTGTTCACCAAGAAATCATGCGTACAGTGCGTCGCGACACACCGCGCGCTCGATGCTAAGGGAATCGAGTACGACGTCGTCGACCTCAGCGAAGACGCCGCAGCGCTCGAACAGGTCAAGTCGCTCGGCTACCTGCAGGCACCGGTCGTCATCACGGATGAGGATCACTGGTCGGGCTTCCGTCCCGAC
>DEAA01000081.1:2975-18204 GCA_002346545.1 Acidobacteria bacterium UBA2994
CCCGACAAGATCGACGAGCTCGCGCAACGGCTCGCGTGATTGACGACAGAGGCCCCACCGGCAGCTCTTCGCCGGTGGGGCCTCTGCTCTGCTCATCGGAGCGGGACATCATCTGTGCGGCATGTGCGCCGCTGCCCACCGCTGCAGCAGCTGCTCCCGCAGAGGCCCGTTCCGCTCGAGCATCATCCGAACCCCTGCCGGCGCCGCGCCTGCCGGCGCACCGGCCTCGAGGGTGCGCAGCCCGAGATGCTCGCATGCCCAGTCGGCGAGCTCGTCGAGCTCCACAGTGACGGTGGCGGTGACGTCGACGCGCTGCTGCCATTGGACCTTGTAGGCGGGCATCGGACGCTCAATCTGGGTTGCTGAAGAAGTCGATCACGAGCGCGATGGTGATGGGGACGAGGATCACCGCCGCGGCGGTGACGATGATGCGATCGAGGATCGGCGCGGCGAGGATCCCGAGCCACCCAGAGAGGACCGCGGCTGCGATGTACAGCAGCGCGATTACGAGACGGCGGAGCCAACGAGTCGTGGGCTCCGGGATCGTGCGGGGGCGGGCGGCGATGGTCATGAGATCGCTCCGCTCTGGCCGGCACGGTGCTCGCGGATGTGCGTGTAAGGGACTGTGCCGCGGTGGCCGTAGGCGTCGACGATGGTGGCGCTCTTCGGGTTGGTGCGGGTTACGGTGCACCAGGCGCCGAAGTACTTGATCTGGTCGCCGACGCTGATGGTGTCCTTGCTGTGGTCGGTGGCCGCGCCGGTCGCGACCTGCTCGGCGCGGACCTCCTGCCAGTAGGTGAGCTGATCGTCGGTCGCGGCCAGCTCCCTCTCGAGCCGTTCGGCGTAGGCGCCGGTGGCTGCAGCCGTGACCTCGACATACCCGCCAGGAAGGGTGCGGCTTGACCCGTCGAGACGTCGACGGATGCCGGCGCGATCTGCGCGGAGCTTCTCGATCCGGTTCGCCACGGTGATCGGCGCATACCGTGCATCGGTCGCCGCGGCCGCGACGTCGGCACGCACCTGGGCGCGCCGTGCCGCCGCGTCGGCGTCGATGGAGCGGCGGATCGCCGCGTCCGCCTTGCCGATCGCTCGGCGGTGGCCGGCCTCCGAGTGGTGTCCGACCTTGATGGGCTCGCCACCTTCGGGGAGGCGTCGCAGCGCGCGGGCCGCGCGCTCTGCCTCTTCGGTGGCGTCCTGGTGTCGTCGATCTGCGCGCACCGCCAGGGCGGCAGCGCGATCGTTCCTGCGGTCGACCAGGTCAGCCTCGACGACGGCCGCGGCCCGGCGTTCATAGTCGATCGAGATCTCGACGACGAACCCGGCAGCGGTGAGCTGCTCGGCGGTGCGGTTGATGATCGCGATCTTCGGTTCGCGGTCGCGGGAGTGGGGGATGTACCAAGATCCGAGCGCCCGGCTCCACCGCCAGCCGTTGGCCTTGAGAGTATCGGCCGTGCCGTCGCCCCGGCTGGTCCCTTCGATGAGGGTGCCTTCCGCGGCCGCGTGGATGATCGTGAGCATCATGGCCGGCTCCCTTCCCGCGCGGCCGCGTCGTGCGTGAGAGGGTGGCGGAATCCGATCTCCCGTTCCCAGACCTCGGCGGCGCGATGCAGGCCCTCATACTCCTTCACGCCCAGGTGGTCCGGGGAGTCGACGAGCGGGCGGTGAGCGAACCGTCGCGCGATCGCGTCGCCGAGGCGTTCGACGAGGTCACGCGCAGGGGACTGATCCCATCCGGGGTGATGGCAGGAGACTTCGGCGAGCAGTAGACGGCTGCGCTCGATCTGCAACGCCTGCTCGTCATCGGCATGGGGGACGATCTCGGCGACCGGCTGCCATTCGTAGCGCGGTGCGGCGATGTGCTGCTTGATCGCGTAGCTGACGCTCGCGTAGTTCTCATCCCAGAGGCTCTGACCCATCCGGTCGGCGTTCTCGGCGAGCTCGCGCGGAGTGCTGCTGCGGTAGGCGGGTGTGGAAATGTAGGCGGCGGTGACCAACAGGTCGATGGTGTCGCGGTTCACGGGAAACGCGCGCATGATGACCCCCTCAGGTGGTGAATGTGACATTCACTACCCTAGAATCAGTCGGCGCTCATGTCAAGACGTCGTCGTCGTCGTCGTCGCTGTGGTGGTGGCGCCAAGCAGCCGCCACGCTGCGGACGGAGGTCGGGTAGTACCGGGTGCGAGTGGTCTGGCCGGATAGCGTTGGGATCGTGCCGAAGTCGTTGTCGATGAATGAGATCCGAGCCCGCGCTGCGCAGTTCACCCGTGACTGGCAGGACGAGCCCGGCGACGAGCGACAGCAAGCGCAGTCCTTCGTCCGGGATCTGCTCGGCGTGTACGGGATAACCCAGACCCGCGCGGCGTTCTACGAGAAGCGTGTCAAGCGCTCGTCGACCGGCTCGCGCGGATACATCGACGCGCTGATCCCTGGTCTCGCGCTGATCGAAATGAAGTCCGCCGGCAAGGATCTCGTCGCGGCTGAGCAGCAGGCGCTCGACTACATTGACGACCTTCCTGACCCGGAGGTTCCTCGGTGGGTAATCACGAGCGACTTCCGCCGGTTCCGTCTGCTCGATCTCCACGCTGAGAGCGAGGGTGTGCAGGAGTTCGCCCTGACCCAGATGCGGGATCGCGCTGACGTGCTCGCCTTCCTCGCCGGGTACGGTGAGCGCACCTTCGGATCGAAGGCGCAGGAGTCTGCGTCGATCAAAGCGGCAAAGCTGATGGCGTCCCTCTACGAGGCCCTCGAGGGGTCTGGGTACGACGATCACGAGGCGTCGGTGTTCCTGGTGCGCACCTTGTTCGCCCTCTACGCCGATGACGCCGGAGTGTGGGATCGCGATCTGTTCCTCGAGTTCCTCGAGACCCGCACCGCGACGG
The DNA here is from genome assembly GCA_002346545.1 of Acidobacteria bacterium UBA2994. GTDB lineage: Bacteria > Acidobacteriota > Vicinamibacteria > Vicinamibacterales > UBA8438 > UBA2994. The sequence continues at coordinate 5,855 of DEAA01000081.1, forward strand.
ATGGTTCCGACCTCGGGCCTCAGCTGTCGTTGCTGTACCAGGTCATGGGACGTGAGCCGTCTCGTCGGCAGTCAAACCTCGACGAGCTAATCTCGCGATTCCCCTACGTCAACGGTGGAGTCTTCGAGGAATCGGTGTCGATCCCGTCGTTCGACGCAGGCATGCGTGACCGGCTGATCGCGGCTGCAATGTTCAACTGGTCGGCGATCTCGCCGGCCATCTTCGGCAGCCTCTTCCAGGCCGTCAAAGACAAGACCGCTCGGCGTGAGCTCGGCGAGCACTACACCACCGAGACCAACATCATGAAGGTCATCGGCCCGATGTTCCTCGATGAGCTGCGGCAGCGGTTCACGGACGGGTACCACGACACCGCCAAGCTCAAGAAGCTGCGTGCGGACATGGGGCTGATGCGATTCCTTGATCCGGCGTGCGGCTGTGGCAACTTCCTGGTGGTCGGCTACCGACAGATGCGAGCCCTCGATCTTGAGGTTCTGCTGCGGATCCAAGAGCTGTCCGGTGAGACGGCCCGCACAATGTTCTTCACCGAGGAGCACCTCGCCGTGCGGCTGTCGAGCTTCCACGGGATCGAGCTCGAGGAATGGCCCGCGCAGATCGCAGCGACGGCGCTGCACCTGGTGGAACACCAGGCAAACCAGGCGATGGAGCTGGCGCTTGGATCTGCACCAGATCCGCTGCCGCTGGACAAGATCAAGAGCATCGTCGTCGGCAACGCGCTGCGTGTCGACTGGGCAGCTGTCCTACAACCGACTGAGCACCTGTACATCATGGGCAATCCGCCCTTCCTCGGCCACGCCACCCGCTCGACCGAGCAAGCGCAGGAACTTCGCGACGTGTGGCGGAGGGACGACATCGGTCGGCTGGACTATGTCACCGGCTGGTACGCGAAGGCTCTCGAGCTGCTCGGCCGTCCCGGCTACCGAGGCGAGTTCGCGTTCGTCTCGACAAACTCGATCGCACAGGGAGAGCCGGTGCCAGCGCTCTTCGGCCCTGTGTTTGCCGCAGGGTGGCGCGTCAAGTTCGCGCACCGGACGTTCGCGTGGACCAGTGAAGCGCCCGGCGCTGCGGCAGTGCATTGCTCGGTGATCGGTTTTGACCGGCCGTCGAGGAAGAGAGCGCGGCTGTTCGACTACTCAGGAAACCTCAAGGGCGAGCCCGTCGAGATCCCCGTCGTGGATCAGCTCAACGGATACCTGGTCGACGGTCCCATTGTGCTAATCGATCAGCGGCGAAGCCCGCTGGCGTCGGCTCTCCCTCCGATGGTGTTCGGGAACATGGCTCGCGACGACGGCAATCTCCTGATCGAGCCGGCCGACTATGCGGAAGTGATGGCAGATCCGATCGCCGCGAAGTACGTCCGGCCGTTTGTCGGCGCCCGACAGCTCATCCACAACGAACCCCGGTGGTGCCTGTGGCTCGTGGATCTTGACCCCAGCGACATCGCCCGATCCCCGATACTCCGCGGGCGGCTGGATGCCGTGCGTCAGTTCCGCGCAGCGTCGAAGGCCGAGTCCACGCGACAGATGGCGGACACGCCGCACCTGTTCGGTCAAAGGTCGCAACCCGACACGCCCTATGTCTGTGTGCCGCGGCATGTGAGCGAGACACGCAAGTTCTTCCCGACCGCCCTGTTCACCCCTGATGTGATCTGCGGTGACGCGAACTTCAAGGCAGACGACCCAGACGGCCTCGCCTTCGCAGTGATCTCGTCGTCGGCATTCATCACCTGGCAGCGCACTATCGGCGGTCGCCTTGAGTCTCGTCTGCGCTTCTCGAGCACCCTGACGTGGAACACTTTCCCCTTGCCCGCCCTCACCGACACGCAGCGTGCCGCCATCATCGCCGGGGGGCAAGCCGTTCTGGATGCGAGAGCGCTACGCCCAGAACGCTCGCTCGCAGACCACTACAACCCCCTCGCGATGTCGCCCGAACTGCTCCGGGCGCATCGTGAGCTCGACACTGCTGTCGACAAGGCCCTGGGCCTGCGGGGGATAGCGACGGAGGCTGACCGACTGCGAGCGCTGTTCGCCAGCTATGCGAAGCTCACCACGGTCGACGAGCTCGCGATGCCGAAGAAACGTCCCCGCAAGGCGACAGCAGCGAGTGCGGCATCGTGAGCTGGCCGTACCCGACCGTCCGCGTCGATGGGACCGCGACGGTCGATGAGGAAGGGGAGAATCAGGTCTGCGCCTGTGGCAATGATTCGTGGACTCAGGACTGGCGGAGCGCCGATCGTCTTGGGCGTCTTGCCTTCGATGCTGCTGGTTCGGCCGACCCCGACGAGTTCGCGGTCTGCCCAGTGTGCGGCCGTGTGTATCCCAACGCTGCTCTGTTCCACGGCGCCGCGGCCGCGGTGGCTCGCTATGAGATCACTAGTGCCGAGTTCATTGCTGCGCTACAGCGGTATGACCACGACGCCTACGGATCCGGCGGGTCGCTGACGAGCTGAGTCACGCGGTCGTCGTCGGCACGGGGCTGTCGGTGCGCCGGCATAGTGTTCGCTGTTGTGGTGCAGCACTGGTCTCCGATGTCTCAGCTGCAGGCGTCGCCGGAGCCGGGGATCTGGTACGTGTTCGACCACAGCAAGAGGATCGCGATCATCCGCCATGTCGAGATCCGCGGCCGTAGGCTGCTGCGTTCCGTGACGTTCGATCGCGATCCCGAGCGGCGAGTGTTGATCGGCTACTTCCCCGACGATGCAATGAGGCTCGCTGTCGAGTGCACCTGGTCGGAGTATGTGAGGGCGACTGGTCCACCGGTGAGCAATCGTCGATGATCGCGTGCCACCGGGGCAAGAGAAAACGGCACCCGGCCGGAGCGTGGAAATTGTCACATTCACCAACGATCCAACTGAGGAGGAGCCATCGCCCCGAGGGGCGGAAGGGAACCTGCTCAACAGCCGGGTGCCGCGCCTTAGTGTACCGCGCGGGGCGGTCAGAGCGGGGTGGATTGGAGGAGCTCGTCAGCGACTCGGTCGAGCAGCTGAGGGGTGAGCTGCTCGTGGCGTCCTGCGCGCTTTATGGCGTCGATCGTCGCGAGGATCGTGGTGTGCGCGTCCGGTGCAGAGGGGATGGTCTTCTGTGCCTGTCGGATGCGTGCGCTGAGCTCAAGGATCGCGGTCTCGTCGCGTTCATTGTTCGCGTAGCCGGCGGCGAGCTCGAGCGACTTGTGTAGCAGGCGGGTCTCGGTGGTGGTGAGCGGTGCGGTCATCGTGTCCTCGTGTTCAGGAGATCTGCGGTCAGTCGGGCGAAGCGTGTGTCGACGTCGCGCTGGTCGGGGAGATCGACGTCGGCCGCGATGGGTCGGGCGTCGTAGAAGTGGTGCCGGATGACGCGGCCCCGGTGGTCGACCAGGCCCTCACCCTCGCCCTCGATCGGCTCGAGCAGAGCGACGATGGTGACGGCGAGCTCGCGTGCTGTCGCGCGCTCCCGGATGAGGGCATGATCTCCGAGGCGCAGTGCCGGCCACGCAGTGAGCTCGGGGTCGGTCATGAGGGTGTTCCTTCCTTGCTTCTGGGGGAGGAGCGGCGTAGCCGCCGAGCGGATTTGGGGAGGGGTTCGTTGCGAGGCAGCTTCGCGAGGCGCCAGTCATCGCGGACGGCGATCGCGGCGGCGAAACAGGTCATGAGCGTGGGGTGGTGGTGGTTGGCGCATCCGGCGCGGGTCTGACATCCGAGGTCGTAGCCCTCGGGGCTGCCGTGGATGATCTGTCGAGCGACCTCGTCGGAAAGCATGGCCTGGTCCTCAGTCGAAGCTGGCGTCGATCAGGAGGTCGAGCGCGTCGGCGAGCTCACGGAGCCTGTAGCTGCGTCGACCGGCGATGACGTGGCCGAACAGGTTGACGAAGTGCAGCTCGCGAGTGGTGGTGTCGGCGACGGCGACGGTATGGACGTCGTGAGCGTCGATGTACTGCCAGCTGATGATGTAGTTGCGGCCGGCGACGTGCGCTTGAGCCCAGCGGAAAAGCAGTGCACCGAGCGGACCATCTTCGGATGCGCGGGTCGAGTAGGGGTCGGCTGGCACGATCGCGTCGACGGAATGGAAGCCGACAGAGGAGCGGGAGATCTCGTAGCTGTCCAGCGGGATGTCGAGGAAGAGATCGTTGTAACGGGTGCCGGTGTCATCGGTGATGACGATGTTGTTCAGAGTGCTCATCGTTGTCAGTCCTCTCGGGTGGGGGGTCATGCGGCGCAGCTGGCGAGCTGCGCGCGGAGCGTGGAGTAGTCGGCCGGGTTGACCGTCAGCTGGTAGGCGGTGAGGACGTCGACGAAGCGCGCAGCGTAGGCGCATCCGTAGTCCGCGTTCGGGGGCATCCATTCGGAGGGGCCGCGATCGCTCTTCGACTGGTTGGTGCTGCCGTCCGTGGCCTGCAGATTGAGAGGATCGTTGGCGAAGCGCTCACGCTGGGCCTCGTCCCATTCGTCGGCGCCCTGACGCCACCCCCACGCGAGCGGCACGACATGGTCGATCTGCACGAGCTCACTCGTGCCCTGGCCGCGCTCGAAGGCGATCGTGAGCCCGGTGTAAGGGTCGTGAAGCGTTCCGGTGAGGACGACGCAGTCGTGTGTGCCGGGCTTGGTGGTGATGTTCTCGAGCGCGGCCGCGAGTGCGTCGTTGCGCTGGTCACAGCCGTTGCGGTCGATGTCGGCCCAGCGTTGCCCGAACGCGTCACGGTCGTAGCTGTCCTGGTCGGCTGCATCGGCCACGACGAGCTGCTCGAGCTCATCGAGGGCTGCGGCGGCGTCCGCGGAGATCTCTGCGGTAGGCACAGGCACAGGCGCGGGCGCGGTGTCGGTGAGGTCGCTGACGCCGGAGGGCTGGCTGGTGATCGCGATCGCGCCAGCGAGCAGGGCGACGACAACAGCGCCGGCGGCGGAGGCGAGGCGTGTGGTTCGGCGGTTCATGAGTGGTCCGTTCAGAGGAAGAGGGCGGCGCCGAGTACGACGGCCGCGGCGACCGCGGCGACGCTGAGGAGAAGGGTGACGAGGAACTTGAGGCTGCGCCGTACCGTGCGCTCTGCGCGGCGTGCAGTGTCGACGGTGACGAGGATGCCGACGAGGCCGCCGCTGCCCAGCAGAAGGGGAGCGAAGTCGCGGGCGGTAGACAGGGCGAGATCCATGGGTTCCTCCGGGGTATTCGTCTAGGGGTATAGGTCGCAGTTCGGGGTGTTCGCGGACAGAGATTCTCGGGGGCGGGCATAGGCGAGCCCGCCCCCCGAGGGCTGTTACGCGGCCGCGGCCTGGTCGTCGGCGCCGAGCATGGCGTCGGCGATCGCGTTGACGGCACGGAGGACGTTGCCGGCGACGCTGCGGATGAGGTCGACGTCACCGCCGGCCCATCCTGCGACGTACCCGATCGACCACGCGGACGTGTCGAGTCCGAGGAGGCCACCGGCGCAGTACGCGACCGACTCGGCTTCGGTCTCGATCACTCCGCGGTGCTCGCGGGTGCTGCCCTCGTCGAAGTGCAGAAGTGCGTGACTGATCTCGTGCAGGAGGGTCTTGACGCGCATGGCCGGTGCCATCTTGCTGTCGACCCGGATCTGTCGGGCCTGGCCATCGGTGTACCCGTTGAGCCCGTCCTGTGCGATGTCCTCGAGCGCGACATCCCAGCCCTGCGCGGTGATGAAGTCGGCGAGCTGGTCGAAGAGGCCTGCGACGTCGTCGCCCTCGAGGTAGATGGCCGGCTGCTCGGGGAGCGGCTCGCCATCGGTGTCGCGGACGTCGAACACGGAGAGCACCGGGTAGATCACTCGACTGCTGGTGGACTCTTCTCCGGTGGCCTCGTCGACCTCGACGATCCGCTTGGTGGAGTAGCCGAAGATCTTGATCGACTTCGCGCCCTTGACGACGTGACGGCCGAGGGTCTCCCACTGGCGGTAGCCGAGGCAGTGGGTGCCGCCCTGCGCGAGGATGAGCATCTGGTTGGAGAACGAGCGCCGGCGGACGATGCGCGCGAAGCGCAGCCAGGCCTTCCAGTTCTCGCTCTCGGCCAGCGTGGCGACCTGTGCGGTGAGCTGCTCGTGGAGCGCCTCGGCCTGTGCGCGGCGCTCTTCCGGGGTGCGGCGGGTGGTGCCGCTGCGGCGGGTCTTGGTGGTCATGGTGTCCTCCCTCAGAGTGGACGAGTAGTGAATGTGACATTCACTAGTATGAGGCATTCGATATGCCCCGTCAACTCCGATTTGCACCCGCCTGCAGCGGGGGTCTCAGCCCGGAAGGATGTCGGTGGCGGCTTTGGGGTACGCGGTGCGCGGCAGCCCGATCGGCAGCCGGCGACGCTGGGAGCTGCTGCCAAGAGGGAAGGCGTATCGGAAGTTCCCCGGATGCCTGATCTTCGTGACATCGAGCGCGGCGAGCGCCTCGCGCAGCCAGGCTCGCGGGTCTTGCCCTGCGCGGCGGATGGGGGCGCCGAGCGAGACCAGGTGTCGCTCGGCGGCGTCGGCGCCTCGCTCCTGTCCTCTTACCTTGGACAGAGATCTCTCGGAGAGCACGAGGCCGCGGCGGGGGAGGTAGTTCAGGGTGCGTGCGGTGCTGCGGCCGAGGGCGATCGCGTTGACGCTTTGGTATATCCCGCCGATGTGGCCGGGCGAGGTCTGTTCGATGCGCTCGATTGTGGTGCCGTTGTCGAGGGTCTCGGTGATCTGTCGGCGCCGTGGCAAGGGGTCGGCGAAAGAGACGACGCCGCGGATGCCCCGGTCGTAGGCGTGGCGGAAAGCGCGTGCGAGGAACCAGGATTCGGCGTTCGCGGGTGTGTCGGTGAGTACGAATCGGCCGAGCTCGATGCTCTGTTCGTAGGGCTCGAGCGTGCCGAAGACGGAGCTGAGGACTCCTCTGCTCATCGGGGTGGAGAAGGTGGCGACGCCGACCAGTGCCATCTCGTCGACCATGGCGCCGTTGATGGGGAAGCGGTCGTCGCGGGTGAGCAGCCCGATCGAGAAGCGTGCTGCGGGGAAGGATGCTGCGTAGTGCTCGTCGATGACGAATGCTCGCGCGGCGGCTTCCGTGATCGGGGCCACCTGGTATAGACGGGGGTCGAACCCGCCTTCGGAGATGTGGCGCCACGAATGGGCGCCGCGAGACCAACGCTGGCAGTAGTCGCTCGCGGGGGAGGAGGGCGGCTCGGCCGGCATGAGTACCGGCCGAGCGTTCAGGGTGGGCATGAGGTCAGATCTGCGCAGCGATCGCGCGGAGCTGCTCGTCGACGTCGGGGGCGACGTCGATCCACTCACCGGTCCTGGGGTGCAGCCCGACGATGAGCGCGGTGCTGAACAGCAGTGCGCTGCGGCCGTGCTCGGTCAGGTAGAGCGAGGCGAGCAGGTTCGGCTCTGTGACCTTGAGACCGGCTTCCTCGTCGACGAGCAGTGCGTGGCCGTTGGTCAGGCGGAGCTCTGCGACCCAGCCGCCGATCTCGCGCTGGTAGTCGGGCAGCTCGTCGATGCGGATGGTGTCGATCTCGCCAGCGGGGGTGATCTTGATGGCCGTTGTCATGGAGTCCTCCTCAGATCAGAACGGTAGTGAATGTGACATTCACTGATGGTACGCGGGCGACGTACCCTCGTCAACCGCCGTGGACTAGAGGAGTGCTGAGTCGACGCGGCAGCACTTCTGCTGCGCATAGGGGCGTTCACTCAGCGGCATCCAACCCGGTTCCCTTCGCCGAATGAGCCGGGGATGCCCGGCTTCCCCCTCCGTGGTCATGTGGGGGCCGGCGTTGGTCCAGCAGTTCTGCGCGCGCGTCTCGCACCACAGCGCGAGCCGCGCTTCGCGGGGGAGGCAGGCACGATGTGTCCACCAGGCGCGCTTCTCGCCGTAGGGTCCGAACTGGTGGCCCTCGCTGTGCGCGATCGCGTCGTGGACGGCGCGGAAGACGTCGTTGGCGAGCATCGGCGCCCGCTCGCCCGTGGGCAGGGTGACCGTAACGCTGCGAGCCATCGGATGATCCGGCGGAAGGGCCCCCTCGCTGTGCTGCGAGACCTCGGTGCGGAAGTAGAACAGGTGCTTGTTCTCGCGGAGATCGGCCAGCATCGCGGCAGAGTCGGCGTAGGGTTGCTCGGTCTCGCCGTGCCAGGGCTCGAAGGTGTAGCCGGCTTCTGTGAGCATGTCCCACTGAGCGCCGATGTGCTGCCGCAGTGATCGGTAGGAGCGGGCGACCTGCGGGTGCGCGGGCTCGTGCGGTGCGGCCGCGTATGCCCTCGCTGCAGCGATGTCGTCGAGCTCGGTCAGTCGGGGGATCGGCGTGCGCTGTGGGAAACCGTGCGCATCGGCGTACCGCTCTCTGAGCGACTGGATCTCCTTGATCGGCTGGTGGTGACGGTAGCTGTCGTTGCCGGGCACGAAGGCAACGTGCGCTCGAGCGAAGGTGGGTTCTGTTCCGAGACGGGCGGCGATCGCGTTCACGGCGGATGCCGGCAGCGGATACTCGGCGGGTTCCGCGATCTCGAGCTTGCCGTCATAGAGCCTGCCTCCCGGTGCGCCGGCGGCGCGGAGAATGTCGAGGGTCTCCTGGACCTGCTGCTGCGAGCCGGTGCCGGCGGCGAAGCTGTAGACCCGGTCGGGGCCGTCAGCGTCGAAGTACCCGGCCATGATGCTGTCCTGCTCATACCGCCCCGCCAGCTCGCCGGCCCAGTCGGTGACCTGCTCGAAGCTGTCCGCGTGGACGATGTAGGCGCCTGCAGGCTCCGACGTGCCCTCCCAGAGCCCGTCCGCGTGCTGCAGCTCGGAGATCTCGATCCCGTGACGTTCCGCGGCCGCGCGCAGGGTGTCTTCGTACTCGATCCACTCGTCGGTGTCCCAATAGCTGGGGCGCGAGCTCATCCGCATCAGCTCGCCCGAGACCGGCCGGAACGGGGTCGCGCCGATGAAGGCCTCAAGCTGCTTCTCGGCGTTCCGCTCGCGCTTCTCGGCGCGGCGACGCCGCTGCCCTTCGGCCGTCGACGACGGGCACCGCCGCCCTCCGTGGTCGATGTCGTCGCACATGGCCTCTCCCGTTCGTCTGCTGGGTATAGGCCGGGGTTGGGGGTGTTCGCGGACAGAAATCGGGGCCCCGCCGGTCGGCAGGGCCCCGATGAGGGCGGCATGGTCAAACGTCAGCCGTTGAGCTCCTCCCACACCTGGTAGGCGCGGTGAAACTCCGGGCTGTCATCGTCGCCGTCACGCACGAGCTGGTCGAGGTACTCGTCGAGCTCAGCCTGGGAGAGCTGGCGGGGATCCTTCATCCTTCGGCTCCCGCCTCGGCAGGCGGGCAACTGCACCGTGCACGCGGCCGCGAACCGTTCCAGTTCCCGACGTAGAACAGCGCGCACGGCCATTCGTGCTCGCCGCGGCGCCGCAGCCTGGGGACGGTCACCGTGAGCTCGCTGCCCAGGCTCAGCGCGTCCATGATGTCGTCCGCGATGTAGCCGGCCTCCTCGTCCGCCTCGTCCGTGTGCTGCTGGATCGTGCGCACGATCGTTGCGCGCACGTCCAGCGTGACGGTCGGCGATGCCTCGTTCATCGGGTGTCCTCGTCGGGGTCCACACGCTGGATCGCCTCGTGCAGGCGGGCCAGTCGGTCCTCTCGCACGATGATGACGAAGACCACCGCAATGCCGGCAAGAGGCAGGAGCACGATCGGGGCGGGGACCACGATCACCACGCCGACAGCGAGCAGCACGATCGGCAGGATCACCCTCAGCGTTGCGCGGCGGTGCTGACCGAGCTCGTTCCTGATGCGATCCTTGATGACCCCGTCCTGCTGTGCGAAGGCGGTGGCCGGGTCCGAGGAACGCAACATGCTCCGGATTGCGCGAGTTGTCCACTCGCTCAGCGTGCGCTGATGCCGATCCCTACTACTCTCACGCCCGGTCATCGCGTGTACTCGCTCGGGGACGGGATCGGCAGGTCAGGATCGCGGATCTCGTACTGCCGGTCCTCCACGTAGGCCGCGTACTCGTCTGCGAAGTCGTATGCCTCGGCCTCGCTGTGCCCTTCCTGGCGCGCATGATCGAACGCGCTCCGCCACGGCTGACCGGTCGAATCGAGCGGCGGGTACAGGCGGTCGATCAGCACCTGATTCGCAGCGTCGTCGATCCTTCCGCGAGCCTCGGCGTCGGCGATCGCTCTCGCAGTCGCATGTGTGCCGTCTCGCAGCCGCGACAGATCACTCGAAGAGGGCACCACCCGCGCATAGGTGCAGTCGTCCCACCGGCAGTAGGTGGTCGTCTCCTCTGGCGTGAGCGGGCGGGGAGTGACGCTCACCAGCGCGGCGCCGCGTCCGCACACGGGGCATCGTCGAGCCTCCGCGCTGCGGACACCAACGCCGCGGCGATGGGCTGTGTTGTTCCGGCGCTCGGTCATCGCTCGCTCCCGCTCTCGTTGGGCGGGTTGGTGATGATGAACCCTGTGCCGGCGTCGGGCTGGTCCTGGCGCAGTCCGACGATCTCGGTGTCGGTCGCGTCGGTGTCGTTGAGGGTCTGAGCGAGCAGGTCGGCGTACTCGTCCGCGGTGAGTGCCTGGACCGCGGCGGCGTCGGTGACGTCGACGGGCTTGCCGTTGACGTGGAAGATGCGGGTCATGGGGTTCTCTCCTGCTGATGCGTCGTGGTGTCCATCCTCGTCGTGGGTCAGCGGAGGTCGAGCTCGACGCTGTCGGCCTCGAGGTCGGGGATGGTCTGGGCAGGGTGGCTGAACGTGACAGCCGGGCCGTGGACGATTACACGGTCGCCGCGGTGGGTCGTCAGCCGGAGCATCTCGGCGAGGATCCCGTTGGCGTGGACGTTGTATGAGCCGGCGTCGGTCTCGACGCGGAACCCTACGCGCGCCTGACGGTCGGTGAGTCGGCGGACGAGGGTGAGCGGTGTGCGGACGGTTCCTGCGATGGTGACCGCGGTGCCCGTGGGGGCTGCGGCCTGGGTGATGGTCATGGCCTGTCTCCTCAATCAAATAGTGAATGTGACATTCACTGACTATACGCCTGCGAGTCTGGTAGGGGAACCCCCGTGCCTGACTGTGCCGCAGGCCCTTCTTGCTGGGTATAGGCCGGTCTTGGCGCTGTTCGCGGACACCCGAGTTGCGAAGATCGGTGAGGTTAGTCGTCGATGCTGCTGTCGGGTTCGTCACACGCGCCACTGTTGATGGCATCGACGCCGGCTTTCGTGAGCACCCAGCCGGGTTCGACCCATGAGTAGCGCTCGATCAGACCGCGCCTGCGGAGAGACTGGATGGTGCCACCGGGAATCCCCAGGCCTGTCGTATCGAGGTAGCTGGCGCCACCGGAGGGGGACCGGCCATCGGCGATCATCCGCATGGTGACCCGCTGCGACCAGTTCAACGGCGGGGCCTTCTTGCGGCGGTTGAGCTGTCGATGTCAGGCGGAACGTGCGAGCTGCGCAGCGGAGGCGGTCGGCTGCAGCGCGAGGAGCCGCTGCGCCTTCGCTGCTTCGATCTCGCCCGGCAGCTCTCCCTTACGAGCGCCGGAGCGGCCGTAGAGAAGGACTTTCACGCCGGTCTTGGAGGCCTGCGCTCGGTCGGCGATCTCGAGGATGGTCATGCCGGAGGCCATCAGTTGTCGGACGTGCCGGCGAACGGGGTCAGCGGGCACGCGCGGGGCCTGCGGGGCGATGCCGGCTTCCCGCCGCCGGCGTCGCTCTTCGGTCAGCGATGCGTCGGCGCAGGAGATCTCGGCAGGGCATTGATCTCGGTCCTTGCAGCCGAGCTGGTAGCCGTAGGCGGTCCCGTGGTGTTCGGCCGGGATGCTCTGTTCCTTCCGGTTTGCCATCCACTGCCGGTGATACTCGCGGCCCGCCTCGATGCACTCCGGTCGATCGCAGCCACGCGCCCGGCAGGCGTTGGTGCCGTGCGGCTGCAGCTGCCGCGGTCGGGAGACGCGAGGGGCCCGCGGGGTCTGCGGCCGCGGCATCCGCGGCCTGGCCGGCGGTGCCGGGCGATCATGCTTCGCGAGCTCGTCGACTGCTGCCTGATGCCTGGCGGTGGCGTCCTGCAGAGCACGCTCGATCACGCCGCCGACCGATAGGCCGCTTCCGGCGGCGATGGTGGCCGTCTTGAGCGTCTCGACCGCGGAACGCAGCTGGACGCGCAGATCCCGGTGGTCGCTGCGCCACTGTGCGAGCTCGTCGACGTGACGATCCAGCGCTGCTTCGTAGCCGTCGACCGTCTCCGCGAACGTGCTGGCACGCTCGACGGGGAGCGTCTCGGCCGCGAGGCGGGCCTTGTCGATCCACTGATAGCCAGGATGCGTGCGCGTCCTCAGCAACGTCGGTCGCGGGGTCGCGATCCTCAGCGGCGCCGTCTTCGGCGGGCGGGCGGGCCGTGCTGTCGGTGTGCGCTTCGAGGCCTGCT
>DEAA01000045.1:0-2035 GCA_002346545.1 Acidobacteria bacterium UBA2994
CAGCATGATCGCCGTGAGCGACTCCCAACGGGGGGCGTTCGACCGTTTCGTCGCGAACGGCGGCCACCTGGCTGTCTGGTACCTCTCCGGATCGACCGACGAGCACCTGCGCGTGCGTGAGGGAAGCTATTCGGCGGCGTTCGCCGAACTCGCCGGCGTGCGAGTGGAAGAGCATGCGCCGCTCCGGGACGGCGAAAACCTCACTCTCAGCGAGGGAACATGCGCGTCGGCCTGGAGTGAGGTCCTCCACGTACGCGGGGCCGAGGTGGTCGCGTCCTATGGCGCCGACGCGCCGGCGGTCATCGCACCGGGCTCGGCAGCCATCACCCGCAACGTCCGCGGCTTGGGAGTCGTGCACTACTTCTCCACGCGTCTGGAGGGCGACGATCTGCAACGCCATCTTGCACGCATCGTCGCCGACGCGGGCATCGAGACCGCAGTGCTTCCCGACGGCGTCGAGCACGTCGTGCGACGCACGAAGACTGGCGCGCTGCGCATCTTCATCAATCACACCGAGCGGGCGCAGACCGTTCGGGCCGCCGGCAGGAACGTCCTGTCGAACACGGATGTCGACGGCGACGTCGCCGTCGCACCGGGCGATCTCCTCATCGTCCGGATCGAGACCTCACCCGAGGGTTCACGCAAGTGAGTGAGAAAGGAGTGCCGACGATGGCACACAGCAGTACCTGGAGAAAGCGCGGCCTGACCGCGACCGGACTGGCGGCGGCAGCTGCGCTCGCGCTCGCGGGATGTTCCGGAGGAAGTGATGGCGGTTCCGGCGACGACGGCGCCGCGGAAGACGTGACGATCGAGTTCTGGGGCTGGGTCCCGGGCCTCGAGGACGCGGTCGCCGAATGGAACGAGAACAACCCCGCCATCCAGGTGGAGTTCTTCCGGATGACCGGCGACGACGGCGACAAGATCCCCGCCGCGATCGACGCAGGCACGGCCCCCGACGTCGTCCAGATGTCCGCGCACTCGCTGCCGGGTCACATCATCAACAATCGGCTCACCGACCTGACCCCGTACGTCGACGGCCTGGCTGAGGACTTCACCGCCAGCTCGTGGGGCACGGTCTCCTTCGGAGACGCGGTGTACGGCATCCCACAGGATTCCGGCCCGACCGGTCTGATGTACCGCACCGACATCTTCGAGGAGTATGGCATCGAGGTTCCCACCACGTGGGAGGAGTACGTGCAGGCAGGCCGCGATCTGAAGGCTGCCAACCCCGACATCTACATCGCTCAGTTCTCGCCCAATGAGGCGGGCCTGTGGATGGAGACCGTGTGGCAGAACGAAGGCAGCTTCTTCCAGATCGAAGACGACGCCTGGGACGTCACCGTCAACGGGCCGGAGAGCCTGGAGGTCGCCGAGCTCTGGCAGACGCTCCTCGACGAAGACCTCGTGAAGGTCGTCGAGATGTGGACGCCCGAGTACTGGGCCGAGGTGAACGCGGGCACGATCGCCACCATCAACTACGCGGCATGGTTCCCGGTGCTGCTCGAGGAGAGTGCTGAGTCGACCAGCGGGAACTGGGCGGTCGCGGACACCCCGCTGTTCTCCGGCAAGAACACCGCCGGTGAATCGGGCGGAAGCGTGAACGTGGTCACGGCGAACTCCGACCACCCGGAGCAGGCCGTCGAGTTCATCACGTGGCTGAACTCCAGTGAGTCCGGAGTCGAGTACCTCATCGACGGCGGGGTCTTCCCGTCGGCGGTCACCGGCCTGTCGAGCGAGTCGCTCCTGCAGCCGTCGGAGTTCTACGGCGGTCAGGTCATCAACGAGGTCTTCGCGGATGCCGCGGAGCGCGTGCCCGGCACGTGGACGGCCGGTCCGACCCATGACCTCACGGTCAACGCCCTCAAGGACGAGTTCGGGCGCGTCGCCAACGGCGAGATCACCTTCGAAGAGGCTCTCGACAACGTTCAGGACATGACGGTCGAGGAGCTCGAGGCGATGGGCCTCAACGTCGCATCATGACCTCGACAGCCGTCCCGACGCGCACGTCCCCCCGCCGCATCCGCGGCGGGGGGGG
>DEAA01000045.1:2324-6473 GCA_002346545.1 Acidobacteria bacterium UBA2994
CCGCATCCGCGGCGGGTGGGGCGTGCGCCTCGCCCCGTACCTCTTCCTCGCGCCGTTCATCATCCTGTTCGTCGTCTTCCTCATCCTCCCGATCCTGACGGCGCTGTGGATGAGCTTCTTCTCGGTGCAGCGCGGCGGACTCGGTTTCGACAACAGCAACGACCTGGCCTTCGTCGGCCTGGACAACTACATCCGCGCGTTCCAGGACCAGGGATTCCTCGAGAGCTTCGGGCGTGTGCTCCTGTTCGGCGTGGTGCAGGTTCCGGTCATGATGATCCTCGCGATCACCCTGGCGCTCCTGTTCGATTCCGCCGTCGTTCGCGCCAAGCGCTTCTTCCAGCTCAGCGTCTTCCTGCCGTATGCGGTCCCATCCGTCGTCGCTGCGCTCGTGTGGGGCTTCCTCTATCAGCCGCGCGTGAGCCCGATCGTCGAGGGACTGGCCTCCATCGGCATCTCGGTCGACTTCCTGGCGCCGGGAACGGTGCTGTGGTCGATCGCGAACGTCACGATCTGGACCGTCACGGGCGTGAATGTCATCATCATCTTCGCCGCCCTGCAGACCGTTCCGCGCGAGATGTACGAAGCCGCGCGCATGGACGGTGCGGGTGAATTCCGCACGGCTCTGCAGATCAAGCTCCCGATGGTGCTGCCGGCCGTCGTGCTGACCACTCTGTTCTCGATCATCGGCACGCTGCAGCTGTTCAACGAGCCGATGACCCTGCGCTCGATCACCTCGAACGTCACCGGCGACTACACGCCGAACATGGCGATCTTCCAGGCGACGACACTCGGCGGCAACATCAACCTCGGCTCGGCGATGGCCATCATCCTGGGCATCGCGACCTTCATCCTCTCGATCGTCCTGTCGGTGTTCCAGAACCGCAAGAAGGGAGCGTCGGCATGACCACGCAGATCGCTCCTGCGCCCGAGACGGCCGCGCACCCCTCGGTCGCACCCTCGCCCCACAGACGTCGGCAGGTGTATGCCGAGGGCGAGCGACCGAGCCGCACAGCCCGCACCGTGGGCTGGATCTTCATGATCGCCGTGACGCTCTATTTCCTGGTGCCCGTCTACTGGCTCATCGTGGCGTCCACCAAGTCCACCGGAGACCTCTTCTCCACCCCGGGCTTCCTCTTCGCCGAGTTCAACCTGTGGCAGAACCTGGTCGATCTCACCGAGCAGGCCGACGGCATTTACTGGCGGTGGATGTTCAACTCGCTCATCTACTCCGGCCTCGGCAGCGTGCTCATGACCTTCATCAGCGTCATCTCCGGATACGCGCTGGCGATGTACCGCTTCCGCGGTCGGACCGTGATCCTCGCGGCGGCACTGGGCAGCATGCTCGTGCCGCAGACCGTTCTCGCGCAGCCGACCTACGTGCTCCTGGTCGAGATGGGGTTGAACAACACCATGTGGGGCGTGCTGCTGCCAAGCCTCGTGTACCCGTTCGGGGTCATGCTCGGCTTCATCTACGCCCAGACGAGTGTGCCGATGGAGCTGCTCGAGGCGGCCCGTCTCGACGGGGCGAGCGAGTGGCGAGCGTTCTGGTCGATCGCGCTGAAGCTCCTGACGCCCGGCGCGGTGACTATCCTGCTGTTCGCGTTCATCGGCAGCTGGAACAACTTCATGCTGCCGCTGCTGGTGCTCAGCGATGCGCGGCTGCAGCCGGTGACCGTGGGTCTCTCGGGATGGAGCCAGGCGGCGATCACGATCCCGGGACTGCAGACCCTGGTGATCGTCGGCTCGCTGCTGTCGATCATCCCGATCATCATCGTGTTCGTGTCGCTGCAGCGCTACTGGCGCTCGGGGCTCGCCGCGGGCGGGATGAAGTTCTGACCCGATGACGGTGCTGAGATACACCACGGCGAGCGATACCTGGCTCGACCGTCTCCCGCTGGGGGACGGTCGAGTCGGCGTGATGGTCGGTGCCGACGCGTCCGCGCGTCGCCTCGGTCTGAACGAGGCGACCGCGTGGTCCGGAGGCCTCGCCAGTGCTGACCGCGACCTCGTCGACCCGGCGTCGGCGGCAGAAGCGCTCGCCGCGGCGAGGGCTGCCGTCTCGGCGGAAGATCCACAGCGCGCGGAGACCGCGATGCGGGCACTCCAGCACGGCTACGCTCAGGCGTTCCTGCCTGTTGGAGAAGTGACGATCACGACCGCCGGGCATCCTGATCGGTCCCCGGAGATCATCCGCGAGCTGGACCTCGACACCGCCGTGCACGTATGCCGCGCCGAGGGCGTCACCGCGACGTCCATCGTGTCGTGGCACAGCGGCCTCATCGTTCACCGGGAGTCGTACGCGCGGCCGACGGACGCCGTGGTCTCCTTCGACACGCCACTTCGCCGCGTCGAAGAGGAAAGCGCGGGCGCCCGCGCCGTCGTCGTGCTGGACCTTCCCGCCGATGTCGCCCCCACGCACGAGCCCGACGCGCCGGCCGTCACCTGGGAGGCCGATGACGTGTCGACGGGCACCGTCGTTGTGATCGTCGACGTCGAACATGACGGGGCCGCCCGTTGGTCCGGCGGCGATCTCGTCGTGTCCGGTGCGAACCGTCTTGACATCCGCATCGCGTTGACCACGACGATCCGAGGCGTCGCGGCCCCTCCGGAACCTCGCGAGAAGGCCCGATCGCGCGCGGAGGTTCTCCTCGCTGTCGCCGACTCGCGTGAGGCGATCGACCGGCACGAACATGCGTTCCGCGCCTCCGCTTCGAACTTCGACTTTGAGCTCGCCGGCGACCTCAAAGTCATCGGCGACCCGCACCGGGCCATCATCGAAGCCGAGCGACGCGACGTACTCCCAACGGGCGTCCTGTCGGCCCTCATCTCCTACGGTGTGTATCTGCTTCGGTGCGCGAGCACCGAGACGGGGCCCCCGGCCAATCTCCAGGGCATCTGGAATGCCCAGATGCAGCCGCCGTGGTCCTCGGCATACACCCTCAACATCAATCTGCCGATGAACTACTGGGCGGCCGAGAGTGTGGGGCTCTCGGGTCCCCATACGGCGCTCCTCAACCTCATCGAAGGCCTCGCGAACCGCGGACGTGACACCGCCCGGCGGCTCTACGGGATCGAGGGCTGGGTCTCCCACCACAACACGGATCTGTGGGCGTACACGCTGCCGACGGCAGGTGATGCGGCCTGGTCGCACTGGCCCCTCGGCGGGGCCTGGCTGGTGCGGCAGTTCGATGAACAGCGTCGCCACGGGGCCATGACGCCCGAGGTTCGCGCCCGTTTCCGGCCGATCGCGCGCGAGTGCGCCAGATTCCTCCTCGGATGGCTCCGCACCGATGCGACCGGAGCGGCGACCACGTCGCCCTCGACGTCGCCGGAGAACCGCTACCTCGTGGAAGGCAGGCCGGCCGCGCTGACCGAAGGCTCGGCCCTGGACCTCGCCCTCATCCGAGAGGTGCTCCGCCTCGTGATCGATCTCGCCGACGACGCCGGTGAGCCGGAAGATCCGGTGGCAGCCGCCGCCCGGGAGGCCCTCCCGCGGCTGGCTCCCGCGCGTGTGCAGGCCGACGGACGCATCCTCGAATGGGGGTCGGAGGTGGAAGACGAGGACCGCGCCCACCGCCACCTCTCTCACCTCTACGAGTGGTACCCCGGCGACGGGGGCAGGGACGACCTCCATGCCGCCGTGGCGCACACGCTGGACACGCGCGGCGACGATTCCACGGGGTGGTCCCTCGCATGGAAGATCGCGCTCCGCGCACGACTGGGTGACGCCGCGGCCGTCTCGCGCCTCCTGCGATTGGCCATGCGTGCCGCTTCGCCCGAGGGCGGGCACCGCGGCGGTCTCTATCCCAATCTCTTCGCCGCGCACCCGCCGTACCAGATCGACGGCAACTTCGGTCTGGTCAGCGGCGTGCTGGAGGCACTCGTGCAGAGTCACCGCCTCGGCCGGATCGACCTCCTGCCCGCCCTGCCGGCCGAGATGGGTACCGGCCGGGTGCGCGGCTTGATCGCCCGGCCGGGCATCCGTCTCGACCTCGACTGGTGCGATGGCGAGCCCGTCGCTCTGACCCTGGAGGCGGTCAAGCCGTCAACGGCCGGTCCGGTCACGATCGCGCACGGCAGTCGTCGCGCGGTAATTGATGTGCCCGCCCGTGGGGTGATCGAGGTCCCCCTCCCCCTTCCCCTTCCCCC
>DEAA01000074.1:0-1357 GCA_002346545.1 Acidobacteria bacterium UBA2994
GCTCATCGGTGGATCGAGGCTTAGTGTCCTTCCGTGGCGACTCGTTGCCGGGCTTCACGGTGTCGGCGTCGCGGATAACGCCTTTGGGGTTGTGGATGTAGACCTGGCCCCCTCCGGCGTCGGAAGTCTGCTTTTTCGCGATCTTCTCAGCGCCACTCTGGGTGCGAGAGGTCGCGGTCGGTTTGCTGGCCCCTGGCTTGGTGACCTTCCATCCGTTCCCCGAGTTGGGGGAGACGTCGCGGCGGTTGTTGTTCGGCATGGTGCCCTCCTTGTCCGGGGAAAGACTATCAAAGTGTGCAGCAAAATGTTCATTGAGATGCGCATCAAAGTGCTAACATCGCTTCAAGGAGGTTGATCGAGATGGTGACTGCTGTGACACCCCGGAAGCTCCGGCCCGCGCCGGAACCCTTGGGGAACTTCATCCGGCCGGGCTACAACGACCACACTGTGATCGCGCAGGCGCTGGCCGAGGGCCGGGGTAGCGGGTCGGGTCTTGTGATCAATCCGCTGCACGCAGATCGCCAGCGACCGTTGATCGAGCATGCGCGCGCGGCCGGGGTCGAGACGATTCTGGACAGCAAAAGCCTGGAGTTGTCGGCGCCCGGCGGTTATGCGATGCATGGCGTGCCCGAGTTGCCGTGGGCGGCTGCTGAGGGGATGCATTCCCCGTTGATCCTGTCGGGCATGGAGGGCGGCCGACTGGTTCGAAACCTGTCCGAATACGCGGCAGAGGCACAGGTGAGCGCCATCCTCGCTCCGACACACTTCCTCGACGACGCGGAATCACCGTGGTGGACAATCGACGCCTCGCTGACCCGGCGCCTGCGCCAGAACTTGAATGAGCTCGAGATGACGAGCGCCTTGATCTACTACCCGGTGATGGTGCGCACCTCGACGCTGATGAACCCGGCAGTGATGGCGCAGCTGATCGACCATCTCCGCCGCCTGCCCGTGGACGGCGTGTGGCTGCGCCTGCACCCGTTCGGCACGACCAAGAGCGGTCCGCTGGTACTTAAGCGATATCTGCAGCTGTGCCGGCAGCTGCATGCCCTTGGCATCCCGATCGTCGCCGAACACAGTGGCAGCGTGGGGGTTGCGCTTCTCGCCTTCGGCGCGGTCGGTGGGATCGAGTCGGGTGTTACGTTCACCGACACGGTGAATCTGGATGGTGTGCTGCGGCCCCCCAAGCCGGACGCGCGATCCTTCGCGCCGGCACCGAGGGTGTATCTGCACCAGCTGAGCGCGTTCGTGGACGCGCAGACTGCCCGGGAGCTGCTCAGCAAACGGGGCATGAAGGCACTGCACGGCTGCCAGGACACCGCATGTTGCCCGCGGGGCTGGGTCGACATGGTTGCGA
>DEAA01000074.1:1673-3002 GCA_002346545.1 Acidobacteria bacterium UBA2994
CCCTCGCCAGCACTTCCTCCGGCAGCGCGCCCGGGAGGTCGCCCAGCTGTCGGCTATGCCGTTCTCGCTGCGCCCGGGGTACTACATGGAAAACTTCCTGCGTCCCGCTTCCGACCGTGCGATGCGCGCAGCCGAGTTCGAGCCGTCTCTCGCCGCGGTGCGCAAGCGCCTCGACTCTTGGCGCGGCACACTTGGCGCCGATCTGGAGCAGCACTCGGAGTTCACGATCAGCGAGCCCGCAGCCGGTCGTCGGCTGCGGGTCCGCCCCAGCGCCTGAACCAGAATGGAAGGAATGACGAGAGAAGAGAGCACACCATGGCTAGCGCAGTAGCGGCGCGCCTGGATTCCATCAAGGCGAACGCCGGAGTTCAAAGTAGGGAAATCGCCCAGCTGCTGGACACCACCCCGCAGACTATTTCGCGGTGGCAGCAGGGCAAGGTCGATCCGCATTCGGCCAAGCTGCAGCAGCTACTCACCCTCGAGTGGCTGACCGATCAGCTCAGCGAGTTCTACGACCCGGAGGAAGCCCGGCTGTGGCTGTTCAGCCGACACAGGCTGCTCGGCGGGCAGTCTCCGGCTGACCGAATACAGGCCGGCGGCGCCGAGGACGTCCTGGCGCTGCTGGATCAGCTGCGAGACGGGGCGTTCGTCTAAAAATGCCGACCTACGACCGCGCCTTCCTCGATGCCCTCGAGAAGCTCCCGACGAGGGAGTGGCGCGGTCGTGTCTGGCGACACATGTTCAACCAGTACGCGCCGGAGCGGATCAACACCGGCGGTGCCCGCTGGAACCCGCCCGGTGTGGGGGCGATCTACGCCGCGCTCGAGCGGGAGACCGCGATCGCTGAGGGCGAGCACATGATCGAGGTGCAACCGCGGCGGATCTTCCGTCGCCGTGTGTTGTACGAGCTCGCGGTCGAGGTGAACCAGGTCGTCGACCTGACAGACCCCGCAGACCTCGGCGCGGTCGGCTTGACGATGGCCGACGTCGCCTCCGACAACTTCACCGCGTGCCAGCGTGTGGGAGGCGCGATCGAGTGGCTCGGGCACGGAGGCATCCTCGTGCCGAGCGCTCGACGCGCGGGCGACAACATGGTGATCCTGATCGGCCCCGGCGGAGAGGCGGAGATCGAACGAGTCTCCCAAGAGGTCCTCTTCGACGACGGCATGCTTTAGCGGGCCGCGAGGGGCTTTCTCCACGCCGATTGCTGCTGGTGCGATCACACCCGTGACTTGATCACGACTTGTTCCCGGGGCGGCGAGTGTGGGGGCTCTGTGCGGGATCGGGGAATGGCGACTCGCAACGTGTCGCAGCGGCATCGCATCGGAG
>DEAA01000074.1:3292-3836 GCA_002346545.1 Acidobacteria bacterium UBA2994
TGTCGCAGCGGCATCGCATCGGAGGATCGCACGGTGCATCGCATTATCTGGAGTCGCACCGCAAGTGAGATCCGAGGGTTTTTGAGAACGGTCCGGAGCCTGTGTGGTTTGATCAGGTCATGGATTTGGAATCGACGGCCGCTAGCCCGGCAGAGACACGGGCTGAACTCACCCGCCTCTCAGCCCGTGGCTACACGCAGTTGCGGCACGTACTCGTGCAGCTGCCCGACCGCGACGGTCCTCGTGCATCGACGCTTGCACGCCTGCTGCACGAACGGAAGCACCGCCCGCTGCTTCTCTACATTCTCCTCCTGACCTGCTGGCCATGGCTAAGCGATCGCCGCGATCCACTGGAGGGTGCCGTCTGGATTCGCGCCCTCACCGCGAAGGGCGCGCCCACCTGGTCGCCGTCGACCCTGTCGCGCTCCTGGGCGGAACTCGCGGAACTCGGGCTGATCTCCAAGCCCGAAAAGCGCGAAGGCCGACTGATGCGCCCGACTCCGCGACGCGAGGATGCCGGTGCCGACTACGAGGTACCGGGCGG
>DEAA01000074.1:4151-4545 GCA_002346545.1 Acidobacteria bacterium UBA2994
CGCCGCGATCGATGGAACGCATACTTCGCACTCCCAGACGAATTCTGGACCGACGAACTATTCGCCAAACTCTCCCTGCCGGCGCTGGTCATGCTGCTGCTGGTGGCGAAGGAAACCAACGGCAAAGACGAGGTCTGGCTCACCTATGAGAACGCCGAAGAGTGGTACGGCATCAAGCCGAAATCCGCGCAGAACGGACTTACCGAGCTGCAGAAGCTTGGCATCCTCCACCGCCGCACCCAGGTGGTCAAGGCACCGCTGTCCGGTCACGGGCAGACCGTACGCATGTGGTACTCGCTCACCGGCCCCTACGGCCACCAGTCACGGGCGGCGCTGCAGCAGCGCGCCGCGAAGGAACGTCGCAAACGGCTCCGGCGCGAGGCTCGCGCCGAGG
>DEAA01000074.1:4860-6299 GCA_002346545.1 Acidobacteria bacterium UBA2994
TTCCACCCCGAAGGAACTCGAATGACCATCTCCCGCCTGCTCTACGTCGACGACTCCGGTGCCGTCGACCGTGGGCTCATCGTTTACGGATGGCTCGAGGTCACCCCAGATCGCTGGCGTCACGGCCTGCGCACCATCCTCGAGTTGCGCAAGCAGCTGTACCGGGACCACCAGGTCCCGCCAGCGACGGAGCTACACGCGACCAAGTTCGTCAACGGCCGCACCCGTATCTCCACACGGACCGGCAGCAACGTCGAGCAGTGGAAGACCCTCGGTCGTGCGGTCGCGGTGCAGTGCCTCGAGACCCTCGCGGCCAGCCCCGATATCAAGATCGGGGCAGTGTGGCGCGCGACGTCGGCAACGGGACGCGCCTACTACGAAGAGCGCGGTGAGGTCTATCGCACGCTCGTCGAGGGTTGGAATGCCGAGCACCGCGCCGCGGACAGCTACGCATTCGTCAGCATGGATGGCAATGGGTCCGACCCGACCTACTTCAACGCACACCGTTCCCTGGCGCTGGACACCCGCCACATCATCGAAGACCCGATGATGCACGACTCCGTGCGGTCCCAGTGGGTGCAAATGGCCGACCTGGTCGCGTACAGCGTCTTCACTCATCTGAACCGTCACTCTGGCAACGAGTTCGGTTGGAGCTGGTACGAGGACTACCTGCAGGGGAAAGATGTCAACGGCAACCCGAAACGGTTGTAACCGTTAAACAGCAAGACCCGCTAGTCCACGAGTGTGGGGCGGGTCCGCTCAACAAGTATGTTGCACCTCGACGACATACGCAAGGACGGTGCTTGCGCCGATAGCGAACCCACACCGCCGAAACCCTGTCCTCTTCACGCTGCCACGATCGCTCGGCCCTCGGGGTGCGCGTCAGCCGTTGCGGCGGATGATCGTGCCGCCCGATCCGTCCCTTTTGTGGATGGTCGCCCCGTCCACCTTGCGGCTGACGACGTAGCGGCCGGTGGTGGCGCTGCGCTCGACGGTGCGGCCGGAGCGGCGGAGGTTTTTCGCGGCCTTCTCAGCCAGCTCCTCCGCGAGCTTCTGCGACTGTTCGCTGTAACCGCTCATCGTTGCCACCACCTCTTGTTCGGTGCTGCGTTCATCGCGTCGTTGATGACGTTGGCCACCCCGATCGCCATTTCATTATCCTCGTCTCTCGCCCAGGGCGCATCTATCAGCGCGGTGAGCACAGACAAACCCATCTCGGACTCGCCGCGCTTCGTGCTGACCGCCTTCTCGCACGCCCAGGTGAATCGGCCCCACCATTGGGCTAGGGCGTCGGCATCCTGCTTCTGCCGGCGGTCACTGCGGGAGTTGTGGAAAGCGATCACCGCGGCGATGCTCGCACCGACCACGGCTAGGCTCCCGCCGAAGCCGGCGGATGTGAGGAAGGTGCCCCACCACTGACCGTCCGGGTACGGCGGGGG
>DEAA01000074.1:6614-9770 GCA_002346545.1 Acidobacteria bacterium UBA2994
CGGGGGGATAATCAACCCGACGATGACACCGATCACGGTGCCGATCGCCGCGAACAGCCACCACAGCGCCGGCAGGCGTTGAGACCGCCCTGCGGGTGCCGCCGGCGGCTGAGTGTCGGTCATCGAGCGAGGCCGCCGCGGTCGCGCTGCTGGGTGTTGCCGGCACGGCTCTTGCGGGGCCGCGGTGCGCGGCCTGTGGGAGTGGCGACAGCCTCGCGGGGGTGCTTCGCGTTGCCTGTGTCCGCGAGTACGCGGCCGCGCACCTCCTGCTCGGAAGCGGTGCCCTCCAGCGACCGCGCGAACGCGTCTCGGCGTTCGGCACTGTCGTACGCCACCGTGCTGCTCTCACGAGCTGCACGGGCATCCTGGGCGGCGTCAGCGGCCTCTCTGTCGGCCTGCGCGGCCGTGTCGGGGTCCTCTGTCTCCCAGGCCCGCGTTTGCGCGGTGTCGTCGTCTCGGTCGCGCCCCTCGGCGCTAGCAAGGAGGATCTGGCTGGCCGTCAGATCCTCCCCGGAGCGGCGCCGCTCCTCACGCGCTTCGGCGCGGTCGCGTTCGGCATTTCGCAGCGCCTCTGCGACCGCAACGGGGTCGGCACCGGGCCGGTCGACGTCCACGCCGTACCGGTCCCGGACCTCCCGGCGGATGGTGTCGTGGGCGGCCGCCGCGGTGTCGTCGTGGTCACGCCAGGCGGTGGCCGTCTCATGCACGCCGGCAATCTCCTCGACGCTCGCGCGAGTCCACCACTCGGGCTGGTTCACCACGGCGAGCCCCGCTCGAGCGGCACCACGTTCGGCGTCGAAACGTGATTGCAGCTCGCGCGCTTCCTGCCGGGCATCGGCTTCGCGCTGGCGGGCCAGCTGCTCCCGCAGCCGGGAGATCCGTTCTCCGAACTGCGAGGCGACTGTCAGGGCGATGCGCAGCGAGTCGTCGAACGTCTCGCCCACGCCGTCTGTCTCATCGGCCATGATCGTGGTCCCTTCTATTCCCTACCATTGCCGTCACGGTCGCGTGACGTGTCGGACGTTGACCGCTTCCGCGGGGTGATCGTGTTCGGCAGCGGCGAGCGGGTGCCGGGAGCGGCAAGCCCGCGCTGCGCCCTGCGCACCGCTTCCTCTTCCGGGGTGAGAGCCGGCACCGCCGGCTGGGCGGTGTCCTTCGTCGGGATCTCGGGCAGTCGTTCCTGGATCGCGGCGAGCTTGTCGCGGAGCGATTGGCTCATCTGCTCGGCGCGGCGGGCGTCGCCGGCAGCCTTGTGCGCGTCGAGCAACGCCACGGACAGTCGGCCGAGCTGGCGGAACAGGATCGCCTCAGCTGCCGTCCCGCGGCCGGTCGCAGCCGCCTGCAAGAGGATCATCGCGGCCCCGGATGCCGAGCCCATCCGTACCGGCTTGGGAGAGGACTGGTGCGCGCGGATGTGCGCGCTGCGGGACAGCTCCCGGGCTGTCTCCGCGAGCGGCCCCGGTGTCGTCTCGACCCGCTGTGACCAGGCCGCGAATGCACCGGCCGTCTCACGGGCCACGTGCGCCCAGGTCGCCCGGTCGGTGGCCGGTACGTCGCGCAGACGGGTGCGCAGCTCCCCCAGCTCCCGGCTGTACTGCTCCCACAGCTGCGGGTCCGGGGTGGACTCCTCCCGGCCCGGAGCGACCGGCCGGTACTGCCACGGATTCTTGCTCGTGGCGCGCCACTCGTCGACCGCGGCCTGCGCGGTCTGCGGGCTGTCCGGCCACCCCTCGCGCAGTCGTGGCAGGGTCAGGTCGCGGGCGAGCCGCCCGCCGCCGTACCAGACGGGACGGTCCTCCCCGGCGGGTCGGAGAGCGACCGAATAGCCAGCCACGACGTCATCGCGGCCAGCTGCGTAGCGGGGGCGGATGAGCACACCGCCGCGGCGCATCCGGCGCACGAACTCGCCTTCGTCCAGCGACGCGATCGCCGCGGCGCGGACCGTGCGCTCCAGCCGGTGCGCGTCGACCTCAATGCTCCCCCGGCGGTCTGCGCTCTCGCGTTCCCCGGGCTTCACACCGCGCTCGCCCATGCCGAGCTGGCGGGATTCCAGCGGCGTCAGCGAGTGCTCGCGCTCCAGGTCGCGGCACACGTCCTGAGCGCGCTTGAAGTCGTTGTGCGTCGTGGCCTTCGTGCCGTCCTCACGCACGAGCGACACGGCGATGTGCACGTGGTCGTTGCCGTTCTTGGACAGTCCGTGCCGGACCGCGACCCACCGGCATGCCGCTTTCCCCGACTCCTCGGTGAAGCCCATCCGGTCGACGAACTGCTGCGCGATCGTGCCCCACTGCTCATCGCTCAGCTGACCCTCGTCGGCGTGCAGCGAGAGGGAGCAATGCCACACGTCGGCGGGCACCCGCTCGGTGTGCAGCTCGCCGGTCTGTGGATCTTCGATCCGCGCCTGACGGGTCACGTCCACGCCGTAGGCGAGCCGCGGGGTGTCCAACGCGATCCCGATTTCGCGTGCCGCTGCGACGTCCAGAACGGCGTACCCGTGGCGCGCCATGATCGCGTGATCCCCTGCGACAAGATGCTGCTCGGTGTGCTCGTTGGCGCGCCCCTCCTTCACGAGGTAGGTCATCAGACCGACCACTCGGGTACCGCGCGTGATGTTCGGGATCATGCGCCGGCCAGCCTGCGGATCGTCTCGTCGATCCGCGCGCTCAGCCCGCGGTACTCCGCGACAACGCTCTCCGCCTCGGCCGGGAAACGCCCCTCCGTGTTGGCGTACCGGGCGAGCTGGTTGACGTTGTTCGCAACGGTGCCGAGCGTGCGTGACAGGGCGAACAGCTCCGCGATCGCCTGCTTGCGTTCCGTGCTGGTTTCGACGTGGGCGTTCATGCCCGCTTCGACCAGGAACCGCGGCACCGTCACACCGGCGACCACAGCGCGGGCACGCAGCTGCGCGTCCTCCTCCGCGTTCGTCTTCACGACGTATCGGCCGGCGTCCCTCGGGGTGTCAGAGTTCGCACGCCGCTGGCGACCGAACAGCCGTCGCTCGTTCTGCTCCGCCATGTCGTCACCGTCCCTTCGGCCCAGCGCAGCGAACCCGCCTCCTGGCGGGGACCATACGACCAGTATGCACCGGCGGTCCCGCCGGGTCCAGACTTAGGGTACCTAAGTCTATAGCTTGCTCTGCCGGAGGCTCCCGCCCGA
>DEAA01000011.1:0-12800 GCA_002346545.1 Acidobacteria bacterium UBA2994
GCTTGCTCCCACCGGCGTTTCTTTTTGTCCTACGATCTACCGAATGAGGAGCTCGGTGAGCCGACATACGAACGAGCCTCCCTGGTGCGGTGCGGGACTGTGGCTGGTGTTACTCGCCACCGGCGCTTGTGGAGACACGAGCCAAAACCCGTCACGTGAGACCCCCGCTCAGGCGCCCGCCACAAACGAGACGCCCGCGCGCCCCCCCGAGCTGGCGATGCCACCTGGCGTGATCGTGGCTGACGCCGCCGCAAATGCGACTCGGACCGCCTTCTTCGGCGACCTCCACGTACACACGACCTACTCGTTCGATGCGTTCGCGTTCGGAACCGTGGCGACCCCGGACGATGCGTATCGCTTCGCGCAAGGGGAACCGATCGAACACCCAGCCGGATACGAGGTTCGGTTGCGCACCCCGCTCGACTTCTATGCCGTGACGGACCACGCCCAGTTCCTCGGCGGAGTGGCCCAGGCGGCGGACCCTTCGACACCGTTTGGCCAGCTCCCCCATGCCGAGGACCTTCATTTTTTCAATGCCCCGGAAAACCGGACGACAGACGGTCTTGTGGAACGCGTGTCCGCCTTCCGCGGGTTTATTCCGCAGACGCGCACTGGCGTCGCGGACGGCAGCATCGACATCGGAATGGTGAATGACGTGGCCCGCAACGCGTGGGCCGACATCGTCGGCGCCGCACGGCGGCACAATCAGCCCGGACGCTTCACTACCTTTGTGGCCTACGAGTACACCTCGTCGACCGACGAGCGCGGCAACCTGCACCGAAACGTCATCTTCCGTGACGCGGATCGTCTACCAGCGCTGCCGTTCTCGCGCCTGCACAGCCAGAATCCAGAAGGGCTGTGGGACTGGATGGACCGGTTGCGCGCCCAGGGCATCGAGGCGTTGGCCATTCCCCACAACTCGAACGGTTCGAACGGCCAGATGTTCACGCTGGAGGACTGGGCGGGCAACCCGCTCGACGACGGGTCGGCCGCGAGACGGATTCGGAATGAACCCCTGGTCGAGCTGACCCAGATCAAGGGCACCTCCGAAACCCACCCGCTTCTTTCCGACAACGACGAATGGGCAGACTTCGAATTGATGCCCTACCGGGTCGGTACCTCGCTCCCCAGCCAGCCGAGCGGCTCCTACGCCCGCGAGGCGCTGTTGAATGGGCTCAGACTGGCCGACCAGGGAACCGTCAATCCGTATCGGTTCGGGTTCGTCGGAGCCTCGGACAACCACACGGGAGCTGCTCCGCTCGATGAAGAGACCTACTTTGGCAAGGTCGGCATTCTCGATGGCCGCCCAGACCTCCGGGGATCAGTGCCGCTCACTCCAGACATCGCGGCACTGGTCGAAGAGGCAGGCCGGCTGCGGGTCGAGGAGGTCGAGGGACGGGACTATGCAACCGGCGGCTACGAAACCTGGAGCGCAAGCGGCCTCACCGGGGTATGGGCCGAGGAGAACACGCGGGACGCCATCTACCGGGCGTTCAGGCGCAAGGAAACATTCGCCACCTCCGGCCCGCGGATAACGGTACGCCTGTTTGGGGGTTACGGATTCGACGACACGCTGCTGACACAGGCCGCTCTCTTGGAGGAAGCCTATACGCGGGGAGTCAGCATGGGCGGCGAACTCTTGGGCGCCGACGACACGAGCCCCACCTTCATCGCCTGGGCGACGCGTGATCCCGCGTCAGCGGCACTCCAACGCCTCCAGATCGTCAAAGGCTGGACGATCGATGGCGCTCATCACGAGCAGGTCTACGATGTGGCATGCGCCGACAGTGGAAACGTCAATCCAGCCACCCACCGCTGTCCGGACAACGGCGCCTCGGTAGATCTCACTGACTGTTCGATCGCACCCGGACTCGGCGCCGGCGAGTTGAAGACCGTCTGGCGCGATCCAGACTTCGACCCAGCCCATCGCGCGTTCTACTACGTCCGCGTACTGGAGAATCCGACCTGCCGATGGTCGACCTGGGATGCCGTGCGGGCTGGCGTCCCGCCAAACCCGAATCTGCATCCGACACTGCAGGAACGGGCCTGGTCGTCGCCGATCTGGTTCGTGCCGACGGCGAACTAAAGAACCTACCCTCTACTCGGGCCGGAGCCAGAGCCGATGCGCCATTTCCGCATCGACCGCCTCGCGACTGTAGAGCAGCGGAAAGTACTCTCCGTTTCCCAAATGGTCAACCAAATTGCCATAGAACGGGCTGCCCGGTTGAGCCGACTGTCCGGGGGCGTTGCTAGCCACTGACCGGTCCAGGTCAGCGAGATCGATGATGCGCCTGAAGTTGGCGCCGGTGGCGTTGACGGTCCCGAAACCGCCCGGCCGTTCCACCGTGGGAAGATCGAAGGCTGGCGACATCATGTGCGGCAGCGTGCTGGCATGCACCCGGCCGTGCCGCCACCCCGACCGGTTGGGACCAAGCTCTCGCGTCAGCCGCAGCACGGCGGCTCGCAGCCCCTCCTCGATAAACCGTCGTCGCGCCTCTTGTGATTCCGCGTCGCGGGCCCCCGCATTGACCTCATCTCTCCACCGCACGTAGAGCGCAGCGGCTATGCTGTCCCGCGTCAACCGAGCATCCCACTCGGCAATCTGCGCCCTAGCCCACTCCACGTCCGGATCCTCGGACGTCCAGCCCTGGAACGCGACGAGGTCGCGCTCGGCCCTCAGCAGAAGCACGTCGTGCTGAATGCGCCGATGGTCGTCGACCGTCAGCGCCGAGGCGGTCCCGAGCAGCTGGTGCAAACGGGTAATGCGTGACGTCTCCACCCCGCGCCAGGAGTGATAGAAAACGGGACGCCCTTCGTAGTCGGGCGGATGCACGTTGTTGTTCGCCGTGACGATGTAGCCCCGCTCCGGGTTGAACTCCCGCGGGAGGTCGGTGCGAAATCCTCGCCATTCGTAGCGCCCGTCGCCCGGCACCGGCAGTCGGCCGTTCCAGCCGTCCCGGTCCGGCGTTAATCCGGTCACCTGGAGCGCGATGTTACCGTCCACATCACCGCAGATGAGACTGTGTGTCGGCACGAGCCAGTGCATGGCCCGGTCGAAGAAATCGTCGCAGCCCTTTGCCTGGGCCAGCTGGAAGCTTCCCTTGTAGGCGGCGGTGCCCGGATGCTGCACGACCGAGCGCACTGCATACGCCAATCCGTTCTCTAGATCCTCGTAGAACACCGGCCCATGGCGACTGAACTTCAGGACCACCCGTTCCGGATCCCGTCCCTTGACCGGAATTTTCTCCTCGAGCAGGCGTAGCGGCTCCCAGCCGTCCTGCCAACGCACCAGGGTCGGATCCTCCGGGTGCAGCTGCTCGACGTAGACATCGACCATATCGGTGCCGGCGAAGGTGAAGCCCCAGGCCAGCCTCTCGTTGTTGCCCGCATCGACTCCGGCGAACGGCGGCTCCCCACCCCCGATCACGTTCCAGCCGGGCGCCACTAGATGGACGAAGTAGCGAAGGGCTGGCATCTCGATGCGACGGTGCGGGTCGTTGGCCAGGATCGGAACACCGGTCGGACTGCGCGCACCGCTCATCACCCAGTTGTTACTCCCCTCGATGCCGGCCGGGCCCTCGACCATGCGGGCCACCGGGATCCCCGATGCGAGTCCGCGATACGCCTCCACCACCTCGAGCGCTGGCAAACGACCGGGCAAGAACGGGTCGCCGTCGCCGGTCTCCATCGCCTCGATGATCTTGTCAGTGATCAGTCCGACATCGAGACCTTCGGGCACCACCAGGTCGTCCCACGGATCAGGACCGGCCAGACGATTCGCCTCCTCGACACCCAACCGCGCCACGTCGCGGGCCAGCCGCATCTCCTGAATGGCGTGCCCCCTCACACTGGGCACGGCCAGCGCGGCCCACCGCAGCACCACCGTCTCCGCCGTCCAGGGCTCCGGCACGATGCCGGTGAGCTGGAACTCGACCGGCAGGTTGTCGCGATGTTGGTCGATGTAGGCGTTGACGCCGGAGGCATGCGCCGTGAACAGCCGCTCAGCATCGGGATGGTAGCTGGACCACTCCGAGTCGTCCCAGGGACCGCGATACATCATCAGCCTGGTCCTGCGGTCGTAGTCGAGCGCGAGCGGACCAAAGATCTCCGCCAGGCGCCCTTCATGCCAGCGGCGCCACATCTCCATCTGCCAAAGGCGGTCCTGGGCCATGACATACCCCTGGGCAAAGAACAGATCGTCGTCATTCTCCGCGTAGATGTGGGGCACGCCCCAGCGGTCGCGCACCACTTCGACCGCCTCGCCAAGCCCTGGCACGACCAGTTCGCCCTCAATCTGCGCTAGGGCTTTATGAGCAAGCTCGTCGAGTGAAACGGCTGGCAAAGGGCCGCCACAACCTGCCGTGATCAGGCATACCAACACATAGAGCAAACGTATGCTCAAGGTTCTCATAATGCTCCATTCTACGGCGCGGCTCACGCGGGTGGCATGCTGGACGCCGGCCACGTGGGCCGCCATGACCGACTTCACGGCCACCACCGATGATTTCCGACGCCTGGCGCTCACCCCTGAAGGGCCCGAGGACAACCCCACATGGGCAACGCCAACTTTCGGGTGAACGGCCGGACCTTTGCCACCCTGGCCGGCGTGCTCAGGACGGCCAGGCAGCTTCGCGTCGACAAGAACGCCAGGGCCGGCCGCCGACGTGCCAGGTTCCGACGCTAATCCGTACGGCGCGGCGGCACACAGTAGGCTGGCGGAAACCAAGCTCCGACCGCATCCAGTGTGGTATACATCGTCGATTCTGATGGGCCAGCGGCCCGACTCCATCGCCACCCACCCCGAACGGAGTGACATGACCTTTCTCAGCCCCAGACGCGCCCGTGTGTTCCTACTGTCCACCCTCATCGCGGCCACCTGCGTCAGCTGCGTCGACAGCCAGGTAGCCCAGCCGGCCGAGGCAGCGCAGGCGCCCGAGATGCGGACGCTGACGCGCGACGTCTATGAGGACAAGGTAGCCGGAGGATGGATCGGCCAGGCCGTCGGCGTACTCTTTGGCGCACCCACTGAGTTCCTGTGGCCAGGCGAGATCATCCCGCACGATTTCGACGGCTACTACCGCCTGAAGCCGGAGCTCTACTACGAGGAGGCCCAGCCCTACATCGAAGCCCAGCAATACCAGGAGATGCTGGACATCATGCGGCGGTACAAGAACGACCGCGAAAACTGGGAGCCCTACACGCCACAACAGATGCCCTCGCAGGACGACCTGTATATCGAGTTCCTGTTCCTCCACTCCTTTCAGGAGTATGGACTCGACGTCACCGACCAGCAAATGGCCGAGGCGTGGGTGAACTACCTGGACCCCAACATGATCTGGGGCGCCAACAAAAACGCGTTCGAGAACTTCCAGGCCGAAGTCTGGCCACCGCGGTCGGGCAACCCCGACTACAGCTCGCTCGGTAACGCCATCGACTTCCAGATTGAGTCGGACATCTTCGGCCTCATCTCCCCGGGACTTCCACAGGCAAGCAATGACCTTGCGGACCGAGCCGGTCACCTGATGAACTACGGAGACGGCGTGTATGCCGGGATGGCGGTCGCGGCCATGTACGGGGAAGCCTTCTTCGAGAGTGATGTCCGACGACTGGTCGAACACAGCCTGACAGTGATTCCTCCAGAAAGCGGGTACGCCGAGATGATCCACGACGTCATCGCGGCCCACGACACAAACCCGGACGACTGGGAGGCGGCCTGGGAGGTCATCTTCGACAAATGGGGACAGTTTCTGGGCCTGGACGTCCGCACCAACGGCGCGTGCGTCTACCTCGGCCTCCTCTATGGCGAGGGCGACTTCTGGAAGACCATGAACATCTCGATGCGGTGCGGTCTGGACAGTGACTGCAACCCCTCGACCTCGGCCGGCATCATCGGCACCATCCTGGGCATGTCGAACATCCCGGCCCCCTGGAATGAGCTTCGGGATCTCCCGATCAGCAACGCCTCCGCCACCCGGACACGCCTGACCGTCGAGGAGATCTACCCCGAGGTCATCCAGTGGGACGACATTATCGCGGCCACGGTGGAGGTAGGCCACCAGAACATCGTCGCCAATGGCGGAGAAATCACCGATACGCGCATCTCGATTCCCCGCCAGGCGCCGGTCGTGCCAGCTCTGGAGCAGGTCGCAGGTGAGGAGCCTCGATAAGTGCAGAGCCGATGGACCCGGTCCCGTTACGTTTTCCTCCCGGCGCTCGCCGCGCTCGGGCTGTTCAGTCTCGGATGCACCAGCTCGGAGCCGTCTTCTGACGATGCCGATCCCCCTGTCGTATCGAACGACCGGCCGGTCGTGGCGCTGGTCATGAAGTCGTTGGCGAATGAGTTCTTCCTGACGATGGAGGACGGTGCCCGTGCCCACCAGCAGACCAACCCGGATCGGTATGAGCTGATCGCCGAGGGCATCAAGGACGAGCTGGATGTCGCCCGACAGATCGACCTGATGGAACAGATGGTTGCTCGTGGCGCGGATGTCTTGGTGCTGGCCCCGGCCGACTCGCAGGCCCTGGTCTCGGCTGCCGCGCGCGCCGTCGAGGCCGGCGTGACGGTAGTCAACATCGACAACCGACTCGACGAGGACGCCCTGGCGGAACGTGGTCTCGACATCCCATTCGTAGGTCCGGACAACCGAGGTGGAGCCCGACAGGCCGGCGAGGTCCTCGCCGGCACCCTGAACCCAGGGGACGAGGTGGCCATCATCGAGGGCGCTCCCGGCGCCTACAACGCCCTCCAGCGTCGCCTCGGTTTCGAAGATGCGATGCAGGCGGCCGGCATGGCCGTGGTCGCCGCGCAGTCGGGTTACTGGGAAATGGACCGCGCCAATGGCGTGGCTGCGGCCCTGCTCCTAGCCCACCCGGAGCTGACCGCACTGCTCTGCGCCAACGACAGCATGGCCCTGGGCGCAGCTGCCGCGGTGCGGGCAGCGGGGCGTTCCGAGGACGTGGCCATTGTCGGGTTCGACAACATCTCCGCCGTGCAGGAGCTGGTTCGGAACGGTTCGGTGCTGGCGACCGTCGACCAACATGCGGACCAGATTGCCGTCAACGGCATTGAACACGCCCTGGCCATCCTGGACGGTGGTGAAACCCCTGCCGATCTCCAGACTGAGGTTACGCTGATCATGGCCGACACGATGCCATGACCGACGGCAGGGCACTACTCGTCGCCAAGGGGCTTGAGAAGAGCTACGACGTGCCAGTGATCGAGGGCGTCGACCTCGATCTCAGGCCGGGCGAATGCCATGCCCTCGTGGGTGAGAACGGCGCGGGCAAGACCACCTTGGTCAAGATCCTCTCTGGCCTGACCCCTGCCTCGGGGGGTGCCATGACGCTAGACGGCGCGCCGTATCGCCCAACGGACCGCGCCGAAGCGACGGCGCGCGGTGTCCGTACCGTCCTCCAAGAGCTCGTCGCGGTCGAGACCTTGACCGTCGGCGAGAGCCTCTTTCTTGAGCAGTGGCCCCATAACTGGGGTTGGATCGACCGAGAAGCGCTTGCGCGTGAGAGCCGTCCACTCCTCGACCGCGTGGGCCTTCAGCAGGTCGCCCCGGGGCAGCCTATGGCCAGCCTGGGCATCGGCCAGCGCCAACTGGTGGAAATTGCGGCGGCGATCCATTTGCCGTGCCGCCTCCTTCTGCTGGATGAACCCACCGCCGCGCTGACTGATGCTGAAGCGGAGCGGCTATTCGAGGTGCTGGGCGAGCTCCAGACGCAGGGTACTGCCCTGCTCTACATCTCACATCGGCTCGAGGAAATCCTCCGCCTGGCCAATCGGGTCACGGTCTTGCGCGATGGACGACAGGTGGCCTCGAAGCCGACCGACGCGGTGTCGACCGAAGAGCTCATCCGACTGATGGTGGGGCGGACCGTGGCTGACGCCGTCACCCGCACCACGCCATCCTCTGACCAACCAGCGCTCCGGGTACGCAGTCTCGAGGCAGGACCGGCTGTCCAGAGCATCAGCTTCGACCTGCACTGGGGCGAGGTGCTGGGTTTTGCCGGACTGGTCGGGGCCGGTCGGAGCGAGACGATGCGGGCCGTCTATGGCGCTGACACCGCGGTCGGCGGAGAACTTCGTGTCGATGACGACGAGGACGGCCAGCGATTCGCGTCTCCACGTCAGGCTGTCAAGCGGGGCATCGCCATGCTGGGCGAAGACCGCCATCGGCACGGCCTCCTCGGTTCGCTCCCGGTCCGCGTAAACGTCGCCCTAGCCAGCCTGGGCCGTCTCGCGCGTCGCTTTGGCTGGATGGATCGCACGGCGGAGCAGACCGCTGTCGATGCCCTAATCCACCGACTCCGCGTGAAGTGTACCTCGACCGAGCAGCCGATCGACCGGTTGAGCGGCGGCAATCAGCAAAAGACCCTGATCGCCCGCTGGCTGCTCCGCGAACCACGGATCCTGATCTTCGACGAGCCCACCCGCGGCATCGACGCCGGCGCGCGCGCCGAGATCCATCAGCTCCTCGCCGGGCTGGCCGACAGCGGGAGCGCGGTACTGCTTGTCTCCTCGGACCTTCGAGAGCTGACGACCCTATCTGACCGGATTGCGGTCCTGTCGAGGGGCCGCCTCGTCGCCACCTTCAAGGGCCCGATCTTTGATCCGGAGGCAATCATGACCGCCGCCTTCAGTAGCCATGTCGCCCCAAGCGCGTCACCGTCTCCTGGCAGAGCTGACCATGCGTGAGGGACTGAGCCTTGTCGGCGTGCTCGTCACGCTGAGTCTCGGCTTCGGTCTGCTGAGCGACGCGTTCCTGACGAGCGCCTCACTGGCCACCATCGCCAACCAACTCCCCACAGCGCTCACACTCGCTGTCGCGATGACCCTCGTCCTCGTTGCTGGCGGAATCGACCTCTCGGTCGGCTCGGTCCTGGCTGTCAGCCAAGGGGTGCTGGGCGTGGCCATGACCCAGCTCGGTTGGAACTGGCCGGCAGCGATCGCGGCCGGCTTGACCACGGGCCTGCTGGCTGGGCTGGTCAACGGCGCCATCGTCG
The DNA here is from genome assembly GCA_002346545.1 of Acidobacteria bacterium UBA2994. Lineage (GTDB taxonomy): Bacteria > Acidobacteriota > Vicinamibacteria > Vicinamibacterales > UBA8438 > UBA2994. The sequence goes on from DEAA01000011.1 coordinate 9,010, forward strand.
TCCGGTGGGCGCTCCCCTCCTTCATCGTAACCCTGGGGATGATGGAGGCGGCGCGCGGGGGCGCCTATCTGGTGACCGGGTCGCGGACCCAGTACATCGGCACCGACATCGAGTGGCTGGCCGATCTGTCATGGCTCGGGCTCTCGGCGCCCTTCCTTGCCGCCGTCGCGCTGGTGATCCTCGCCGAGGTGGTGCTGACCCGCACCGTGCTCGGGCGACAGGCGATCGCCATCGGCACGAACGAAGAAGCGGTACGACTAGCCGGCGTCGACACTCGTCGCGTCAAGCTGACCATCTTCGCCCTGTCGGGGCTGCTCGCCGCCGTGGCCGGCGTGATGCAGGTCGCGCGGCTGGCCTCGGCAGACCCCAACGCTGGCACCGGGTTCGAGCTGAGTGCGATCGCGGCCGCCGTCATCGGCGGCACCCGGCTGATGGGCGGCAAAGGCTCGGCCGTAAACAGCTCGCTCGGCGTGGTCATCATGGGCGTGCTGGCGACCGGACTGAGCCAGATCGGCGTGCAGGACCCGACCAAACGGCTCGTCACCGGCGGCGTGATCGTCCTGGCGGTTATCGCCGACGTGTATCGTCAGCGCTGGACCGCAGCCCGCCGACACCAGGACTTGACCTAAGGCGCCTCGGGGTACACCCTCATGGCGTGCAAAGACGAACGCTTGCCCTCACGGGAATGTGCCTGGTCGCGACGGCGACCCTGTCATGGAGCCAGACGAGCCCCCTGCTCGACGCCGCCAGAGAAGGCGACGCTAACAGGGTCGCCACCCTGCTCGCCGACGGGTCCGATCCGGATACTCCACAGGCCGATGGCGCCACCGCACTCCACTGGGCCGCGCACCACGACGACCTAGCGATGGCGACGTCGCTCGTCGAGGCTGGCGTGACCGCCGGCGCCGCCAATGAGTTTGGCGCCACCCCGCTCTGGCTGGCCGGCATGAACGGCAGCCCGGCCATGACCAAACTGCTGCTGGAGGCTGGCGCCGACGCCAACGCCGCGTTGCCATCAGGTGAAACGATACTGATGACCGCCGCCCGCACGGGTAACCGCGACGTGGTCCGGCATCTGGTCGACGCTGGCGCCCAGCTCGACGCCCAGGAGGCAACTCGAGGGCAGACGGCCCTAATGTGGGCCATCGCCGAAGGCCATGCCGAAGTGGTGGAGCTCCTGGCGGCACGAGGCGCCGACATGCATCTTCGTTCGTCGGAACGCCCCCGTCGCATGCACACCCGGACGGCCGGATTCGCACCTACGGGCGTCTTCGACACCAGCCAGGGCGGGAACACCGCGATGCTCTTTGCCGCGCGCCACGGCGACGTGGAGACTGCCAGCCACCTCGTAGCCGCCGGGGCCGACGTGAACGACGCGTCGCCGATGGGCAATAGCGCCCTAGTAGTCGCGGCCATGAGTGGTCACGGCGCGCTGGCGCGCTACCTACTCGCCGAGGGCGCCGACCCGAACGCGTCAGACGCGGGGTACACCGCGCTTCATGGGGCTATTCTTCGGGGTGATGGCGCCCTCGCGCGCTCATTGCTCGGCGCTGGCGCAAACCCAGACGCACCCATCGAGCACGGCAGCCCGGGCCGGCGCAACAGCCCGGACTTCGTCCTCGAACACGGCGTGGTCGGCGCCACACCGTTCTGGCTCGCCGCGCACTTCGGCCGCCCGGAGATCATGCGGACCCTCATGGAGCACGGCGGCGACGCCTCGATGACGACCGACTCGGGCACGACGGCACTTCTGGCCGCCGTCGCTACCAGGCAACGGGTCGAACCCGGGGTGGTGGCTGATCCGGCCGCGCAACAGAGGGTCGTGCGCGCGGCCGCGGAAGCCGCCCTCGACGCCGGGGTACCCGTAGCCGCGGCGGATACCGGCGGCACCACGGCGCTGCATACGGCCGCCAGACGCCGGCACGGGTCGGTGATCCGTCTACTGGTGGAACGTGGGGCAAACCTGGAGGCCGAGGACGACGAAGGCCGCACGCCACTGGCACTGGCCAGAGGCGACGACGACAACGCGTCAGTGCAACTGTTGAAAGAACTAGGCGCGAGCCGCTAGCGCCAAGCGCTACACGCCGGCCAGGCCGTCAAGCCGCAGCCGCCCATCGCTCTCCCCCACACGATCGACCGGAACGTCGAGCTTCTCCATCAGCGTCACCAGCAGGTTCGGCATCAAGGGATCGTCGGGGTAGTGCAGATGGCGGTCGCCCTCGATCTGGCCCCCGCAGCCACCCAACAGTAGCACCGGTAGGTCGAGCGGGCTGTGCGCGTTGCTGTCCGACATACCGCACCCGTACATCAACAGCATGTTATCTAGCAGCGATCCGTCGCCGTCCGGCGTATTGCGCAGCTTGGTCAGATACTCCGCGAACAGCGAGGCGTGATAGGCGTTGACCTTCGACATCAACGCGATCTTTTCCGGCTTGTATTCGTGGTGCGACAACGGGTGATGTGCGTCCGGCACTCCGATCTCGGTATAGGTTCGCGAGCTGACTTCCCGCCCAAGCATGAACGTGGTGACCCGGGTCAGATCCACCTGGTGCGCCAGCAACTGCAGATCGAACATCAGCCGGACGTGGTCGGCAAACGTCGACGGGATACCTTCAGGCTGCATCACCTCTGGAAGATCGACGCTCTGTCGCTGCTCGGCACGCTGAATCCGACGCTCGATGTCGCGGACCCCCTCGAGATACTCGTCAATCTTCAGACTGTCGTCCTGCCCCAGCTCCCGCTGCAGGGTAGCAACCTTGTCGGTAACCGAGTCGAGAATGGAACGGTCACGCGCCATCCTGACCTGCCGCACAGCCGGGTCGGTGCTGCCACTATCGCCGAACATCTGCTCGAACACCACGCGCGGGTTGTTCTCCATCGGCAACGGCGTCGTCCGGCTCCGCCAGCAGATGGTATTCGTGTACACGCAGCTGTGCCCACCGCTGCACTGGCCGGCATTGGCCCGGCTGTCGATGGCCAGCTGCAGCGAGGCAAGCTCTGTCTCCTGCCCGTACTCGCGGGCCAGCAACTGGTCCATGGAGGTGTCAGCGACCGGTGCCGTCTCACCCGCCACACCGGCGGCGCCGGTCAGGAACGTTGTCGATGCACCGGCGTGCGCGGGGGTCCAGTAGCCTCTGAGGCCGGAGACCACCGTCATCTGGTCTTTGAACTCCGCCAATGGCTGCAGGATCGGCGTCAAGGGGAAACCGCGACCCACTTCGGCCGGCGTCCAGTACTCCATCGCGATACCGTTGGGCACATAGACCACGCCGAATCGGCGTCTCGGCTTGGCGGCCGTGCGTGCCAGGGCCGACGCGGCGGGCACCATCGCATCTAGCAGCGGCAAGGCGAGCGCGGTACCCAGTCCGCGTAAGACGGTGCGCCGTGGCAGCGACATCTTGGTGATGATCATGATCCGACCTGGCTCCCTCTGTTCAGGGTCCCCGCTTACCTAGACGCCGGTGACGCCGACGCAACTCGTGTCTCGCCGTCGGCCCGGGCGCGCCGCTCCTGGAACGGCGCGCTTTTGACGATCCCCAGCACGATGGACGACCACCGATACTCGTCGGCCGCCGAATCCCGCGCAATCTGTCGCACGCTCGGACGGTCCTGATACACCAGACCGCGTCCAAGGGCATAGGCCAGTAACTTCTCGGTTACCGCGCCCGCAAAGTCGTCACCCCTCCGTAGCAGTTCGCGCCGGAGCCCAGCCGGCCCGTCGAAGGCCACCCCGCTCGGCATGGTGGCCGAGGCGTCAATCGGCTGCCCGGCCTCGCTCGTGTCCCGCCACC
>DEAA01000011.1:13111-61799 GCA_002346545.1 Acidobacteria bacterium UBA2994
ATCGCGTCGAAGTTCTCGAGCGCGAAACCGAGCGGGTCCATCGGCGCGTGACAGGAGACGCACGCGGGGTTGGCACGATGCCGTTCGAGGCGCTCGCGGACCGAGGCCGGCTCGCCTTCTTCGCCACGATCCGGCAAGCCTGGCACGTTAGGTGGAGGCTCAGGCGGCGGCGCCCCGAGAATGCTCTCGAGCAACCACTTGCCACGCAGCACCGGCGAGGTACGGTTGGGATAGGAGGTGACCATCAGCAACCCACCCTTCCCCAGCAATCCGCGGCGCGGATGATCCGGGCCAAGCGCCACCCGTCGGAACCGATCGCCGTAGACACCCTCGATACCGTAGAACCGGGCCAGCCGCTCGTTGACAAAGGTGTAACCGGCATCGAGCAGTTCCAGCAGACTGCGATCTTCGCGGATGCTGGTACCGACGAACAGCTCCGTTTCCCGGCGGAACGCTTCGCGCAGGTTCTCGTCGAACTCGGGATACTCCGCTGACTCGCGCTCCTGTGAGTCGAGATTGCGCAGCCGGAGCCATTGGCTCACGAAATTGTCCACCAGCGCGTGCGAGCGCGGATCGGCAAGCAACCGGCTGGTCTGAGCGTCGAGGACGCCTGGCTCACGCAGCCGGCCGCTAGTCGCCACTTCGAGCAACTCCTGGTCCGGAATGCTGCTCCACAGGAAAAACGAGAGCCTAGAGGCCAGTTCCAGATCGCTCAACACGTAGCGATCGCCGGGCCCCACATCGATCGGGTCCCGCTCGATCCGGAACAGGAACTCTGGGTCGACCAGCAGCCGCTCAAGCGCGAACTGGATGCCATCGTCAAACGTGCCATCGCGGCGGCCTTCGGCGAAGAACGTCATGAACGTCGCGACCTCGGACTCGCCTACCGGACGCCGAAACGCCCGCGCCGCAAGCCGCTCGAGAATCTCGATCGCGCACGCCGCCTCTGCCGTTTCGGCGTCCGGCTGACACACGAAGATCTGTCCACGACTAGGCGTGTCGCCCACTCCCTCCACCGTGTAGGGCCCGCCGATCGACACGTGCTCGAGCAGAGCGTTCTCGTCGTACCGCTCGTCGACGAATCGCCCGTAGCCGCGGTTGCGTGGCTGCAGGATGCCCTCGTGCTCTGACTGCTGACGCAGAAACGACACACCCACCACGCGCGACCCAGCCAGGGCCGAGAAGGTCACCTCGAGACCAGCGTCGCCGGTGTTCATGTAGTACTCCCAGTCTGGATCTCCAGCGATGTTTCCGGAGAAGCTCAGGGGAGCCATCTGTCCCACGGCGTCGGCGTTGCCGACATCAAAGCGCGTTACAAGCGCCCCGTCGACCCGCACGTCGATCACCTGGGGCGCCGAGAATCCGATGATGTAGTCGGAGAAATTCCGGTGCAGCCCAATGCTGATCGTGTACTCCCCGTCCACTGGAAAGTAGTGTCGAATAGCCAGGCCGCCTCGAGACCCGAATGACAGAGCGTCGTGCTGTCGGTCGTCCTGCAACAGTCCCGGATGCACCCGGTAGGTGTCGACAGTGGGACCGACCGGCGGAATGCCGACGGCAAGCCGGCTGATCTTCCGGGCCGCAGACAGATAGCGGGACACCAGGTCCGGCGAGATCGAGAGCATGTCGCCGTTATTGTCGAAACCGTGCTCGTAGGTGTTGTCGACCGGCAGGAGTAACGCCACATCAACGTCGACGGACAAAAGATCGCGAACCGCGGCGTGATACTCCGCGCGGTTCAACCGGTGCAATGTCTCACCCCGCCCAGGATCGGGATCCACCAGTGCCACCCGGTCGATTTCCGAGGCCAACCACGACGAGACGCCACGATAGACGTCCTCACTCGGGCGCGGATTGCCGCCCGGCGGCATCGTTTGGGCCCGAAGCTTGACCAGCACGCGCTCCCAGACCTCGGCATCAGCCGCCACGTTGCTCAGATCGCGGTCGAGCACGACGTCGGCCGTCGGGCGGCGCTCGTTGTGACAGCGAACGCAGTACTGGTCGAGGACCGCGCGTGTCAACTCGGCCGACATGGCCTGCCCCCACACGGAGGACGGGACAACCAAGGGCACCAGCCCCGCCAGCAAAATCGGCAGCAAACGCCAACGCATAGCTACACCATGATACCTCCAGACGCGGCTCCTTGGGACCGATCCGATCCCGATAATGTGAGGTCTCCCTACAACTTGTATGGCAAAAACGTCATCGGGTGGGAGACTCTGGTCGACCTGTCAGCGCTCCCGCCCTCCGGGACATGCGTCGTGGCGCTCCTGGCGGAAATTGAAGGGGAGCGCGGCGGCCCGGTTCACTCGGTGGCGTTCATTCCGTCGGGCGTCCCTAACCTGTAGTCTCGCGGCTAAAACGCCAGTATAGTGTGGCCGCGACCGCACGACACAGCGTGGGGTCTGGGGCACCGCCTCATGAAAACAGGAGAGGATACGATGACACGCAGCAGCTGCCTGACGCTTTTGATTCTTGTCGGCGTCCTGACGACCGTCGCCGTCAACGAGGCTCGTCAGGATCGCGCGACCTTGGCCGTACAGGAACTCGACGACAACCTGTTCATGTTGGCCAATGCCCCATCTGTACAGGGCATGGGTGGCGGCGGCAACACCGCCATCTTCGTGGCCAGCGACGGGGTCACCCTCGTCGACACGAAGATCAAGGGCTACGGCCCGGACATCCTAAGTGTTGTGCGCGCACTCACCGACAAGCCGGTCACCACAATCATCAATACGCACACCCACTGGGACCACACCGGTGCCAACGCTGAGTTTCCAGAAAGCGTCAACATCGTCGTCCACGAGAACACGGCGGCCAACCTCCGCAGCGACGACTGTGGCGACGGCACCGGCTTCCAGGGCGGCTCGATCAAGAACTGCGACGCCTTCAAGGGTGAGAACGCGCGGTTTCTACCGGACCAGACCTTCAGCGACCGGATGACGGTGCACAGCGGTGCCGACAGCATCGACTTGTACTACTTCGGGCGCGGCCACACCGACGGCGACACGTTTGTCGTGTTCCGCGACGCGCGGGTGATGCATACCGGCGACATGATGGCCCGCAAGGGGCTACCTTATCTCGACGTCGCCAGCAGCAACGGCAGCGCAACCGAGTTCGGCAAAACCCTGACCAAGGCAGCCGCCGGCATCTCCGGCGTCGACCGGGTCATCCCAGGCCACAACCCGGTGCCCCTACCCTGGCAGGACTTCGTGGACTACGGCGGGTTCTACAATGACGTCGTGGCGAAGGCCGAAGCCGGAAAAGCCGCTGGCCGCTCGGTGGACGAAGTGGTCTCGTCTTACAGCGTGCCCAGCCAGTACAGCGATTACGTCGCCACCGAGGATCGGCTCCAGGCGACGGTGCAGTATCTCTACGATGGGCAGTAGCGCCTGCCTATAGGGGGTCTTCGCTCAAGACCGGATCGAGAAAGACCTCGGAGTGTGACGACGGCTGGTCGTCCGGCCCCAGGACGGCCGGCTCGTCGCCACCCCACCAGTTCCCGCCAGCGTGGATGGTCCACCCCGGAGCCAGCCGCAGCGGCCCACGATCGTTGTCCAGCAGCCGGTTGCCGCCCTGGCTCCCGAGCGGCCCGCCACCAAGGTCCACGGTCAGCGCATCCCCTCCGCCGCCGTTGTTGACGCTCAACCCGAACCCGTCGGTACCGACCACGTCGGTGCCCTCTACGAGCAGTGTGGTGCTACCATCGCTGTCAGGCTCATCCTGCAGGTTCACCGAGATTCCGCCGCCACCCTGACGAGGCGTGCCCCCGAGAATCTTGGTATCTCGAATGACGTAGCGCAGCACCGAGTCACGTCCAGAATTAGAGAACTGGATCGGGTCGGTAACGGCGTTTCGCAGCACGCTGTCCTCGATGACCAGTGTTAACCGGCATCCATCACACCAGTTGGCTTCGTCTTCCCGAGGCGAACCGAAGATATAGCCCTCGATGCCGGTGCTCGACCGGTTGCCCACCTGCTGGGTGTTGTCAAACCGGTAGTTGCGCACCAGCATGACCTGCTCGGAACGCCCCATCAGATACGGAATGATGCTGTCCGAGTTCCGGTCACCACGCCCGATGCTATCGGCCACCGAGTCCAGAATCACCGTCTCGACTCGGCTGGTCTCCCGGGTCCGGACGAAGTAGGGCCGTCCGCCCAGGCTGAAGAACTCATTGCGGGCAAAGTGGTAGCGGCCCTCACTATCACCCGAATGAAACACCCGGATCGCTCCCAGGTCTTCTCCGTCCCGAAAAAGGCTGTCTTCGATACGAACGTCGTAGCGCACACCGAGGCTGGCATCGAAACTCACGGCGTAGACCTGCCCGCGCTCGTCCGCGATGTGCTCGTCGGCGTTGCCTTCGAAGGTCGCGTGATGGATGAAAGTCCCAGAATAGTCGACCCCGTGGCCAGCAATGGCGTGTCCCACCATCTCTTCAAAGTGAACACCGGCGATCTCATTGTTTCCGCCCAAGGTCACCACCGTGCCCTCGGGCAACTCGGCTGTGCTGGTCAGACGCACCCGCTCGACCGGGTCAGTGGCCGGAGTGCCGTCGGAGGTAAGGCCAAGCAACTTCTGGCCCGGCTTCAGCGTGATCGCTCCATCGAGCACCTGGTCAGAGGGCAACAGGTGGATCGTGTCGCCCGCCGCCGACGCTGCCTGCGCCGCAGCCAGGGTCCGAAACGGCGCCTGACGGCTTCCGTCGCCGCCGGGCGCGGCTACTGCCGACACGTAGACGACACCGCCAAGGTCGTCAGGCGACTGCGCCGAGACCGAAGCCGGTACCGCCACGATCACCGACCCGATGACGAGAACCCATCGCCCAAATTGCATGACAACCTCCTTAGCGTGGGCCATCTTCGCACGTGGTGATTCATACCACCAGGGACGCAGGGGTCCACAGCTACCAGTCTGGAAGAGATGTTCACCGCGCCAGCGCCGCTCTCGCTAATTGAGGACGCGGCCGTACAAACTGCGACGTCGCTACTCGTGAATTCAGCCAAGGAAGAGCCACGTCTTCGCCCTGTTCCCGCATCGGTACTAACTACGCGTCCTACTTGATCCGGCCGCCGACAGGAGTCTAAGACTCATCCCTCATCCCTGGCAGCGTGTGCCCACCCCTTGACTCCTTGGTCACACGACGCGACTGAGGTAGGGTTGACACTCAGAATGCGCCTCTTGAGATCGACGCTGGCCGCATCGCTGCTACTCCTCTCGACGTCCACGAACGCGTCCGCCCAGCCGGGTACCACCGACGATCTGGAACACTTCGAATCGAAGATTCGCCCCGTCCTCGCCGAGCGCTGCTATCAGTGCCACGGAGCCGACCCAGAGCGGGTCCGGGGCGGGCTTGTGCTAATGGACGCGGAGGGCATGCAGGCCGGTGGTGACAGCGGGGCTGTCATGGTCGCCGGCGCCCCTGACGACAGTCTCCTGATCAAGGCCATCCAGTATGAGGGCCCTATCAAAATGCCGCCCGACGGACGGCTTCCCGACGATGTGGTCGCCGACTTCGAACGGTGGATTACTGCCGGCGCCCCCGACCCCAGAGTCTCGGACACACCCGTGGTGGCCGCTCGTTCGGACGCCGGCGCCGAGTACGACTTCGGTCCCGGGCGCGAGCACTGGGCGTTCCAGGCGATGCGTCGCCCGACGCCCCCGCCCGTGCGAAACGAATCCTGGGTGCGAAAACCGATCGATCGGTTCATCCTGTCCCGCCTCGAACTGGAAGGCCTTGACCCCGTTGGCCCAGCCGGCAAGCGCCAACTCCTGCGCCGCGTTACCTTTGACCTGACGGGCCTGCCCCCCACCCCGGCCGCGATCGACGCGTTTCTGGCTGACACCAGATCGGATGCCTACGAGCGTGTGGTTGACCGGCTGCTAGCGTCGCCCCGCTACGGGGAACGCTGGGGCCGGCACTGGCTGGACGTGGCCCGCTACGCTGACTCGAACGGGCTAGACGAGAACGTCGCCCATCGAAACGCGTTCCTCTATCGCGACTGGGTGATCGCCGCTTTCAACGACGACCTGCCTTACCACCAGTTCGTCAAGGCCCAGATCGCGGGGGACCTGCTGCCGGCGGCCTCGGACGAGGAACGGTTCGCGAACCTAAGGGCGACCGGTTTCCTGACGGTGGGCGCCAAGGTGCTGGCCGAGCAGGACGTCGACAAGATGCTGATCGACATCGTCGATGAGCAAGTAAACGTGGTGGGACGGGCCTTCTTGGCCGAACCGATCGGCTGCGCGCGGTGTCACGACCACAAGTTCGATCCGATCCCCACCGCCGATTACTACGCGATGGCCGGCATTATGCGATCCACCAAGACGATGGGCGGTGAAGACAGCCGCTGGGTGGAACGCCCGTTGGCCGACGAGGCCACGGTCGACGCCTACGAGGCGGCGCAGGAGTTAGTCGAAGAAGCGGAAGAAGCCGTATCCGCCGTCATCGATGCCCAGAACGAGGAACTCCGCCGACCGCGGCGGGAAGCGCTCGCCGCGTATCTGCTCGCCGCCGAGGAGGCGTACTCTTACTGGAGCGAGGACGAAGAGGCGAACCGAGTCGCCATGGACGAGGTCTACCGGATCGCTGAACGTGATGGACTCGAGGTGGCGGTCGTCGCCAAGTGGGTGCGAGCGTTCTTCGACTATCGGGAGGGGCCGCCGGTACAGGGCGACGGTGCGAACCCAAGTGTGGTCTTCGAGATCTGGGACACCTACGCCTCCGCCGACCCGTCAACCTATGAAAAGGTGACCGAAGATCTCCGGTCGCTGATCGCTTCCGAGAAGGTGCTCATCGCCCCGCTCACACGAAATCTGGTGCGCGGTCCGGCGCCCCGTAGCCTCGAAGAGGTCGCCTGGCGCTACGCCAACCTCTTCGGCGTGATCGACATCGCCTGGAGCGAACACCTCCAGCGACTCGGGCTAAGAGACGAAGAAGAGCTGTCGCCCCGGGATTTCCGGCTACCACGAGAGCAGGAAGAGCTGCGGCGGCTGGTCTACGACGGTCGGCTCTGCATCCTCTGTCTGCCGCAGACCGAAGAAGAGCGCTTCTACCCCGAAGAGGTGATGACCGAGCTGGCCGCGCTCCGGGCAGTAGTCGAAGAGCGCGAAGCGGCGTCGCCGCCCAGGCCTCTCTACGCGATGTCGGTTCAGGAGGACGAGATCGTAGACCTACCGGTCCACATCCGAGGCAGCCACCTTAACCTGACCGACACCCCACAGCCGCGCGGATTCCTTCGGGTCACCGACCACCTGGTGCCACCACCACCGATTCCAGCCAACGAGAGCGGCCGGCTGCAGCTAGCGGAATGGATCACCCATCCGGAGCACCCTCTCACGGCCCGGGTCATGGTTAACCGCCTCTGGCACTGGCACTTTGGCCGCGGTCTCGTCGATACCCCGAGCAATTTCGGGGCGACCGGCTCGACGCCCACCCACCCGGAGCTACTGGACTGGCTCGCCCGCCGGTTTATCGAGCAGGGATGGTCCGTCAAGGCGCTCCATCGCGAGATTCTGCTTTCGAGCACCTATCGGCTCAGCACGGACTACGGGAGGGTGCAGGCGGCGACCGACGAGGGCAACCAGCTGCATTGGCGGATGAACCGGCGCCGGCTCGAAGTGGAGCCGATTCGCGACAGCCTCCTCCAACTGGCGGGCACCCTAGACCTAACCATGGGCGGCCGGGTGGAAGAGTACAACCCGCGCGGGTACGTCTTCAGCGAGGGCAACACCTTCGGACAGTTCAACTTCTACGCCGCGCCGCGTCGATCGGTCTACATGCCCGTCGTGCGAAACGCGATCTATGACATCTTCGCGGGCTTCGACTTTGGGAACGCGAGCGACTCGGTGGGGGCACGGCCGGCGACGGTGGTGCCATCGCAGGCGCTCCTGATGATGAACAGCGAATTCGTCGAGACCCAGGCCCGTCGATTCGCCGAGCGGCTCCTGGCCGACACCGCCGCGAGCCCAGAAGCGCGCATCGCGACCGCATTCGTCTACGCCTACGGCCGACAAGCGTCCCAGGCAGAGATTGACGACAGCCTGTCATTCCTCGCCGAAATGCGTAACGTTGCGCCCGCGGGTGAGGAAGAGACATTCGCGTGGACCCGGCTGTGCCACGTGATCCTGGGCGCCAGCGAGTTCATCTACATCGACTGAGACCCGCTATGAAGTATCCCCACTATCAGACCCCGCCGGTATCGCGGCGGGACATGCTGAAGGCCTGTGGCTGCGGATTCGGGGGGCTCGCGCTGTCCTCGCTCCTGCAGGAAGAACTCGTTGCGGCCCAAGCCAATCCACTGGCCGTGAAGGCACCGCACTTCGCGCCCAAGGCGAAACGAATCATCTTCCTGCACATGCACGGAGGCCCGTCACAACACGACCTGTTCGAGTACAAACCGCTGCTAATCCGGGACGACAACAAGCCGCTCCCATTCGCCAAGCCCGACGTGCAGTTCAACGAGACGGGCAACCTGTTCAAGAGCCCGTGGGACTTCAAGCAGCATGGGCAATCTGGGCACTGGATCAGCGAGCTGATGCCGAATCTAGCCGGCGTCGCCGACGACCTCTGCTTCGTTCGGTCGATGTATGGCACCAACGCCGCCCACGGCGGCGCCATCCTCGCTATGAACACCGGCAGCGACCGGTTCGTTCGGCCGTCGATGGGCTCCTGGATTGCCTACGGGCTCGGCACCGACAACGAAGACCTCCCGGGCTTCATCACCATCTGCCCGTCCTATCAGCACGGCGGGGTCCAGAACTACTCGGCGGCGTTTCTTCCGGCCGCCTACAACGGCACAGCGATCGGCACCGCGCGTATGTCGACCGCGGACGCGACCATCGACTTCCTAGAGAACCGGGCGGTCGGCACCAACGTCCAACGCACCGAGCTCGACCTGCTCCAGCGCTGGCAGCGCCGGCAGCTGGCGGCAACCGGACCCGACCTCGCGCTCGAGGGCCGCATCGAGTCCTACGAGCTGGCGTTCAGGATGCAGACCGAGGCACCGGAGCTGATGAGCATCCACGGTGAGTCGGAGGCGACGCGTAAGCTCTATGGCTTGGACGACCCTCTCACGTCCGACTTTGGACTCCGTTGCCTCCTCGCCCGCCGGTTCTCGGAATCTGGCGTGCGATTCGTCCAGGCCACGCACGGTCCGGATACGAAGTGGGACCACCACTCAGGCCTGATCACGGGTCTGCCGCAAAGCTGCGCAGAAATCGACAAACCGGTGGCCGGTCTGATCACCGACCTAAAGTCGCGCGGCTTGCTGGACGAGACGCTCGTGCTCTGGGGAGGAGAATTTGGACGCACTCCCGGAGCCGAAGCGGGTGCGCGCAACGGACGGGACCACAACCCGCACGGCTACACGATGTTCATGGCGGGCGGAGGCGTGAAGCCGGGGCACAGCCACGGCCGTACCGATGACTACGGCTACTACGCCGTGGAAGACAAAGTGCACATCCACGATCTGCATGCAACACTGCTCCACCTGCTCGGACTGGATCACGAGCGGCTGACCTATAAGAGTCAGGGGCGAGACTTCAGGCTAACCGACGTGGCAGGCGTCGTCGTAGACGACATCATCGCCTAACGCGAGCGGCGGAGGCCGCGCAAGAGGAACGCGGCGAAGGTGGCTGCAACCTCTTCGTCGGACTGTTTCGTTGGCAACCCGTAGAGCTTGTGCTGCGTGCCGTAGTACAGCGGCAGCCCGAGAACGGCCGCCGTAAGCAACGGGAGGGCGTCGTCCACGAACTCCCCCTCAGTCTGCCGCGCTAAGATCCACTGCTCAAGGAAAGGAAAGAGCGGAAACTCTAAGACCCGATCGGACAAGCGGGTGTTCTCCTCAACACTCTGCTCAAGCCAGGCGAACAGCAGCATCCGCTGCATATCTCGGTGAATTTCGAGCCCCTGAATAATCGCCGACACGACCCTCTTCAGTAGCGCCTCATCCTTTCGCTCGGCGGCCAGTGCCCGAAGCTCGGCGATCAGCTCGTCCTGAGTATCGATCACCCGGCTGCTGAAGGCCTCGGAATGGAGCGCGTCCTTGGTTGGGAAATGCTTGAAGACGGTCGCCTCACTAACCCCGGCGGCATCGGCCAGCGCTCGGGTGGTGGTGCCGTTGTAGCCGCGCGTTCCGAACAGCGCAATGGCGGCGTCGATGATCTGATCGCGGCGCTCGTGGGCGCTCAGCCGCCGTCTGGGAACAGGATCCATACTGGCAGCGTCCGCACTCGAAGCAACTGGATCTTTAGCCCCGACAAGCTCGTTGATGGTTATGTCGTCGCCGTGGTCAGGCCCCTCGGTCATTGGCTCGCTTTTGAAAGTGTATCAGCAAGCCGCGCAGGAACCTCCTTGGCTCCGCCGTAATCTGCGTGTCTGGGAGCCGCTAATAGAAGGCGGCGAGGGAAGATCAAAAACCGGCCTTGCATAGACTGTTCAACAGTCTGAACATGCTGGATCGAAACGAGGTCTTCGGCGGCGACACGACCATCAAGGACGAATCCGTCCGTCGCATCACGACCAACCCGGCCCAGGTGCTCTCGCTCAGGATCCAGACCTGCTTCTAGTTCGCTTGAACGGAACTATCAGGTAATATCGGCGACCGGTGGCCTTCGGGTCTCCGGTCGTTTCCTTTCGGGATACCTTGGCGGGGCTGCAAGCCGCGCCCCACCAGGGCAGAAGCCTTACGCCGCTCGGCTGGGCTAGAGCTACTCTACAGAGGCAGAAGAGCCATGCGCACCCATCAGAACACGCTAGTTACGGCGCTCGCCGCCGCGTTGCTAGCGCCGACCGTCGCCATCGCCCAGTCAAGCGAGATCACCCGAACCGGCTGGGGGAAACCGGACCTCAACGGCGTGTGGGACTTCAGATCGTTGACACCGCTCGAGCGCCCGGAAGAATACGGCGATCGGGAATTTCTGACCGAGGAAGAGGCCCGTTCGATCGAACAAGGCGCGATTGATCAAAATGTGGCGGCCGACACCGCGCCGGCGCAGCGGACCGAAGCAGGCGGCTCCATAGGCGCCTACAACCGGTTCTGGATGGACTACGGGACCCAGGTGGTGGAGAACAGGCGCACGTCACTGATCGTCGATCCCCCCAATGGCCGACGGCCGCCTCGGACCGAACAGGGCATGACCCGCTACGGCGTCGGCGGCTCATTCGGCGCCGCTCCGCTTGAGGGCCCGGAAGACCTGAGTTACTTCGACCGGTGCCTCGGCAACGCCGGACTCCCAATCTATCCACTGCCCTACAACAACAACGTGCAGATCTTCCAGACCGAGGACCACGTCGTGATGGTAGCTGAGATGATCAACGCCACTCGGATCATCCCAATCACCCGCCGTCCGCACGGGACCCTCAAGCAAGCATTCGGGGACTCCCGAGGACACTGGGAAGGTGACACACTGGTAGTCGAAACGACGAACTTCAGCTGGTGGCTCCAACTCGTGGGCAGCAGCCCAGAGTCGCATCTAGTGGAACGATTCACTCGCGTGGGCAACAACATCAAGTATGAGTACACGCTGCGGGACGACACCATCTGGACCGCGCCATGGACCGCGGTGCAGACGCTCCGGCCCAACCCGCTGCCGATCTTCGAGAACGCGTGCCACGAGGGGAACTACGCCGCAGAGCACATGCTGCACGGAGCCCGCCTCGATGAGATGGAGGCCGCGAAGAAGAAATAGGTGCGTCGCCGCCGATCGCACCAGAGGGCGTGCGGCTGCTCCGTGATCTGAACGAAGGTACGAGCCAGTGGCCCTTCCTGCTCCAGAAGAGCTGGCCAGTCACGTTCAAAGATGAGGAAGTAGCGCTGGACACCCGCGTCGCCAACAACGAAGTAAAGAAGAAGTTCGACCTGGAAGACATGGTCTTCAACGGGCACCTAGAACCGTAGGCGAACTGCCCGAAGACCAGAGAGGCAACTCCCGTGACACTGACTAGAACCCTGCTCGCCATTCCCTTCGCCGTACTCCTGCTGCTCGCCTCAACAACCGAGGCGCAGCCGTCGGCCGACTTCATCCCGGTCACCGACGAAATGCTGCAGAATCCGGCGGCGGAGGACTGGCTGATGTGGCGTCGGACCCTCAATGGATGGGGCTACAGTCCGCTCGACCAGGTCAACCGCGAGTCGGTCAACCAACTTCAGCTCGTCTGGACCCGGACGCTCGCCGGTGGCAGCCAGGAGGGCACGCCTCTGGTCTACGGCGGCCGGCTCTACTTTCCCAATCCGAACGACCACCTCCAAACCTTTGACGCCGTCACGGGCGATCTGTTGTGGGAATACCGCCGGCCGCTGCCGGACGATGTCGTGCAGGTGTTGGGCGGTCTCGTCGAAGTGAACCGGAATGTGGCGATCTACGGGAACGTGATCATCGACACCGGTAACGACGACTACATCTACGCCCTCGACGCGGTGAGCGGTGAAGTGGTCTGGGAAACGGAGATCCTGGACTACGAGACAACGCCGGCCCGGCATACCTCCGGACCAATCATCGCGAACGGGAAGGCAGTGTCGGGTCGGAGCTGCCGTCCGAACGGTGGGCCCAACTCGTGCGTGATCGTCGCTCACGATGCAGCGACCGGCGAAGAAGTGTGGCGCAGGCGACTGGTACCAGCACCGGGAGAACCGGGTGACGAAACGTGGGGCGACGTACCGTTCGAAGAGCGGGTGCACGTCGGCTCGTGGATGGTGCCCAGCTACGACCCCGAGCTGGATCTGGTCTACATCGGCACCTCGGTCACCTCACCGGCGCCAAAATTTATGCTCGGGGGCACCGAACTAACGCACCTCTACCACAACTCCACACTCGCGCTCGACGGTAACACGGGCGAGATCCGGTGGTACTACCAGCACGTCAACGACCACTGGGACATGGACCATCCGTTCGAGCGGCTCCTGGTCGACACCGCCGTCAGTCCGAATCCGGAGGCCGTCAGCTGGATCAACCCACGCATACAGCCGGGCGAAAAACGGAAGGTGATCACCGGCATTCCGGGCAAGACCGGGCTCGTCTACACCCTCGACCGGGAAACGGGAGAATTTCTCTGGGCCACGCCGACTGTGGGGCAGAACCTGATCAGTGATATCGATGGCGCAACCGGCGCCGTCAGCATCAACCCGGAGGTGGTCTTTAGCGCCCTCGGCCAGGAGATACTCTCTTGCCCCGGATGGCTCGGCGGCAAGGACTGGGAAGCGGGCGCCTACAGCCCCAGGACCAACACGATGTACTACCCGCTGCGGAACGTCTGCGCCCGAGTACTCTCGACCATGGAGGGCGGTCTCGCCATCTACCGTCTGGCGGCCCGGTTCCAGCTGGCCCCCGGAACCGACCAGGTGGGCACCGTCCGCGCCATCTCGGCAGAAACTGGCGAAACTGAGTGGCTCTACGAGCAGCGCGCCGGTACCATGTCGCTGATGGCCACAGGCGGTGGACTGGTCTTTGGTGGGGACGTCAACGGGCGGTTCCGGGCGCTCAGCGACGAAACCGGTGAGGTGCTCTGGGAGGTCAACCTCGGAGCCCCGGTGACCGGCTATCCAGTAACTTACGCCGTCGACGGCCGCCAGTACGTCGCCGTCAGCACCGGCAGCGCCTCGAGCTCTTCCGGCTTCCTCCGTTTGACCCCGGAGCTAACCCCAGGCGTCGGCAATAACCTCTTCGTGTTTGCACTCCCGCCGGTCGCCGGTCGCTGACCTCGTCCGACCGGCGACCTTACAGGCATTTGCGCTGGATGCCCGCGCCGCTGCCTTAGCCGCATGGCACTTCTCCGACTGCTTCGGACCTATCTTCGGCCGTACTACCCACTCTTGACAGGTGTGGTCATCTTCCAGATCTGGTCGACCGGAGCGGCACTGTTTCTACCAGCGCTCAATGCCGACATCATCGACCAGGGCGTCACACTCGGCGACACTGGCTACATCACGCAGACGGGAATAATGATGTTGGCCGCAGCGCTGGCCCAGATCACGGGCACGGCGGCTGCGGTCTATTTCGGGGCCCGGACCGCTATGGGCCTTGGGCGCGACCTACGCGCGGCCGTGTTCACCCATGTGGGCACCTTCTCCCGCCGCGAGATGGGTCAGTTCGGTGCGCCCACGCTGATCACCCGGTGTACGAATGATCTCGGCCAGGTGCAAATGGTCGTGCTCACGGCCTGCACCATGATGGCCAGCGCCCCGATTATGCTGACGGGTGGCGTCATCATGGCAGTAAGGGAAGACGCGACTCTCTCCTGGCTGCTGCTGGTGACAGTGCCCGCCATGGTGGGCGGGCTCCGATTCATCCTCGTGAAGATGATCCCCGCGTTCCGCGTGATGCAGCCGCGCATCGACCAGGTCAACAAAACGCTGAGGGAACAGATCACTGGCATCCGGGTGGTGCGCGCCTTCGTACGGGAGGCACAGGAGTGCGCCCGCTTCGATCAGGCCAATCGTATGCTGACCGAGGTCGCCCTCCAAGTGGGTCGCTGGATGGCGGCCATGTTTCCCGTGATCATCCTCGTGCTGAACATCTCGGTGGTGGCGGTATTCTGGTTCGGCGCGCTACGGGTCGACGGCGGCCTGATGCAACTGGGCTCACTGACCGCCTTCATGGCCTACCTGGTTCAGAGCCTGGTTGCGGTGATGCTGGCGACCTTCATGCTGATGATGGTGCCTCGAGCCTTGGTAGCCGCCGACCGGATCACCGAGGTGCTTGACACCCACTCCTCGGTCGCCCCGCCGGCCACACCCGTGACCGACCTGCCACGCCCTGGAACGGTGACGTTGTCACAGGTCGACTTCAGCTATCCGGGCGCCAGCCGGGCGGTGCTCGACGACATCAACATTGAGGTGGCGTCGGGGCAGACCGTCGCCGTGATCGGGTCGACGGGGGCTGGAAAAACGACGCTGCTTTCTCTGGTCCCGCGCCTCTTCGATGTGACCGGCGGCCACGTGGAAGTGAGTGGCGTCGACGTACGACAACTCTCTCCAGAAATACTGTGGGAACGGATCGGCCTCGTACCTCAGCAGAGCTATCTCTTCTCGGGTACCGTGGCCTCGAATCTTCGCCACGGCAAACCTCACGCCACCGACGACGAGCTGTGGGCTGCGCTCGAGACCGCGCAGGCCCGGAACTTCGTAGAAGCGATGCCGCAGGGGCTGGACACCCCGATCGCACAGGGCGGCACGACGGTGTCAGGGGGCCAACGACAGCGTCTCGCGATCGCCAGAGTAGTAGTCCGCCGGCCCGAGATCTATCTGTTCGACGACGCCTTCTCGGCCCTCGACTTAGCCACCGAAGCCCAGCTCCGCCGTGCGCTCGAACCGCAGATGCACGACGCGGCTGTCCTCGTGGTAGCGCAACGTGTCTCTTCCATCATGGACGCGGACCAGATCGTCGTTCTGGACGACGGTCGCATCGTCGGACACGGCACCCACCAGCAATTGCAGACCGGCTGCAGCACCTATCAAGAGATCGTGCGGTCGCAGTTCGCCGAGGGAGGGGTGGCGTGAACGACTCCGCGCGATCGTCGGGCCGCCTGAAACAGACCGAGCGGGTAAAGGCCGACAGTCCCGGGCCGTCAGCCATGATCGCGCAGCAGGCGATCCGCTTCGTCCCGTCGGCTCGGCGGATGCTGCAGCAGTTGGGTCCAGAGCGGCCGAAGCTGGCCGCAGTCGTCGGACTCGCCCTGGCAAGTATGGCGCTGACGGCAGCGGCGCCCATCATCCTGGCTCGCGCCACGGACCTGGTGTTCGCAGGCGTGTTTGGCCGGCAGTTCCCGACCGGTCTCACTCGTGACGACGCGATCGCGTCACTCCGGGCCGATGGCAGCGCAACCGCCGACATGGTGGCCGCGATGGAACACCTCGTGCCCGGCCAGGGAATCGACCTCTCCGCGGTCGCCGTAGTTTTACTGCTGGCGCTCGGCATCTATGTAACGTCCGGTCTCCTCAGCTGGCTGCAGGGCTACCTGCTGAACGAGGTGGTGCAAGCCAGCGTACGCCGGCTCCGCAACGAAGTTGAAGCCAAGATCCACCGACTCCCCTTGGCCTACTTCGATCGACAGCCACGTGGCGAGCTCCTCAGCCGGGTGACCAACGACATCGACAACGTGGCCCAGAGTCTGAGCCAGACAATGAGCCAGTCATTAACGTCGCTCCTGACCGTGCTGGGCATCATCGGCATGATGCTGTGGCTGTCGGTTAGCCTGGCCGCCGTCGCGCTCATCGGTATCCCGATCAGTCTGGCGGTGACGGCGTTCATCATGAGACGCTCGCAGCGCTACTTCGTGGAACAGTGGCGCCGCACCGGGGCGCTCACCACCCGCGTCGAAGAGGCCTTCACCGGCCACGACCTGATCACAGTGTTCGGCCGCCGTCAGGAGGTAAACGCCGCCTTCGACCGAGAGAACCAGGACCTGTTCGCGGCCGGCTTCGGTGCCCAGTTCATCTCCGGGCTAATTATGCCCACGATGTTCTTCATCGGCAGCGTGACGTATCTGGCGCTAGCGGTGGTTGGAGGCCTCCGTGTGGCGGGCGGCACGATGAGCCTCGGTACGGTGCAGGCACTCATCAGCTACGCCGGTCAGCTGACGCACCCGCTCAGTCAGCTGGCGTCGATGATGAACCTGCTGCAGTCCGGGGTAGCCTCGGCCGAACGGGTCTTCGAGCTCCTCGACGCGGAGGAAGAAGCGAGCAATCCTGCACCGCTGGCCGCTAACAGCCGACGAGGAAGGGTCGCCTTCGAGGAGGTCACGTTCAGCTATGTGCCGGACCAGCCCCTCATCGAGGACCTGTCGCTCGTCGCCGAACCGGGCCAAACCGTGGCCATTGTCGGCCCGACCGGCGCGGGTAAGACCACCCTTGTCAACCTGGTCATGCGGTTCTACGAGTTGCAGACGGGCCGGATTACGCTCGACGGCGTCGACGTGGCCAGCATGCCACGTGGCCAGCTTCGCGGGCAGGTCGGCATGGTGTTACAAGACACCTGGCTCTTCGAGGGCAGCATCCGGAACAACATCGCCTACGGTCGACCCGACGCGACCGACGAGGAAGTCCGACGTGCCTCGGAGGCGGCGTTTGTGGACCGCTTCGTCGGTCGCCTCCCGGAACGCTACGACACCGTCGTCACCGAAGACGGAAGTAATCTGAGCGCAGGGGAACGACAGCTGATCACGATTGCCAGGGCCTTCGTAGTAGACCCGACGCTACTTATCTTGGATGAGGCCACCAGCTCGGTCGACACGCGGACCGAGTTGCTGCTGCAACAGGCGATGGCCGCGCTCCGTTCCGACCGCACGAGCTTCGTGATCGCGCACCGGTTGTCGACGATCCGGGACGCCGATCTGATCCTGATGATGCAGGAGGGCCAGATCGTCGAACAGGGCACCCACGACGCCTTACTTGCCGCCGGCGGCCCCTATGCGGAACTCTACGCAACACAGTTCCAGGCCACCGTCGCCTAGGTCGTCGTCGGGCGGGGCCGCACACCGACTGTCGTGTCGCTGTCAGGAGCCTTCCAGACAGCTATCGTTTGGCTCCGTCTTCTTCTTCGTCGACGGCTTCGGCTTGAGCGGGGCGACGTAATCGTCATTCCGGGTGAATAGGGCGGCATTCGATGTCGCTCTTTAGGTAAGCAAACACTCACATGGAGTATAATGTGGACAGTTCATCCAGCATTCGTCCCTTCCGGGCACGATCTCAGGAGCCACAGATGCACGTCAGACATTTCTCGTTCGCCGCGCTGGTCACGCTGCTGACTCTGGTCGCCACCTCGGCCATCGCTCAGGTGCCACGGACGCCGTGGGGCACCCCAGACCTCAACGGCCTCTACGACTACAGCAGCGTCACGCCGATGCAACGGCCCGAGCAGTACGCCGACCAGGAGTACCTCACCGAAGAGCAGGCCGCGGCGCTAGAGCAAGCCGCCATCGACCGTGATACGAACGCGCTGAACGCGCCGGTACGTCGCGCAGAAGCAGGCGATCTCGCCGGGGCCAATGGCCATGCGTGGCAGTGGGGTCTCGAGTTCGGCACCAAGGTGGTGGCTGACCGTCGGACCTCGCGCCTTATCGATCCGCCGAACGGACGCTATCCGGACCGAACCCCCTCGGCGATGGCAGACGGGGAACGCCGTCGCGGCTTCGGGGCCATCCTCCCGTGGGACGACTACCTGGACCTCGGCCAGGGCGACCGTTGCCTGGCGCTGCACGGTCTTCCGCTAAGTCCCCTGCCCTACAACAACCTGGTGCAGCTATTCCTGACCGAAGACTACTTCGCGATCTATGCGGAAGCGTTCAGAACCTGGCGAATTGCTCCGATTACGGACCGGCCACACGGCACCCTCCGGCAACGAACCGGCGACCTGCGTGCCCGGTGGGACGGAGACACTCTGGTCGTGCAGTCAACGCTCTTCTCGCACCAGCTGCAGCAGCTGGGACTGGCCGGGAGGGGGATCCGCACCCTAACCGAGCGCTTCACGCTCGAAGAGGAAGGCCTGATTCGCTACGAGTACACCACAGACGATCCCACCCGCTGGACGGCTCCCTGGACCGCCGCTATCTCACTGCGATCGACCGTGGGCCCACTGTTCGAGGTGGCGTGTCACGAGGGGAACTACGCGGTCCCCAACATCCTGCGTGGCGCGCGGGCACAGGACGGCACGCCCGATGAGGCTCCCGACGAGCCAGGCATCCTCTGCTGGGACTGCGAAGCCCGCTGACGCCATGTCGTTGCTGCGGCGTCATTTCGGCTCACCAGGCGCGCACCTGCGATCGGTAGCCCTGATCGAAGGCTTCTCGTTTGTCCTGCTGGTGTTTGTCGCGATGCCGCTTAAGTACGGCGCCGATATGGCGCTGGCCGTTCGCATCGTGGGTTCGGCCCACGGTGCGCTGTTCATGTGGCTCGGGTGGCTCGTGGTGAGCGGCATGCGCCGCCGGGGCCACTCGGTCGAATGGGCCACCCGGATTATGGTGGCCGCCTTGCTGCCCTTTGGACCGTTCGTGATCGACCGCCGCCTCCGGGCGGAGGCGGCGGCCTCCGGAGTGGAGCCGGACAAAAAAGTCGCAGCCTAGCCCAGCTGCCGGCCGCCGTCGACCGGGACCACGGCGCCGGTCGTCGCGGTGAGATCGGTGGCGACGGCAAGGATGGCCCGCCCGATGTCTTCAGGGGTGGCCAGCCGACCGAGCGGCGTTCTATCGATTTGCCGCTGTCGCACTTCAGGCGCCCAAGTACTGGTGAACTTGGTCAGCACGAGTCCGGGCGCGACCGACACCACTCGAATCTCAGGCGCCAGGGCCCGAGCCAGCGACACTGTCATGTTGTCGAGCGCTGCCTTCGAGGCGCTGTAGGCGATGTTGCTACCCTCGGCCATCCGCGCCGCCAGCGACGACACGTTCACCACCACGCCGCCACCGTCGTACGCCAGCAGCGATCGGAAGGCGCGCACGGTCGCGAACACCCCCCGCACGTTCGTCTGCATGATGGCATCGAAGAACTCATCATCGAGCGCGTCGAAATCTCCGTGCGGGATGGGCCGACTGCGCGCGGCATTGTTCACCAGCACGTCGAGGCGCCCCTCGGTCTCGGCCACCGACGCAGCGGCCCGGGCTAAGGCATCCGAATCGACCGCCGATGCCTGAATCACTCGATGTCCGTCCCCGGGCAGTGCTTCGACCACCGCGGTGGCTTCATCGGCGCTGTCGCGGTGGGTGATGACGACACGGGCCCCTTCGGCAGCAAAGATCTGTGCCGTGGCGGCACCGATCCCACGGCTCCCGCCGGTCACCAGCGCGACTTGATTCTTCAGCCGGCCCACAACGCCTGATCCCCTAGTTGCTCTGGCGAACGACCTCGACCACGTTGCCGGACGGGTCGTCGGCGAAGAGCACACGGTCGCCGCGCTGCCGCACGGGCAAGCCGATGGCCTTAATCCGCTCGAGCACCTCGTCGTACTCGGTCGAGTAGATGGCCACCACCGGATGCTCGCTCTTGGGCTGGGGACCTGCGTCAGCGCCCAGAGGCTCATAGAGCGCCACGAACATGCCCTCTCCGAGATTGAGGAACACTTCGTCGAAAGTGGCGGTCACGATACGGTTATCCACCTTAGCGTCGAACACCTGGATGAACCACTCCTCCACCGCTTCCCGGTCGTCGACGATGAGCCTGGCGCCGGCGACGGACGGATCGCCGTCGGCCTCCACCAGCTCGATGGCGTTGCCGCTCGGGTCGGTCACGATCGCCAGCCGCAACCCACCGTCAAGCTCGTACAGGTTGAACGGCTGTTCCGCCGCCTCGAACCTGGCTCCGACGGCATCCAGGTCCGGCAGCAGCACCACCGAGACCGGGTGCGGGCTCTTCTTGACCGTCTCCTTCACCGCGTAGGCAAGCAGCCCCATCCGACCGTCCTCGCTCCAGCCCATGAACGGCTCCACGAGCCGACCTTCGTCGACGTAGCGACGCAGCTCGGGCATGCCCACCAGATCCTCGTAAAAGCTCTTGCCGATGCTCGCGTCTTCGACGGTGAACTTCGTCGTGGTGACGGTGTGCGGCGAGGTCTGTGCCGCGGCCGCCAGCGGCAACAAAAATGCAGCCGCCGCGCACAGCAACCGGGCAGGCCGGAAGTCTCGATACTTCATCACGTCTCCTTGCTACTGAATGGCCAGACGCACGACCTCGACCACGTTGCCGGACGGGTCGTCGGCCAGGAACATACCGGTGCCGAACTCACGGACGCGCAGGCCTCCGGCCTTGACCCGCTCGAGGACGCCATCGAAGTCACGGGTGTAGATGGCGACCACCGGCTGGTCGCTCCTGGGAAACGCCGCCTTCACCGCATCCATCGGCTGATAGAGTGCCAGATACATCCCCCCATCGAAGTCAAAGAACACCTCGTCGAAGCCATCGGTCTGGATCCGCCGGCCAGGATCGATACCGAAGACCCGGACGAAGAACTCCTCCACTTCGGCCCGGTCGTCCACGATGAGCCGCGCACCAGACACGCGCCCAGGACCGTCCCGCTCGACTATCTCGATGGCGTTACCGCTTGGGTCCCGCGCGATCGCAAGCCGAACGCTGCCGGTCATCTCGGCCGAGTACTCCTGGTACGGATGGTTCGCCGCCTCGAAGCGGGCCAGCACCGGATCGAGATCCGACACGCTAACCACCGACACCGGCAGCGGGGTCTTCTCGATGTTCTCGTGCTCGGTGAACGCCAGCAGTCCAATCCGACCACCCTGCTCGTCGAACGCCATGAACGGCTCGACCAAGCCAGTGGTCTCGAACCGGTTCACCTCTTTCAGCCCAATGAGGTCCTCGTAGAAGCTCTTGCTGGCGTCGACGTTGGTGATGGTGAACTTGGTCGTACGGACTTCGTGGGGGGATCCCTCGTCCTGAGCCGCGGCCGGTGTCGCCAGGGCCAGGAAAGCCAGGCCGATAACGGACTGTCTGAACATCGAGTGCATCTACCTCTGGCGGAACAGATCGCTCGCCACGATCCGGTGGATCAATGAACGGACTGGGTATCCGGCCTCTCGCTCCGCATCCACGATGGCGTCGATCCAAACTCGGTCGGCGAACGCAGTGTCGGCCCCGGTCGAAAAGACAATGAGCTGCGACACCAGGTGACGAGCCACCGCGTCGAGCTCACGGTCGAGCAGATGCTGCTTGTAGTCCACGAACCCACTGAATGACATCCCATCTGGAGTCACCCCGCTCGAGTCGACCGATGGGCCCTCGAGATACGGGTTCCGGATAATGAACGACCCAAACTCCTTCTGACCACCAGAGATCCGGTAACTAGCGCGGAACCCGCCGATCGGGTCGAACGATTCCAGGGCGAACCCTGGCGGGTCAATGACCCGATGACAGTTAGCGCAGGTTGGGCTCTTCCGGTGCGCGTCAAGTTGCTCGCGAATGGTGATGGTTCCCCGGGTATCCGGCTCGAGCGCGCCCACCTCGGCCGGCGGGGGCGGCGCTGGTCGACCGAGGAGGTTCTCCAGCACGAAGTTCCCGCGCGGGATCGGAGACGTGTTCGTACCGTTGGCCGTGATCTTGAGTACGCTCGACTGACTGAGCAAGCCGCCGCGAGGACTGTCCGCCGGCAGCGGCACCTTCCGCATCTCCGTGCCCAAGATCCCAGGCAGCCCGTAGTGCTCGGCCAACGGACGGTTCACAAAGGTAAAGTCGGCGTCGATCAGGTTGGCCGCGCTGAGATCCTCGGCGATCAATTCGGCCAGAAACAACTGCGTCTCGGCCACCATCGCCTGCCCGAGCCGATCGTCAAACTCCGGATACAGTCCCGGATCCGGATTCGTGGCCGTCATCTCGTAGAGCCGGAACGCCTGCCCGAGAAAATCATTAACAAAACGCCGTGAACGCGGGTCGTTCAGCAAGCGGTCGACCTGACCGACCAGCACCGCCGGGTCTTGCAGCCGTCCGTCGACCGCGAGCTCGGACAGCTCGCTGTCAGGGTGACTCCGCCACAGGAAGTACGACAACCGCGTTGCCAGCTCGACATCGTCGAGGTGTGGTGAGGCCGACTCACCACTCAAATAAAGGAACGACGGCGCGCTTAGGATCGCGCGCAGCGGCACCCGCACCGCCTCGATGAACGGCCGCCCGGCCTCGAGAACCGGGCGCGCCAGCGAGGCATACGTCATCACCTCGTCGACGTCGACCGGACGGCGGAACGCGCGCGGTGCGAACGCCGCCACAGCGTCGACCACGTGCTCGAACGGCGCCTTCGCAAACTGAACGTAGCCGTCGTGATCGAACCCGACGCCGGGCAGCAGGTCGCGCGTGCTCCGAGGAGGCCAGCTCTCAAGCAACGGCCCCTCGATGGTCATCGTCTTGAAGGCAATGCCTTCACCCTCGTAGGTCTTCAGAACCTCCCGATAGCCCTGCGACCGATCCTCGAAGGCCAGAGCTGGGTCGTCATCGCCGTCCGCGTCGTCCGGGGCCACCCCGATGAGATGTCCGGGGCGGAGGAAGGGCATGACTTCGACCGTAACGGTCTCGTCGTCGGTGAGGTCGAACCAGCCGATCAAGTCGTTGAGCGTGGAGGCAACCCCGGCCTTCAGCCCCCGGTAGATCTTCAGCGCCACCGGGGTCTCGGCCTGATAGCGATATGCCTCGACGCTGACGCGGTAGCGGCCGGGATAGGGGATGGAGACGCCCTCAGCCTCGCTGTGGAACGTGTAGGTCGCCGCATAGTCGAAGAACGCCACGTAGGCGTCGTCGAGTTGTCTTGCCATGCCCGCGCCAAGGCCGATCCTCTGGCTATGGCGATACAGACGCTCGGAGGTCGCGTAGTCGATCTCGTAGCGCTCGACCGGCGGGGGCGGTCCGGTGACAAGTGCGACGTCCAGCACCTCGTCGGCCGCGGCCAGATAGCTCCGGACATGGAGCGGCGACATGCTCTGGTTAGCGGCGACGGTATCGAAACCGCCCGAATCGGCCTCAGCCGGCAGGGTCAGAGACAGCTCGGTACCTATCTCAGGGTCAACGCCAAGCAAATCGGACACGGTGTTGGCATACTCAAGCCTGGTCAGCCGGCGCAGTGCCCCCCGCTGCTCGCCTCGGGCAACCAAGCTCGCCTCGGAGAGAGCCTGCCGAAGGGCGCCAAGAGCCGATTCAACAGACGCGGCTTTGGGCCGGGGAGCCGTTGACGGTGGCATCTCGCCCCGCTCGAGCCGTTCATAAACCTTCTCCCAGGTCCTGAAGGTCTCACGATCGGACAGGTCATAGCCGAGGTCGACCAGATTGAGGGGAGTTACCGTGCGCACACCGTGACAGCGGACGCAGGACTCGCGCACGAGCGGTCCGACATCGTCTTCCAGGGGCTGGCCTGAGGTCGCCGCCGTTGTCATACCCAGCAGGCACACGGCCGCCAACCCCGCTCGGTGGAATCTCGCCATATCGCTCATCTGTCGACCTCGCGAAGTCGTGATCGTACCACGGGGATCAGACTCTCAGCGCTAATAGTAGCGGGTGAGATGCTCCCGCTCGAAGCCGACGATGTCGGCCTCCTGCCCATCGCGGAGCTTGGCCGCCCAGGCCGGGTCGGCGAGCAGCGCACGACCCACGGCAACCAGATCGAACTCGTCGCGTTCGAGCCGTTCGAGCAGGCGATCCATACCCACCTTCCGCGCATCGCTTCCCTCGCGCGACATCACATAGTCGATGTCGAGGCCCACACTGCCCACCGTGATCGTGGGAAGGCCCGTGATCTTCTTCGCCCAACCGGCCAGGTTCAGCCCAGAACCGTCAAACTCCGGCTCGTCGAGCCGACGGGTGCTGGCGTGGAGCATGTCGACGCCCGCCTCGACCAGCGGCATGAGCCAGCGGTCGAGCTCGGCGGGGGTCGTCGCCACCTTGTGGTCGTAGGCGCCCCGCTTCCATTGTGAGAACCGGAAGATCAGCGGGAAATCCTGCCCCACCGCCGTCCGCACTGCCGCAACGAGCTCGGTGGCGAACCGTGTCCGCGCATCGAGCGAGCCCCCGTACTCATCGGTGCGCTGATTGGTCGCGGTCCAGGAAAACGCATCAACAAGATAACCGTGCGCCCCGTGCAGCTCCACACCATCGAACCCGATCTCGCGGGCAACCCCAGCCGCCCGGGCGAACGACGCGATCATCTCGTCGATGTCCGCGTGGGTCATGGCGTGGGGAATCTCGGCGTCGGCCTCGGGGTGGGACGGGTGCGGAATCGCCGAGGGCGCGAATCCTGGAAGCTCCGGATTTGGGGGGCCGGTGCGCGAGAGTCGCATCGATCCGGTGTGCCAGAGTTGCGGCGCGATGGCGGCGCCAGCCGCATGCACCTCGTCCACCACGTGCCTCCAGCCAGCCAGTGGAGACTCGCCGAAGAAGGCGGGAACCCGGGAGGAAACACTGGCGGCTGGATGGTCAGGGTTCGTCCCTTCGGTGATGATGAGCCCCGTACCGCCCTCGGCGCGTCGTCGGTAATAGGCGGTAACGTCTGGCCCTGGGGTCTGCTGTGGTGCGTGCGTTCGGGTCATGGGGGCCATGACCACCCGGTTCGCCAACTCACGGGCACCAAAGGGAAACGAACGGAAAAGCGGGGCGAGAGATCGGGTGGTCGTGCCCGCCAGGTCGGTCATGGTTACCGACGACGGAACAGATCGCTCTGGACGACCTCGTGAATCATCGTGCGCACCTGGTGCCCCTGGTCGCGACCGCTGGAGACGATCGCCTCAACGGTATCTCTATCGGCGAAGGCCTGCTCGGCACCGGTGCCGAACACCAGCAGACTCGATGCCAAATGTCTGGCGACCTGGTCGACTTCGCGCTCAAGAAGCAGACGCTTGTAGTCCTTGATACCGGCGAAGGCGTCACCGTCTGGCGTCACGCCGCTGGGGTCAACCTCCCCTCCCTCGGTAAAGGGGGCCGGCACCGACAGCTTGAATTCTCCGGCGACGTTCTCCCCTCCCGACGTGCGATACCGCGTCCGGAACTGCCCGATCGGATCGAACGCCTCCAGAGCGAACCCCGGCGGATCGATGACCCGGTGACAGTTCGCGCACACCGGACTGGTGCGGTGCGCGTCGAGCTGCTCGCGTATGGTTGTGGTGCCGCGAGTGTCCGGCTCGAGCGCACCAACCTCAGCGGGCGGGGGCGGCGCGGGCCGTCCGAGCAGGTTCGACAGTACGAAGTTGCCGCGTGGAATCGGCGATGTGGTGGTGCCGTTGGCCGTGATCTTATGGATACTCGCCTGCGTCAACAACCCGCCGCGTGGGCTGTCGGGGGGGAGCGTAACCCGTCGCATCCGCGCACCAGCCACACCATCGACGTCGTAGTGCTCGGCGAGCCGGCGATTCAGGAACGTGAAGTCAGCATCTATCAGCTGACCGACTCCGAGGTTCTCACTGACCAGCTCGGCCAGGAACAGCTGTGTCTCCTGAGCCATCGCCCGGGCCAAGCGGTCGTCGAACTCCGGGTAGAGGCCGGGATCGGGGCTCGTAGCCGACAACTCGTAGAGCCGGAACGCCTGCCCGGCGAAGTCTCTGGTAAACCGCTCGGCCTTTGGATCATCGAGCATCCGGTCGACCTGGCGGCGCAGCACCTTGGGGTCGACCAGCTGACCGGCCCTGGCAGTGTCGAACAGCTCCGCGTCCGGCATGCTGCGCCACAGGAAGTAGGACAGGCGGGTAGCGAGGCTGAAGTCGTCCAGCTCTCCGGGCGACCCAGCGTGATAGAGGAACGACGGGGCACTCAGCACCGCGCGCAGCGCCACCCGGACCGCCTCAAGGAAGGCACGCCCCTCGGCCAGCAACGGTCGCCCGAGGTCGACGTAGGCATCAAGTTCGCCATCTTCGAGCGGCCGGCGGAAGGCGCGTGGCGCGAATGACGCCACGATATCGACCAGGTGCTCGTCCTGTGACCGGGTGAACCGCGGCGCGCCGTCCCGGTCGAACTCGACCCCGGGTAACAGGGCCCGCGTAGAGGGGGCTGGCCACGAGTCGAGCAGAGGCCCCTCGATCGTCATCGTCTTGAGGACGATGCCACTCCCGGGATAGCCGTGCATCCCACCCCAGCCGTCGAACGGATCCTCAGGTGGATAGCCCCCACGCTCCTCCTCCGGCAGCCCGTCGAGCCCGGAGAGATCGCCGGGTGAGAAGCTGATCAGCTCTCCCGGCCGCAGAAACGGTGTGACCTCGATGGTCCGGGGCCCCGTGAGGTCGAACGAGCCCACCATCCCGTCGAGGGACGCCGCCTGGCCCGACATCCTCCCCCGATAGACCATCAAGTTGACCGGAGCGTCGGCCTGATATGGGTAGGCCTCGGCCGTCACCCGGTAACGGCCCGGATAGGGAATGGCCACGCCTTCGGTCATGCTGTGGAAGATGTAGCTCCCCACATCGAAGAACATCGCGTAGCCGTCGTCGAGCTCCTTCACCACGCCGATACCTAGCCCCTTCCCCCGGCTTATCCCATAGAGATACCTGGAGTTTGCATAGTCGATCACATAGGTATCGACCGGTGGAGGTGGTCCCACGGCGAGCGCCGTGTCGAGTGCGCGATCGGCCACCTCCAGATAGGACTGGATATGAAGCGGCGACATGCTCTGATTGGCAGCGACCGTGTCAAACCCACCGGAGTCGGCCTCCGCCGGCAGCGTCTGACTGAGATCGGAGGCAATCGCATCGTCGATGCCCAGCAAATCCTGGATCGTGTAGGCGTACTCCAATCGAGTGAGACGGCGCAGCGGCGTGCGCTGCTCGCCTCGCTCGGCCAGACTCCTCTCCGTCAGAGCGTCCTTCAACGCGGCAAGCGCGGCGTCGACCTGCTGGCCGTCAGCCGGCGGCGCCGCGGCGGGCGGCATCTCGCCGCGTGAGAGCCGGTCGTAGACCTTCTCCCAGGCCTGAAACGTCTCGTGATCAGTGAGGTCGTCGCCAAGGTCTACAAGGTTGAGTGGCGTGACCGTACGAACACCGTGGCATCGCACGCAGGACTCGCGCAGCAGAGGGCGGACGTCGTCCCCGAACGACTGGGGATAAGCCAGGTCGGGAACCAGGGCCAGAGCCACCAGCAACAACCAAAGACTCCTCATCCTGCCTCCTGCCGCCGCGGCTCCAGCCTTGCTCTACCGCTGACGAAATAAATCGCTCGCGACGACGCCGTGAATCATGCTGCGGATTGGATAACGGTCCGTGCGACCGGCATCCACGATCGCTGCGATCGCCGGCCGGTCGGCGAATTCTACCTCGGCGCCGGTCGAGAACACGAAGAACTCCGTGGTGAGGTGCCGTGCGACGGCGTCGAGCTCGGTCTCAAGCAACAGCGCCTTGTACTCCTCGAGCCCGGTGAACCGCTGCCCGCCAAGAGTGATGCCGCTTGCGTCCACCGCCGGACCTTCCGCGTAGAGAGCAGGCTGAAGATCCCCGTTCCCGCGGTCGACGTCCGGTCCCCCAGAGACCCGATAGCGAGTACGGAACCCACCGATCGGGTCGAACGACTCGAGCGCGAAGCCGGGCGGATCGATGGAGCGGTGACAGCTGGCGCACACCGGGCTGTTCCGATGTGCGTCGAGCTGTTCGCGGATAGTCGTAGTACCCCGGGTGTCCGGTTCGAGCGCGCCGACTGCCTCAGGCGGTGGGGGTGCAGGCCGACCCAGCAGGTTCGACAGCACGAAGTTGCCGCGCGGGATTGGAGACGTCGTCGTGCCGTTCGCCGTGATCTTGTGGATGCTGGCCTGCGTCAGCAGACCTCCGCGCGGGCTCTCGGCCGGCAGTGTCACTTGGCGCATCTCGGTGCCGGTGACCCCTTCGACGCCGTAGTGCTCTGCCAGTCGACGGTTCAGGAAGGTGAACTCCGCATCGATGAGACTGTCCACGCCCTCATCGGTCGCGATCAACTCGGCGAGGAACAGCTGCGTCTCCTGCTCCATCGCCTGCCCCAGACGGTCGTCGTACTCCGGGTAGAGACCGGGATCCGGACTCGTGGCGCGCAACTCGTTCAGCCGCAGTGCCTGCCCAAAAAAGTCGTGTACGAACCGCTCGACCTTCGGATCGTCGAGCATCCGTTCGACCTCCCCGGACAAGATCTCCGGATTCGACAGCCGCCCCGAGTGCGCCAGCTCGAACAACACTTCGTCAGGCTGGCTCCGCCACAGAAAATACGACAGCCGCGTGGCCAATTCGAAGTCGTCGAGCGCACCGGACGCCCCGGCCGCCCCGTGGAACAGGAACGCGGGTGCGCTCAGCACCGCCCGCAACGGCACTCGCACCGCGTCGACGAAGGAGCGGCCCTCGGCGAGCAGCGGCTCGGCCAAGCTTGCATACGTTTCGAGCTCGCCCTCAGCCAGCGGCCGACGGAAGGCCAGGGGCGCGAACCGCTCGACGACGTCCACCACGTGCTCGTAGGGTGTCTTCGAGAGCACGACGTTGTGGTTCGCATCGAACATGATCCCAGACAGCAGGGCATGCGTGCTCGGGGGCGGCCACGAGTCATAGAGAGGACCGTCGATCGTGATCGACTTCAGTGCGATGCCTTCACCCTCATAGTCCCGCACGTGCTTCTCCGGAGCGAAGTAGTTCTCGGGCCGGTCTCCTGGAGGCGCCTCGTTGTCGAATGGCACCGGGGCAATCAGATCACCCGGATAGAGGAACGGTGTCACCTCCAACGTCCGGCTCTCGTCGCCGACCAGATCCATAGTGGCGATCAGCCGGTTCATGGCAGCGTTCACCGCGACCAGACGCCCCTGATAGAGCGCCAGCGTGACCACCGTATCGGCCTGAAACGGATAGGCCTCGACCGAGACCCTATAGCGACCGGGTGCGGGAATCTCGATCAACTCGGAAGCCCAGCCGGTATGGAATGAGAAGGTAGAGGCGACCTCAGAGAAGGCAACGTAGGCGTCGTCGAGCTGACGGATCGCACCACACGCCCGGAAGTCACAACCTTCGAGCAGAGCCAGATAGTCAGACTGACGATAGTTCCGGACGCGGGCCTCGATCGGCGGTGGGGCTCCCACCTGAAGCGCCGCGTCGAGCGCAGCATCGGCGGCCGCGAGATAGCTCTGCACGTGCAGGGGCGACATTGCCTGATTGGCGGCCACGGTGTCGAACCCACCAGAATCAGCTTCGGCCGGCAACAGCTGCGCGAGCTCAGCCCCCAGTGCCTCGTCCACGCCGAGCAGGTCAGCTATCGTGAAACCGTACTCTAGGCGAGTGAGCCGCCGGAGCGGCGTGCGCTGGCCGCCGCGGGCTGACAGGTTCGCGTCGGTCAACGCCGACCCGAGCGACGTCAACGCCGCGTCAACCATCGCCCGCGCCGGCTGGGGAGCCGTGTCGGGCGGCATCTCACCCCGCTCAAGCCGCTCGTACACCTTCTCCCAGGTGGCAAAGGTCTCGCGGTCGGTCAGGTCATAATCCAGATCGACTAGGTTCAGCGGCGTAACGGTGCGAACGCCGTGGCACCGGACGCACGAATCGCGTACCAGCGGACGGAGGTCGTGTTCGAACGGCTGCGCCGCGGCAACGCTCGCGAACAGGGCCAGTGGCAGCGTGCGGAGAACATGAGAGTACATCGTTCTGACCAGTCTATATCTGTTCTCTGAACAAGGTGAGCATTTACTCACTCCGAAAATCGCAGTTCGTCGTTTAGCGCAGCGCGGACATACTATAGAGCACAGGAAAAGCTGATGACCTGTCGACTCATCGTGATCGCGACGCTCTCAACGCTGGCCGTGCCGGCACTCAACGCCTCCGACGTTCAGGAATTCCGGAAGGTGGACGTCTTCGTGACCGACGGGGGTGGAGACGAGAAGAAGCGGGATGCGCGGCTCGAGATCGACGCAGATGCCGGTGAGATCCGTCTCGTCGATGAAAAGCGTGGAATGGAACGGGCGGTCTATGCGGTTATCCCCATCGATCAGGTCACCGCACTGGCCTACTCGGTCGAAGAAGGCTCGCGTTGGGGTGGGATCGTCGGCACGCGCCCACGCACCCACTGGCTAACGATCCGAGCAGGCGCACTCCCACAGGGCGCACTCAGAATGCGGCTCGACAAGGACAATCAGCAAGAACTCCGGTTCGCTCTACGCGCCGTCACGGGCCTCGTCGACGACCTAGCGTTCTGACGCTAGCCTCTCCACAAGATCCTGATCGCTGACTCCAGTCCGGATGAAGTGATCGACCATCTCCGGAAACACCACACCCTCGCTCGATCGCAGAGGAGTCTCTAACAACGGGCTCTTGGGCATATGGCAACTCGTACAGTTCTCGCCAAGCGCTGTCGCGCCAACGGTTGACTCGAGTGGATGATCAGCCGCCTCGTGGCACTGCTGGCAACGGATGGCGAACAGCGCGTCGTTGCCACGTTCGTTCTGGTGCGGATTGTGGCAAGTAATGCACGACATGTCCGCGCTCTCCTGGAAGCAGCGGCTCAGACTCAGTTGCTGCATCTGATTGTTGGTATGGATACCCGGCCGACCGGCTGGGGGCTCGATGTAATCGTTCAAATCCTCCCCAGGGCGGAACGAAAAAGGTGCACGCGTCGGTGACGCGAGCCCGCCGTGGCACTGGCGACAGATATCAGTCAACCGCTCATTCGGTAACTGGCCCGGGTGGACGATGTGTCGGGCTTCACGATCATCCGGCTGAGCCCGGTGGTAGGCGACGTGGTCCTCGCCAGGACCGTGGCAGCGCTCGCAGGTGACCCCCAGTACGAACCCTTCGGGGAGGAAGCGGTGATTCATCAAATCGGCGCTCCTGGCCTCGAACCATGTCGAGTGGCACTGGAGACATCCGCCGACCACCGGCCTCTTGAAGTCGGCCATCCCGTCCGGGTAGCCCGGACTATTCATCCACGAATCCGGCGTCGTGAGATAGGAGATCGGGAGCTGAAATAGCTCATCATCACGCCAGTACAAGTAGCTCTGCCCAATCTTGCCTGACCCCACGACGATGTCCATCCGCTCGGCGTGAGCATCTCGACCATCAACGACGACCGTCTGGTAGAGACCGTCGGGACGAGTGTCCATTCGGTAGCCCAGCTGACGCACCCGGGTCGCCACCTGGTTACTCGGCGTCTCGAAGGCCCCCATGACCGTGTCGGCCGTGGCGACCTGAGAGGAATGATAGTGGGACGTCTCGACAAAGCCCTCATAACGGCCCCGATGGCACTCAGCGCAGGCCTGCGGACCCACGAACCCGGCCGAGCCAACTCCGCCGTCACCAACCGACGCGTCGCTCCCTTCTGGCAACAGAACCTTGCCAAGCAGCTCGTTGGAGGCATAGCGCGCCCATGGATCCATTACCAGCACGGGGTCATTAACCGGTATGGCTAGCTCGGAGCTCGAGCTTGTAGGGAGCGGCAGGGTCGGCGTCTGGACAGACTCAGACTCCGCCGGAGCGTCCACCGGCTCGGATAGACCAGCCTCGACACTGGCCGGCTGTCGGTCGCTAAGGAACGAGAACTGCCCAGCAGCAACCGACAAGAAGAGGACGAGGCCCGCCACCATGGCCCCGTACACCACTCTCCTAGTGGTCAACACCGAACGGTGTCCCACATCAGAGACAGAGCGAGCGCTCCCTTCCTGCCCTTGACCACGCCCCCGTGTGCGACCGACCGGCTTCTTCCGTCGTCTCTTCGCAGTCACGATACCCAGTTTACTTGTGGGACGCGCCCTCCCGTTACGTTCCAGCCAGCCAGGGCTGCCCGGATCCCTGACGTAGGCGGGTCGTACCCGATTCAAGG
The DNA here is from genome assembly GCA_002346545.1 of Acidobacteria bacterium UBA2994. Lineage (GTDB taxonomy): Bacteria > Acidobacteriota > Vicinamibacteria > Vicinamibacterales > UBA8438 > UBA2994. The sequence goes on from DEAA01000011.1 coordinate 45,310, forward strand.
TCGCCGCGCGCCCAGCGCTCGCGCGTCCCGTCTGGCCAGACGACTCCAATCCCTTCGACAGCCTCTTCGCCTCCGTCGCCCAGTCCAAAGACCACCCGAGGGTCGCTCGCACTGAGATAGCTTCCGTCTCGGTGTACCCGGCGCCAGATCGGATCGGCATCAACCCTAAGCAGCGCAACCCGGGCACCGATACCATCGCGGCTGCTGTCGACGCCTTCGAAACGAAGGCTCAGTGACCCAGCCGGCGGGCCAGCCTCGTTCAACAGAAGCCGCACCGGGCCGTTGTTGTTGGAGACGACGATATCAACGTCCCCATCATTGTCGACGTCCCCGAACGCGGCCCCACGAGAGACCTCCACGAATTCAATCGCCGACCCGGCGTCACCTCGAACCTCGGCGAGACGGCCGTCACCGAGACCACGGAACAGCTGGTTACGTTGCTGGAATGGATACGGTGTGCCTCGACGCGATTCGACGTTGCTGACCGCACCGTTGGCCACGAACAGATCCAGCGACCCGTCCTGGTCATAGTCGAACCACCGTGCGCCAAACCCCGTGTACCCGATACTCGCCGCACCCAACCCCGAACGGAGCGTGTCATCTCGGAACACCCCCTCGCGACCATTCACGTAGAGCGTGTTGGTTTCCTCGCCCAGATGTGAAACGAAGAGATCTTCGTCGCCGTCGCCATCAACGTCACCCGCCGTCGCGCCCATCCCACCTTCCGCATCGCCGTTCGCGTTGTAGGCCGTGCCCGAGAGCAGGGCGACATCGGTGAATGTCCCGTCCTTGTTGTTCTGCCACAACTGGTTCGCATTGCCGTCGTTGGCAACATAGATGTCTGGCCAGCCATCGCCATTGAAGTCGGCGGCGACCACGCCGAGACCGCTCCCGAACGCCCGCTGGATGCCGGAACTCCCAGAGACATCCGTGAACGTGCCGTCCCCGGCATTGCGAAACAGACGATCTGGCACAGGTGAATACGACAAGGGATTGCAGTAGTCGCGCTTGCCCTCCACGCCGTAGCACTCGGTGTTGTCGAGGACAGCGAAGTCCACGTAGTTCGTCACAAAGAGATCGAGTCGCCCGTCGCGGTCATAATCCAGAAACGACGCACTGGCACTCCAGCGTCGGTCGTCAACACCGGCGGCAGCGGTCACGTCGCTGAACGAGCCGTCTCCATCGTTCCTATAGAGCACGTTCCTGCCGAAAGCGGTCACATAGAGATCGGGGTCGCCGTCGTTGTCGATATCGCCGACCGCCACACCCATCCCGTATTCCCTGAGCCCGACGCCGGCGTCGTCGGTCACGTCGATGAAACCAAGACGACCGGTCTCGGAGAGTTCGTTCCGGAACAGGCGATGCCCCGTTTCCTGGACGTCATCCCCGGCCGCTGGCTCATCTGTCTCGACTGAGCCCAACCGCGTCCCTTGCAGCAAGTAGATGTCCAAGTCTTCGTCGCCATCGTAGTCGACGAGCGCGACGCCGGCTCCCATAATCTCTGGGAGGAAATAGGCGCCAGAGGCGCCGATTACATGGGTGAAATCGAGACCGGTGTCGAGGGCGACATCCCGGAACACGGGTGGCCCCGGGGGCTGGGGCATCGGGGTCGCCGTCGAAGTCGTCTGCGCCGGGGGCTCACCCGCGCACGCCACGAGAGCCAGCACGCCACACCCGGCTGCCAAGGACCTAAAGCCGCGCATGCCGCCCGGTATCACTCCGCGGCCCGCGAGCCGAGCGCGAGCGTCATCATCCCAAGCTGGGAATAGGACTCCTCGCCTTCGACGATGTGGATGCCGGTATCGATCGGGACATCGACGAACGTCTGGGTCAGACCGGTGGTAGGCCAAAACACCTCGAGCCGCTCGATACGAGACACGTCACCAAGGCCGATGGTCTGACGGAGCGGATTGGCGCCAAAACTACCGCCGCTGTTCACATGGCGATAGATGGAGCGCTGCCCCGCCCCGGTCTCGTCAACGACGACCACTCGAATACGGGCGCCGACCGCCGAACGGTTAGAACGTACGCCCTGCAGCTTGACGGTGACCCAACGGTTCCCGAAGCCCGGGTTCTCGTACAGCGCATTACCGAACCGATCGCCAGGAAAGGCTCCCCCCATTTGCTCGAACACGTCCTGGTCGCCATCGTTGTCGAGATCCGCGAACGCGACGGCGTGTCCCTTCTGCAGATGGCCGAATCCGCCCGAGTAGGTGACATTCGAGAAACCACGCCCAGCCTGATTGCGATACATCAGGTTCGGCATCACGGTGTGGTAATCCGGATAGCCGGTGCCGAGGTAGAAGTCGAGATAGCCATCGTTGTCGAGGTCGCCGAAGTTGGCTCCCATGGCCGCGGCCGGCTCCCTCAGACCGTAGTTCTCGGCCACCTCCTCGAATCTCCCGTCGTCAGCCCCCCGGTACAAACGCGACATCGGGATATTGACTGGCACACCCAAGGCGTCGGCCGCCAGGTGCTCGATGTCGGCGGTGTAGGCGGAGACATACAGATCCAGGCGGCCGTCGTTGTCCACGTCCCAGAACCAGGCCGGAAAACTCCCGATTGGCTCGGCCACCCCCAGACGTGCCGCCTCATCCACAAAGGTCCCGTCCCCCGTGTTCCGATACAACCGATTGGCCTGCCCGAAGTTAGACACGTAGAGGTCCGGCAGACCATCGGCGTCGTAGTCGCCCCAGACGACCGCCTTGGCGCGTGCCAGGTTCCTCACCCCCGCCGCCTCGGCCACATCGATGAAGGTACCGTCGCCGTTGTTGCGGAAGAGCTGACTGGGAGCGTAGACGGTCTGGGTCATCTCGTTGCCAACGTACAGATCGAGGTCACCGTCGTTGTCGTAGTCGCCCCACGACGCCGTCTGGCTGGGGTAGTGCACCCGCCCCAACCCTGCGTCGAACGTCACGTCGGTGAACGTCCCATCGCCGTTGTTCCGTACCAGGGAGTTGGGCCGACGACCGAGCTCGGCCTGCCACGCCCCGCGGGTGACGAGGAAGTCCATGTTGCCATCGTTGTCGTAGTCGGCCTGAATGATGTTCAGGCCGCCATACAGCCCGTCGAGCCCCGCCTCGGACGTACGTTCGGAGAAGCTGCCGTCCCCGTTGTTCCTAAAGAAGCGAAGCTGTCCCCGGGTATCCCAGGTCGAGACCACAAGATCCAGAAAGCCGTCGTTGTCGAAATCGTCGACGATCGCCCCGCCGGACATGTCGTAGGTCGCCAGCCCAAGGTTTGGCGCGATGTTGTCGAAGCGAGGAATTGCCTCGGCCGATTCGAAGGCGGCCGGCGGAATCAGATAGGCCTTGGGCACTTCGTCCGGATACCCTCCCACGGTCATGTAGGCGATGTTCAGCAGCCAGCGCGTCGCGAAGTGCTGCTGGGTCGTCGCGTCGAGAGCGGACGCCGGCGCAGATGGGGCCGGAGCATGCTCGAGCACTTCGAGGAACGCGGCGATGGCCTGCCGGGCCGGCGTCTGCTGGCTGTGAATCCCCCCCTCGCGGAGAGGAAGAATGCAGGCTTCGGCATTCGGATGCAGCACGCAGTTCTGGGTCTCGGCCAGTCGTAGATAGGCGATGCCCAGGCGGTAGTGGTTGAAGTTGATCCCGACGCGGTTCTCCTCGGCGTTCGGCACCAGGGCGAGAGCCTCGGTCAGCAGACGTAAAGACTCGGCCTCGTTGCCGAGACGTAACTCCTCCTCGGCCAGCACCATCATCAGCTGCCAGCGCTCGGCAGCAGGAGCCGTCGCGGGAAGCGCGCTGAGCTGAGATCGGAGCCGCATCGCCGCGCCGTCTCCGATATACGGGATGTCAGACGTATTGGTCGCAACGAGCTGGAGCACGGCCAGCATCCGCTCGTGGCTATCGTATGGAGACCCGGACAACGGCGGCTGGGCGGCCACGGTGTCGACACAGACAGCCACGGTGAGCAACGAGAGGGCACGCACCCAGCCCAACGCGACGCGCCGGCGCCTCGCGGTCTGGTCAGCCCTGCCACAATCGAATCGGTCGATGTCGTCTGCCATCCCGTGTTCCTCGCCCGCCAGTACGGACGGTCCATCCCAGATTGTAAGGCCCCACACGGGACGGTCAACTGGGCCCGAGAGCTCCGCGCACGGGCCAGCGGTCGCCCTCAAGCTCATATAATGCGCCTGGCAGCCATCGATGCACCCTCACCTCTCAGCACTCAACGCCACCTGCGTGGCGGCGGCCCTGCTGCTCGCGGCGTGTTCTCCCCCCCCCAGGAACGCCGAGGACGTGGAGACGCGGCAACTCTGGTTGGACCTCGCGGCGATGGTCGCCAGCCCCACCGAGTTCGGACCACATATCGGCAGCGTCGTTGGGTACGCGCTCGACGCCGCGCAGAGCGCGCCGGACAGCGCGTCGGCGGTGGCCCGACTCGGCATGGTGCTCCATGCCTATGACAAGTTCGAGGGGGCGGCGAGATGCTACGAACGGGCCCTCTTCCTCCAACCGGATCAGTTCGCGTGGCTATACTATCTCGGGCGCGTCAAGACCAGGCTCGGTGACCACGAGGGCGCGCTCGACGCACTGCGCCAGGCAGTCGGTCTCGATCCGTCGTATGCGCCGGCCGGTCTGCAGCTGGCTGACGTGCTGCTCTCAAGCGGCGCGATAGAGGACAGTCGGACGCGCTACGAAGCGCTGAAACGTGATCACCCCGCACTCGTGCCCGCGGTCTACGGGCTTGGCCGGGCCCTGTCTGAGCTCGGTGACTCGGCGGCTGCCAGAGACCAGCTGACGCAGGCCATCGAGCTCGCACCCGAGTTCGGAGCGGCCCACTACGCGCTGGGGCTCACCTATCGCGACCTGGGCCAGATAGAGGCCGCAGGTCGGCACATGGCGGTGGCGACCCGCACCTCTGGCCGCCGGCCGCCGGCCGACGACCCGTTGATGAGCGACATCCACGCCCTTCGAACCGACCCACGTTCGCGCGAGACGCAAGCGTTCCGCCTACAGCTCGAGGACAAAGTCGTCGAGTCGATCCAGCAGTACGAACAGGCCCTGGCAAACGACCCCGATCTTGTGCAGGCGCACCTGAACCTCATCAACCTCTACACCCGGACGGGACAGGCGGAACGAGCCGAGCAGCACTACCGTCGCGTGGTGGAGCTGAATCCGAACCTTGCAGACGCCCACTACAACTACGCGACGCTCCTATTCCAGACCGGCCGGTCGGCCGAATCAGAGGCGCCGCTCGTGCGGGCGCTCGAGCTCAACGCGGCACACTATGACGCCCGCTTCAGCCTGGGAGTACTATACGAGGGTATGGGGCGGGTCGCCGACGCCATGAAACAGTACGAGCTCGCCCTCTCCGAACGGCCGAACGGCGTTGGCGCACATGTCCGCCTCGGACGGCTGCTCGTGCAACAGGGAGACGTAACCCGCGGCTTCGCGAGCATCGAGCGGGGTCTGACGCCGGAGTCACCAGAGACCCCCGTCTTCATGTATGAGCTGGCGGACTACAATGCGAGGCTGGGCCGCATGACCGAGGCAGAGCGCTGGCTTCGCCAGGCGCTTCCGCTCGCGCGCCGCTACGGTCTCCAGGATCTCGCCGCCGCCATCGAGCAGCAGCTCGCCCGGTAGGACCGTTCTCTAGGGAACCTTTCCGTCTCTGGTCGGCACCATGTTGATGCTGGTGCGCGTCGTGAGCACCCGTACAGCCGGTCGGTCGGAGCTGCCCTCGGGCGGCATGTATGTCAGGCGGAACTGATTGCTCATCAGCCGGTGTTTGCGGGCAATGTCTTCGGCCAGTTGGGGCAGGAGGACACGGAACCCGTTAGGTGAGCTCAACCCTCGATAACCACCCCCGGTTGCCTCGGCGATGTCGATACCCCACCGCATCTGTGGGGCCCCGGAGAACGACGGGTGGGCGAACATCATCGTGTGCACCGTGGCGGAGTTCGCGAGTAAGCGCTCCATCATCTCCCTGAATGGCCGGTCGCGGACGCGAGTGCTCCCCTCGGGGCCGTTGGTCGAGATCATAACGACGACCGGGAAGTACTCTCCGACCTCGTCTTCGTGCATCCGCTCCGCTTCTTCATAGAGCGCATCAAGATAGGTCGAGTGGCCGTCGATGGCCGGGGACAACACTCCGATCGCGTCGGCGAGCTCTACCCGGTTGATGGTGTGCTCGGCCCAGAACTGCGGTCGTCCCCCGGTCGTGGCGATCGCCACTTCAACATCTGGTACCAACGCTGCCACGAAGCCCTCGAGTCCCTCACGGATGTCGTCCAACATCGGCCTGGTGTTGATACCGTTGTCAACAAACACGGTGACCCGTACCGGCCAGTCGATCGGTTCAAGGCTGAGCGTCTCGGCGAGCTCACCGTCCAATTCCACGACCACGTCCTCACGAGTCAGATCGGTGACCGGCACGCCATCGGCATCGGCAAAGCTGATGAAGAACGACCGACTCTGCGCCAGCACGACATCGCTGGTTCCGGCCACTCCCCAGGCGAAGAGGCCGACAGTGAGCAGCCCAGCGGTAAGACGTCGGCGGCACGAGTGAGCTGTGGTCGTCATGGGATTTCTGGTTTTCAATCGAGTCACTTTTCAAGGACCTGGATCAAGCAATCCTGCTTCCACGATCGGCCCAGGTCGATGTTCCGGCGCGTCGTCTCGCCAAGGGGTTCGACAAGCTTGTCCGGTCCTGTACAGCGCCAGATTCACCGCCATTTGCTGCGCGACCTCCGGGTGCCCGGCACCGGCAGCGCCCGACATCGCCGCCCGCTGCCAGTCGACCGCCTCGAGAAAGTCACCTTGCTCAGCAAACGCCATCGCGATCGTCTCGGCCACGGCCGTGGTGGCGCCGTCCGCGGTCAACGGCTGGACCAACGCCAGCGCCTCGGCACCGTCGCGCACCATCGGGTCTGGCGACGCCGCCAACAGTCGCGACAACGCCTGCCGGAACGCCTGCTCCCCCGGATGATGCTCCAACGCCTCGCGCAAACGCGTCACGGCGTCGCGATGGCGCATCAGGCGCACCAGAGCCATCACCTCACCGAAGCGCGCCTCAGCCCGACCAGGGTCGAGCTTAAGCACCTGCCCGTACGAGGCGAGGGACGCGTTGACTTGGCCCGTGCGACGAAGCGCATCGGCCAGCCTGAGATGAGCTTCGACCAGACCCGGGGCGTGCGTCGTCGCTAGAGTGAAATGGTCGATCGCCTCGGGATCGCTTCCACTCCGCTCGAACAGCGCACCCATTTCGAGATGCGCCAGGGCCAACTCCGGCTCCAGACGCACCGCCTCCTCGAGTTGCTCGAGTGCGAAGCGCGCCTCGCCCACCCGGTTCAGCGCCAGGGAAAGGTTTAGGCGCAGCGCCGACACGTCTGGCGCCAGCTCGACCGCGCTCTGGAACTGCCTCACCGCCTCGGGCCAGTTGCCGAGCGAGCCGGCGTACAGTCCGAGATCCCAGAAGGCCTGCGGGCTTCGCAGCGCCGTGTTGACGTCGGCCATCAGCGGATCGGGCACCGTCACGGCCACTCCAGCGCCGACCGCTCTGCCGCTTCGGCCGAGGTGTGCCTCTGCCCGCTCGAGGTCGCCGAGCCCGCGATACGCCATAGCCAGCGGGTAGTGCACCATCGTGGCACCGGGATTCAACTCAAGTGCAGCCTCCAGGCGGCTCACCGCCTCCTCATGGTCCCCCATGGCGCCAGCGGCGCGACCCAGCTGGAACAGCACGGACTGGGTGTCCGGATGCCGCCCGTCGGCGTCGGCGAGCAGCAACTCCGCGGCCTTTGGCTGACCGAGGTCGATGAGGACCTGCCCGAGCCACACGAGTGTCGGGAGATCACCTGGCCGCAATCGCAGCGCCTGCTCAAACTGCTCCACAGCCTGGGTCAGCCGCCCGGTGCTCTTGTACACGTGCCCCAGATAGTAGGACCAGCGAAACACGTCTGGCGCGAGCCGCTGAGCATTGCGAAAGCAGGTCTCCGCCTCGACCAGATACTCACCGGCGAACAGGAGAGTGCCCAACTGTCCGTAGGCCGTGCTCCGATCCTCGGGCTCGAGCGCCAGCAACGCTCGATGGGCCTCGCGTATCTGCTCCCGCACCGACGGATGCATGCCTTCAAGATCGGGGAGCACCACCGCCACGACGGACGGTTCGGCAGCCTGAGAGACGGCGTAGACCGCGACCGTGCCGACAATCGCCGCGCCCGGCGTCGCCAGCAGCAGACCCGCCAGCGAGAGCGTCCCTAATCGCATGGGATGCCGGCTCATGGCTGGCTCCGACCAGTGCCCTCGGTGAGGGTCAGCCACCGGTTCACCGGAATATCCGTCCAGGCCTCTTCACGACCACCAGGCCAGATCACGCGAACATGGTCGACCGTCGTCGCCTCGCCCAGCCCCACAAGCACCCTGGGATCGCTGGCCGAAGCGTAGCTCCCGTCGGCCCTTGCCCGACGCCAAAGCGGAGCGCCCACGTCGCGGAACACACCGACCCGCGCACCCAGCATGTCGCGAGGCCCTGCGCCACCGACCAGCCGCAACCCGACCCACGACCGCTGGTGACCGACCTCGTTGATCAGCAGCCGTGCCCGACCGTTGTTGTTGGTGACCAGTACGTCCACGTCACCGTCGTTGTCCACGTCACCGAACGCGGCGCCTCGACTCACTCCAGACAGCTCGAATACGACGCCAGCCCGGTCGCTGGTCTCCTCAAACCGGCCGTTGCCCAGATTGCGGAACAGTTGATTGGGCTGGGCCAGTGCCGGCGCCCCCGTCGCCGGTGACGACGCGGACGAACTCTGGCTCGAGAACCGCTGATGCTTGGCCTGCACGGCACCATTCGCTACCAGCAGGTCGAGCCACCCATCGTTGTCCAGGTCCACCCAGGCGGTCCCGAATCCGGTATAGGCCAGACTCGGGCCGCCGAGACCGGTCTGCACGGTCCGGTCCTCGAACAACCCGGCACCAGTGTTGACATAGAGAGTATTGGTCTCCGTCGTCAGGTGCGTCATAAAGAGATCGTCGTCACCATCACCGTCGAAATCGCCGGCATCGACCCCCATACTGCCCTCGACCCGACCATCGCCGTTGAACGCCGTACCAGCCAGCAGCGCGCCGTTGCGAAAGCTCCCGTCCTGCTGGTTGATCCACAGCTGGTTTGGCGCGGCGTCGTTCGCCACGTAAAGGTCCTGCCAGCCATCACCGTCAAGATCCGAAGCGACCACGCCGAGCGCGGGACCGAACTCACCGGCCACCAGAGCCTGGGTCGTCACGTCGACGAACGTGCCGTCGCCGCGGTTGCGAAACAACCGATCGGGGACAGCCGCGTAGGCCTGCGGGCCACAGTAGTCCCGTTCCCCCGTACGCGTCAGACATTCTGGCTGGCGGGCGTCGAGATCGTGCTGGAGGTAGTTGCCCACGAACAGGTCGAGCCAGCCGTCACCATCGAAGTCCACGAATGACGCCGACACACCCCACCCCGGATTCCCCATGCCGATCCGGTCCGACACATCGGCAAAGGTTCCGTCGCCGTTATTGAGGAACAGCTGATCCGGACCAAGGCCGGTGCGATAAAGGTCGACCCAGCCATCATTGTCGACGTCGCCCGCGGCGACGCCCATGCCGTACGAGCGCACGTCGAGCCCACTCGCTTCGGTGACATCTCTGAATTGCAGTATGCGTCGCCCGTCACTATCAATGGCCAAATCGTTCCTATAGAGGCGGTCCGTCAACGGAGTGGTCTGCGGCGGAAGAAGCGCATCGTCGAGCGTTTTGCCCGGACCGAGCATTTGCCCCTGAATGAGATAGATGTCGAGGTCACCGTCGTTGTCCATGTCAAACACCGCGGCGCCCGGGGCCAAAAGTTCACTCACGTAGAGCTCGCCCGACATCCCATTGAAGTGCACAAAGTCGATGCCAACCGCCTCGGCTTGTTCGGTGAACCAGACCTCGCCAGCGTGGGGTGCTGCGGGCTGTGGTAACGCGTCGGCAGCAACCGCGAGCAGTAGCCCAGCGGCGAGACCGCGGCCGAAAAACAAGAGACTTGGCATGATGCGCGCCCAAAAAAAACGCCGGGGAGCCTTTCGGCTCCCCGGCGTTTCATGTTACCCCGGAAAAACGGCTCTAGAAGTAGGTCTGCACCCCGAACGAGAGCACGCGCCCCGGCTCGATGTTAATGACCCTGAGGAACTCGGGGTTCTTGACTCCACCGCCACCCCAGGACCGGTTCCGGCTCGTGACCCGAGCCTTATTGAAGATGTTCTGGGCGTCCATGTAAACACGCGCCCGCACATTGCCACCACCCATCGTGATGACCTTCGAGAACCGGAAGTTCGTCTGCGTCCGATACGGCTCGAACTCAGTCCCCGGCTCGATCAAGCCGACGCTCAGAGTTGGAATCGTGGCGGTCGTGTCCCCCAAGTTGATCAGACCAGGGAAATCGGTCGGGTCGAGGGTGTAGTTGGCCTGGATCTCCTCGCCAGGGAACACCTGGAAGATACCTGAAATCATGGTGTCGAAGGGCAACGGCAGCCCACCCGACAGCTTGGCCATCGGCCGATACGGCGTGGTGTAGTTACAGAACCGCAGAGAGTTCGGATTCTCTGCAATACCGCTCTGGCAGAAGTTGTTGGTCGCCGAACCAGCGGTGACGCTGGCGGTCATGAAGCCGCCACGCCAGAGCTCACCGTCGACGATGAGCTCGAACCCGTTCCACGTCCTCCAGTCATTCTCCGCCCCGGTGAGGAGGTCGTTGCCCGACAGGATGTTGAGATCCGGGCTGGTGGTATAGATCGGCACCACAACATTCTGTGCCTGAGCTGGCAGCTGCGAGTCGCTCGGACCGGTCCACGTCCCTGCCAACGACCAGTCGGCCGCGGAGGTGTTCAGGTTATCGGTCCACCGGAAGTTGCCGTAGCTCCGTCGGTGCCACATTCCGCTAACCGACCAGCCGGGACCAAGCTGGCGCTCGATGCCGGCCGAGTACTCCCAGTTGGTGTTCCGCGGCGCATCCGGGTCAAGCTGAGTCTGGATGGTGCCGGTCCCAAAGTTCGGGTTGTTCGAAGGCCCAACCTCGTCGAACTGCGGTGTCCCATCAGGGTTAAGCGCAGTGCCGTCGTAATTGAGGTCAGTCCACGACCGCCAGTCGAGTGAATAGGCGTTGACCGGGTTGAAGCCCTGGGTCAGCCCGGTGCCGTGGTACTCAACGAAGCGCCCCGCGGACATCTTCACCGCAGTCGAACCGTCACCGAACAGGTCATAGGCGATACCGAACCGCCCGTTGAAATTCTTCCAGTTCGGCACGTTTTCGATGATGGGGTCAGGAAGCGTCAGCGCCGGCGCCCAGTAGCCCTCGGGACGGGTACCGCCCGGAACTGAGTTATTGAACCAGTCGAACCGGAACCCACCGTTGATCGTCAGCCGGTCTAGCGTCCAAGCATCCTGCACATAGATGCCACAGTCGCAGTTCATGTTGATGTTGCTTTTGCTGGTCCCGTTAACACCCACCAGGATCCCGATCGGCCACCCGTTGAACGCGTAGCCCGAGAAGATCTCCCCTGGCGGCGTGTAGGAGAGGGAGGTGTTATTCCGGTCGTACTTGAGGCCCGCCTTGAAGTTGTGCGAGCCGGTCACGTACGACATCGACGCGTTGACACGGTGGTGATAGTCGATGTTGTGGTGGTTCTGGAAACTGCTCGAGGTAACAGCACCGCTCGCGACGTCAGAAATCTGCATCCGCGCTTCGCCGTGATCCATCGGCCGCGTGTTGATGTGGGCCTTCTGGTATGCGAAGTCTGCCTCCAAGAGCAGCGCATTCGTCACTGGTGCGGTCCATCGCGTGCTGACGAGTAGGTCCGGGCTATCGCCTTGGTAGGCTGACGCCGGGGCAATCTTACCAAATACGCCAGACGGCATAGCACGGGAATAAGGCGTGTTCTCGTGCATGATGTTGACCGCGAACTTGTGCCGTTGGGTGGCCTGCCACGTCAGGCGGAGGCTCTGCTGATTCGGGGTCCGCTGATTGAAGGCCCGCAGATCGTCCTCGGTGACCGAAGACGGCGTCGACGGTTCATTCAGGTCAAAGAACTGGTCGAGAATGAAGTTTCGGCTCTGCCCGGTCAGGACCGAGCCAAAGAACCAAAGCTTGTCTCGAACGATCGGGCCCCCAACCGCGGGATTGAGATTCCACCGATAGTCGACCGGCGCGAACGCGAAGCCCTGTTCCTCAAGGGCCGGACTCAGGTTGTTCGACTGAAACTTCGAGTTCGTGCCGTCTACGAAGACGTTGTAGGCGAACGTGTTTCCGCCCGACTTGGGGACGACGTTGGTCCGCATCCCGCTTGTGGCGTACTCAGCGGACTGCGACGCGACGTCGAAGACGACTTCGGTGACCTGCGCCTCGTTGGTGACGCCACCGATGCCGCCGCCCCACTCACCGCGGCCTTGGAGCTGCGCTCCAGTCTGCACGCCGTCGATGGCAGGCAGGCCGTCCAAAGCATCCGATCCGTGTAGTTCCGGACGCCCGCCGTAGGGTCCACCGATAACCACACCAGGCACGTACTGGGATGCCTGATAGATGTTCGCTGCGCCCGGGAGAACGTTCACCCGGTCGGCAGTCAGCACCTGCTGGTTCCGCGTGCTCCTAACGTCGACGAGGGGCGCGGCGCCCCGTACCGTCAGGGTTTCAGCAACGGCGCCGACGCCGAGTTCGATGTCGAGATCCGCCACGAAGGCACCCTGGAGCGTGACCCCCTCGCGTACGACGGTGCCGAAGCCCTGCAACGTGAATGTCACCGTATACTCGCCCGAGGGCAGGTTGGTGACGAGAAAGTTTCCGGCTGCGTCACTGAATGCCTCGCGATCGGCGAGGAGTGCAGGACTGGTAACGTTGACCGACACGCCAGGGAGCACGCCCCCGGTGTCGTCGACAATTCGGCCGCCGATGCCGGCATCTTCCTGCGCCCAGCCTGCGGACGGTGCCAACACGAGGCCGGCGATAACGAGTACGACAATTGCGCCAATGTTCCTAGGCATATCCCTGCATTCCCTCCAGAGGCCCCATAACTTCAGGGGTGTCCAGTCTCCGTCACACGGACGCAAACAGGAACCTGTCACGCTCTTTCGTTTCACCAATTTTTAACACACACACCGAAGCCGAGGCAAGCCTCAGCCGCTTCCACGGAAGACTCAGCAAGATTCAAGCCATCCTGAACTCACACCAATCAGCCCAGATTTAGCTCCATCTCAACCGTTCAACCTACTATCGGTCGTTCAAGTGTTTGAATTTACCATCCAAACGATTGGATAGGGTTAGACGCAGTGAACAATCCTGAAAATGGCCCTCGGCGACGCAACACCGAGCTCTCTACGGAATGTTCCCGTTCATAGTCGGCGTCATATTCACTCCGGAGCGGGTGGTCAAGACCCGGATGGCCGGTTGGTCGGATGCCTCCTCCGGAGGCGCAAAGGTTACGCGATACTGGCTGCTTACTAGGCGGTGCTTCCGGGCAATATCTTGGGCCAGCGCCGGCAGCAGGGTCCGGAACCCATTAGACGAGGTCAATGCTTCGAAAGTGCCACCCGTCGCTTCACCGATGCTTTGCCCAAGCTGGCCCTGGTCGCCCCCCTGCGCGATACCCCCGGCGCTGATGATAGCCCACATCTTGGTGTGAACGGTGGCGCTGTTCGCGAACAGACGTTCCATCATCTCCCTGAACGGCCGTTCTCGCACCCGACTGCTGCCCTCGGGACCATTGGTCGCAACCATCACGACAACCGGGAAGTACTGCCCTTCCTCGTCCTCGTGCATCCGCTCCGCTTCTTCATAGAGCGCGTCAACAAACATGGCTGCACCTTCCATGTCCGGCGCAATCGTACCGATGGCATCAGCAAGCTCCGCTCGATCGGTCGTATGCCGAGCCTGAAACTGTGGTCGTCCGCCGATGGTTCCGATGGCCACCTCAACGTCAGGCGGCATTTCTTCCAGGAAAAGCGTGACCCCCTCGCGCATGTCGGCCAACGCGGGCACACTCGCCACCCCGTTATCGACAAAGATAGTGACCCGTACCGGCCAGTCGATCGGTTCGAGGTTGAGTGTCTCGCCATGGGCTCCGTCCACCTCGATGACGACCTCATCAGCGGTAATGTCGGTGACGGGGGTACCGTCGTTGGCGTCGGTAAAACTCACGAACAACGCCGGCGACTGGGCAAACGTGACAGGTGCCCCAAACAGCACAAGCGTCAACGCCAGCGCACTCGAAAAAACGTTACGGTATGTGTCGACGTTCATATCAGATGCCTCAATTACGGAGTCAGTCACGTACTACGGAAGCGCCGAGAGCGTGGCGGCCGCCTGCACCCCTTCCGGAGAGTCCGGCGCCAATTCGACCACCGTCCGGAAGAACACCTTAGCGCCCTCCATGTCCCCACGATTCAATGCAACCATCCCAAGCTTGAAAACGGGTGCCTCCCAGGTCGGGTCAGCAGCCGCCGACTTCTCGTACCAGCCGGCGGCGTCGTCGATGTTGCCTTGCTGGAACGCCACCTCGCCCAAGTTATAGAGGTCCTCTCGCGACGCGTCGCCCCCGGCGGACGCCAGATCTCCGGCGGCGTCGAGATCACCAGCCAGCAGCCGCGCCCGGACCATTTTTCGCTCGACCGCCTCGACCACGTCGGCCTCCGGCTCGGTCGCCAAGAAGAGTTCGTATGCCGTAAGGGCCTCCGCGAACTGCCCAAGTGACCGATAGGCGTCTCCGCGGTCCTCATGAAGCATGGCCATCTGCGGCCAACTCTCCAACAACTGGTCGTAGCTGCTAATGGCCGTCCAATAATCACCGGCGTTATAGGCATCGTCGGCCGCAGTCAGCTGCAGCCTGGCCTCTTCCCGTTCGGTGTCCTCAGCGTCACCGAGCGCCGCATCGACGGTCACATTGGCCTCGGTCTTGAGGCGAGCCATATGGAACTCGACCGGATCCTGGCACTTCTGCACCTGGGTCTCCGTGCAGGCGTACGACTCTCTGGCCGTCCCCTGGGTTACCTCGATCCGGAGCCGCACGTCGCTGAACCCCTCGGCAGAGGCAGTCACGTTCCAAATGCCACTGCGAAGCCAGTTAAGGTTGAAACGCCCGTTGTCAGAAACGTCGGCTTCAACCGTGATGGCCAGTGTCTCTTCCGTGATGCCGTCAGCCTGATACGCTGGGGGTTCAGCTGTCACCACAGCACCCGGGACCCCGTCTCGGTCCCCACCCTCGATGAACACCCACCCTCGGATGACGCCTTGATCATCCTGGGCCCGAGCCGGTACTGCGCCAAGGGAAAGCGCCGCAACTGCAACCAGCACGAAACAAATTAGGCGGTACACACTCATAGGAACCTCGTTATGGAGCTCACACCTCTGTAGAGGGAAGTATAACGTCGACCCGGACAGACACACCTGGGTCAGCGCGTCTTGAACAGGTCACTGCCAACGATCCGCTGAATCATCGTGCGCACCGGATGGCCTTCGGTGCGACCGGCATTAACGATGCCGTCGACCGCCGCACGGTCGGCGAACGCGATCTCGGCACCGGTCGCAAAGATCAGCAATTGCGACGCCAAGTGACCGGCCACCGCGTCGAGCTCGGTATCGATCAGCAGTCGCTTGTACTCGTTGATGTCCGCGAAGCTGTCGCCCCCTGGGGTCACGCCGCTCGCGTCGACCCGCGCTCCGTCCGTGAAAGGCCCGGGCACTATGAAACCGTCGAAGTCCATCGCCTCACCCGGCACGCGATAGTTCGTCCTGAACCCGCCGATCGGGTCGAACGACTCCATGGCGAACCCGGGCGGGTCGATCACCCGGTGACAGTTCGCGCACACCGGGCTGCTCCGGTGGGCGTCGAGCTGCTCACGGATGGTCGTCGTACCGCGGGTATCCGGTTCGAGCGCGCCCACCTCGGCGGGCGGTGGCGGCGCCGGACGCCCCAGTAGGTTCGTCAAGACGAAGTTGCCACGGGGAATCGGTGAGGTCGCGGTGCCGTTGGCCGTGATCTTGTGGACGGCGGCCTGGGTCAGCAGCCCGCCGCGCGGACTCCCGGCCGGGAGGTCCACCTTGCGCATCTGCATGCCGACGACATCCGGCACGCCGTAGTGGTCGGCCAGCCGCCGATTCAAGAACGTGAAGTCGGCGTCGATCAGGGCGCCCGCCCCGAGGTTGCTGGCGATCAGCTCACCGAAGAAGAGCTGCGTCTCCCAGGCCATCGCCTGGCCAAGCCGGTCTTCGTATTCCGGATAGAGCCCCGGGTCAGGCGTGGTGGACCTCAACTCGTAGATCCGGAACGCCTGGCCGGCGAAGTCTTTGACGAACCGCGAGGACTTCGGGTCGTCCAGCATCCGGTCGACCTGCGCGATCAGCGCCGACGAGTCAGACAGCCGGCCGTCGCGGGCCGCCGCGAGCAGCGCCTCGTCGGGCATGCTTCGCCAGAGAAAGTACGACAGCCTGGTGGCCAGGTCGAAGTCGTCGAGCTCGGCCGACGCCGACGC
>DEAA01000011.1:62101-131866 GCA_002346545.1 Acidobacteria bacterium UBA2994
GCCGACGCCGACGCGCCGTGAAAGAGAAAGGCTGGCGCGCTGAGAATGGCGCGCAAGGGTACCCGCACCGCCTCGAGGAACGGCCGCCCCTCTTCTATCAGGGGACGCGCCAACGAGGCATAGGCCTCGATCTGCTCATCGCTTAACGGCCGGCGGAACGCGCGCGGGGCGAAGGCCGCCACGACGTCCACCACGTGAGCATACGGCTCCTTGGTCAGACGGACCTGGTGCTCCTCATCAAACTCGACCCCGACCAGGAGCTGACGCGTGCTCTCGGGAGGCCAGGCGTCGAGGATGGGCCCCTCGATCGTCATCGACTTGAACGCCACTCCTTCGCCGGGATAGTCCTGGATGAGATCGATGTAACCGTCGGCGGGGTCCGCCGGTGAGAGGGTGGCGGGATCGGCGTCCGGGGGAACATCGGTATCGATCGGCGTCACGCCGATCAGGTCGCCAGGACGCATGAACGGCCTCAGCTTGACCGCCGTCGTCTCGCCGGCCTCCAGATCGTAGGCCCCGATCAGCTCGTCGAGCGACGCCGCCACGCCCGCCAGCTTACCGTGGTACACCATGAACCCGACCGGTGTCCGGGCCTGATAGGGATAGGCCTCCACGGTCACGTCGTACCGGCCGGGATACGGGATGGCGATCCCCTCCGACATGCTGTGGAACGTGTAGGTGGAGGTGAAGTCGAAGAACTGGACGTAGGCGTCATCGAGCTGCAAGACGCTGCCGAGGCCGATCGCTCTCGCGTTGGCGATGCCATAGAGATACTGCGAGACACCGTAGTCGACGTGATACAGGTCGACCGGCGGCGGCGGCCCGACGACCAGCGCGGCGTCCAGAGCGGCGTCAGCGGCGGCGAGATAGCTCTGGATATGGAGCGGCGACATCGCCTGGTTGGCGGCGACGGTGTCGAACCCGCCCGAGTCGGCCTCGGCCGGCAGACTCTGGCCCAGCTCTTCGCCGATCTCCTCGTCCACCCCGATCAGATCCGAGATGGTGTAGCCGTACTCGAGACGGGTCAGCCGGCGCAGAGGCGTGCGCTGATCACCGCGCGCCGTCACGCTCGCGTCGGTCAAGGCCAGCTTCAGCGAGGCGAGCGCGGCGTCAACAACCGTTCCGTCAGGCTGGGCCGCCGTCGACGGGGGCATCTCCCCTCGTTCGAGCCGCTCGTAGACTTTCTCCCAGGTCGCGAACGTCTCGCGGTCCGACAGGTCGTACCCGAGATCGACCAGGTTGAGCGGGGTGACGGTGCGCACACCGTGGCAACGCACGCACGACTCGCGCACAAGCGGACGGACGTCTTCCTGCAGCGACTGGGCCGTCGCGGCCCCGGTACCCGTAAGCACACCGATCAGAACAAGAACTACGACCCGGTACATAGACTGAGCCTCTCTAGTGTCTTAGGAGAGAACGGACGCCGGCAAGGCGATGCCTCGATAGTGCGAACGGGTATGAACGTGCGGGCGGGGCCAAAGCCCCGCCCGACAAGATCGCTCACCCCCAGGTGAGGGTGCTCTTGCTCTGGCTAAACTGATCGGTTTCCACTCCGACGTTCTGCAGCAAGGTGACGAACAGGTCGCAGAGCGGAGCGTTGTGCTCGCCCTGGTGGGCAATGTGCTGCCCGTGCGAGAAACCGCCGCCGGCGACCAGAACCGGCAGGTCGACGGGCGTGTGCGCGTTGGCGTTGCCCAGGTTGCTGCCGAAGAGCACCGTCGTCTGGTCGAGCAGCGACCCATTCTCATCGGTCCGGCTCTGGAGATCGTCCATTAGCGTGCCGAACGCCTCGACGATCTGCAGTTCGATCTTCTTGAGCTGCTCAATCTTGCCCGGGTCCTGGCCGTGGTGCGACAGGCTGTGCTGGTCCGAGCTGACGCCTTGCACAGTGGGCACAACGCCGTGGTCCTGGATCATCATGCTGACCACACGCGACGAGTCAGTCTCTAGAATCAGTGGGATAAGGTTGAACATTAGCTTGATCCGCCCGATTAGGTCGGCCGGGTTCGGCAGGTCGGTCGGCTGCTCGGCACCGACGACCGGCTTCGCCCGCGTCTGCCAGGCCTTGACCTCGCCCAGATCCTGCTCGGCGGTGCGCACCGCCTGGTAATAGGCATCGAGCTTGCGCTGGTCGGCCGCGCTCACCCGCCGCCGCAACGCGTCGGTCTGCGTCTTGAGCCGATCAAGGATACTGCCGCCATCCTCGAGACTCTGGGCCTCGCGTTCGAGCTCCTCAGGGGTGCCCTGCAGGAACAGCTTCCGGAACAGCTCGGCCGCACTGGCTTCGGCCGGCACCATGGCGCCACTAGTCGTGAACGACTGGCTTTGTGCGGTAGCGGTGCCGAGCACGATCGACGGGAACCGGGTGCTGTAACCGAACTGGTTGGCCGCCACCTGGTCGATCGAGATGGAGTTACGGAAGCCGTCGAGACCCGGTCGACGTGCCGCAGTTAGCCACGTGATCTCCGAGTTGTGCGGCTGACGCCCGCTCTGCTCTTCGTGCGAGAGCCCCGAGAACAGCGTGAAGTTGTCACGGTGCTGCTCGATGAGCGACAGATACTGCGTGGCTTCCCACCCGGCACCTGTCGTCTTCGGGAACCAGGAATCGGAGTAGAGCCCCAGCGTGCTGCAGATGTTCACCATCCGCTTAGGTGACGCGGCCGCGGCCCGCGCCAGCGCCGGGTGCATTGACTCGAGCACCGGCAATGCCATCGCGACGCCCGAAGCGCGCAGGAACGTACGTCGATCAACTGACATGGTCATCTAATTACTCCTAAAGAGGTCGCTCTTCACGACCTCGTGGATCATACCCCGTACAGGATACCCCTCGTTGCGCGTCGCCGTCACGATCTCCTCCACTCCGTGACGATCCGCGAACTCCACCTCGGCCCCGGTCGAAAAGACAACCAGCTGGGATGCCACGTGATGAGCGATCTGGTCGAGGGCATCGTTCAGCAACAACCGCTTGTAGTCCCGGATGCCTGAGAAGCGATCCCCCGCCGGGGTCACGCCACTCGTGTCGACCACCGCCCCCAAGGTGTAGGGCCCGGGAATCTCAAACTCTCCGCCGTTGCCGTCCGGAACGGTCAGCATGCCGCCCGGTACTCGGTACTGATCGCGAAACCCCCCAATCGGGTCGAATGACTCCAGGGCGAAGCCGGGCGGGTCAATCTTCCGGTGACAGCTGGCACAGACGGCGTTCGAGCGGTGCGCGTCGAGCTGTTCACGGATGGTAGTCGTGCCGCGCGTGTCCGGCTCGAGCCCCGCGACACCCGGCGGTGGCGGAGGCGGGTGCTGCCCAAGGAGGTTACCGAGCACGTAGTTGCCACGCGGCACCGGCGACGTGGTGGTACCGTTGGCCGTGATCTTCAGCACGCTCGCCTGTGTGAGCAATCCACCACGTGGGCTGTCAGTCGACAGCGCCACCTTCCGCATCTGTTGCCCGTCAATCCCGTCGATACCGTAGTGTTCGGCCAGTCGCCGGTTCAGGAAGGTGAAGTCAGCAGCGACCAGACTGTCCACACCGGCGTCGGACGCGATCAGCTCGGCGAAAAACAGCAGGCTCTCTCGCTCCATCGCCTGGGCCAGTCGGTCGTCATACTCCGGATAGAGCCCCGGGTCGGGCGACGTCGCGCGCAGCTCATACAGCCGGAAAGCCTGTCCCGCGAAGTCTCGTACGAACCGTTCGGCCTTCGGGTCGTCGAGCATCCGCTCGACCTGGGCGGACAGCACCTCCGGCGACGAGAGCGTCCCGTCGGACGCCAAGGCCGAAAGCTGCTCATCCGGCATACTCCGCCAGAGGAAATAGGAGAGCCGCGTAGCGAGCGCAAAATCATCGAGCTCGCCCGATGGCGTCGTGTGGTACAGGAACGCAGGGGCGCTCAGCACCGCGCGCAGCGGCACCCGCACGGCCTCCGCGAACGGCCGCCCTGCGTCGAGCAGCGGCTGGGCCAGACTCGCGTAGGCGTCGAGTTCACCCTCAGCCAGCGGACGACGGAACGCGCGCTCGGCGAATCGCTCGACGATCGCGACGATGTGCTCGTAGGGTGCCTTCGAGAGCACAACATAGCCGTCCTCGTCGAAGTCCACGCCCATGAGCAAGGCTCGTGTGCTTGGAGGGGGCCAGCTGTCGAACAGTGGTCCCTCGATCGTCATCGACTGCATGACGATGCCCTCGCCGCGGTAGTCACGCGCGTGGCGCTCTGGCACGAAGTAACCCGACGGATCGTCCTGCGGAAGATAGTCGTGATCCGCCAGCGTCGGCGCCATCAGATCACCGGGCCGCATGAACGGGGTCACGGTCAGTATGCCGCTGTCGTCGCCCACCAGATCCAGTTGCCCGATCAACGCATCTAGCGAGGCGGAGGTTCCGGCCATCCGGCCGTGATACAGCGCCATCGTCACGGGCGTGTCGGCCTGGTAGGGATACCCCTCGAGACTGACCCGGTATCGCCCGGGATAGGCCACAGAAAAACCCTCCGACAAGCTGTGGAACGTGAACGTCGAAGAGACGTCGGAGATCATGGCGACCCCATCGTCCTGTCGGAGAGTGGCCCCGCAGGCCAAGAAATCGCAGTTCTCGAGGCCAGCGAGAACTTGGGAGTGGGTGTAGTCGATCACGCGATGCTGCGTGGCCGGAGGTGGTCCCACCACCAGTGCGGCATCCAAGGCACGGTCGGCCGCAGCCAGGTAGGACTGCACGTGCAGCGGTGACATGCTCTGACTGGCGGCCACTGTGTCGAACCCGCCCGAGTCGGCCTCGGCTGGCAGTAACGAGGCCACGTCCGCAGCAACGGCCTCGTCCACCTGCAGCAAGTCTTCGATGCTGTAGCCGTACTCCAGACTCGTCAACCGGCGGAGGGGCGTCCGCTGCGCGCCGCGCACCTGGAGATTGGCGTCGGTCAGCGCGGTGTCGAGCGACGCCAGCGCAGTCGTCACCGCCTCGCGGTCAGGCTGCGGGGCGGTCGCCGGCGGCATCTCACCCCGCTCGAGCCGCTCGTAAACCTTCTCCCAGGCCGAAAACGTCTCGTGGTCGGTAAGGTCGTAGCCCAGGTCGACGAGGTTGAGCGGCGTCGTCGTGCGAACGCCGTGGCACCGAGCGCAGGACTCACTCACCAGCGGCTTCACGCGGTCTTCAAACGACTGCGCAGACGCCGGTGGGACCAGCGCGGCCGCCACCGGCAGACTAAGCACAACGCGCCAGAAGAGTCCTCTCATCACTATGCTCGCACTTCGCTCTTCGACATCAGGTAAGTATCCACTTACCATTCTACCACCAGCATCGCACTTCCACCAAAACATCGAAGGCTACGGCATCCGGAACGCATCGCTGAGGCTCAGTTGAATCTTGACTGTGTCGCCATCGGTCAGTGAACACCAGCGCTCGGTTAATCGGGTCAACCCTCGTCATTCCGACACCAGTATGCGGCGCCTCAATGACTGCTGCTATGCATATCGTGCGACCTGCTCGCTTCGTACCAGTCGACCGACGCAGGGACAAACCCGCCGGGCCCCGTGTAGTTAGTGGGCACCTTCGGCGATCGCCTCGTGGATCGAACCGGCAACGCGCACCGACAACGTCTCAGCAGGTACGACGACAGAGCCACCGTCGCATCTTCAGCCTAGATAAAGAACGCACCCAGCTGGCGCCTGCTATCATGGCGACATCGTGGCAAACCCGAGCCGGAATGTCGGCCCGGTGGATACTGAGGAGTGGGCAGATGAGAACTCGCGCCAACTGGCTGATCGTCGCCGTTTCCGCCGCCGTCATCATGTCGGCGCTACCGGCCACCGCTCAGCTCGATCGGGTCCGCGATCCAAACTGGACGAGCCCCCGGCTGCCCGACGGCCAGCCTGACCTACAGGGCCAGTGGGGCAACAAGACCATCACGCCGATCGAGCGTCCCGAGAGCGAGACCCGGGCATATCTGAGCGACGAGGACATGGCTGCGCTGAACCAGCGGCGCGCCGATAGCGAGGCGGCCAACGACGCCCGGCCTGCCCAGCGCACCGAGGCCGGCCGTAACGTCGGCGGCTACGGCAGCTACTGGCTTGATTCCGGTGACACGGTGCTCTCGACCGGACAAACCTCGATGGTGGTGGATCCACCGACCGGCCGCGCGCCGGTCAAGCAGTGGGCACTCGACACCAAGGCCTGGCGGCTGGCCAACGAGGGCGACACCTACGAGAACATGAGCGTCTGGGACCGCTGCATCTCCCGGGGCGTGCCCGGCTCGATGCTGCCGGCGGGCTACAACAATGTCTATCGCATCTTCCAGACACCGGACCACATCGCCATCTTCCACGAAATGATTCACGATGCTCGGGTCATCCCACTCTCGGACGGGCCGTTCATCGACGACCGGATCGATCAGTGGATGGGGAACTCGCGCGCTCACTGGGAGGGCGACGTGCTCGTAATTGAGAGCGAAGGCTTCCACAACCGAGGCTGGATCGCGTCGAGCTTCGCCGGCGGCCGCCTGAAGGGCATCCCCACGAGCACGGCGCTCCACGTGGTGGAGCGCTACGAGCGCGTGTCCGAGAGCACGCTGATATGGGAAGTGACCATCACCGACCCGAACGTCTATGACGCGCCCTGGACTATATCGATGCCGCTGACGGCCGAGACGGACTACCAGATCTTCGAATACGCCTGCCACGAGGGCAACTACGCGGTGCCCAACGCGCTAAGCGGCTCCAGGTATCTGGAAAAGAACCCTACTGACGAACAGTAGCTCAAGGCTTAGGGTGGCCTAGGAGCCACTCGACCACGAGCTGCGTAAAGTGCTCGGAGAGCTCTGGCAAGTGTGCTCCGTCGGCGATCGACCAGAGTTCGGCCGACCCGCCCGCCGTGCAACCGCTGGCATGGCGGGTCACCGTCGTCTCCATCCCGTCGACGCTGCTGTCGAGGTCCAAACGGCCAGCGTCGACCCCAGCACCCGCGCAACCGTTACGTGCCGCCCAGTTAGCCACCGACTGCTTCGCCCCTGGATAGGCACTGCCCTGAATCTCGCCGCCGTCGTAGGCGATAGCAGTGTCACCGGTACCGTGAATCTGGAGTACATGGACCGGATGGGGGGGTCCCTGGCGCTCGCCCGCTTCGTCGGCGCCGGCCAAGCTGGCGATAGCCGCGATGTCGGCGCCACGTTCGTAGGCCAGCCGATGCGCCATGAACGCGCCATTCGAGTGGCCGAGGATAAACACCCGCTTCTCGTCGATGGTGTAGTCCTGCTTGACTGCGTCAATCAAACCGCTGATGTAGCCAACATCGTCGAGGTCGACCCCCTCCCAATTGCAACAGGCGGCGGAAGCGTTCCAGAACTGCGGATTACCTTCGCCCCGCGACGGCGTGCCGTCTGGGGCCACCATCACGAACCCGTAGCTGTCGGCCAGATCCGACAGTCCCATGTACTCGTCCTGACGGGCCCCGGTGTTGCCATAGGTGTGTAGCAGGACGATGAGCGGCGCGGCGACGTCGGCGCTGTAGCCGACCGGTACGGTGACGGGGAGTGCGCCACGCCCGCCATCGACGGTCTGGGCCTGAGCCGGAGCGATGGCGAGAAGGGGAACGAGGGCGATCACGGCAAGCCTGACGGTACGCATGGGACGTTTCTCCTCCGGAGCCCGAGACCAAAGTGTCGACCAGGACGCCTCACTATACGGGAGGCGAATCCGGCGCACAACGGCCGACATTCTCCTTGCACGGCCGATCGCGACCCACTAAGGTGAGTGGTTACTCATCGTCGCAAGGAGAGCATGTATGCGCCGTATCACCCTGTTACTGACCACCGCCCTAGCTTCCCTCGTTCTGATCGGAGTGCCCGCGCGGGCCGTGGCCCAGACCGACGGTATCACCCTCGGCGCCGTGGCCCTCAATGTCACCGACATTCCGCGTGCCGAGCAGTTCTACACGGAGGTGTTCGGACTTGTCCGAACCTTCGAGTTCCCGCCCGACGGCGAGGACAAGGACCTCATCGAGATCGGGCTAGGTCGCCCCGACCAGCCAGGCGGCATGAGTTTGCTGCTGGCGCATCTCAATAACGACCCACTGCCGGAAGAGAAGAACAGATACGGCCGGATCGTCATCAACAGCACCGACGCCCGAGCGTTGGCCGACCGGGCGGTCGAGGCCGGGGCAACAATGCTGCGCGACTTGACCTCCCCTGGCGGCCCGATTCTGCTGTTCCTGAGCGACCTCGACGGGTTCGAGTTCGAAATCTATCAGCCGCCACCGCGGTAGGAGTCACCAATGACACGCAGAGTGATTGCGACCGCGGCGGTGACCCTGGTCACGCTGGGTGCTTCAGCCACGGAAGCGCAACCGTGGCAAAGCTACGGCACCGAGAACGGCGAGTGGCGGAGCTACGCGGGTAACATCGCCGGACAGAAATACTCGCCCCTCGACCAGATCGACGCTACAAACTTCGGTGCCCTCGAGCTGGCCTGGGAGTGGACCTCAGTCGACCAGGTCCTGAGCCGGACCATGCCCGACGGGAGCGAATGGCAGGCACCGCTCGACGTCATCGTCGAGTCGCTGGTGGCCGACACCCAGAATCTATATCGGGAGGGCCAGTCGCCGAACCCGTCACGGTTTCAAGCGACACCGCTGATGGTGGGTGGCGTCCTCTACTTCAACACGCCGCTATCGCAAGGGGTGGCGGTGGATGCCGCCACCGGCGAGACTATCTGGGTCTACAACCCCAAGACCTACGAGGAAGGCACCCCGTCGATGTCTGGCCCCTGGACCCAGCGCGGGGTGGCCTACTGGACCGACGGCGAAGGCGACGAGCGCATCTTCTGGGGCACAGGCGCCGGCTACCTCGTCTGCGTCAAGGCGGCCACCGGCCAACCCTGCCCCGACTTCGGGCCCGACCAGAAGGGCCGTATCGATGCGATGGAGGGTGTCCCCCGGGCTATCCGCGAAAACCGGGACTACCTGAACGCCTTTCTCTATTCGATCAATTCACCGCCCATCATCGTACGCGATCGTGTCATCCATGGATCGCATGTGGCCGACGTCCGGGTCACCAAGGAGGCAGTACCCGGCTGGGTGCGCGCGTGGAACGTCCGGACCGGCGAGCACGAGTGGGACTTCCACACGGTGCCCAACAGCGCCGACGAGTTCGGCGCCGACACGTGGCTGAACGAGTCGTGGCGGTACTCGGGCAACGGCAACGTCTGGTCGATGCTGGCCGGTGACAATGAGCTTGGGTACGTGTATCTGCCCACCGGCACGGTCACCAACGACTACTACGGGGCGGACCGGCTGGGCGACAACCTATTCTCAGAATCGATCGTCGCGGTCGACATCGAGACCGGCCAGCGGATGTGGCACTTCCAAGCGGTGCACCACGGATTGTGGGACTGGGACTTCCCCACTCATCCAAATCTGATCGATATCACAGTCGACGGCCGTGAGATCCAGGCGCTGGCCCAGGTAAGCAAGCAGGGATTCACCTACGTGTTCGACCGGGTGACCGGCGATCCGGTGTGGCCCATCGAAGAACGGCCGGTGCCGCAATATACTAACCTCCCAGGGGAGGTGCCCTCACCGACGCAGCCGTTCCCGACCAAGCCACCCCCATTCGAGTATCAGGGCGTCTCCATCGAGGACCTGATCGACTTCACCCCGGAGGTTAGGGCCCTCGCGGAAGAAGCGGTGGCCGACTTCACGCTCGGCCCCATCTTCACGCCGCCGCTACGGACCGTGGAGGAAGAGACCCAGGGGGTCATCCAGCGACCGGCCATCGATGGCGGCGCCAACTGGGGCGGAGCCGGGGTGGATCCCGAGACAGGCATTCTCTACGTGCCGTCAAACAACCGGTCGTCGGTCTTGCACTTCTATTCGCCTGACCCGGAGACGACGGGCGCCACAATGACCATCACGCAGGCGGCGTTCGGCAGTGGACGTCAGCCGGCCATGCCGCAGGGGCTCCCCCTCTTCAAGCCGCCCTACTCACGCATGACGGCCATCGACCTCAATGCCGGCGAACATACCTGGATGCAACCAAACGGAGACGGGAACAGGATCCGCAATTCCCCGATGCTGCGGGACCTAAATCTGCCTCCCGTGGGCGGGGATGGACGTGGCGGCCCGCTGGTCACCAAGACGCTACTCATCAGCGTGCTGACGGCCGGCGGCACGAACGACGGACCGCGACTAGTGGCCCGGAACAAGGCCACCGGGGAGATCGTGGCCTCGGTGGATCTGCCGACCGGCGCGATCGGCACACCGATGACCTACATGGTCGAGGAGCGCCAGCACATCGCGCTGACGATCGGCGGCGGACCGAGGCTGGTGGCATTTGCGCTACCGTAGGGTGGGGCTGCAACCGCGCCCCACAGAAGCTCGGGAGTAAAACAGATGCGACGCATTTACCTGTTACCGCTGACCACCCTCGCCCTCGGGCTCGTGGCCTGGAGCGCGGCGCTCGAGGCCGAACAACCAGAAATTCCGCCGATCGAGGTACACCAGCTCAGCGACACCCTACACATGCTGGGCTCCGGCATGTCGACCGGAGGCAACATCGCCATGCTCGTGGCCGAGAGCGGCGTGGTGCTAGTGGACACCAAGAACGAGGGCTACGGGCCGACCATTCTTGAGCTCGTGCAAGAGATCACCGACAAGCCGGTGGTCATGATCATCAACACGCACGTCCACTTCGACCACAGCGGCGCTAACACGGAGTTCCCCGACACGGTGCACTACGTCGCACACGAGAACATTCGCCGACACTGGGCCCGCACCGACTGTGCGCCGATTCCGACCAATTGCGACGACTTCCAGGGCGAGAACCGGAAGTATCTTCCGCAGACCACGTTCAGCGACCGGATGAGCCTCTTCGCCGGCACCCCGGACCAAATCGACCTCTACTACTTCGGCCGAGGCCACACCGACGGCGACACCTTCGTGGTATTCAAGGAGGCTCGTGCAATGCATGTCGGTGACATGTTCCTCGGCAGGACGCTGCCATTTATCGATGGCCAAAATGGCAACGGGGGGAGTGCCATCGAGTTCGGACGCACGCTCACCAAGGTGATCGACAACGTCCCCGATGTGGACATCATCATTAATGGCCACTGGGATACCCCGATGGAATGGAGCGATTTGGTCAGCTATCGTGGGTTTTACGTGGACCTCTATAATCAGACCCGCGCCAGCATCGATGCCGGTCTGACCGCCGAGGAGGCAATCGCCACCTACGAGAAGCCGGCGCGCTACGCGGAGTTCACGGCGAACAAGTGTTGCGGGAATTTCACGGTTGACCCAATCGTCAACTATATCTTTCAAGGGATCTAGCAACCTCGAACGCGCAGGAGAACACCATGAGTATCGACCGACGTCGGTTTCTGCAGAGCACCGGACTGGCCGCGGCTGGATTGGGCGCCGGAATAGGTACCGGGATCCGACCGGCGGTCGCCGAGGAGCTGCAAGACTCACCTGAGCGGAACATCAAGATCACCGGCTATCGGACCCGGGTACTGGACAACATCGACCCGCCGATCGGCCATCGCAAGTGGCTGTTTCTTGAGCTCGAAACCGACGCGGGCATCGTGGGCCTGGGCGAGCGCGTCTCCGGCGGCGTGACCGAGCTCGGCTCCCAGGTGGCACTGCTCGGTGAGCTGATCGAGAGTCGCGTCATCGGCAAGAGCCCGTTCGACGTCGAGCGGATCTGGCACGACATCTACGCCAACCCGCACGACTACCGCCACCCGGGTCTCTCGAAAACGCCGGCGATGTCGGCCATCGACATGGCCTGCTGGGACATCATGGGCAAGGCCACAGGGCAGCCGATCTACAACCTGCTCGGTGGGCAGTTCCACGAGCGGCTCAGCGCCTACGCCTACCTCGAAATGGCCGGGGTCTGGGAAAACCCGGAGATCGCGGGCGAACGGGCCCAGGAGCTCATCGACCGGGGCATGGGCGTGTGCAAGCTGGACCCGTTCCAGCCGATCACCGGCGGACCGAGGGACTATCCGCTCTCAACTATCAACCACGTGGGGCGCATCTTCCGCGCCATGCGTGACGCGGTGGGTGACCAGCTTGAGATCGGGATCGGCGCCCACGGTCAGTTCACGACATCGGGCGCCATCCGGATCGCGAGCATCCTCGAGGAGTTCAACCCGTACTTCTTCGAAGAACCGGTGTATCCGGAGAACGTCGATGAGATGGCACGCGTCGCGCAGATGACCAGTATCCCGATCGCGACCGGGGAGCGCCTGGTCACAAAGTTTGAGTTCGCTGAGGTGCTAAACCGACAAGCAGCCAACATCATCCAGCTGGACGTCGGCCAGTGCGGCGGCATCACCGAGTCGAAGAAGATCGCCAGCATGTGTGAGGCCTACTACGCAGTCATCGCTCCCCACATGTACTGCGGACCGATCGCGGCGGCTGCGGCGGTGCAGCTGGACACGTGCTCGCCGAACTTCCTCGTGCAAGAGTTCAACACCAACGACCTGCACCGGGATGTCTTCACCACGCCGATCGTGATCGAGGACGGCTACATCACCCCGCCGAGCGGCCCAGGTCTGGGCGTGGAGCTCGACGAGGCCGTGGTCCAGCGTCAACTGTCAGATTGAGGGCTCTGGATTCTGCTGACGACCCCGGCATCTCCGTCCACGCGGACGGCGTCGTCGTCCTTAATGTTCAGCATCGCGTCCTCGACGTTGACGACGGCCGGGAGCCCGAACTCGCGGGCCACCACGGCGCCGTGTGAGAGGTAACCTCCCGTCTCCATCACCACGGCCGACGCGCGCAAGAACAGGGGGGTCCAGCCGGGATCGGTGGAGGGCGCCACCAGGACGTCACCGCGCTTGAGCCGCTGGCCGTCGTGGGGCGTGTCGATGACCCGGGCCACGCCTGTCGCGGTGCCAGGGGCAGCCGCAAGCCCGTTCCAACTCGCCTCGACCGGGTGCGCCGACGAGCCCGCCTCGGGCTGAACCGGTCGGCCGGCAACCTCGGCGTCGGTGATCACGCCAGGCAGGCTTATCGTCTGCTCACGAGCGAGCCGCCGTTTGCGGTCCTCGACCAGGGCGGCGGCGCCCCGGCCGTCCCAGGTCTCGTCGAGGAACGCCTCCACATCGACGGTGGCGAGGTGGAACACGTCGTCGGCCGACTCGAGCTGACCCGCCGCGGCGAGACGGCGACCGACCTCCAGACACACCTGGCGGATCAGGGCTACGGCCGCGGCGGCGCCAGACTTCGCGTTCTCCCGTAGCCCGGCGCCGGTGCGAGCCCGCCGCAGCAGCCACCGAAGCAGAGGCCGCGCGTAGAACGGCACCTCGGCCAGGCTCTCCTCGGCGCGCGCGCGTACCTCGGCGGCATGGTCACGCTGATCCCGTAGATCCGGGTGGTCAAGGTGGAAGCGCACCTGGTCTAGGAGGTAGGTCGGGTTCTCGAACCAGCGGGGGCTGCTGAATTCCATCTCGAACACCGCCCGGTGACCGAAGTCATGGAGATAGCGCTCCATCGCGCCCCGAAACCCGGAGGACGCGGGCAACGCTCGCCAGGCGAACGGGTCGTCCGAAGCTAGCGCGGCCGGCGCTGCGGGGTCGACGCCCGCCACCCGGGCCAGTTCCTGAAGCCGGTGCCCCTGCTCGGCGCTAGCCACGTCGCCCGAAGCCGCCAACAGACGGCCGATGAGCGTCTCGCTGCCGCCGCCCTTGACCCGTCGAAGCAGCTCCTGCATGCCCACGATCCAGCCGCCGTAGTAGGCGGCGGCAAGCTGGAGCACCGGCTGGTAGTCGATGCCGAGCTGCTCCACGCGTCGGACGTGCTCGGCGAGCGCGACGGGGCTTAAGGTAGACAGCTCGGTCGCGCGCGCCTCCCTCGCCGCATGGATCATGGCCTGGATGCGCGGCGGCGTGCGGCGATCGAAGCTCCAGAGATACCGGAGCAGATGCAGCCGGCGCAAACCGCGCGCGCGCCCATCGCGTCCGGCAAACGGGCTTCCGGACGGGATCGGGATCTCGGTCTGGAACCCGCCCATGAACCGGTTAGTCTCGGCCGGCGTGATGCCGAAGCCGTCCCACAGGCACCACTGCAGGGCGTCAAGGTCGAAGTAGGGGCGGCCGCCGAAGCGGCGCATCACCTCCATACCAGCCGGGAGCGGATAGCCGGAAACCTCGGTCGAGGCATACACGATGGCCTGGGCCGTGGCGTCGGCGAACGACCAGGTCATGGTGGTAAGCGCGTGCGGAAACGAGTCACGCACGTTGGCATTCGACCAGGTCACGGTCGTGGTCAGGACGCCTGGAAAGGTCCACCGGGGCAGACGCGTGATCGGCCGGGCCTGCAGCAGCCAGAACCGGTCCCCGTCCCAGGCCCACTCGACGTCCTGCGGCACGTCGCCGTCGCCCAGCGCCCAGTGCACGCGAAACACCAGCCGCGCCAGGGCCTCGACCTGGCCATCATTGAGGAGCGCCGGCTCGCCGAGCGTGTCGGTGCGCTCGAACCGCAGCGCCATATCCTTCCGACGGACCACATACTGCTGCGGGTTGACCTCGCCACTGACCACGGCGTCCCCCAACCCGGCGGCCAAATTGATGGCCACCAGCGAACGCTCGCCGGTCACTGGATCGCAGGAGAAGGCGACGCCGGCGCAGACCGGCCCGCGGTCGGGATCGCCGACCATCTCGCAGATGACCACGGCACACGGCGTGTCGTGGTCCGCCACCCCGAACCGGCGCCGGTAGGCGAGCGCCTGAGGCGTCCAGAGGGAGGCATAGCACCGCAGTACCGCCTTAACGACGGCGTCGACGCCGACGACGCCGAGCACACTGTCGTGGATACCGGCGAAGGCGGTACCGGCGCCGTCCTCGGCCACCGCGCTCGAACGCACCGCCACCGGCGTGTCGTGGAGACCGGTCTGGTGGAGGAAGTCTCCGAGCGCCTGGTGAGTCGCCTCGGAGAGGGCGGCGCCCAGAATAAGGTCGCGCAGTCGACCGAGGTGAGCGACGACTGACTCGTCACCTGCCTCGCCAGCAGTGACGCCGGCCAACGCCGCAACCTCGGCGGCCAGGGCAGGCGTCCCCAGCAGCGCTTCACAGGCGGCGGCCGGCAGCACCCCGCCAGCCGGCACCTGGAAGCCATACCTGGACAGGCGACCGAGGTTCCAGCCTTTGCCCCCAACCACCGCGGTGCCAGCGTCGACACACGCGGACCAGCCGAGGACGGCGACCTGCTCCGTCACTAGTCAGGCAGTGCGAACACGAAGATTGCGTTGCCCCCCAGGCTGGGGTTCTTCACATCGGACAGCAGATCGGCCGGGATAACACCGGTCCAGCTACCCGACGCTCCAGAATTGCCGGCGCCAAACGCGATGTACTGGGTACCGTCGACCGAGTAGGTAATCGGGTAGCCGTTGGCCATCGTCGACAGCCGAGTCTGCCACAACTCCTCTCCGCTCTCGACGTCGTAGGCGAAAACGTAACGCTCCCAGTCGCCGACGAACACCAATCCGCCGCCGGTGGTGAGCGCCGCCGTGTTGTACGGCGACCGACGGCGATGCTTCCAGAGCGTCTCGCCGGTCCTGATGTCCAGCGCCTGGAACTCGCCAAGCTGGTCGGGAGAATCGGGATGGAAGTGGTTCTGCCGATCGCGGACCCAGCCGGTGCCCCCGCCCCCGTCACGGTATTCGACCGGCCCGAAGGCGGCGGTTTCGCAGTTCAGATGCAACGGGATGTACATCGCGGCCGTGTCGGGATGATAGGCCATCGCCCGCAGGCTCTTGAAGCCGCCGGTGCTCGGACAGAAATAGAGCAGCTCGCCGACATCCGAAATCATGTCTTCGCGGTGGGTAACCACGCCAGATTCGTCGACATCGAGGATGTTCTGGTAGCCCAGATCGACGGCTTTCCGGAACTCGCCCGTCGCCCGGTCAAGCTCCCAGAGAATAGCGAGCTTCCCCATGCTGAACACCGACTGCTTACCGTCGTAGTCCACCAGAATCCGCTCGAATGTCTCGTCCATGTCGTGGCTGTCGCCAGGAATGTGCTGAAAGTACCACTGCATCTCGCCGGTGGTCGGATCGAGCGCGAGCGTCGAGTTGCTGTAGAGCGCATCGCCATCGGTACGCCGCGCGTCGCGCGTCCACGGCTTGGCCTGCGAAGTGCCGTAGTAGATCAGGCCGGTGCCAGGATCGTAGCTACCAGGAATCCAGGCGTCGCCACCTGCACGGAACAGCAGCGGCAGATCGCCCCACGAATCTCCACCACGTTCACCGGGCTGGGCCACCGTCGACGTCCGCCAGGCCTCTTGCCCAGTTGCCGCATCGATGCCAACGATGTAGCAGGTATCTTCCCGATACATGTCGCAGCCCATCAGCCCAGCCACGATGATGCCGTCTGCAATGATCGGTCCGCTGGTGAACCCGTAGCCGGGCTCGTCCATGATCGGAGTATCCCAGCGCACCTCGCCAGTGCGGGCATCCAGCGCTACCACGTGCGCGTCGAAGGTGTTCAGGATGACCATGTCCTGGTACATCGCCAGACTGCGCATCTGAGTTCCAGCCCGACGCGCGGGCTCGATCTCTCGACGGTACTCCCAGAGAAAGTCGCCCGTCTGCGCGTCAAGCGCCTGCACCATGTTGCCGGGGTTAGCGATGAACATGACGCCGTCATGGACGAGCGGCGTCGTCTGCGAAATACCGGGGTCGAGGCCCCAAGACCAGACCATCCGTAGACCACCAACATTTGAGCGGTCCACCTGATCGAGCGGGCTGTAGCCCCATCCATCCAGCGTGCGCCGCCAGTTCAGCCAGTCGCCTGGCTCCGGGTCCTGGAGCACCGCATCAGTAACCGGCGACAACGCGGGCGCCTGGGCCAATACGGGAGAAGCAACGAGAACAAGGAGAACAAGGGCGAAGACGGTACGTGCAAACATCGGGAGCCTCCGAGAGATTCAAACGTCGTGCGGCATTCTACAGCCTAGGGGACCAAGGGGCCGATCCGGACCAGCCGCAAGGCCGGCTCGCCAGCAATCCGCGACGCTTCGAGATCAACGTGAAACGTGGCCATCCAATCGTTAAATTCCTCGGTATCGATCAGCATCTGCTCGACTCGCCAGCAGCCTGGGACCGAATCGGCATCGACATAGGTATGGCGCCGGTTGCGTCCCTCAGGATCGAGTCGTAGCCGCCCTCGCGCCGCGCCGAAGCGCTCACGAGCATAAGCGAACCGCTCGGCCGTCCAGGGCTGTCCCTCCCCATCGAACACGGCCTCCAGGCGCCCAATGGCGGCCGCATCGTCACCAATCGCCCAGGCCCGGAGCAGACCAAACATCTGTGTCCTGATCTGGGCAAGGAAGACGGTCCGGTCCTGAGTCAGATCTGCGACCCGGCGAGCAGATCCAGCCGGCGGGGCGGGCGCGACACCATCCGAGGGAGCCCTCTCCTGCATCCGCTCCCATTCCTCGAGCAACATGGAGTCCACCCGACGCACGAGGTCCCGCAAATAGAGCTCCATCTCTACAACGGCTTCGCTCTTTGCACCGTCCGGGACCGTCTGCCGGAGCACCTTGTAGACGCTCCCTAGATGACGGAGCAGGAGCCCTTCCACCCGATGAAGGTCGTACTCCCGAACGTAGTCATCGAACGAGCGAAACGTCTCGAACATTTCGCGGGCAATCGATTTGGGTCGGATGTTCTCCTCCCCGACCCACGGATGTCGAGCCGCGAACGCATTGAAGGTAGCGTAGACGAACTCGCGAAGCGGCTTGGGATACTCGAGCTTCTCCAGCTCTTCCATCCGCTGGTGATAGTGCAGACCAGCCGCCTTCATCTCTGCGACGGCCTGTGCCTTCAACCGGGCGAGCTGTCGACGGAGAATCGCCGCGGGGTCTTCAAGGATGCTCTCGACCAGTGTCAGGAGATCGAGCGGATGGGTGTCTGCCGCTTCATCGAGCTGAGGCACCGCCTCGAGCAAATACAGCGACAGCGCCTGGTCCATCGAGAAGTCATCCTGCAGCTCGACGTTGACGCGGACGTGTCGACCAGGGGCGTTGCCCTCATCCAGCGCGATCACTCCGCGCTCGACCAGCGATCTGAAGAGCTGCCAGCCACGCCGGCGATGAGCGCCCCGCGCGGCCGAGCTCTCGTGACTGTCCCTGATGAGCTGCCGCATCGCCCCACATCCGTCCCCGGATCGAGCTAGCACGTTCAATAGCATCCCGTGCGAGACCCGAAACCGTGAGACGAGCCGTTCGGGTGGAGCCTTGGTCAACCGCTCGAAGGTTTGTCCATCCCAAGGTGCAAAGTTGCCTTTCGGTGGCCGACGCATGACAACGCGACGGCCGGTCTTCGCTTTCTCCGCCAAGCGACGGTTCTCGATGACGTGCTCGGGGGCCTGCGCCACCACGAAGCCCTGCTCGTCGAAACCCTTCCGTCCCGCCCGCCCGGAGATCTGGTGAAAGTCACGCGCCGACAGCACCGCCGTCTTCTCACCGTCGTACTTGCACAACCGGCTGAACAGCACCGTCTTGATCGGCACGTTAACACCCACCCCGAGCGTGTCCGTACCGCAGATAACCTTGAGTAATCCCTGCTGAGCGAGACGCTCAACCAGCACCCGATACTTCGGCAGCAGCCCCGCATGGTGGATGCCGATGCCGTGCTGGAGCCAGGTACGCACGCGGGGACCGTAAGGGCTGCTAAACCGCACCTTGCCGATGGCCTTGACGATGGCCCGCTTCTCTTTCTTCGAAGTCACCCTGAGACTGGTGAACGCCTGCGCGCTCTCGGCCGCCTCCTTCTGGGTAAAGTGCACGACATAGACCGGCGCCCGCCCCGCTTCGACCTGGGACTCAACCGCCTCGGTAAGCGGCGCCTCAGAATAGCGATAGTGGAGAGGCACGGGGCGGTGCACCGAGGTCACAGTCGCCGTTTGGCGCCCAGTTCGCTCCCGGAGATCCCGCTCGAAGAAGCTCACATCGCCGAGCGTGGCCGACATCAGCAGAAAGCGGGTATCGGAGAGCGTCAGGAGCGGAACCTGCCAGGCCATACCCCGCTCCCGGTCGCCGTACCAGTGAAACTCATCCATCACAACGTCATCGACCGCGGCCAGCGAACCTTCCCGGAGTGCCAGATTGGCCAGGATCTCGGCCGTACAGCACAGCACCGGGGCGTCGCGATTCACCGTCGCGTCGCCGGTCACGAGCCCGACGCGCTCGGGACCTAGCTCGCGGCAGAGGTTGATCCACTTCTCGTTGACCAGTGCCTTGACAGGACAGGTATAGATAGAACGTCGCCCTCGGGCCAGCGACGCAAAGTGCATCGCGAAGGCCACCAGCGACTTACCCGACCCGGTCGGCGTACTGAGGATGAGATGCCGGTCGGCGAATAGTGTCAGAATCGCTTCTTCCTGTGCTGGGTACAGGGACAGCCCGAGCGCATCGACATACTCGAGAAAGCGCCCCAGCAGCTCGTCGCTGTCAGCGGATCCGGACGGAAGAAAGTCTGCGAGCGGCCGTGCCATCGCCCGACGATTCTCTCACCATGGGCTACGCGCTTGCCTTAGACGCCAAGTAGCCCTATCGTGGGCGAGAGAAAGTCAGGGTCCGGGCCGTCGCGAGACGCCCAATGGAGGACGAGATGAGGAATCGAGGTATCGCGGCAGCGGCAGCGCTACTCGTCGCGGCGCTAGCCCCGGTGGTATCGGCAGGACAGGCTCCGGACGGGTGGACCATGCCGCGCACCGCCGACGGTCACCCGAATCTCCAGGGGATCTGGGCCAACGATTCGGCCACCCCATTTCAGCGGCCGGAGTCGCTCGGGGAGCGCGCCACGCTGACCAACGAGGAAGTGGCTGCGATGGCGGCCTACATGGCCGAGTACGACAGCGTCGGCGGCGACGCGGTCTTCGGCGACACTCCGTACCTCCGGGCACTCGCGGCGGTCCAAAGCCCCGCAGAGGAAGAGGAACGGGCAGCGCGGCGGTCGTCCAACACCTCGACACGGAGCTACAACCAGTTCTGGATGATCGACCGTTGGTTCGACAACCGCACCTCGCTGGTGGTGGACCCTCCAAACGGGCGGCTCCCGCCTCGCACTCCTGAAGCCGAGGCGCGCACCGAACGGGCACGAGCCCAGCGGGGGCAACCTGGCCCTGACGGCCGACTAACCCTGGCGCAGGAGATCGCGGCAGTCGACCCCGCTATCCGGTGTCGGGGCGCGGGCGCGATACTGAGCGGACGGGGCTACAACAGTAACTACCAGATCTTTCAGTCGGCAAGCCACCTCGCCATCCAGATCGAGATGCACCATGAGACCCGCATCATCCCGCTGGGAGACGCGTCGCCGGCCGTGTCTGGACCACGGACCAATACCGGAACCTCCCGCGGGCACTGGAACGGCGATACGCTGGTGGTGGAAACGAGCAATCTCAAGCGCGGGGTCAACGGCTCGACCACCAACGCCCAAATCACCGAACGGTTTACCCGGGTGGGCCCCGAAATGCTCGAGTACGAGTACACGGTGAACGACCCATCAACCTGGACCGCTCCGTGGACCGCTCGGATGCTGATGCGGCCGGCGCCCGGCACCGGCGTGATCTACGAGTTCGCCTGCCACGAAGGGAACTACGCGATGGAGCACGCGCTCACCAACGAGCGCTATCTCGATAAGCAGGGCCGCTAGCGCGGCCTCGAGGTAGAGGGTGACGGTCTCCGGACCGTCACCACCGCCATCGGCACAGTGTCCAAACAGCGGATACGAAGTCTTTCCAGTTGATCTTCTTCCCCTCCACATAGGCGCGACCAGCGTAACTGATCGGCACCTCCACGATCGGGTGGCCTGCCCGGAGCACCTTGGCCGTCAACTCCGGCTCGATATTGAACCGGTCTGAGGTCAGCGATAACCCGGTCACGACCTCGGCAGCGAACAGCTTGTAGCAGGTTTCCATGTCGGTGAGCGACGAGCCGTAGAGCAGGTTGGTCAGCCGAGTCAGGATGACGTTGCCCGCCCGCTGGGTGAAGAACATCCCAGGATTTCCGTCCAGAAACCTCGAACCGTAGACGACCTTTGCTGGAGTCGACCTGGCTGCCTCGAGCAGTTTGGTATAGTCCCGGGGGTCGTACTCGAGGTCGCCGTCCTGGATGACAACCCAGTCCTCCGTCACCGCGGCCAGGGCCGTTCGCACCGCAGCGCCCTTACCCCGATTCCTGGCGTGCCGCAGGCACTGCACCCAGGCCGGCTGGTCAGCCGCCCACTCCTCCAGCCACTCCGTGGTCCCGTCTGTCGACCCATCGTCAACCACCACCAGCTGCTTCTCGACGTCCGCAGCCATCACCTGAGCGAGCAGGTCAGCGATGCTGTCCCGCTCGTTGTACACGGGAACGATGATAGAAAGACGCAACGGTCTGGTCCGCCGGCCGCCTACTGGCCTCCCTCGGCGAGTTCAAGGACCCGGGCTCCAGCCAGGATCCCCTCCATGCTGTAGTTCCCCTCATGGCACGCATACTCATAGAGCGGCTGGTCGGTCCGCTGCATCGGCATCGACGCGGTCCATGGACGACTCCAGGTCTCGGGGTCGGTAACCGTGAAGGTGTACTCGAGGGTGTCGTCATCGAGGCGCCGTAGACGTTCGACCAGGGTCATGTGCTCGGTGGTGTACACGCCCCCGCCCACCCCCGCCAACGGGATCCACTTCCGCTTGGCGTTGAAGTTGGTCGATTCGATCACCAGCGTGTCACCGTCCCAGTACCCCCGGGAATCGCCAGACCACAGACGCACGCCTCCGTCGAGCGTCGGCCGACTGTCAAGTGGCACGATCCTGGCTGTGTGCACCATCTCGGTGTAAATCACGACGTGGGTCGGCGTCTGGAACAGCTGCATGTTCTGGTTGTAGGCCAGCGGGGTGATCGGTGGTCCGGCGTTGAACCCGACGATGCAGCGATCCGACGTGTTGCGGTCGGTGTAGGAGTCGGCGCCGTGCTCCGTCAGGTAGGTCTGCCAGGCCTCGGACCGTTCCCGCCCGACCTCGGTGAGATCCGGCAGCCGGCCGTCAAGGGGATCGATCACCAGTGAGGTGCGGCGGGTCTCGATCGCCGTCGTGCCCCGGTCCATCCAAAAGTTGTTGTATCCACCGACGTTGCCACCTGCCTCGGTTCGCCGCGGCGGCGCCTCGAGCAGCTCCTGATTGCGAGCCACCGTTTCCCGCTCGAGACTCGCCGCTTCCTCCGAGGTGAGGAACTCGGAGGAATCGTCCGGCCGCTGGAGCGGGGTCAGGGTCCGGAAGTCCCAGATCCCCTGGAGGTCCGGCTGCCCCCACGTGGTGCGGGGCGGGGCCTGGGCCCATGCCGAGGTCGCCTCCACGAACAACAGCGCGGACAAGGCCAACAACAATAGGTAGGTTCGATGACTCATCAGCGTTCCTCTCGGATCACAACCGGGCGGCTCGTCGGACCTCGACCGGGCTATGGCCGTAGCGGGATCCCCTGCGCCTCCTGCACCCGGGCACCGGCGAGAATCCCGAAGAGACCGATATTGCCCTCGTGGCAGGCGTACTCGAAGAGCGGTCCGTCGGTGCGCCGGAACGGCATCATCACGGTGTAGGGAGCGGTGTAAACGGTCGGGTCGGTCACAGTGTACTCGTAGGCCACCGTGTCCGGATCGATCCGGGTCAATCGTTCCACCAAATGCATGTTGGTCGAGCTCAAACTGCTGCTTCCACCCGCAAACTGCGTGGTCTCGATCACCAAGGTCTCACCCTCCCAGTGGGCACGAGACACACCGCTCCGCTGGTCGAACGGCGGCTTCGCTGTCTCCTCCTCGCCCGGCTCGGTGATCGGGATCATCCGGACGTTGTGCACCATCTCGTTCAGGATGGCGAGATAGCCTGGGGCCTGAAAGATCATCGCGTTGTTGTTATAAGTGGCCGAGGTCATCGGTGGCCCCGCGTTGAAGCCCATCAGACAGCGATCGCCGGTGCTCCGATTCTCGTAGGAATCGTACATGTGCTCCCGTCGGTAGGCGGCACGCGCCTGGGCTGCGGCCTGTTCCTCCGGCGAACGCTCCACTCTCGGCGGACGGCGGCCGCTTGGTGGGTCAACGATGAGTGACGTCCGCTTGTCGGCCGTCATCTCCACTCCGCGTTCATACCAAAACTCGTTGTAGGACAGTACGCCGCCTTCCGCCCGCGGCCGATAGAACAGCGCGCCCCTCTCAGGGTCGAACAGATCCCGGTTGCGGCGCGTCCGCTCCCGCGCTTCCCAGGCCGCGGCATCTTCGACGTTCAGTGTCTCCTGATCCGACAGATCTGACGGGCGTTCGAGCGGCGTCAAGGTGCGAAAGGTAAAGGTACCGGACACATCCGGTTGTCCATCTGGGGTCCGCATCGGCATGATCCGATCGGTCTGAGCCAGAGCGGCAGCCGGCACCAAGGCCACGGCCACCAGCAGCAAGAGGGCGCGTGCGCAGGATCTAGACATCAAGGTCTCCAGGGGTCTGTCAGCAATTCGTAGGTCAGATAGTACCGCACTCGTCCCCTACCCGCGCCTCAAGCATCGTCCGGAATGTCGAGCGTCAACAGGGCTGAGCTGAGCGACTTTCCATGGGGATCCATGGCCAGCGAACGGGTGAC
The DNA here is from genome assembly GCA_002346545.1 of Acidobacteria bacterium UBA2994. Lineage (GTDB taxonomy): Bacteria > Acidobacteriota > Vicinamibacteria > Vicinamibacterales > UBA8438 > UBA2994. The sequence goes on from DEAA01000011.1 coordinate 85,676, forward strand.
GCCTCCACGGAGCGTATCGTGGAGCACGAAGTTGAGGGCGCCAACCTCAGGCATCAGGTGGCGTTCAACCGCACCCCGAACATGCGGGGCCAAATGCGCCTTGACTCGTTCGGCGGTCAGATAGCGCGCGAGACGCGGGTAGTCCGACTTCTCGTAGGCGATCACCGAAAGATTCGCAGTGTTTCCCTTGTCACCAGAGCGGGTATGGGCCAGCGCGTGCAAGAGCATGGAACTACACCTTGGCCAGCTCGACGGCCGGCCTCACCAGCTGGCGGTCGATCGACGCCGACTCGATACCGACCGTCTCCCGTACGCTCCGGGTCGACCCACCACCACCAGCGGGACCGTTGGTTAACAAGGTCTCGACCTCACCGCCGAGTCGGGTCGCCTCGTCACGGGCATCGGTGCGAGCGACAACGCGGAGCCTGACCTCGTTTGGATCGGCGTGCGCCAGTGCTGACGCCGTGCCGTGCAACGCGTTCACCCCGAGCAGATCGCAGCGAAGCTCCCGGGGCTGAACGCCGATCAACTCGAGCCGCTCGCGCACGATGTCGGCGGCCAGACGGGCCCGCCCCACGGCGCCTGGCCCAGCATAGGAGATCTGCCCCTCCCCTACGTACCCATCGCGATAGCCAACCGATACCTTGAGCGCCTGGGGCCGCGGACCGCCGGTACCACCAGCCACCGCCACCCGGTCGGGTCCAACCTCGGCCAGGGTAACTCTGGAGAAGTCCGCGCTACTGTCTGGGGTGAGATAGCGATCCGGCTGGTGTACTTCGTAGAGCAGCTGTTCGGCGCAGGTGTGCTCGGTGACAATGCCGCCGGAACCGGACACCTTGGTAATCACCGCCGAGCCGCGCTCGTCCACTTCGGCGATCGGGAACCCGAGTCGACCCAGCCCAGGAACGTCCTTCACGCCAGGGTCGGCATAGTAGCCGCCCGTGATCTGCCCGGCGCACTCCACGAGGTGCCCGACCACCGTACCCGCCCCGAGTCGCGGCCAGTCGTCGGGCCGCCAGCCGAAGGCATGCATCTGGGTAGCGAGCGCCAGCGATGGGTCGGCCACCCGGCCCGTCACAACGACATCGGCCCCGCGCTCGAGCGCAGCGACCATCGGCTCGGCTCCGAGGTATGCGTTCGCCGACACGAGCCGGTCGCCAAGCTCGGAGACACAGCGCCCGGTTTCCTGGAGCGTGAGTTCCTGCTCCACCGCCAGCGCAGTGATCTCATCTCCGATGACTGCGGCGACTCGGAGTCCATCGAGTCCCTGCTCGCGGGCCAGCGCGACGATCCGGTCGCGTGCGGCCAAAGGATTCGCCGCGCCCATGTTGGTAACAATCCGCACGCCCTGCGCGTGACAGCCTGGCAGGACGGCGCGCATCCGTTCGGCGAGCAGAGGGTCGTAGCCGCGCGCCGGATCCCGCAGCCGGGCTAGGTGTGCCAGCGCGATGGTCCGCTCAGCCAGACACTCGAAAATGAGATAGTCGAGGCGGCCCTGGTCTACAAGCTCGACCGCCGGCTCAATCCGATCACCCGAGTACCCAGCTCCGCCCCCGATCCGGATAGTTCGCACCGCGCCATTCTCCGCCGGAGACCACATCTGGACAAGCCGTCTGGTCAGAACGAAAACGCACCGGTGGCAAGGGCGACCAGGCTCATGACGAGCGTGACGAGATAAGCCAGCGGTATGGTCTTCCGCTGGTGGTCGGCCAAGTCCACGCCGCTCATGCCGATCAGGAGGAACGTGGCCGGGGTCAGGGGACTGACCGGGAAACCGGTAGTCATCTGCCCCAGCAGCGCCGCACGGGCCACCTCGACGCCGCTGCCTCCAGCGATGTCAGCGGCACTGGCGATGACCGGAAGCACGCCGAAATAGAACGAATCGGGGTCGAACGCGAGGCTCAGCGGCATGGCAGCCAGCGCCGTCAGTGTGGCCAGATGCCCGGTCAGCGTGGCCGGCAGTGCATCGACCAGCGACTGCCCCATGGCCGTGATCATGCCCGACTCGCGGAGGATGCCAGCGAACACCCCGGCGGCCAGGATCAGTCCGACCATGGTCATGGCAGGACCGGCGTGTCGCACCAACTGGTCTCTCTGTGCTTGCGGTGCGGGGCAGTTCACGACCAGCGCCACCGCGTACGCGGTCATGAAGATAATCGGCAACGGCAGCACCGCCTGGACCAGGCCCACTAGGGCCAGAACAGTCAGGACGACATTGAAGGCGAATAGCCAGCGCGGGACCGGAGCGGATTCGGGCTCTGGTACCGTCGTCGGGTTCGTCTCGACGGAGGGAGTACCCGCCGCGGCCAAGCGACGTCGTTCCGAACGACCCAGCCACGCGGCGAGCGCAAGGACGGTCACCAGCCCGGCCACCAAAGAAGGTAGCAGCGGTCGGAACAGATCGAGCACATCCACCTGCAAAACCGTAGCGGCGCGCAATGTCGGCCCGCCCCAGGGCACTACATTCAAGGTGCCGGCCGAAAGGGCTACCGTGGCCGCGAGCACCGAGCGGTCGAGCCCGAGCCGCTCGTAGATCGGCAGCAGCGCAGGAATCGCGATGAGAAAGGTCGACGCGCCAGACCCGTCCAGATGGGCCAGCATTCCCACGACGGCGGTGCCCATCACGATCCGCACCGGGTCGGCTCCTCCGAACCGCACCACGGCGCGAATGAGCGGCGCGAAGAGCCCCGCGTCGTTCATCAGTCCGAAGTACAGCACCGCAAACCCGAGCATGGTCGCAGTGCCGGCGACCGATTCGACACCGGAGAGCGCGAAGACCCCAACGTCGCTACCCAATCCAGCCAGCAGCCCTGTGGCCAGTGGTACCAGCACCAGGGCGACCAGCACGGACGTGATCCGTGCCAGCACGAGGACAAGCAGCGTAACGACGGTCAGGATCCCGAACAGCGTGAGCATGCCGGGGGGACGTCGACTAGGTGGGCGTGTAGGCCAGCCAGCGGCGAGGGTTGTCGACGAGGATCTTCTGCAGCGTCTCGTCCGGGACACCGTAGTAGCGGAGCTTCGGGACGAACTGGATCAGCACGGTGGAGAACCCGTTGCCCCAGTTGGCCTTGATCTGGGTAGTGTTGGCGAAATCGGACGACAGCAAGATCTGGTCCTCGAAGCCAGCCTCGATGGCGTTGAGCACCATGTCGACCTTCACGCGCTCGGGGATGAACGATGCGCTCATCTCGTGGCCGACCGTGTCGAACCCGATGAACGCCCCCCGGCGCGCGATCTCCAAATGGGTCTGCCACCCCGGATCATCGTCTGCCTTGATGGTCGACTGGTGGCCGATACACAGATGAGCCAGGTCGACGCCAGCCGCCTCGTAGATGTCGAGCTGCTCGATGGCGCAGGTCGGGCAACTTTCGTGCGGCACGTGCGTGAAGATAGGGAGCCTGGTCTCCAGATGCGCCTGGCTGACGGCCTGGAGCATGGTGCGCTCGCCGTCGTGCATCTCGGGAAACGAGGTTCCGACCTCGCCGAGAGCGCCCCAGCGCTCGTTAGCTGCCTGGTGAACTAGCTGGGCCGCAATCTCCTCGGCCGGGAGCGTACCGAACTCCGCCGGATAGCTACGCTGGAGGAAATAGCTACCGCCAGTGACGATCCTCACCGAGGACCGCTCGGCCATCAATCGGAGGTTCTCGAGCTGCTGCGGCGTGCGTGGACCGACAGAGGAATCGACGATGCAGCTCACCCCGTCGAACGCTGCCATGTCGAGCTCCTCGACCATCAGACCGACCATCTCGTCGTTGGTCGGCGCGGGCGGAAATGGCGTGTCCGGTGCCCGTGGCTCAGGCGGTGGACTCCTAAAGGCGAATGACAGGTGCTCGTGAAAGAGCGTCGCGCCCGCGCCAAGCACGCGAGGGTCGATGTCCTCCAGCACGGTGCGAACGACTGCGCCGTCAGGAAACTCTACCGGCCGCGGCTGGTCTTCTGACAAGGTTGCAACCGACGCCGACTCCTGAGGCACAGGAGCCCCGCCGCAACCGATCGTCGTCAGCGCGGTGCCCGCGGCCCCCGCACCCAGCATCCTGACCGCCGTTCGGCGATTCACCCTCGGACTCACGTCGGTGCTCCTACTGTCCCGCCTCACGCTCCTCGGCGCGGTGTCCCGCCAGGATCCCATCCATGCTGAGGTTACCTTCGTGGCAGGCGTACTCGTACATCGGCACATCGGTGCGTCGCAGCGGAATCGACGCGGTCCATGGGCTCACCCAGGTCTCCGGATCGTTCACCGTGTAGCGGTACTCAAGCGTCCCGTCGTCAATCCGGGTGAAGCGCTCGGTGAGCACCAGGCTGTCGGTGGTATTGCGCCAGCGACGGTCGAGGTTAAAGTTACGGGTTTCGACGACCAGCGTGTCGCCCTCCCAATGCCCGCGCGCCTCGCCCGACCACTGGGCCATGTGCTCCGGCAACAGCGGTCGCTCGTTGAGCGGCACCATTCGGACCGTGTGCACCATCTCGGTCACCATCGCGACATGGTCAGGAGTTTGGAAGACCTGTAGGTTCTGGTTGTAGCCGCCCGGCGTCAGCGGCGGACCCGCGTTGAAACCGAGTAGGCAGCGGTCGGCCGCGGTCCGATCGGTCCAGGAGTCAGCCGGATGAGCCTCCCGGTAGGCGCGGGCCTCCATAGCCCTTGCTTGTCCCGCCGGGGTCATCTCGGGCAGCCGGCCATTAGGGGGATCGACGATGAGCGACGTGCGTCGAGTAGCGACGGTCTGGGTACCGCTATCGAGCCAGAAGTTATTGTAGAAGCCTGGGGTGCCATCACCGCGGCGGTCCACCTGATTGGCCGCCTCGGTCCGCTCGGCTGGACGCTCAAGCAGCTCCTGGTTCCTGTCGACGACTTCCTGCTCGAGGTTTGCCGCCTCTTCTTCGGTGAGGAACTCCTGGTTGCCGAGACTCTCAGGTCGCTGGAACGGGGTAATGGTACGAAAGTCCCAGATACCTCCAAGATCCGGGTCGCCCCAGGCCGTCGTCGGCGCGGTCTGAGCCGCCGCGGGAAGCGTGACGAGGGCGACGAGCGCCACCGCAAAGACCGACCGCATGGCACGCTTACGCATCTCTCCTCCTTGGTTGGTACTGCGAAACGTCGCAACCCGACCGATTAGCGTCGAATCTCCTGCTCCTGCACCCGAGCCCCGCAGAGCAGGTTCTCCATGCCGTAGTTACCTTCATGGCAGGCATACTCGAACAGCGGTCCGGCAAACCGCCGCATCGGAATCGACGCCGTCCACGCACGCGTATAGGACTCGGGGTCGTCGACCGTGTACCGGTGCTCAATCGTGTCGTCGTCGACCCGCGTGAACCGTTCGGTCGTGGCGAGCGCCCCTCCCGCACCCGGGCAACAGTTAAACCCATTCTGATAGATCTCGTCTCGAAAGTTCAGAGTCTCGACCACCAGGGAATCTCCCTCCCAGCGTCCGCGGGGGTCACCCATCCATAACCGAATCCGGTCGTCGACGTGAGGGCGCCCATCGATCGGAATGATCCGAGCCTCGTTGATCATCTCCTGGTGGATCACGACGTAGTCGTCGGTCTGCAGGATCATGTAGTTGTTGTTGTAGCCACCGGGACGTTTCGGGGCGCCGCGAGTAAGACAACGCTCCGACAGGTTCCGATCTGCCCAACTGTCGGTACCGCGCGCCCATGCCGCGCGGCGGTCACCCTTGGCCGTGCGGAACGGTAAGCGTCCGTCGTCAGGATCCACGATGAGCGACGTACGCGCCAGCGCCGTCCCGCGCTCCCACCAGTATTCATTGTAGCTACCAGGGTCACCCGCGGCCGGCTCCCGATCGGCCCGTCCCGCGTTGGCCGCGTCGATGGCGGCCACCTCCTCCTCGGAGTAAGTCTGCTGCCCGGCCACGGTATCAGGACGTTCGAGCGGAGTGGTGGTCGAGTTGGTCCAGAGACCCTGCAGGTTCGGGTATCCCGAAGGGCTCCAAGCCGCGACCGTCTGGGCACTGACCACACCCGCATGCAGCAGCACAGCCGCTGCGACCGTCGCGTAGCCAAGACAGCGCATGGTGAGGGCACCATAGGCGGGAACGGCACCGCCGGTCAATGCCGCGTTCTTCGTCTCCTCGGCCCAGCGCGCATGAGTTTGACGCTGACCGCGGCATCCCGCATGCTCAGCCCATGCAGACCACCTCCTTCGCTCGACACCTAGTCGCGACTGGCGCGCTTGCGCTCACGGCCGTCAGCTCGGCCGAGGCGCAGGACTGGGTCGCCGCATGGAGTTCATCGATGCAGAGCGCCTCCCCTGAAACCTGGTCGATGACCGACGCCACGATTCGGCTCATCGCCCGGACTACGGTTGCCGGCGACCAAGTTCGGATCCGACTTGAGAACACCTTCGGCGAGGCACCACTCGACATCGGGGCGGCAACGATCGGTCTCCAGGCCAGCGGCCCGGCACTCGTCCCCAACTCTGTCCGTCCGATTCGATTCAGCGCCAGCCCGTCGGTAACCATTCCTCCCGGTGGACTGGTGGTGAGTGACCCGCTAGCGCTGCCGGTGGAGGCCGAGCAACGTTTGGCCATTAGCCTGCACGTGCGCGGCACCGACGTCCGGAGCAGCCAGCACAGCAATGGACTCACTACGTCATATGTCACCGAACCAGGCACCGGTGACCTGACAACCGCCGTCGAGCTGGACCTATTCCTCGACACGACGAACAGCATCCACTGGCTCTCGGCCATAGAGGTTCACTCGTCTTCAGCGCGTGGCGCGATCGTCGCTTTCGGCGACTCGATCACCGATGGCTCCTGTGCCACGGTAGACGGCTATGACCGGTGGGAGGACGTCCTTTACACGCGGCTGCGTGAGCGTGATGGCGGCGCCCGTCTGGCCATGGTCAACGCCGGCATCGGCGGTAACACCGTCATCCGAGTACCACCGGTGGGAAGCCCGCCCGGACTCGAACGGTTCGATCGCGACGCGCTCGACCTGGCCGGTGTCACCCACGTCGTGTTATTCCTCGGCACCAATGATCTGCGCCGCGACGCCGAAGCGGACCAGGTCATCGCTGGGCTAGACACGCTGATGCAACGAGCGAAAGACCGCGGCCTCACGGTGATCGCGTCCACCATCATCCCGCGCAACCCGGTGCCACGTGGCCTTCCGGCCAACCTCGGCTTCACCCCGGCGAGGAACGCGGCCCGCCATCAGATCAACGACTGGATCCGAAATAACGACGACCTCGACGGCGTACTCGACTTCGACGCCGTAATGCAGGCGGACGGCGACAAAGACCTGGTCGAGCCGATCTACGACTGCGACGGTATCCACCCGAACGTGCTCGGCTACGCAGCCATGGCACGGTCGATCGACCTCGACCTGTTCACCGCAGCGCCCTAGGGCCTGCTCGGCCGCTAGCATCCGACTGGAGGACACAGTGAGACGTTTGGCCACCGCCACCGTACTCGCGCTCGGCTTCGCGACGGTTCCCCTACTGTCACAGTTGCCCGACGTTCAACGACACCTCGACGCAGCCCGCGAGGCGGCCGGCAACGACCATGTGCTGCTATTCGATCGGATCTGCGCCGAAGCGGAACGCATCGCGGCTCCACGACCACCGCGGACCGCACGCCGTGGACCGCGACCAACTCCACCCAGAGAGTCCTGGTACGCCGAGCCGGTGCAGGTGTTCGATAACCTGTACTACGTGGGAATGACCGATTACTCGGCCTGGGCGGTGACCACCTCGGACGGCATCATCTTGATCGACGCCATCTTCGACTACTCGGTCGAAGACGAGGTCATCGACGGCCTGACCACCATGGGCTTCGATCCAGCCGACATCAAGTACGTCGTCGTCAGCCACGCCCACCTGGATCACGCCGGGGGCGCCAAGCTCTTGCAGGAGCGCTATGGTAGTCAGGTGGTCATGGGCGCGGCCGATTGGGATCTGCTCGATGAACGAAACCCCGCCTGGAAACCGAAGCGGGACATCGTCGCAACCGATGGACAGCGGCTGTCACTCGGCGACACCACGGTGACGCTCTATCTCACCCCTGGTCACACCGAGGGCACGATCTCCACGCTGGTCCCGGTCCGCGACGGCGGCCGCTCGCATCTAGCCGCGGCCTGGGGCGGCACTGCGTTCAACTTCGGTCCCGACCGGGAGCGGTTGCAGATGTATACCGACTCGGCGGAGCGGTTCCGGGACATCGTCGAGGAGGCTGGCGCCGACGTGCTGATCGCAAATCACACGAACTTCGACGGGTCCAAGACCAAGATCCCGGCCCTAGCCACCCGACAGCCCGGTGGTCCACACCCCTACGTGGTGGGTACGGACACGGTCGCCCGGTATGTCACCGTCGCCCACGAGTGTGCACAGGCGGCCCTCGCTGGGTTGTGAGCCTCTTCTACTGAGCTTCGAGAACGACGTCGAACTCCACCGCCACCGCCTGACCGACCAGCCCGGCAGCGAGACCCAAGTGCATCGGCACCACGCCGAAGTCGGCCGGCACGAACCGCGCTGACCCGGTAAACCGGTCCCCGTCACGTTCGGCCCTGGCGTCGAGCGGCAGAAACCGGCCGTTCAGCTCAAGCTCGCCGCGAATCAGCCACACACCCTGACCTGGCTGCTCAATCGAGAGAGAGTGGTAGGTGACACGGGTGTAGCGCACGCCGTGGAGTCCGTCGAGACCAATCACCCGCTCGAGCAGCGCCTGACGCTGGGCGGTCGAGCGAGCAGCATCGACCACCCTCAACCCGGCCACATCGATGACCAGAGCAAGGTGGGGGTTCTCGGTGTCTTCCACCGACCCCTCGGTCAGCGGCGCGTCCATGACGAGCGCCACATTGTCGCCGGGACCGAGCACCTGCAGCGTGACCGTCGACCGGTCGACATCGAACCATCGCAGGTCGGGGCCTTGCGCGACCACCGCTGACGCCGCCAGACCCGCGGCAAGACTCAGCGACAGCGCACCTCCAGTACGTTTAGTCAACCTCACCCTTTAGTCTGGCCACGATCCCATCGTGCCCATCATCCTCGCCCACACCGCGGGCCGGGCCCACTCAGGTACGTCCTGCTCGACCGCCCAGATGCGCTCGTCGGGGTCAAAGCCGAGGTCGAGCAGCAGCTTGACCACGTCGGGCTGACCGTGCCGGACCGCGATGCTGAACAGGCCACCGGCTTCCTCCATCGGATTGGTAAGGGAACCGGCGTCGTCGGTGGTCCGCAAGAGGCCACGTCGCCGAGCGCGGCGGCGACACACGCCTTCATCGATGCCCCTTCACACGCAGCAGGACCACGACCCGCTCGAACCGCTCCCGGAGCGACGGCTGGTCGACCTACTCCAGTTCGGCGATCACCGGGGCGTGATCGGAGGCAGTCAACCCTTCCTTCTTCTTGCGATAGTCCCGATCCACCTCCACATGGCGGACCCGCTCCACCACTGGGACGGTCCCGAGGATCAGATCGATACGAAGACCGTGGTTCCGGTGGAACGCACCGGCCCGATAGTCCCACCATGAGAAGAATTGCGTGTCTGGCAGGTAGTGCCGGTAGAGGTCGGTGAACCCCCACGTGTGAAGACGCTGATAGCGCTCCCGTTCGGCGTCGGTGTGGAAGATACGGCCATGCATCGCCTCCTCGTTCCAGCTGTCGATCGGCGCCGGCACAATGTTGAAGTCGCCGCACAGAATGGTCGGCTGCGACGCATCGTGGGCATCGACGAAGTACGCCGTCAGGCTCTCAAACCATTCCAGTTTGCGCGGGTAGTCGTCGTGTTCGACCGACTTGCCATTCGGGCAGTAGACGGTGGTGAACGACAGATCGCCGACCGTCACCGTGATGAGGCGTGAACCGAACCCCTCCTGACCCGGGAGACCGCGTTGGACGACGGTCGCCGGATCCCGCGTGAGCACGGCGACCCCGTTCCAGCCCTTCTGACCGAACAGCGCCGCATGGTAGCCAGCCGCGCGGATCTCGTCGTGCGGGAACTCGGCATCGTCGAGTTTGAGCTCTTGGAGACCGACGATATCCGGCTGCCGGGCATCGAGCCAGTGGCACAGGAAGCCGAGTCGGGCCCGCAGGCCGTTCACGTTCCAGGTCGCGATCTTCACGCTCGGGATCATATCGTCACCGCTCGGCGATAACGCACTCGCCACGCGCGGGGATAGACTGTGCGCCATGCGCACTCACCTCAGAACGCTCGCCTCGCTCAGCACGCTTCTTCTGACCCTCGCCGGCTGCGGCGGGTCGGGCGACCCGGCGGCCGCGGACTCGGCAGCCAGTGACCCTGCTCCGGTCGAGCCGGAGCCGGTTACGATCGTCGACAATCAGCTGTCAGTCGGCGACCTGACGTTCGACATCCGGTCCTCCGGACCCGACGACGGTGAGCTCGTGCTCATGCTCCACGGCTTTCCCCAGACGAACCACGAGTGGCGCCACCAGCAGCGGGCGCTCGCCGCAGCCGGCTACCGGGTCGTAACCCCGAACCAGCGCGGTTACTCGGCCGGAGCTAGACCCGAGACCGTCGAGGACTACACGCTGGATCTGCTGGTCGCAGACATCGTCGGCATGAGCGACGCGCTCGGGACCGAGCGCTTTCACATGGTCGGCCACGACTGGGGCGCCATCGTGGCCTGGGGGGTCGCGGCGGAAATCCCAGATCGGGTGATCTCGGTCACGCCGATCTCCGTACCCCACCTCGACGCCTTCGCCCGGGTGCTGGCCGACCCTCAGTCCTGCCAGCCCGCCGCCTCGGCCTACTTCGACATGTTCGTCCAGCCCAACTCCGAGGACGGCTTCCTAGCCGACAACGCCGCCGGCCTCCGGGGCGTCTACGCCGGCATGGAGGCAGACGCGATCGAGGAGTTCGTGCGGGTACTGGGCACCAAGCCCGCGCTCGGATCAGCACTCAACTGGTATCGAGCCAATATCGAGAACCGCCAGCCGACTGCCCCGGCGCTCGGCAGCATCACCGTACCCACCATGTTCGTGTGGAGTGACGGCGACACTGCCCTCTGCCGCGATGGGGCCGAGCTCACGGGCGAATATGTCGATGGGCCGTATCGGTTCGAGATCCTTGAAGGGATCAACCACTGGATCCCGGACATGGCGCCGGACCAGCTCAACGCCCTGCTGCTCGACCACATCGGTCAGTACTCCGAGCGGTAGTGCCTATCGCTAGGCAGGTAAACCGAGCGCCACATCCACCGCAAGCGGGAACAGTTCAACGACATCTCCGTCGAGCCGGAGGGTAACCGCCGGGTCCGAGTCGTGCTCAGTCGCCCCGCGATTGATCACCACATAGGGCACCCCCCGTCGGGCCGCCGTCAGTGGAACCCCGGCCGCCGGGTACACCGACAGGGTCGACCCCAGTGAAATCACCAGGTCGGCCTCGGCCGCGGCGCGCGCGGAGCGCTCAAGATCCTGGGGTGCCAGATTCTGCCCGAAACTGATCGTGGCCGGCTTCAGGTAGCCGCCGCACGCACACAGCGGCGCCGCGCGGGTCTCGAGAAACCGCTGCACGTGCGACTCGGGGTCGCTGCGCTCGTGACAGGTCATGCACTCGATGGCGGTGTTGGTGCCGTGCAGTTCGACCAATCGCTCGGGTGACGTACCGCCCTTGCCGTGCAAACCGTCGACGTTCTGGGTCACGACCATGGCCAGCTTGCCCGCCCGCTCCAGACCGACGGCCGCGGTATGGACCCGGTTCGGCTCCGCGTCACGAAACGACGGCCACGCCTCGCACTTCTCGTCCCAATATTCGACCCGGGCCGCATCCGAGGTCATGAAATCCTGAAAGTAGATGGGCTGACGTTCCTTCCAGACGCCGTTTGGTCCGCGAAAATCGCGAATGCCGCTTCCCGTCGAGATACCAGCCCCGGTGAACACCAGGACCCGCTCCGCCGCACGCAGCAAGGCCGTTAGTTTGGGATGGGTCACAGCGCTACTCGGGCATCGTCAGATACGCCATCCGGTCCCCGCGGTAAGAGCCGAGCCAGAGTTCGTCTCCCACCTGGATCGCCGTGGTCGACGACACGAACCCGTTGATAGCCGGTTGCTCAAGAATCCTCCGAAATTCCAGCGTCTCGGGATCGATCGCCGCCACGTTGGACGTCTCTGACAGGGGCGTCCTCGGGAGCGTGATCGAGTTCCCATCCCGGTCGGTATGCCCTGCGGCCCACATGACGCTCCCATCCACCGACATCCGCAGGTTGTCCGGCCGGAAGCCCAGTTGGATCTCATCCCGCTCGAGAGGGGAGCGTGCGCGAGAGATGCGCGTCAACTTCTCTTCAGCCCAGCCAGCGATGTACAGCCAGCGACCATCGTGCGAGATCTCGAGCCCGTTGGGCGACGTCCCGTCGCTCCCGGGTACCGGACGCCAACCGGTTGACGTGTGCCACTCCCAGACGTTGTCGGTCGGCGCGCTGGTCGTGGCGAACCCACCCTCGGGCAAAGCGACCACACTGTTCAGGCTCAGCATCGACAGCGCCGGCGCGCACCCGACCCAGGTCAGGGTGGGAGGCGAGGTAGCGCCATCCACGTCGAACACCTCGATCGACTCACGGGTGCCGTGATGGACAACATACAGGACGTGCGGCCCTTCTCGTCTCGCCTTCAGGTAGAGACCATGTGCTCGGAACTCACCCTCGGCCAGCGGGCCGGGACAAGTCGGATAGGTACGCGCGTCCAGCCGCTCGACCGCGCCGGTCGCCGGGAACAGCGTCGTCGCGGTCTTGTCGGCCTTGTGCACCGCGTAGATCCGACCACCCTCCTGCGCCCCGGACACGATGGCCCAGTCCGAATCGGGCACTAGGGCAATGTCCTCAGGACTGATCATGTCGCACACGAAGCCGACCTCGCCGACCATCTCGCATGGATGAGCACCATACTCGGTGAACCCAGGGGGATCGGCTCCAGGCGCCATCACGGTGGTCGCGGGATTGTCGCACCCAGCCGCCAGCACGACGGCGACAAACAACACAACGGTTCCGACCCTAATCATCTGCGTCCTCCTCGAGGCCGAACGGTCCGGCAACGGCCAACGGGCCTCATGTTACAGTCCCGGTCTAGTCATGTCTGTGGTCGAAACCCTGGGCGCGCGTCTGGCCGACAGGCAGCTCGTCCTCCTCGACGGCGCCACCGGCACTGAGCTCGAACGGCGTGGCGTGCCGATGGATGGCGCTGCCTGGAGCGCGGCCGCGCTGGTCACCCACCCGGACACGATACGCTCGGTCCACCAGGACTACATCCGAGCCGGCGCCAGCATCATCACCTCGAACTCGTTCTCGACCGCTCGCCACCAACTCGAACCAGCGGGTCTCTCAGCCCAGTTCCGTGAGCTCAATCACCGCGCGGTGGAACTGGCCCTCGAAGCGCGAGAGCGGACCAACCTCGACCGGCCAATCGCCGTCGCCGCCTCGATGTCATCGATTCACTTCGATCGGAAGTACATGGTGCCGGTAGCCCAGGCGGAAGCCAACTTCCGTGAACAGGCCGAGGTGCTGGCCGAGGCGAATCCCGACCTTCTCCTGCTAGAGATGATGTGGGACCTCGATTACTCGGCGGCCGCCGTCCGTGCCGCAGCCGCCACCGGGATACCGGTTTGGGTCGGGTTCACGGCCCGTCGCGACAAGGACGGGGTCGCGCTGTTCAGTGAGACGTACCGTGGCTCGCTGGCCTCGGCGCTGGGACCAGTCCTCGCCGAGGGTGGCAGTCTCGTGAGCGTGATGCACACCGAAGCCCGTGACGTGGCGGCAGCACTCGAGGTGGTCAAGCAGCAATGGACGGGACCGCTCGGTGCCTACGGGCACTCGGGCCAGTTCGTGATGCCCAACTGGCAGTTCAACGACGTGATCTCGCCCGAGACCTACCTGACACAGGCGCGCATCTGGGTGGCCGCCGGGGCGCGACTGATCGGCGGCTGCTGTGGTATCGGACCGGACCACATCCGTCTGCTCTCGGAACAACTCCGCCTCGACGGCTAGCAGCCTGCTGAAATACCAGCCGGGTCACAGTGTCTTGGGGAGACGGGTGCGCGGCCAAGCGCGGGGAAGGAGTAACCAGTCGGGTTGTGACCGACAAAGCCACACCGCCACGCCGCCATATCGGTAAAGGACTAGGGGCCCGACCACTTTACCTTGGCGTACTCGGCGCTCAGTCCAGACAGGTTCCAGTTGCGTCCCCAGTCGCGGTATCGGCTCCGCGTGCCGGAGCACACCACCACGTCGGGAGCCACCCAGTAGGCCGAGTTCGTCACTCGAGTCTCGCCCTCCCCGGCCGCGCCAGTGATCGGTTCGACCGTGCCATCGATGATCTTGGGGATCTGGACCGACCACCCCTTGTCCGTATCTTCGAACGTGATCGGCACCTGGCGGGTACCGAGCAGGCGCGAGATCACGATCCGGAACCACCCCGTCGTGCCTCCGGCCTGACCGGTGAGAATCTCGGTCAACCGCTCGACCGCGGCCGGGGTCGCTCGCTCGTCGATGTAGAGTCCAACCGCCCAGTCGCCGTGCGCCAACGGTCCGGGAATGTCCATCACCGCCGCTATGTTGAGCCCGTCGAGAGACTCGTCCCCGGCATGTCCCTCATGAATCCGCAGCCCCCACCAGGTGTGGCAGACGCCCTGGGACGGCTGCGCCTTCCCTAGCGAGATCACGCAAGGACAGAACACATCACAATTACAGCTCAGTACGATCTCGCCAGAGATTCGCCAGGGAAACGCCATCGCACCTCCGCTACACGGCTTCCGAGAGCAACATGACCCCCCAGCCGATCAACCCTAACCCGGCCCAGCGACCGAACCGCTCGCCACCCGGGGCGACCTTCTCGACCAGCACGAATAGCGCCAATCCGGCCAGCCAGTACACGTTCATGACACCGGCTACGAACATCAACAACATGAGCGCCCAGCAACATCCGACGCACACCACCCCATGTTCGATCCCCATGCGAATCGCCCCACCGACACCATCTCGCCATGAAGCCAAAAAGAAGGCGAAGGGTGAACGACAGTGTCTAAGGCAGGAGGTTTTCAGCTCCGTCCACTGAAAGGCGCCGGCCGCCACCATGAAGACCCCGGCCAGCCAAGACGTCGCGCTCGCACCAGTCGGCGTGAGGAGCGCCGCGCGTTGTAACCCCCACTGGGCCAGCGTGGCGAGGCCACTGAACGCGGTCCAAACTAGGAGATAGCCGGAAAGAAACGCGCCGACCGTCGTCCACACTCGCGCTGACGTGTCTTGCCGTCGTTGCAGCGTGGCGAAAGCGATGACCACCGGGGACGCCGACGGGACCATCATCGCTACCATCATCACCGCCCACATCACGAAGACAAGCCAGGCGTCGAAAGGAGCCCACACAGCCGTACGGGGCACATGCATCTCCCCGGACATCGGGCCAACACCAGACACCGAATAGATCCACGCCAAGCCCGAGACCCCGACCAGACCGGCCCCGACGAACAGACGGTCCCGCTCCAGCACGGTCTGAACTGTCCACCGCCGCGGACCCTCGCCAGCTCCAGGCTCGCTCACCGGCCGATCATAGTGCGGAGCGGCCCCTCCGCCTGGACATGTGTCAGGCCGGGACCGGGATAGATCGTGTATTCGACCGGTCCAACGCGCACGCGCCCTGCTTAATCCAAATACCGGATCGCAGATACGGTCCTCGCTCTGATGGCACCCTCACCGGCCTCGAAGCCACAGACAGCCACAACGCACCAACCAGCAGCAGACGTTGTCCGATCACGGTTCGACGGTGAGCTCACCGATGGCCCACGGATGCTCGACACAGTGGAACAGGAACGTCCCGGGCTCATCGAAGGTGACGAACCCCCAGGTCGCCGGGTCGAGGGTCTCGGTGCTCCAGCTACCGTCCCGGGCGGCGATCGTGTGCGGGATCTCCCCGCTGTTGAGGAACCGGACCCGGACACCGGCGCGAACCCGCGCCCGCACCGGATTGAAGCGATGCTCCTCCAGGGCATAGCGCCGGCCGCCGACGGCCCAGGCCGGGCTTTCGAGCAACGTCCCCGTCTCGATCTCCTGGGTTTCCTCGGGACGGGGGCCGCGCGGCGGGACACCCGCCCACAGATCGGTGAGCGGCTCTCCCCGCGGCTCGACCGCGCCGTCGAGCGCAAACGCCCAGAACTCACGCCCCATGGCAACGCTGACATACTGGCGACCGTCGAGTTCGTAGGTGATCGCCGGCCCCGGTCGCATCAGCGCCCCGGCCGGCGCCGTCTGGAAGGTCCAGGCGCGGTCCCCGGTTCGCGCGTCGTAGGCCTCGACGAGTCCGTCTGGTGCCGCGCGGAACATCAACCCGCCCGCAGTAGTCAACGGCCCGCTCGTGCCCAGAAATCTGGTCGGCACCTCATGCTTCCAGACCACCCGGCCGGTCGCCGTATCGACCGCGGCGATGATGCCCAGCGCGTCCGGCAGCGTGATCTGCACGTCGCCGGTGTTGACCAGCCACGGATCGGCGAACCGTCGGATGCGACCCACATGCGCCATCCCCTGGGCATAGATGAAGCCAGTCTGTGGACTGTGCGACATCGGCGTCACCCGGACACGTGGGATCGGCGCACCAGGAGCGACCACGGTGTGCGCGTCCACCGTGGGTGGCGTGAACCCGCTGCAGTTCAGCTGAAAGGGCGGCGGCACCCGGTCGCGCCAGTACGCGCAGTCGGGAAGTATGCTCTCGGCGCCAATCGGAAACGGCTGGGTGGCGGCCGTCAGCTGTCCCGGATCCTGGGGCACGGGGCGCTGCTCGATCGGCAGCAGCGGCTCACCCGTCTCCCGATCGAACAGGAAGAGGAAGCCATCGGCACGCATCGCGGCCAGTGCCTTTCGTGGCTGCCCGTCGACCTGCGTCTCATAGAGCAGCAACGGCGTGGCGATGTCGGCGTCCCAGACGTCGTGCCGAACGACCTGGTAATGCCAGCGGAGCTCGCCCGTCTCGGTGTCCACCGCCACGACCGACGCGGTGAACAGATTGTCTCCGGCCCTGATCTCGCCCCCAAACATCGGCACCGGATTGCCGGTCGCGAAGTAGACCAGCCCGAGGTCGGGGTCGACGGTGCCCACGAGCCAGACCCCGCCGCCGCCCATCTGCCAGGTATTCGAGTCCTGCGGCCAGGTGTCATGGCCGAACTCGCCCGGCCGGGGCACGATGAAGAAGGTCCAGTCGATCTCTCCGCTCTCGGCATCGAGCGCCACGATGCGGCCCTGTCCGCCGCTGTCGCCGCTGGCCACCCCAGCGTAGACACGTCCGCGCGCGTACATGGGTGCGGTGGTCACCATCTCGCCGATCTCCTGTGGCACGGTCCCGATGGCCGTGGCCCACACCAGCTCCCCGGTGTCGCGGTCGATCGCTGCCACTTCGGAGGTGCGTAGTCCCACGAAGAGCAGCTCATCGCTCAGCCCGACACCCTGCCACGAGGGCACCATCTGGGGCCGATCCTCCGGGGTTTGCCACCGCCAGCGGGTGTCACCGGTGCGCGCGTCGAGCGCGAAGACGTTCGCGCCGGCGGTCAGATAGAGCGTGCCATCCGCCATGACGGGGGTGGCACGGGATGCCGCCCCACCATCGAACTCCCTCACCCAGGCGCCACCCAGCCTTCCGATCGTCGCGGTTGAAATCTGGTCCAGTGTCGAGTGACGCGAGCTGGACCAGTCGCCCCCAACCAATGGCCACTCTCCGTCAGGGTGGGCGCTCGCCGACTCCTGCGCCGCAGCAGTGACGGCCGATAGCGACAGGGCGACGATCGATGTCGACAAGAACAACATCCGGACAGAGTGACTGGTCATCGGCTCTCCAGGCTGATGCGGCGCTCCGGCGACGTAAGGACTGGGAAATCGAGTAACGGCGTAAGCCGAAGCAGTGCAGCCCCCGCCGACCCCGCGTTGTCGGTGATGAGGTACAGGGTTCCATCCGGACCGGCCTCAACGTCGATCAACGGAGGCACATGGTCGCGCAGCAGACGCTCGGAAGCAACGACTCGACCGGGCGTCTCCAAATCGAGGCGCCACCGTTCGAGGAAAGCACCTTGCCGCCGCGTTAGGAAGAGATCCCGAAAAACAGGAGCTGCTGAGACCGCTCCAGCGAACGCCACCGCCATCACCTCGAGGCCGCTACCACTCTCGACGCTGGCGAGAGAGGCGACAGCAGATCCCCGGGGAGCGACCGATCCGGCGGTAACCGGGGTGATACCCAGGGTGCCCGAGGAGTCCAGGTCGGCGACCCAGAGACTCTCTGACTCCGACGGCCAGGCCAAGGTCAGCGGCTGCCGGAGGCCCCCAGCGAAGATCGGGGACAGGAATGGGTTGTCGACCGGCGTGGTGCCATCCAGTGCGATCCGAAGGACCTTGCCGCGGTAGCTTGCCGCCTCGGCCGGTTCGGTGCCGGCATCGCCAAGCGCCACGTATAGCTGCTGGTCACCGCCGATCGCCAGACGCCCGGTATCGCCGGGCCCGGCTGGCAAGGCATCGATCAGTACCGCGGGTTCGGCGAAGCGCTCTTCAACCGCACGGTAGCGTACAAGCTGACGTGTCGGGGACGTACCGGACAACTGTCGGGTATACAGAACGTAGATGAACCCTGACTTCTCGAATGCCGGATCGACGACGACCTCTGGCACATCTCCGGCACCTGGCATCAGCGCTTCGGGCAGCACCAGCGCCGGGGCGGGCGCCCGCTGACCATCAGCGCCAACAAACCAGAGCCGCCCGGCCGCGTCGGACACCAACACCCGGCCGTCCGGCACGACCGCCGCGCGTGCCGGCGCCTCGAAGCCCTCCGCCATCGTCTCGAGCTCAAACCTCAGACCGTCAGCGGTAGAGACCACACCGTCCACCACGGGCATACGGGGCAAGCTCAAGAGCACGGTGTCAGTGGCTACCCCGGCCATGGTGTCACCGGGTGCTGACACAGCTGAGGCCGTCGCCGCCATGGCGCGGTGGAAGATGAACTCATTGCTGAATAGCCCGTCCGGGTTCTGCACCTGCAGGAAGTGAAGGCCGGAGACCGGCGGCGACTGCGCCAGATCAACTTCGATAATCTCGCTGGTACAACTTGGCAGCACACCGGTCTGACACCTGAGCGTCCCGTCAACACGGCGACCATCGACGAAAAGCTTGGCTCCGGGCTGCACATGACGAGCACTGATCTGCAGAGCCCGGCCGTCGCCGAAGTCTCGCGGAAAAACCTGACGGCCCTGTTGGTCCTGGATTGGTCCCAGTGTCCACAAGGCCGGCTGGGGGTGGTCGAGATCGACGTTTGGTCCTACGCGACCAATGAAGGTACCCACGAATTCGCCTTCTCTTGCCATCGAAACAAGAGCGCTACGACTGAAGGCGCGGCGGGCTCCATCCTGCTCGAGGTAGAACCCGGCATCGTAGGCGAAACGGGCGGCGGTGACGGTGTCGTGCTCGATGAAGACCCCTTCTCCCTGGAGGAACACGGCACCTTCCTGATCCGCCAACTCCAGCGCAGCAAGCAAATCCGAGGTCAGCTCGGCAGTCGCCGTCGAGCGACTGAGCGTCAGCGTACGGGCGTAGGCTCCCGAGAACCCCGTGCTCCCCTCGGTGACCATGTTCCAGAACGGCACCTGCACTCCGAACGCGGCACCCCACATGTTCCGCTCAGGAAACCCGGCATCGCGCTCACTCTGCCTCCGCAGGTCGACCACGTTCCATCGCCCCTGCGGAAGGATCAACCAACGGTCATACGCTCCGCGCCAAGTTGGCGCGTCCATGCCGGTACCAGGTGTGTTGGTGCTTACCCAGAACGGCAGCCGATGGCAATTACCACAAACGTTCGCCCTATCGCCGGGCTGGTCCCCGGGAACGCCGTCGATGTGAAACACCCGGAAGCCGGTGGTGGCCGTAGTCGACAGTACGTTGTCGTAGGAACGGCGTTGGGCTGGTGGGTACGGCACGCTTAGGAGAAACCTAGCCAGCGCATCGCGCTCGGTGGCGTCGAGTGCACCCGGCAATCCCTCGTCATTGATCGGGCAATCGTCAACCAGGCACATCGTCGTGGCGAGAGTGCCGTCCAAGAGCTGGCGTGTGCAGCTCTCTGGCACCAGCGGGTCGCAATTGGCCGTCACCGATGTTCCGATGTTCGCGGTGTTCGCCCCCCCATACGGATCGCCCGGAATCCCGTCCCAGTGGTACGGCGCCGTATCGCGTAGGCCCCGGATCGGCATGGTCGACCGCGGGGGCACCTGGGTGCACCCGGCCACATTGCAGACAGGGGTGTCCAGCACCCACAGCAGCTGATCCGTGTGGCCGTCGGGGTGACAGCTTTCACACGAGAACGTGCCGCCAGTCGACGCGCGGGCCGTCGAGAACGCCACCCGACCCAGCTTGACCACGAGGTGGGTCGGATCGTCGAGTGGGATTGTCGCGGCGAGTTGCGGTTGCGTCCGATCGGTCAAGTCGACGAGCGAGACGGAATTGTCGACGGCGTTCAGCACCCAGGCGCGCGTGGCGGCACCGTCGGCGGCCGACTCCAGCGCTACGCCCCGGGGCACCGCGCCCACCGCGACCCGGCCCAGCACCGCCCCGCTAGCGGCGTCGAGAGTGAAGAGAACGTCGGAGCTGGCCGCGGTGGCCACGAGGGTACGGTCATCGGCGCTGACCGAGATGGCATAGGGCGTGGCCAATGCGGCGTCTGGGGCAGGCTCCGCCGGCGGCAGCGGCTCGAGTTCGAGGAACTCGGGCGGCCCGCAACTGGCTCCGGCACAATCAACGCGTGTGACGCGGTTGAGAAACGGGCGGTTCCCCATCTCAGCCAAGCCATGTTTCAGGGTTCCGGCCCGGCCGTTGGCGTCGTTGCGAGCCTCGGTCTGCGCCACGAAGACCCGGCCGACCGAATCGACCGCCATGCCGTAGAGCAACGTCCCAACCGTGTCGACCACCTCGACTAGGGCGTCGGTCGCCGTATCGAACACGAACAGGTCGCGGTCCGGCACGGCGGGGTGGCGCACGATATCGGCGTCATACCCGAGTGACAACACGTTGTTGTTGTCGACCACATGCTCCTGCGCGTCGAAAGTACATAGCTCGCCGTCGATCGGCCCGACACAACCGGAGAGCTGAGTCTGGTTGTTGGATTCGAACGGCGCAACGAACAGTCGGTTACCCCGAACGGCGAGCGCGCGGGGATCCTGGGCCGTGATCGACAGCCGGCGTACGACCGACCGCGTTGCCACGTCCACCACAGCCACCTCGTTCTCCGACGACAACGAGACGTAGGCTTTCTCGTCGCTGGCGAAGACAACACCTACGGGCTCGTCGAAGCGGGTTCCTCGACTCACCGGATCGAGATCCTGCACAGTCGCCACGACCTGCAGGTAGGTCGGACTAGAGCTGTCAGTGTCGACGACACTCACCGCGTCGGACACGTGGTTAGCCACCCAGACTTCCCGGCCATCAGGTCGAACGGCAACGCCTACCGGATCGACGCCAACCCGTACCCGCGCGACGAGCTCGAGGGACGCCGCGTCGAGGACATCCAGGGTCGCCCCCGGCGTGTTGGCCACGTAGACCAATCCTCCGCTGACCGCAATCGGGCCGGCATGGGGGCTCAAAAAGTTGGGCGTACCGGTCGCCGGATCCTGCGAGCTCGCCGGAGAAGCCACTAGCAGCACCAGCAGCGCCGAACGGGCCCCCCAGCCGGAAGATGTCGCGCGTCTTTGCAAGGCCATCACACCACAGACGATATTGTGCGAGCTGAGACCAGGCGCTGTCCATGGGCGTGCGTATCCGCAGCGACCGGTTCCCTGGTAGCATCCCAACATGATCAGACGACGACCCTCCGCGCGAATCCTGCTGGGAGCCACCATGGTCGCCGCCAGCGGTCTGCTGCTCGCGGCGCAGCCGGCCACAACAGACACACACCGCTTCACGGAAGTGCGCAACGGCATCTTCCTGGCGCAGACCACCGCTCCGGTCTTTAACAGCAACGCGCTGGTAATCATCAACGACGACGATGTCGTGTTGGTCGACTCGCACGTAACACCCTCAAAGGCGAGAGATCTGATCGCCTCGGTGCGCACGCTGACCTCTAATCAGATCACGGCCGTCATCAACTCCCACCACCATTGGGACCATGCCCACGGGAACCAGGAGTTCACCGACATCCCGATCATCGGACACGAGTTCACCTACGAGAAGCTGGCCACGGCGCCACTCGACGAACCCACCTATACCCGTGGCGTGGTCGGCAACCAGGCACGCCTGGAGCGGATGCAAGAAGAGATCGCCGACGCAACCGACGCGACTGAGCAGGCGCGTCGGCAGGCTGACTACGACCTCTTCGCCGCGCATGTCCAAGACTTCGACGAAATCGCCCCAGTGCCACCATCGGTCACCATGAGCGACCGGATGACGCTCTATCGCGGCAATCGCGAGATCCAGATCTTGTTCCTCGGGCGAGCGCACACCGGCGGCGACGTCGCCGTCTACTTTCCCGACGACGGAGTGGTATTCACGGGCGACATGGCACTCAACGGCCCCTCGTTTCTGGGCGATGGCTTTGTCGATGAGTGGCCACAGACGCTCGAGAACCTGAAGGCGCTCGACTTCGACGTATTCGTCCCCGGACATGGTCCGCCCGTAACCGATCTTTCACGGATCGATGTGGTCCAAGACTACTACCGGGACCTCTGGCGGGAGACCGAAACAAAGTATCGCGAGGGCGTGAGTGTCGAGGAGGCCTCACGCACGATCGACCTGACGAGTCACACCGGCATCCCGATCCGCAACGTCGGTGTAGACCCGTTGACCGTGGGACGCATCTACCAGCGGCTGGAGAATCCGGACTGACGATGGATGGCGACGACGTGCTCCGGGAGCAACTCGGTCGGCTGCTCGACGGCGCCCAGGCGCATATCCGACCGCAAGAACTGTTCGAACGATTCCCGCTCGATCGGATCAACGCCGCACTGCCCGGCGTACCGTACACGCCGTGGCAACTGCTCGAACATCTGCGCCTCGCGCAGCGGGACATCCTCGATTATGTCTCCGACGGCGACTACCAGGAGCTGACGTTCCCGGATGGGTACTGGCCGACCGCCGAGGGCAAGGCCTCCGAGACCGAGTGGCGGTCCAGTGTGGAGCAGTTTCTGGCCGATCTCGACGCCCTGCGCACTATCGCACGCGACCCGGATCGTGATCTCATGGCGCCGCTCCAGCGTAACCCGGAGCACACTCTGCTGCGAGAGCTCCTGATCATCGGGAACCACAACTCCTATCACCTGGGACAACTCGTAGTAATGCACCGGGCGCAGGCGTAGGAGAAATCGCGGCGCACTCCTCGGCGTGGTGACTGAAGGAACTAACCCGCCACCAAAGGATGGTTGGCTTTCAGTCAACCTGAAGACTCCAACGAAGGGACTGGAGACGGGACCGACCAACGCAGAAACGTGCTAGGCGATGACATAATCTGGCCGTTTCCGACCGACGAACCATGTCTGCACCTCGTGGTGTCACCCCCCTCGTGGTTTTCCTCTTCCTTGGTGGCGCTGTCTTCACGTTCGACCGGTGGCGAGGGGGCGACGACCGCGCGACCCGGACGATCGAGATTGGCGAACTGCAGCTGGCCGGCATCCGGGAACGCTGGACCGTCCAGTGGGATCGTCCACCGACCGAGGCGGAACTGAGGGGGCTCGTCAACGACGCGATCCGGGAAGAGATCCTCTATCGCGAGGCGCTCCGCCTTGGGCTCGATCGTGACGACACGATCGTTCGCCGTCGGCTCGCACAGAAGATGACGTTCATGCTGGAAGATGGCGTTGGCGTCGATCCACCGGATGAGGCGACCGTCGTGGCCTATCACGCGGCTCATGGCAACCGGTATCGCGAACCCCGCCGTACCACGTTCGTTCATGTGTACCTGAGCCGGGATCGGCGGGAGGATCCGGAAGCAGACGCCGCGATGCTCCTCGATCAGCTAACCACCGGTCCTCCCAACGCATGGCGGCAACTAGGCGACCCGTTCATGCTGTTGCGTGAATACGCCGACCGGAGCGACCAGGAGATTGCGGAGCTCTTCGGCAGCGACTTCGCCGGGGTGCTCGGCGACCTGCCGCCGAACGGCTGGCGCGGACCGGTCCGATCCGCCTATGGGGTGCATCTAGTTCGCGTCGTGGCCCGGGCCGACGCCCAGCAGCTTCCGCTGGACGAGATACGCGAGCGGGTGATTCAGGATTTGCTCGCGGACCGACGGCGCGAGCTGAACCAAACGGCGTTCGACGAGCTCCGGGAACGGTATGACGTGCAGGTGGGAGATCTGGGTGCGAGTCAATCGGATACGAGCTGACATCTCGGCCATGCAGCTTCATGCGGCCGCGGTGCTTCTTCTGCTTAACTCCGGCGCCACGGCGGTCTCCGCCCACGAGGTGCGACCGGCATATCTCGAGCTCCGCGAGCTCGACGCCGGCCTGGTGGAAATCACCTGGAAACAACCAATCCTCCCGAGCGGGGATCCCACCCTGGCCCTTCGACTCCCGCTGGAACCCCAGCTTCCCTCGCACTGCGTGGAGGCATCGCGAGCGCTCCCCGACGTCACCGACACCGTTTTGCTGGAGCGGTGGACGGTCAGTTGCGGCGACGAGGGTCTCGCTGGTGCCCGCGTGGAAATCGTAGGTCTCGCCAGGACCCTGACCGACGTCCTGCTCCGCGTACGGTGGGCGGATGGAAACGCGACCGACCATCTGCTCCGGCCAGACGGGCCATTCGTAGTCCTCGCCGCGTCGGCTGCCGGCCTGGCCGTGCCGGCCTACCTCGAGCTCGGCGTCGAGCATCTCCTGTTCGGCTTCGACCACATCCTGTTCGTGGTGGGGCTGATGTGCTTCGTCCGCCGACCGATCCAGCTCGTGCAGGTCGTAACGTCGTTCACGGTGGCCCACAGCATCACCCTGGCGCTGTCGACTCTTGGCGTAATGACGCTGTCGCAGGGACCGGTCGAGGCGGTCATCGCCCTCAGCATTCTCTTTCTGGCCGTTGAGCTCAGTCGAGGCGCCGACCCGAGCTCGCCGATGAGCCGGTGGCCGTGGTCCATCGCCTTCGGCTTCGGGCTTCTCCACGGGTTCGGCTTCGCCGGCGCCCTGTCCGAAATCGGACTGCCGGGCGACGCGCGGGTTACCGCACTCTTCTTATTCAACGTGGGTGTGGAGGTTGGCCAATTACTGGTGGTGGGCGGCCTGCTGAGCCTGCTGTGGCTGATCCGACGGATCCCAGTCGACCTCCCCCCGTTGACCACGCAGCTCCCGGTCTATCTGATGGGGACGGTCTCAGCCTACTGGTTCATCGACCGCGTGGCAGGTCTGCTCTAACGCGCTCTCCCAGGCAAGAGCTGCCGCCGCCGGGAACGGATGTGCAACATCACCCGGCCTGCTGCCAAACACGCGTATAATCCAGCGTGGTCGCTTGCGACCCTTTCATACTGACGCAACACAGGAGCACACGGATGACTCAGTCAACCTTCCGGATGCTGGTCGGCGCCGCCACCCTGGCCCTACTGACGCCGACGAGCGTTACGGCCCAGGCGACGCCGAAGACCCCCTGGGGGGACCCTGATCTACAGGGCACCTACACAAACAAGACGATCACGCCGCTCGAGCGACCGGAGTCGCTGGGTGACAAGGAATTCCTAACCAACGAAGAGGTGGCCTCGCAGGAGCAGGCACGCCTGGATCGGAACGAAGAGCTGCTGCTGGCGCCACCGCGTCGCACCAGCGCAGGCGGCAACGTCGGAGGCTACAACAACTTCTGGCTGGACGGCGGGACCCGTCCCACCGGACGCACGTCGCTCATCTCGGATCCACCGACCGGCCGGATGCCGCCGCGCACCTCTTCCGGCATGAGCCGGAAGTCGGCGCACGACGACGTCTTCCCCGTCGAGGGTCCATTCGACTCGTGGGAAGACCTGGAGCTTAACGATCGCTGCCTGGTTTGGTCAGCCGGACCACCGATGCTGCCGAGCGCCTACAACAACAACTTCATCATCATGCAGACCCCGGGCCTGGTGTCGATCTACATCGAGATGATCCACGACTTCCGTATGATCCCCATCGATGGCCGTGACCATATCCCGTCGAGCATTCCGCAGTGGCACGGCAACTCCCGCGGTCACTGGGAAGGCGACACGCTGGTCGTGACGACCCGGAACATCCGTAAAACCGAGGCAAACGCTGCCGCGGTCGGTGGAGACCAGGTCATCCTGCGGGTGGCGAACGGCTCCGACGAGGACACCATCACCGTCACCGAGCGATTCACCAGGGTAGACGCAGACACCGTGCACTACGAGTTCACGATCGAGGATCCGACCCACTGGACTGACGCCTGGACCGGCGAGTTCCCGTTCGTAGCGCTCCCCGAAGACGAGCTGCTCTACGAGTACGCCTGCCATGAGGGAAACTACAGCATGACCAACATTCTGGGTGGCGAGCGGGAGTTGGAGAAGGCAGGCCGCACCAATCAGCAGTAGCGGTACCGCCTGGAAAGAGCACGCGCGTCGTTCCGTCCCCTCCAGGGGACGGGCGGCGCGCGTTCGTGTGTACGGCTACTTCGAGACGACGAGCAGTACCGCGGCCACCACTACTACCGAGCAGCCCATCGTCCAGAGGGTCAGCACCTCGTCGCCCAGCACCGAGCCGAGGACCAGCGCGATCACCGGGTTGACGTAGGCGTAGGTCGCCGCCTTGGCGGGTGTCGAGGCCTTGAGCAGCCAGAGATAGCAGGCATAGGCAACCGAGCCGAACACCATCACGTAACCCCAGGCCATGAAGGCGCGAGGCGGAACGCCCCCGAGATCAAGCCGTGCCCACTCGCCGGTCAGCGCCGACAGCACCAGCAGCGCCAGACCTCCCGCCAGCATCTGCATGCCGGCCGAGAGCGCTTGCGAGGCGGGCTGGTCGGCATGCCGGGCAAAGACCGACCCGCTGGCCCACAGGAGCGACGCGATGACGATGACCGAGGCGCCGACGGGGTCAAGCTGACGACCGCCGCTCGTCTGCGTCGGATCAATCAGCAACGTCACCCCGCCGAACCCAAGGACGACGCCGAGCATGACCCGACCGGACGGACGCATACCGCCGGGCCGGCCCCAGTCAATGAGCACGACCCACAACGGCACCAAACCGATGATCAGCGCCCCAAGTCCAGACGGTACTGTCTGCAGCGACCAGCTCATCAACCCGTTGCACCAGTCGCCATCGCCATGCCGATGAGAGCGGTGGTGAGATAGTGTCGGGGAGCGGGCCACGCCGCGCTATGGCTCCGGGCCCAGGCAAGAAACACCAGTCCCGGCGCCGCAAACCGGATACCGGCCAGGAAGAACGGCGGAATATCGGCGACGCCGAAGCGTATCGCCAGGTAGGTGGATCCCCAGATCAGATAGATGGCGGCGAACGCCCCGGTCAGCGCGAGTCGGGACGGCCGGGACGTCACGCGCCTTCCTGACCGACGATCACGACCGAGCAGACATTCTGGTGCGGAAAACCACCGAGGTTGTGAGTGAGCCCGAAGGTCGGCTCCGTCGAACGCTGACGGTCACCGGCGCGCCCCTGCATTTGGAGATAGATCTCGTACAGCATCCTCAGGCCGGAGGCGCCGATCGGGTGGCCGAAGCACTTCAGCCCCCCATCGATCTGGCACGGCAGGGCACCCTCGGCGTCGAAGACCCCGTCCATAACGTCCTTGATCGCTCCGCCCTCGGGGGACAGATGGAGATCCTCCATGGTGACAAGCTCGGTCACCGAGAAGCAGTCGTGTACCTCGGTAAGGCCGATTGCTTCGCGCGGGTTGGAGATGCCGGCCTCTTCATAGGCACGGGCCGAGGCCACCTGGGTGGTCATGAAATGACTCCCGTCCCACGAGTTGTGTTGTGACTCGGTGCCGTTGGAAACCGACAGCTGAAGCGCCTTGACGGTCACCAGATCGGTCCTGCCGAGACCCCGCGCGATGTCGGGCGTGGTCACGATGGCGCAGGCGGCCCCATCCGACACCCCGCAGCAATCGAACAGCCCGAGCGGATCGGCGATCATCGGCGCGTTGAGCGCACGATCTTCGTCAATTGCCTTCCGCAGGTGAGCCTTCGGGTTCTTCGCTCCGTTGGCGTGGCTCTTGACCGACACGTGGGCCATTGCCCGCTTCAGGTCCTCACGAGCCACGCCATGCTTGGCCTGATACGCAGTGGCCAACTGCGCGAACGCGCCGGGGGCCGACAGATTCGACCAGTACATGTCGTTCACCGCGCCCCGGCTCCGCTGCGGGAGACCGCCGTAGCCGGTGTCCTTCAGCTTCTCCACTCCGAGCGCCAGCGCCACATCGCAGGCTCCGGAGGCCACCGCGTAGACCGCCCCCCGAAACGCCTCGGAGCCGGACGCGCAGTAGTTCTCGACCCGCGTCACCGGAATGAGTGGCAGGCGCAGCGCCATCGCCAGCGGAATCCCTGACTTCCCGACGTGCTGCTCTTCGATCGCCGTGGCGAACCACGCCGCGTCGATCTGACATTTCTCGATGCCGGCGTCGTCTAGCGCCTCGGAGAACGCCTCAAGGATGAGGGCTTCGGCGTTGTCGTTCCAGCGCTCGCCGAAACGGGAGCAGCCCATCCCGAGCAGGGCGACCTTGTCTCTGATACCGCTGGCCATCGTCACTCCTCGGCCGGCGCCGAAGGGAGCACCGGCATCGCTTTCCAGAAGTAGCGGCGGAAACCGCGCATCGGATCGTAGTCCTTGACCCGAAACACCATCCGCATAGGAACCCCCACCTCTAGGGTGGCTCCCGGGTCAACATCCGTGAAGTCGATCATGGCGCGCCCACCGCCCTCGAACTGGACCATGCCGTAGTAGGCAGGCGGGTCGGGAGAGTAAGTGAGCCGGTCGGATGTATAGGAATTGAGCTGTGCCGACCGATCGGCGAAGGGGTACCGATCCTGCGGCCCGGTCGCGCCGCAGTCCGGATTCACACAGGCTCCGCTCGCCGGATACTGCGGCGTGCCGCACGCCCGGCACCGGCCGCCGATGAACCCAAGTAGCATCGCCCGATTCCGATACAACGTCGTCAGCCCGGTCTGTTTGTCGACCTCCGCTCGTAATCCACGTTCGATCGTGATCAAGTCATTGATCGCGAGATACCGCTGGTAGTTGGTGTCGCTAACCCCCGCCGCGAGACTCCCTTCAATGCCACGCACAGGCTGGCGGTCAGCCAGGCCAGCCCCGACCCTCAGCACGACGGCATCGCCGCCCTGCCCGAAACCAGTCACCAGAATAAGGTCGCCCTCATCAGCCTCTTGCAGCACATGAACCAGCATAACCAGCGGATGGGCGACCCCCGTCTCGCCGCAGCTGACCTGCAGGTTGTCCCGCACAGAACCGTCGGACAGACCAAGTCGTCGAGCCAGGGCAGCGGCGACGCGTGTCGTCGAGGTGGGGAAGCAAAAATGTTGGATGTCCGCGGCCCCGACCCCAGCCGCCGCCAGCGCCCGTTCGACCGCGACGGGCACTAGCTTCTGGTACCCCTCGTCCCGGATCCAGCGCTCCTCCCAAACGTAGTCAAAATCTTGATGCTGGCCCCGGTAGTGGTCCACGAAGTCCGCCGTCTCGGTAGCAGCGCCCAGCACGACCGCACCACCGTCGCCTTCGCCCACGAGGATCGCGGCAGCCCCGTCGCCGCTGGTCAACTCCAGCGGGCTCGCCACCCGGGTCCGTCGCTTCTCGGCCGCGGTGACCAGTACCGGGCCCGCTCCGCCGGCGACCGCGTCAATGGCCGTCAGTAGGGCCGACGTGCCCGCGCGCTGCGAGCCGGCGATGTCCAAGGTACGGACCGTACTGTCCAACCCGAGCGCCTCAGCCACAATCCCAGCATTCTGACGGTCCTCGAACGGCAACGTGGTCGATGCGAGCCAGAGCGCACCGAGGGTGCTCCGGTCCAACAAACCCAAGGCGTCACGACACGCTTCAACCGCCATGGTGACCGGGTCTTCGTCCCAATTGGCGATTGCCCGCTCGCCCCGACCTAGCCCCTTGAGCGCCGGCGCGAACCAGGCATTGGCCTCGACGACGATCTGTCTCGAGAGACGGCGTCTGGGGAGATACCCCCCGAAGGCGTGGATTCCGACTGCCATCAACCGCTGAGGATATCGCAGGCGCGGATCAGACCGGGTCCCAGCTGAAGATGTCCTGGCTCCGGTCGAGCGGATAGAAGTCGGCGCGAAACGCCGGCAGCGCCCGGGCCAGAACCGTCTCGGGCGTCCAACCGGCACCATCGTGCAAACCGCGCACCGGACGGTTCTGCCCCATCACGAACAGCTCGTTGCTTCGCACGGCGAAGATCTGGCCGGAGACGTCCTTGGCGTCGTCCGACGCCAGGGCGACCACCAGCGGCGCGATCTTCTCAGGCGTCATCCGCTTCAGCTTCTCCACCCGGGCGCGCTGCACGTCGTCGGTGATCGGAATCGATCCGATGAGGCGACTCCAGGCAAATGGTGCGATGCAGTTCGAGCGGACGCCGAATCGAGCCATGTCGAGCGCGATCGACTTCGACAGTCCGACGATACCCATCTTGGCCGCGGCGTAGTTCGCCTGGCCGAAGTTGCCGATCAGGCCGGACGTCGAGGTCATGTGCACGAAGCATCCCGACTCCTCCTTGCGGAAGTGGGGCGCCGCGGCGCTCGAGACATTGAAGGACCCCTTCAGATGCACGTCGAGCACGGCGTCCCAGTCTTCCTCGGTCATCTTGTGAAAGATGACGTCCCGCAGGATACCCGCGTTGTTAACGACGATGTCAAGGCGACCGAAGCAGTCGAGCGCCTGCTCGACCATGCCGCGCGCGGCGGAGCTGTCAGCGACGCTCTCGCCGTTCAGCTCGGCCTGCCCTCCAGCGTTCCGGATGGCGGTGACCGTCTCGAGAGCGGGCGCCCGATCGCTGCCCTGACCCGTTTCGCTCCCACCCAGATCGTTGACCAACACCGATGCCCCGTGCGCGGCCAGCAGCTGAGCCACGGCGGCTCCCACTCCACGACCCGCGCCGGTCACCAGCGCAACCTTTCCCTCAACGACTCCCGTTGTGCTCATGCCTCCTCCGCGTGGACATCCTCTACCCAGTCCCCGCCCAAGAGTTATGGGAGGAAGACGCCGCTGACAGCATACGGTGGGTACAGGACGGTGTCGATCCCGGGCTGCCTCATGAGCCGGGCACGGCCGGAACACGGACAAGCACGTAGGTCACCTGCCCACCAGTCGGCACCAGGTAGCCATGAGGCGTCCGGGCGGGAATGTGTAGCACATCGCCTGCAGCCACCGGGTGGCGCACGCCGTCCGCGATCCCCGAGCCCAGGCTGCCGTTCCGATCGAGTATTTCGCCGCCCACGAGGAGTTCCCCAGCACCGCTGGTCACGAACACCACATCGATAATCTCGTCGTGGATCTCGGGCACTCCGTTCGCGTCGCGGTGAATGTGCCGGAAGCGGTGGGAGCGGACGGGACTGCCGTAGTCGGCAAGCGTCTCACGCGACGACCGGTCGGGTCGGATGCTGCCGACCAGCGCCATCCGTCGGGTCTCGAGCTCGTCGGCGCGCCACAACGCGAACCCGTCTGGACGAAACGTCAGGGTCGGCGCGTCGGGGGGTACCACCCGCTCACCGACGAGCGCCGGCATCCGCACGAGCACATAGGTAACCTGCCCGCCTTCCGGCACGAGATAGCGGTGCGGAGTGTCGGCCGGAATGTGGAGGATGTCGCCGGCCGCCACCGCATACTGCTCGCCTCCTCGGATGGCGCGACCGGTGAGCTCGGGCGGCGTCCCTCGAGGTTCGACCAGCGCGCCTCCAACCTGCAGCACCGCGGCGCCGCTCTGGATGAACACGACATCTTCGATGTCGCGATGCTGCTCGGGGGCCCCATCGCGGACCCGATGGATGAACCGAAATCGATGTGACCTGGTCGCGGTCTCATAGTCTCCCAGCGTCTCTCGCGCCGACCCATCCGCGCCAACGTGGGTGCCGAGCGCCGTCCGCCGCTCGGCCAGTTCGTCGGCGCTCCAGCGAACGAACCCAGGCGTCTGGCCGCCGGCCGAGGCGGCAAGCAGCGACCAGGCAAGCGTGGCAACGAACCACCGAGGAAACACCATCATAACTGCAGGGTTTGGGCACGATCCTGGACGTTCGCGGGGTCGGGAAACACCTAGCGGCGTCCTCAGCAGGCCTCGAACAAACCGGCGGCCCCCATCCCCTTACCGATACACATCGACACAAGGCCGAGGGTCTTGTTCCGCCGCCTAAGCTCGCGGAGGATATGGCCCGTCAGCCGCGCCCCAGTCATCCCGAACGGATGGCCGATGGCAATTGATCCGCCGTTCACGTTGTAGATCTCGTTGTCGATGCCGAGCGTGTCGCGGCAGTACACACACTGCGACGCGAACGCCTCGTTCAACTCCACTAGCTCGATATCGTCGAGGGTCAAATTCTTAGCCTTCAGCAGTTTCGGGATCGCGAACACCGGACCGATGCCCATCTCGTCCGGCTCGCACCCGGCCACGGTGAACCCCCTGAAGTAGGCCATCGGCGTCAACCCGAGTTGCTGGGCACGCCGCTCGGACATAACGAGCGCCATCGACGCACCGTCGGACAACTGGGACGAGTTTCCGGCCGTCACGCTGCCCTCCTCCTCGAACGCCGACGGCAGCTTGGCGAGCCCCTCAATCGTGGTCGTCGGCCGGTTGCATTCGTCACCCTCGACGGTTCCCTCGACCACCGCTGTCTCTTTCGTCGCCTTGTCGATAACCTTTCGCCACTCGACCGTCATCGGCACAATTTCGTCATCAAGCTTGCCGGCGTCCTGTGCCGCCGCGTAACGCTGCTGGCTCTGGAGCGCATACTCATCCTGCCGCTCGCGGCTAACCTGGTAGCGGCGGGCCACGACCTCGGCCGTGTTTCCCATCGCCATATAGATCTCGGGCTTCTCGTCTAGCAACCGCTGGTGGTTATCGAAGTCGGCCGGCGATCGGTGTTCGAGACGCGTGATCGACTCGACGCCCCCCGCCACGGCGACCTCAGCGCAGCCACTGGCAATCTGATTGGCCGCCATCGCGATCGAGTTGAGCCCGGATGAGCAGGCCCGGCTGATCGTGGTGGCCGGAACCGTGATCGGCAGCCGTGATAAAGCCACGGCATGCCTGGCCATGTTGCCTGACTGCTCGCCGATCTGGCGTCCGGCGCCAAGGATGACATCGTCGACCTCGGCCGGGGCGAGTGAGGGCGAGCGGTCGAGCAGCGCATCGATGCAGTGGGCGACCAGATCGTCCGCGCGGGTGAGGTTAAACGTGCCACGGTGCGACTTAGCGAGACCGGTGCGAATGCTGTCGACGATGACAACCTGGCTCATACTGCCCTCCAACACGATGACCGGATGCGATGCGGTCCCATACGGCTTGCATCCTAGAATAGGCGAAGCGGCGCGGTATTGTAGCAACGTCTAGAATGTCCAAGCAGTGAACAAAGTCTACAAGTCTTCGACGAGGGCGCTCGACGGGCTCCTTACCGACGGTATCACCATCATGGCGGGCGGATTCGGGCTGTGCGGGGCGCCGCTCAACCTGATCAACGCGGTGCTTGAGTCTGGCGTGAAGCGCCTGACCTGTGTCAGCAACAACGCCGGCGTGGACGGCGCCGGTCTCGGGCTACTGCTAGAAACGCGCCAGATCGACAAGATGATCGCGACCTACTTCGGCTCGACCAAGATCTTCCAACAGCAGTATCTGGACGGCATCATCGAGGTGGAGCTGAACCCCCAGGGCACCATGGTGGAACGGATGCGAGCCGGAGGGGCGGGCATCGCCGCCTTCTACACACCGACCGGCTACGGGACCCCGCTGGCCGAAGGAAAAGAAACCCGTGAATTCGACGGACGCGGCTACGTGATGGAGACCGGTCTACGCTCGGACGTTTCGCTAGTCCGCGCGTGGAAGGCAGATACCGACGGTAATCTCATTTACCGGATGTCCGCCCGCAACTTCAATCCGCCCATGGCCGAAGCGGGGGCAGCGACCGTGGCTGAGGTCGAGGAGATTGTTTCGGCCGGGACGCTCGACCCAGATCACATCCACACACCGGGTATCTACGTCGACCGGGTCGTGGTGGGCGAAGACATGGAACCAATCGTTGAGGTGCGTCGCACTAGGAGTGAGTGATGGCGCTGACCCGAGAACAGGTCGCCCGGCGGGCTGCGCAGGAGATCGCCGACGGTAGCTACGTCAACCTCGGTATCGGCATTCCAACCCTCTGCGCGAACTTCCTGCCCGAGGACGTGCACATCGTGCTGCACAGCGAGAACGGCATCCTTGGGGTGGGCCCCTATCCCACCGAGAATGAGGTGCAGGCCGAACTGACCAACGCCGGCAAGGAAACAGTGACGGTCGTCCCCGGCGCCAGCTTTTTTAGCAGCACCGAGAGCTTCGCCATGATCCGGGGTGGTCACGTCGATCTAGCGGTGCTCGGTGCGATGCAGGTCTCGGCCACCGGCGATCTGGCCAACTGGAGCATCCCCGACAAGATGGTCAAGGGACCAGGCGGCGCGATGGATCTCGTAGCGGGCGCCAAACAGGTGCTAGTGGTGATGGACCACACCGCCAAGAACGGCGACCCGAAGATCCTCGGTGCCTGCACACTTCCGCTCACGGGTCAGCGCGTGGTCAACACCATAGTCTCGTCATTTGGTGTGTTCCGGGTCCGGGAGGACGGCATGCACCTGACCGAGCGCGCCCCCGGCATCAGCGTGGACAAGATCCGTACCGCGACCGAGGCCGAGCTGGTTATCGACGGCGACGTGCCTGAGATCTCGATCTAAGAGCTCACACCGTCGGTTCGAAGACCGAGTCGTTCGACGTGAGTGCGGAGCGACCATCGCCTGCGGCATTGACGGCCGATGAGCCAATCGTGACGCTCGCGTTCAAGTTCAAGCCACGCGCGCATCTGCGGTTGAAGGCCAGGCGAGTTCCAAGAGCGGCCCCACTGCTCCCCCCTGACTGTGGATGGGAGCGGCAGCGGAGCTGACGACCGTGAGGGTGGACCGCGCTAGCGACCCGTGCTTGCTACTGGACCTCGCAGCGCGGCTCTTGCCGGCTGTCGGGACCATCGCGATAGGTCTTGTGACAATGGGTGCAGGACTCGTTGACGTAGTTCACCGCTTCCCAGACGGCGTCCCAGTTCTGTTCGCGGGCCCCGTTCAGCGCGTCTATCGAATACTCCTCAAGCATTCGAGCACCTTCGATGTAATCGGCCTGGTCGACCGGCGCCGGGACGCCGTTGTCGCATAGACGCCCTGGGAGCATTGCGAGCTTAGCGCCGTCAGCCAGCGCCACCGCGGCCCCCGCCACCTCCGGCCAGCCACGATAGATCGTTGCGAACCGGGACGAAGCACTCCCGATCAGGGCAGAGACGGCGTCTCGGGTCTCGGAGTTCATCTCGGGTACCGGACCACCGGGCTCGACCGCCTGCGCGTCGAACAACTTGTTCGCGTTCGGAAACATGAGGCCGCGCATCAACTCGGCGAGATTCCCGATAGGCTCCTCGCTGACTCCCTGAGCCAGAGCGGTACCTGGCACCAACACCACCGACAACACCAACACGCTGACGAGTCGTTTCACACTACACCTCCAAACACAGCTAACTTACATGGTATCAGCACCATGGCCGCAGACGACCTGAACACTTCCTGAACTCCAAGTATAGAGACAATAGATAATTTGGGGCACCCGATCCACCAGCCGATGGAATCGAGGGGGTGGCACCCGATCCTAGAGTGGCGCCACCCAAGGAGCATCAATGCAGACTCTCACCGGTACGAGCCACGTCAACAACAACGTCACGATCAGCGCCAGTCAGGAAGGAAGCGGATCGGCCGTGGTGTGGAACTCCGGCTTTACCCTCCCGGGCGCACCGAAGGAAGATGTCGTCTCGTCGGTCCCAGAGCGTGCACCAAACCGATACGGCGCCCCTGCGTCAGCAGTTACCGAACTAGACGGCGCCAAACTACCGCGCCTCAATGATCTGGAACGAGCGGTGAAGTCGAGCGACTTCACCGGAATCGTGCACGATACGCGCCCGGGCCACGTAGCGACCCGGCTGAAGATCGCCCACATCGACGTCATATCGAAAGATACGGCGAGAGGTCTCGGCGACCCCTTGGAACGTGACCGTCGTCTCAGCGCGCACGGGACCCGTGGCATGGTCGGCGATGGCGATGTGCACCTCGGTCTGATCCCAAACGGTCGGCGAATCCGCATAGAGCTCGGTGTAGGCCGACAGGCGATCGCCAGACACGCGTGCCTCAACCGGCGCCTCGACCGTAGCCCCCGTCTCGGACCGATCGGCTACCACGAGGTCACCCACTGCGAGGGGGCCGGTCGAACGCACTTCGGCGCGCATCGGATGCTCAACGCTGCCCCGCTGTCCAATGTCGTCGACGACCGCGAGCCGCAGCTCATACTGCCCCGGGGGAACACTAACCTGGAACGAGGTCTCCATGACCGGTCCATTCGCGGTGTAGGTTGGCTGGACGTTAACCTGTTGCTGTCCGGTCCAAACCGACCTCCCGTCTGAGTCACGCAGCACGACGCCGAACGTCAATGGACCGAGGGCGTCGCCGCCAACCTCGGTGGCCACCAAGACTCGCATCCGCTCGGTCTCGACATCGTGATGCACATAGGTCGCAACCCGCATGGGAAGCTCCAGCACCGAGAAAGGCGACCGCAACATCCGAGCGAGGCGCTCGTCGACGCTCTGGCTGGCTTCGTCCTCAGCGAAGCTGATCTCTTGTCGAGCGCGCACACGCACATCGTCGCGCGCGACCGAGACGGTGATCGGACGACGCTCCACATCCCGATCGGTAGGACCGAGCTGCACACCAAGCAGGTAATAGCCGGACAGCTCGCGCTCCAGTTGCTCGAACAACGGAGTCGGGTTGTACTGGGCCCGCATCACCCGAGCGCCGGTCAACGCCGCAAGCTCCAGCAGACCCTGCTCTTTTTGGCGTCGATCATCACGCGCTGTCTCCTGATACGACGCCGCAGTCATGTCGATGAGCGGTTCGGCCACCATCATCAAGTAAAACGATGTGCGGGACGCCGCGGCTCGCCGCTGGATCTCGCGCAGCGCAAACTGGTCTTCGATAATCAGGCCACCTGAAATCCATACCAGGGTGTTCGGCCCCTCAAGCTCCTCCATCGATTCGAGCAACGTCTCAAGCCCACGACGCGCGTTGACGCTGTCGTTCTGCGTCTCCTGCACGATCCGGCGGCTACGATTTCGGATAGTCGACAAACATCCCTGGTCGTTCTCGGCCTCGTCCCCACAAAGACGTCTGGCCACGAGGATCTCCGTACCCCGATCCCCGAACTGGGCGATCCGGAAGGCCTCACCGAGCCCGATGTCCACATCCCGTCGACGCGTGCCAAGCCCTGACAGGCCCGCGAGTGCGCGACGGACGCGGTCATGGTCAGACGTGAAGTCAATATGAAGCCCGTACGGGATCACGGCAAGGCCAACCCGGTCGGCTCGACCCAGACTGTCGACGAACTCCGCCGCGGCACGCATAACGTGCCGCCCCTCGCCAAAGTAAATGCTCTCTTCGTCGACGGCAATCACGACCAACCGACCGGGCACATGCTCCGTATTCGATGTGAGGACCAAGTCCTCAGCACCCTGCAACTCCACCTGCCCGTCACCCGGCTGTGACCGTAGCGGAATGAACTGCGCCTGGACTACAGGACGGGCCTCGCCGTCGACGGTGACCGTGAAATCCGAAGCCGCCAGATCCGTAACCGGATAGCTGTCCTCGTCGACGACGGTGACATCCACCTGGATAAGGTCGACGCCACTGCGGAAAGTTGGACGCTGCTGCGCTAAGGCACCAGCGCTCAAAACGACCACAAAAATGGAAACAAGAGCGATCCGAGCGTTCCTGAACATCTGTCTAAAAGTATGACACGTCGACCAGCGATCGACCGCGTCGCCCTGTGTACTTCCACTCTCTGCTGCCAGGAGGGCAGCTCCATCACAGATCCTCTGCTGGTGCTCGATGCCTATTTGAGCTTGGCCGAGGGGTTCTGGACGACGAGCGAGGGGCGACCGGGCGGTTCTAGATGCGCTCACCGAGGACCGTCCCGCCCAGACTCCTCAGAAACTGTAGCCGTCTGGCGAATACGCCACTGCCCCAGGGAAGAAAACGTTCTCGACGATCGAGCGTCCCATGTAGACCGGTGAGGTCGCAGTGCGGTTCTGCGCCAGCGTGCGCATGAAGACGTCCTCGCGCTCCGGCGCGGGGATCCCCGTTTCCAGACAAGTCCGGACGATACCTGCCATCTCTTCCGGCACGTCCCACTGCGGGTAGTGGCCGGCCGTGGGCAGCAGCCAGTAGCTGCTCTCGACCGGCCGCTTGTCGAGATAGGTGTGCCAGATGTGGTTGCCGATGCGCGGCGGGTTCGGCGTGTCGAGCAGCCCCCAGATCAGCGCGGTCGGTACCGGGCTTTCACGCAGGTTGTCCAGCCAGTGATACTCGTTAGCGGCCCGTTCGAGCAGATACTTCCCGACGAAGAACCGCGCTCCCACGCCATCGTTGAACGCCTGAATGTCGGCGTTGGCCACCTGCCGCGGTCTGCCTTCCGTCACGCGCGGCCGGTTCGGCCGGGGCGGCGGCTCCGGTCCCAGCTGGTGACCGAGACCCTGCCGGCGCTCGGCGTGCTGCCAAAACCGTCCCTGTCCCAGGTTGGTCAACGGCAGGAAAAGTCCGCCGTTCGAGATGAAGTGATACGTGATCTCGTAGGGCTTCTCTTCACGCAGGTAATTGCCCAGGAATGCGAACCCGACGCTGCCGCCCCGGTCGTGAGTCAGCAAATGGAAGCTAGGCAGCCTCACGATCTCCCGCACGAAGTAATCGACGAGTTGGGCGTCGTCCGCCAGCATGTACGAGTAGCCGTCTTGTGGCTTGTCAGAAAAACCGAATCCGGGAAAGTCGAGCGTGGCGATGAAGTAGTCTTTTTCGAGGGAGGCAATCATCTCCCGGAAGTCAAAGCTAGAGGTGGGATAGCCGTGCAGGATCACGAGCGCGGGGTTCGAACGGTCGCCAAAGGTACGGTAGAACACCTGCACCTGACGCCCCTCGTTGTTCCGGGTGGTCGAAGTCCACTCGAAGTAGGCGCCGTTGCGATACCAGTCTTCGGCCAGCGGAGAATAGAAGGTGAAGCCGTTAGGTAACGCCAACGGCTGTGCGCCGGTGGGCGCGCTCGGGGCAACTTCCAGAGGACCGACAGAGCGCGCCCGGACGGGAGTCGCGAGCACGGGACTGGCCGCTGCAAGCCTCAAGAATGATCGTCTGTCCATGGCGCCAAATTATGGCGCAGCGGAGTATCTTGTTTCTATGACACCCGGGTTCCTTTCGCGTCTCGCCCGCCTGGGCATGCTAGTGGCAGGCGCCT
Organism: Acidobacteria bacterium UBA2994; assembly: GCA_002346545.1. Lineage (GTDB taxonomy): Bacteria > Acidobacteriota > Vicinamibacteria > Vicinamibacterales > UBA8438 > UBA2994. The sequence goes on from DEAA01000011.1 coordinate 125,117, forward strand.
CGTCTGGCGTCCCGCACGTCGTCGTCTCGGCCCAGCCCGCGCCGGAACTGGCACCTCCGCCAAGCGAGCGTATCGTCATACTGACGTTTGCTAACAGCAGCGGCGAACCGGAGCACGAGTGGATCGGGGCCGGCCTCGTCGAAACGATTACGACCGATCTGGAATCGCTGGGAACCTTCCAGGTGGTTGCGCAGGAGACCACGCGCGCGACCATGCTCGAGAGTGGCGAGAGCGCGCTCGACGACGCCGACGCCGCGGCGCTGGGGCGCGAACTAGACGCGCGCTGGGTGGTTATGGGCACCTACCAGCAGCGTGCGGGCATGCTGCGCATCTCTGCGCGCTTGATCGACGCGGAGAGTGCAAGGCCCTCCGGGACAGTGACGGCGAATGGCACACTGGACGAGATCTTCGACCTGCAGGACCGAGTCGCGCGGGCACTGGCGGCCGACCTACGGGCGGACAGCACGTCGCCAGCGACCGAAGCGACATCAGGCCGCCGGGCGGGTCTCGACGTCTCGACGGGCGAGAGAGCGCTCAACAGGTCTAGGACCGCCGTCGTCGGTTCCGGAGCCGGGGTTGGCGGCACGCTCGACTTGGGCGGCCAGGAGAACACCGCCCCAGCGGCCAACGACGCGGAACCACTGACTGCCGAGCTGCCCCCCGGTGAGCGCTACCGGGTAGAACCGACCCGCGTCGACACCGCCCCGCGGCTCGACGGCAGCCTCAACGACGAGGTCTGGCTACAAGCAGCCATCATCGACGACTTCGTCCAACAGGAGCCTGCGGAGGGTGCCCCGGCGACCGAGCGCACAGTGGTGCGCCTGATCTACAACTCGAGCGCCCTCTACATCGGCGTCGAAGCCTACGACAGGCACCCTGGGGGCGTCGTGGCGACGGAGAAACGGCGCGACTCACGTCGGCTGCTCGACGAAGATAACTTCCAGGTCATTCTCGACACCTTCCACGACCGCCGATCGGGCTACATGTTTGTGACCAACCCGCTCGGGGCGAAGCTCGAACAGCAGGTGGCGGCAGAGGGCGAGGGCGGATTCGGAGGCAATAGCTCGAACATCAACGTGAACTGGGACGGTGTGTGGGATGTGGCCACCAGCATCACGCCTGAGGGGTGGGTGGCCGAGATCGCCATCCCGATGGTGACGCTCCGTTTTCCGGAGACCGACCGGCAGATGTGGGGCATCAATTTCATGCGGAACATCCGACGCAAGAACGAACAGGTCTTCTGGGCGCCGATCCCAAAGGCCTACCGGCTGACCCGGGTCAGCCTGGCCGGCACCATGGTGGGGCTTGGTGGCGTGGACCGCGGCATGGACCTGAGGGTGACGCCGTACGTGCTGGCCGGAGGGCGTCAGGACCGGACGGTGTCGAGCGCGTTCGCCGACTCCGGATTCAACGACATCGGGCTCGACGTGAAGTACGGGGTCACGTCCGGACTGAACCTCGACGTCACCCTGAACACCGACTTCGCGCAGGTCGAGGTGGACGACCAGCAGGTGAACCTAACCCGGTTCCCACTTTTCTTCCCGGAGAAGCGAGACTTCTTCCTCGAGAACTCGGGCATGTTCGGAGTCGGCACGCAGGGGTGGCAACGCACGGCCGACCTGTTCTTCACGCGGCGGATCGGACTGTCGGATGCGGGCCAGCCAGTCCCCATCATCGGCGGCGGTCGTCTGACCGGCAAGGTCGATCGACACAACATCGCCGTGATGAACATCCAGACCCAGGAGGCACTGGGGCAGCTCGGCGAGAACTTCTTCGTGGGCCGCTACAGCCGCGACATCCTGGCCCGCTCACGGGTGGGCGGCCTAGTCATCAATAAGGAAGCGATCGGTGGCGACCACTACAACCGGACGCTGGCAGTCGACACTACGCTGGCGCCACACCAGAACTTCGTCATCAACGCGTTTCTCGCCAAGACCGAGACCCCAGAGGTGTCGACGGACGACATGGCCGGAAACCTGAGTGCCGTCTGGCTGAATCCGTCCTATCGTCTTGAGGCCGAGTACACCGACATCCAGGACAACTTCAACGCCGAGGTGGGCTTCGTCCCGCGCACCGGCATCCGGATCTCGAGAGCGCATCTCGAATGGGATCCGCGGCCGGGTCGCTGGGGCATCCGGCAGTTCGACCCGATGTGGAACGTGACCTACACCACCGACCAGAACAACCGGCTGCTGACGCGCCGGATCCACCACATGATCGGGACCTACTTCGAGGACGGGTCGCGGTTCATCTGGTGGTACAACGACCACTTCGAGCAACTCGACATTCCGTTCCCCGTCAGATCCGACGTCACGATTCCGGCCGGCACCTACCGCTTCGGTGAGTGGCGGTTCATGTACACGAGCGACCCCTCGAAGCGCATCTTCGGTCGGGCGTCCTACGCCCCGCAGACCTTCTTCGATGGCGACCGTACCGACTACAGCGCGAGCGCGGGTGTGCGGATCACCGACTCGATCGCGGCCGAAGGACGGTTCAGCCGGAGCGACGTCACCCTGCCGGGCGGGGCGTTCATCGCCGACCTCGCGTCGATGACCTTCGACCTCGCTCTCTCGCCAGAGATGACGCTGCGTACACTGACTCAGTACAACTCCACCACCGACGCGATCAGCACCAGCGTCCGGTTCAACTGGATCTACCGACCGGGCAGCGACATCTACATCGCCTACGACGAGATGCGGGCGGACGACATGCTGCTGTTCGACCCACTGCTGAGAAACCGGGGCCGGGTCCCCTGGGTGCAGAACCGGCAGCTTGCGATCAAGATGACGTATCTGCTGTCGAGGTAGAGGCAGCAGCGAGGCTAATCGAACGTCCAGAGCGTCAGCGTATCCAGATCCTTAATGAACACACGGTTACCTGAAATGGTGGGCTGCGCCCAGGTGGGGCTGTCGGCCACCTCGTAGCGACTGATCTCCTCGAACGCGGTTGCGGTCACTTCGCCGACAACCAGCTCCCCGTCGACCTCGAGTGAGAACACCGTCTGGCCGGCCCTGACGAGGGCGGCGCTCTCGGCCTGCCGTCCCGCACCGGTCCAGATGGTGTCGCCAGACGTCGTGTCGAGCAGCGCGTATTGCCCACTGTTCCGCTCGGATAGTCCGAAGAGCAACCGATCGACCAGCAGTGCGTTACTCATGTAAAACGTCGCTTCGCCACTCTCCCAGACATCCTCAAGCGCCCAAGCGTTGCCAACGCGGAGCGGGCGAAACGCCGCCGTAGGCATCTGAGTGCCAGCAATGATGACCTGGTCGTCGACGACGACCGCGTCGATCGAATTCTGCGCGTAGGGTGTTAGGAACGGTCGCTGCCAGAGTAGCGCTCCGGTCGCCGCATCCACCGACACGACGTGGTTCTGGCTTTGCGTGATGACCTGGCGCGTGCCGTCCAACTCAATCAGGATGGGAGACGAGTAGCCAGGCCCGTCGCCAGGCCACGCCCACCGCACCGCGCCGGTCGAAACATCGAACGCGGTCAACGCGCCGTCATCGTGCCCACCCACATGGGTGATGACCAGGTTGCCGTCCACGAGCGGCGACGCGGCGGTACCAAAAAGTGGGCCGACCGATGGAGCGGGTGTCTGCCAGAGGATCTCGCCATCCCCAGCGTCGAACGCTGACAAAACACCCCCGATCCCAAGAGCATAGAGGCGTCCGGCCGAGAACGTCGGTGTCGCCTTCGGTCCAGGACCGTGTGGATCGGCACTCGGATCGAAGGAGAACGGCGCCGGGTAGCTCGTGCGCCAGATCACGTCGCCGCTCGCGGCGTCGAGGGACTGCATCACCTCGTCCTCCCCAACGCGGCTGAACGTGTAGATGCGACTGCCCACCAGCACCGGGGTCGCGTGGCCCTCACCGACCTCTACCTGCCAGCGTTCGGTCAGCCGTTCGGGCCAAGGGTTCGGTGGAGTGAACAAGCGAAGCGTACCGTTGCGATCGGGCCCGCGCCACTGGGGCCAGTCGCCGTCAGGTTCTTGCGCCAACAGGGCGCCCGACGCCACCAACACGCCACCAACGACCGCCAGCCCGACACACCAGATACGCCAAATACGCATGCGCCGACTATACGGAACGCCGATACACACGAGGAGCGAGCCCTTGCCTCTGGTGCACCGTCCCCAATTTCAAGTGTCGAGCAGACCACCGCTCCATCGGACTGCTGCCTCGGCGAACCTGAGACCAGCGGACTCATTGTCGAACGGAAAGAAGTAGCATGCCCGACAAAGCTCGTCCCGTCGAAGCTTCCACTACATGAATCTTGCGTTTCCTGTCCGAACTATTTTTCGGCTCCCGCTGGAGTACCTGGCGACATCCATATATTTCGTCGCATACTCGTCCCAGTCTCGCGGAACGCCGTAGTGTGACGACCGAACGATTTCCGCGAAACCATGGCTCTACCCCAGAATACTCGGCGCCGTGTCTTCCTCTTTGAGGTCGTCGCGAAGATCGGGGAGTGGTTGGCCCACTTCCAAGCCTACGTGGTCCTGTGTACCGAGCACATCGTCGTGTTTGTGCTGGTCGAAGGGGAACGATAGCTGCCACTATGCCGTGTTTGTCCCGCTTCTACACCTGCCTCGCGCCGCGAATCATCCTGGCTGCTCTCGTCATCACTGTTGTCCCCGTCCCGTCTTTGGCTCAGCAAGACGACGAGGGGGTGACACCGTCACTCGCCGTTGTCCGGTTCACCAATGTCACCGGCGAAGCGACAGACGCGTGGGTTGGCCTCGGAACTGCGGAATCGCTCGCTGCGACACTCGGCAACGGCATCACCGTCGAATCGGTGGCAGAGGCGGAACGTCTGGGGCGTGCGCGGGTTATCGAGGGTACATTCGAACGCATCGGTGATCGACTCCGGCTCACCGCCCTACTGACTGATGTCCCCTCGAGACGCGTTCTCCAAGCAGCGCTGGTCGACGGCCAGATGGAAGACCTGTTCTCGCTCCAGGATGCGCTAGCTGGGCAACTCCGCGCGGCGATATCTGACGCCGCTGGCCTATCCCAGGCCGTACTCCAACCGCCATCGTTGCCAGGCACTACTTCGAACGCGGCTGTCCCACGCTCACCCCCAGTCGTGCCAACACGTCGAGCCTCTGGCACAGGCGGGGCCACCATCGATTCCACGGCCACTCTCGACGGACCTCCCCCGCCGGCAGCACCAGAGGTAATTGCGAGAGACGACCGGGGACAAGCGACGATCCGGGCAATTCGGTTAGACGGACCGTTGAGTATCGATGGCCATCTCGACGAGGCTGTCTACGACACCGTCCCGGCCATCGGCGGGTTCATCCAACAGGTGCCAGACGAGGGAGCGCCAGCGACAGAACGAACCGACACATGGGTCTTCTTTACGGACGACACCATCTACATCGCGGCCCGGTGCTGGGACTCACAGCCGGAGCGGATGGTGGCCAATGAGATGCGCCGGGACAATCTTGGGATCTTCCAGAACGAGAACTTCGCGGTGGCGCTAGATACGTTCTACGACAAACGGAACGCCTATATGTTCCACACCAATCCGCTCGGGGGCTTGTTCGACGGCATCATTACCGCCGGCAACATGAACCGTGACTGGAATGGGGTGTGGGAAACCAGCACGCAACGGTTCGAGAACGGCTGGACCGTGGAGATCGCTATTCCGTTCAAGACCATCCGGTTTAGCCCGGGCTCGGTTCAGACCTGGGGCATCCACCTCCGTCGGATCGTGCGGTGGAAGAACGAAGTCTCCTATCTCACCGCAGTGCCAGCCGCCTACGGGATGCGCGGCATCATGGAGTTGGCGGTCGCGGGCGCGATGGTCGGCGTCGAAGCGCCCGCTAGCACCGGCAACATCGAGATTAAACCGTACGTCATCGCCGATCTGACGACGGACCGGCTCGCCACTCCGCCCACCGCCAACGCTCTGGACGGCAACGCGGGGTTCGACCTGAAATATGCGGTTACCGAGGGCCTGACCGCCGATTTCACCTACAACACTGACTTCGCCCAGGTCGAGGTGGACGAGCAACAGGTCAACTTGACTCGATTTAGCCTGTTCTTCCCGGAGAAGCGAGAGTTCTTTCTGGAAGGCCAGGGTATCTTCGACTTCGGCGGCGGTCGAGTATTCGGCGGCGGCGGTTCCGGCCTTCGGGTCGGAGGCTCTGGCGGGGGTGGCAACAACACACCGATCCTCTTTTTTAGCCGGCGCATTGGCATCGCCGGCGGACTACCGGTCCCGATCGACGCCGGCGGACGCCTGACCGGCAAGGTCGGCCCCTACAGCGTCGGACTCCTCGATATCAGGACCGCCGACGACGCCAGGTCAGGCTCCAGCGCAACCAACTTTGCAGTAGTCCGGCTGAGGCGCGACATCCTGCGGCGCAGCAGTATTGGCGCGCTCGCCACCCATCGGTCGGTGTCGGTGGTCGGCGACGGAGCAAACCGCACCTACGGCGTTGACGGCACGTTCGCGTTCTATGACAACCTACGGATTAACAGCTACCTAGCCCGCACCGAGACCCCTGGACTCGGCGAAGAGGCACTGAGCTATCGAGGGCAGTTCGACTACAACGCAGACCGCTACGGGCTGCAACTCGAGCGACTCGTGGTAGGCGAAGACTTCAACCCGGAGGTCGGGTTCCTCCGTCGGACGAACTTCCAGCGCAGCTTCGCGTCAGCTCGCTTCAGCCCGAGGCCGGCTGGCATCGCCGCTATCCGGAAGCTGTCATGGGAGGCCAACCTCGACTACATCACCAGCGGA
>DEAA01000011.1:132238-133517 GCA_002346545.1 Acidobacteria bacterium UBA2994
AGCGACCAGTTCCTGGTGGAGGCATCGGACAACTTCGAGTTTCTTCCGGCGCCATTTGAGGTCGCGTCTGGCGTCGTTATCCCGGTTGATGGCTATAACTTTGTAGACACAAGAGCGACCTACATATTTGGCAATCAACGGCGACTGTCAGGCGGAGTGTCGGTGTCGCACGGTGGGTTCTTTGGTGGAGACAAAACAACGGTAGAGATCAGCCGGGGCCGGGTCGATCTGTCCTCGCGGTTTTCGATCGAACCGGCAGTGTCGGTCAACCGCGTAGAGGGATCGTGGGGCCGCTTCACGACCACGTTGGTCAACGCCAGAAGCTCGTTCACGATTACCCCGCGTGCCTTTATCGGCGCGCTCGTACAGTACAACTCGGCGGCCGAGTCACTCTCGACCAATATTCGGCTACGGTGGGAGTATCAGCCGGGCAGCGAGCTGTTCGTCGTATACACCGACCTGCGGGACACTCTGGTGCCCAGTTTTCCTCAGCTCGAAAACCGCGCATTCGTCGTGAAGTTTAACCGTCTATTCCGTTTCTGAGCATGACCCAGACGTTCCCGGAACCCGACGCGAACTACATCACACCGTCAGGTTTGCAGCGGCTCAGAGATGAGCTGGGCTTTCTGCTCAGTAGGGAAAGGCCGGCCGTGACGAAAGTAGTCGCCTGGGCGGCGAGCAACGGCGATCGAAGTGAAAACGCCGACTATCAGTACGGCAAGCGGCGGCTCCGGCAGATCGATGGCCGGATTCACTTCCTCACCAAGCGCATCGACATCGCGGAAGTCGTGGACCCGGAAGCGCCGAGGACGGGACGGGCGGCGACGCATGCCTTCTTCGGCGCGACCGTGCGCTACAGCGACGCCGCCGGAATCGAGCGGGTGGTCAGCATTGTCGGCCGCGACGAGGTCGATCGAGAAGGCCACCGCATTAGCTGGGTGTCGCCGCTGGCCCGCGCGTTGATGACCTGTGGACCAGGCGACTCCGCGGTTCTGCATGCGCCGGCCGGGACGCAGCAACTGCAGGTGCTCGAGGTGCGTTACGAACGCATCCCCATCCCACCCTTCAGGGAACCGCCTGGGGCCGAGGCCGCCCCGAAGCCCCCGTGAGGTCCAAGAACGCAATTCGATAACGCCGGGCGTGGTACGTCAGCGGCCTCAGTCGGCCAGGCAATCGCCAAAAGGACGCGACCGGCGTAATCGGAAAGTCATTACCCCACCGTCGGTAAGAGTGGCACGCCCGGCAGGATTCGAACCTGCGACCCTCGGCTTAGAAGGCC
>DEAA01000009.1 GCA_002346545.1 Acidobacteria bacterium UBA2994
TCCGACGGCCGAGGCCGGCGCGTCGCGCGGATCCGTGAGGACTTCTTGCAGGAAGCGCATGCCCGCGATCCCGTCGACCATGGCGTGGTGCAGGCGAGCGGCGAGCGCTTCGCGACCGTCGTCGAGCGGCCCGATCACGTCGATCGACCACAGCGGGTGGCGGTGGTCGAGGGGCTCGGCCATCAGATCCCCGACCGTGCACCGCAGGTCTTCGACCGATGCGACGGGCTCAGGGTACCGACGGATGTGACGAGCGATGTCGAAGTCTTCCGCCGGCACCCAGCGCGGCCGGTCTCCTCCGGTGTCCACCCGCTCGCGCGCCCGCGGATGGGCATCCAGGCGCTCCGTGACGCGATGTCGGAGTCCGTCGAGGTCGAGGGTCGCGCCCGGCTCGAGAATCAGAAGCTTCAGCGTGTGGCCGGCCACGGCCGCCGACTCGAGAGCGAGGATGCGCGCATCATCCTCGGACAGGAATTCCGGCTCCGCCGTCACCTTCGCTCCCGTCGCTCGCGGGCCTTCGTCAACCGCATCTCATCGGGCTGCCGGATGACGCGCTCGCGACGATCTCATCCTCCGAGACGTGTGCTGCCTCGGCGATAGACGTGAGGTGCTCGCAGACGTCGCCGCTCGCGGAGTCGATCAGGGCACGAATCGTGCGCGCGTCGGCGTCGTGGCCGTGAGCGTCGTCCAACGTCTCGGAATAGTCGATGAGTCCGTCGAGCCGGGAGAGCACCGCGGCTCTGGCGGCGAGGTCGCCCGGCGGGGTTCCCCACAGATTCTCGATGAGGATGCCCGGCCGAGGCTCGCCCTCGGCGCCGTCGCCCGGCGACGTCACGCGGACACCGAGCGTGTACAGCGTGACGCCGGCAGGGACGTCGAATTCGGTGGCACGCTGCACGGCCTGTTCGAGCACCTGCTCGTCGCGCGTCGCATCGAGCTCGACCTCGAGATCGCCCGAACCGAGGAACGGCAGGTTGTTGCTCACGAATCCGCCGGTGTCGGTGACGCCGTCTGTGTCGGCCATGAACTGGGCGAAGTCATCCTCTGTCGCGGATCCGGCGTTCGCCCTCGAGCAGCCGCTCAGCGCCGCCACGCACGCCGTCACGAGCACGACCCCGACAAGACCCCTCATCAGCCGCATGAGGCCATCTTCGCAGAGCGCGCCGAATCACCTCGGAATCCGCTCGCGGGAATGCAGAAGGCCCGAAACACCGGCCAAATCGGAGAGTGGCTACACCCTACTCAGCGCCCTGACGCCACGCTCGGACGATCTCCGCTCCGACCTCGACGTCGTGCTCGTGCGAGTTGGCGGCGTAGAGCACGGGCTCTTTGCCGCCCACGAGCGAGAGTTGAAGAGTGTGCTCGACCTCGCTCTTCATGAGCGTGCTCAGAACGAGGTTCGGCCACCACTTCAGCGTCACCGCGTTGACCGACACGATTGCGTCACGCGGGTATCGGCGAGTGACGAAGTAGCCCCTCGCGACCAGGTGCGTAGGGGTGATCTCCACCCCGTGCATCACCCCCCTCAGAATCATCCAGACGAGCGCTACTGAGCTCACCGTGAGGACGATCGCGAAAGGTAGCCCAATCAACAGGCTCGCCGGAATCTCGGGGTCCCAACCCAAAGCGACCGGGATCGGAAACGGAGTCATCGCTGCGAGTAGCCCGCAGACGGGAGCTGCGATGACCATCCAGACCCGAAAGCGGCGCCCGAGCGGCCAAACCAGTGCGGCGGATTCGTTCACACCGTCGCGCCGAGCAAGCACAGATCGCGACGGCGTGAGCAGTGCAGCAATCACGCACCCCCAGACCGCGAGCACGACGGCTGCGATCGGAATGTCGATGCCGAACGGGTAATCGGTGTCCTCGACGCCCCAGACGAGAATCGATCGAATGATGAGAAGCCCGCCCGCTGCCATGCCGACGAGCATGATGATCGGCGAGAGGTGGAATAACCTCCAGTACAGCGTCGGCGGCATCGGGCTGTCGCTTCGACGCGATCGCACCCGTTTCGTCACCCGTCGAGCATATTTGCTTCCGCGCAGCGCGTCGGACAACTCGATGCCGTGATCGCGGCGAATCCCGCCCTCGGTGTGCGGCTGCCCGTCATCGACGCGCACGAGTTCGAGCCGTGGACGCCCGAGCAGGTGGGGGCGTTCCTCGACCGGGCCGCGCAGCACCGTCTCGGCGCCCTGTTCGAGATCGCCGTGCTCACCGGGCCGCGGCGGGCCGAACTGCTCGCGCTGTAATGGGGCGACGTCGACCTCACGCGACGCGAGCTGACCGTGCGCACGACGCGCGTGCAGATGCGCAGCGAAGTCCGTCGAGAACTCACCGAAGACGACCGCAGGGCGCCGGGTCGTGCACCTCGACGACGCCGCGGTCGGTGCGTTCGTCGCCTGGCAGGTCGCACAGGAAGCCGACCGGGTGAACTGCGGCACGCAGAGGAAGGGCGGCGGGCACCTGTTCACGTACGAGAACGGGAAGCCGCTGCGCCCCCAGTTCGTGACGCGCCTGTTCGAGACGATGCGCAGCGACGTCGGGCTGCCCGAGATGACGCTGCACGGGCTCCGGCACATGCACGCGTCGCTGCTGCTCGCGAGCGGCACCGACATCGCGCTCGTGTCGAAGCGTCTCGGTCACTCGTCGATCTCGATCACGATCACGATCGACATCTACACGCACCTGATCGGCGACGCCGGTCGACGTGCAGAGGAGAGCGCTGCGGCGCTCATTCCGCGAGCAAGTGCACAACAGGTGCACAACGAGCCTTCCGGAGCGGGCATGACAAAAGCCCCGGAACCTCGCATTTCTGCGTGATTCCGGGGCTCTTTCCGGTCGGGATGACAGGATTTGAACCTGCGACCCCTTGACCCCCAGGCGCCAGGATGATGGCACTTAGCCAGCTTGACCAGGGTTTTCTGTTTCAGGAGGGCGCTCTGCGCGTCACGTTTTGCAGGGTTTGCAGGCTGTTGGTCACCTGATTGGTCCACTTCCACTGACCACAGTAATCACACCCAGTTTCGCCGCTTTGGCATCGCAAAAGTTGCCATGGCGACTGTCTGGATAGCTGGGGATTTCCGTAGAGCTGCCCTCACAGATCGCTAGACCTCGACGGGCCTTGCTTCGTCAACGTCGAATGCCTCGTCGATCGCTGGGATGGGCGCCGCGCTCGGCGCAAGCCAATCGCTGTCTGGGCGGGCCACCAGCCGCGCATTTGTATATGCCATGTCAAGCGTCAGCACGGTATGACCTCGGTATGCACGATCGCCGACGGCGGAAACGACAAGTGCGAGGTCGGCCGTGCCGTCACCGGTGAGATCGAGTGGCATGAGGAACTGGGCGCCCGCCTCCCCAAGCTTCGGGTACCACTGTGGAATGACGAGCTTGTGGTTGCGCCGCACGCGCCTAAGCGTCAAGTTGATGGCCGAATCGAGCGCCTGCCGAGCGCGAAGCGGCTGCTTGACCATCTCCGGGGGAAACCGGTCGATGTTGTCGCCGAGAATGTGGTCATAGGCGAGTTTGAGTTCTCGCCTCCAGTCGTAAACCAACTCGGATGCGGAAGTAACGTACTCGGCCATCTGAGGTGGCTCATCGAAGTTGCGCAAGAGGTCACGGTTGGACTCTGCCACCCAGCCGACAAAGAACCAATGCTGCGCGTTCTCATGCTGATTCCGCTGATACAGGCCAAAGATCTCCTCGGCGTGCGGCGTCAAGAGTCCTGTGTTTGAGGCCGCGTACTCACCGTCTGCGGTGACGGCGATCTTGTCCTCCATCACAAGTCGACGGTGGGTGTAACGGAGGAAGCTGTCGAGGATCGGTAGCGGCCTCACCGTGGGGTTTGAGCCAGTCCACTCTTCAGGTTCGGCAAGAGAGGCGAGCGCTGAAAGAGTCTCCTCCCATGCGCGACGGCCCAACTCTGCTGGCTCAACCGAACCTGGAGCGTTCTTCGGCCCCCGGTACGGGAAGAAGGCGAACGTACGCAGGGCCTCAGCATGACCCTCTGTGACGGGTCCGATCTCGGGCGATTGGCGCCGGGCAACATCGGCAGGCGTCGGCACGTGGATCATGCTATGAACCATAGCGAGAGGCCACCGGACGTAAAACCGAGCGTCAGTTTCGGTTCAGTCCGTGGCGGATCGAGTCAAGGCCTTCCTTGAAGTGACTCTCCGCCGCGTTGATGTCCCGAGTGGGCGTGGCCGGGTCGAAGACTCGCAGTAGCGAGAAACGGAAGTGCGAGGGATCGAGGTCCTTGAGCTCGACGTTGCCGCCGTGTCCATTGGTGGCGTAAGCGTGCCAACGCTGCCGGATGCTCTCCTCCCCATCGGCCTTACCGACGTAGTGCCGGCCATCTCTTGTGTCGGTAATGAGGTAGATCCCGAACACCGACGAGAGCGCAGTGCGCCACGAGGCGTAGCGGTGCTCGCGCATGACGGCCTGCAGTTGGACGTGGCTGAGGACGAGCCGGTCGAAGCCGGGGAACGGGACCGGCTCGGCGTCCGCGATTCCGACCACCGGGTAGCTCGCTGCCGTCGTGGCGTTCATCCGCCACGTGCGGGGAGACCGCCATCCCACAACCAGTCGGCGACGCAGATCCGCCATGTGCTCGGACTCAACGAGGTCGAAGGTACGCAGAATCCCGTTGTTCGCCACTTCACCGCGGTTCTCCACCACTGACCACAGACGGGCTTGGTCACCACCTTCGCGGATGAAGACCACCCAGAGCGGCGGCGGCGTGGCCGGAAACTTCCGGACATCGGTGGACTGGTTTCGCGTGTACTCAAGGATCTCCGCGTGCGTGGAGTCCACATGCAGCCCAACCAGTCCACTATCCTCGTGCTCCCGCACGTAGGCATGTCGGATGACGAGAGCGCGGGCCGGGTCGATGTCCGCGTCAATGAGCAGCGGGCCGAGAGTCAGCGGCATGGCGGGTCTCCTTCTTAGTGCGTCTCTCAGGCTATCGACGAGTCGCCGACTACCGCCGACCGCGTCCTGGCCCGAGAGCGCCGCGTGTAGTCTGATGAAGATGTTCAGTCAGCGGCGATTTCGCGGCTCATTTGGGGCAAACCGAGTTCCTGCATGAGGCGAACGCAGGCGGCGGGGTTCTCCAGACTGCGTATCAGGGCGCGTCGCCGTCAGTGTTTGCAGACTGTTGGTCACCTCATAGGTCTGCTTCATGTTCCTACGCCGAGCCACTGGGATCTGACCACTTACCAGCGAGCGATTCGAAGAACGCGTCAGCAGTTTCGGTCACGAGATGATCCTGGATGCTCGGGTTATCACCGTCTCTCCAGTAGGCAACTCGCTTCTCAGTGAAGTCCGAGACGGTCTCGACCAGATACGGCGAAACCCAACACTCCTCAACACCGGCTGCGAAGTCGCTTGACTGTAGGAACGGCAGAAGATCCAAGTCCCGCATGCTCGCGCCGACATATACCCACGTGAACTTATTCTCGCGCGTGCCAATTAGATGGCTCAAGGCCGCCCGCTTGTTGTCGGACAGACCAACCAGAGTGACGTTGTCCGTGACAACGCAGGTTTCAAAGTCATCGAGGCTGCCGTGGACTTTGAGAATCGGTACCGCGCTTTCCTCGCCAGCGAGGTACTTCGTCAAGTAGACCTCTGCCTCGCCGAAGTCTTCGTCGGATGCGAAGACCTTGCGGTCGTTGCTAGAGCCGCTCTCTGCCAGCCTGTCCAAGTTGACCGTAACAACGACCAACTTCCTAACCGCTGCGAGCATCTGATGCAACGAACGCACCGATGGCCCAGGGCTGGCCAGTACCTCAGATTCACGTTCGAGCAATTCCTTCAGAGTTGGCATATCAGCGAACAAACGTTTTTCGACTCGAAGAACTCTCTCAAACGTCAGGAGGCGCGCAAAGTCACCATCGTTCTGAGTCGCTTCCGGTCCTTGTAGTCGCTCGCGCTCGGCCTCTCTGAACTCTCGCGCCAACGCCTCGCTTGTGAGATGACGGTCGGCGTCTCGGTCACCGAGTATGCGGCGGATCGACTGATCGCGGAGCGCGTTTCCCATCGGGAGGCCCGAAGATTGAGAGAAGCCGGCGCCGAGAAAGAGCACCAGCGGGCCTCTCCCTACCGCCGCAAGTTGGGAAGTGCGCTGTTCCAATGCTTGCCTCGGATTTCGCACAATCAGTCGCCCGTCAGCTAATGCATAGTCGAATCCGCGACCGAACTGACAGTGTGTCCCTACATCGATCCCCGGTGCTCCCTCCACCAAGACGACGAGGGTTCTGAGGGTAGCTGGCCGGAGTTCACGCAACTGGTCGACTACCAGGGACCACGCGCCGCGCTTCCTACGAACATCCATACCTTGTTCGCGGTAGTAGATCACGGCAAGCTCGTGCTGAAACGCGTCGGGCCTCAATAGCAGTCGTGCAAGCTTGAGAACCCTCGTTTCGGCATCGCTTGCCGAATCGATAGAGGGAATCTCAGTGAAAGTGACATCCACGCTACCCGCACCCTGGACTATTTTGAGAGTTCGTCTCGTTGGACCCGAATCGACAGTCAAGGCCGTCTCGAGAGCGGCCACCAGGGCAGGATCTAGGGAAACATCTGAGATTGGCTTAGAGAGATCTTCATCCTCGGCGTTGCCAAGCCACCCGCCGGCGGCTTCACACAGTGCTTCGAGGCCGGCGAGAACCGGTGCAGCATCGTCCACTACGACGGGAATGACCAACAGGTCATGACCAGAGTTTCGGTCATGCCGTTCGGCAACGCGCCGAAGAAGGGCGAACAGAGGTTCAACCGGAGGATTCATCTCACCCCTAGGCAGGCTGTCCGGTGAGCTGGTCACCGTAGGCGACAAGGATCCTTCCACGAATGGCAGCCGTATTTGTCGAGTTTTCGTGAAGCTCTCCGTAGCCTGCGAGCACCGAACGGTTCTGACGGAAGACATCCACTAGCTCATCTATGGCGAGGGCAAGTTCGCTTACTGTGGGCCTCCTGCGATGACCACGGGCGAGATCCTTGGCAATGAGTTCAATTGCCCGCTCTACTCCTTCCGGCTCGATATATATGAGACCAGGCCCCGAATCCTTGGGCGAATTGGCGACGAACCCAGAACCAAACCGACGCGCGATCTCACCCATTGGCCAGCCACTTATGAGTTTGGCGCCGCCGCTCTTGATCTTGCTGTTTGGCGCAATAGCACGCGTAAACGCCGCGACTGGCTTGAAGAACGCCTGATCAACCGCATCCCGCCGAGCGAGGTCACGAGAGTCCTGTCGACTAATCGCGTTGGTCCGGCCGACATTGTTGTTGATCAGGAGAGCGATCAGCGCGCCTGCGGCTTGAACTTGCAACGGTTTGTCGACGCCCTCCAACAGTCGAACCACTCCGTTAACGCGGTGGCGTGACCACGACACATACCGGTCGAGCAAGACAGCGGTGGACTCCAGCACGCTCTCTTCCAGAAGGACTGCGTCGCCAGTGTTGCGTGCGAGAGAATTCTGCAGCGCATGCATGCCTGCTACGCCCTCCGGCGTCAGTAGGAGCTTCTTATCAGGAAGACGTAGCAACCATCGACCTGGTACAGCGCCAGCGTTGATCTCAACGCGTTCCAGGGAAGTCAACTCTCTCCGCAGTCTCTGTCCCTGGGCAACTGGATCGAAGTAGACGGAACAACGGTCCAGGTCCTCCTCTATTCCTTCACTCGGACCGTAGAGATGCTCAAATAGCTGCTTCGCGGCTCGCAGAGCCTGATTGGCAGATCGCCGCGTAGTTACGGGCGGAAGTCCGAGATAGATGGATGACCGCTGCGAGTCCGCATCATCAAGATCCTCGGTCACAGCAGATCCTCGATGACCAGTCCGGCTGACTCCAGCGCGGCGGCTCGTCTAAGGAGATCCTTTCGCTCGTCGCCAAGCGCATTCGCAGCAGCTTCTGCGTAGTCGGTCCTGACCGGAAGAACAAGGAGAGTCCGATCGCCCGGACTTGCACTCGCGCGGGCCTTAAGCAGGGTGATTAACTCGTCTCGTCGATCCGCACTCATGAATGCACCGAACTCATCAAGACAGATCAGCCTGTTCTCGGCTTCCGAGTCTTCCTGGTCAAGTTGGACGAGTCGGGCTCGCGCGTACGCGAAGGCCTGCTGGCCGCTACTAAAGGCGTCCAGCGGCTTCTCCCTTGGTTCGCCGCCTTCTGTCCAGCTCACCGATGCCTTCAAAATGCTCACCTCTACGTCTTCAGCCTCGGGCGAGAGGAGTTGCGTGCGAATCGCTTCTTGAGAGAAGTAGTGGCGAAAGTGCGCTTCAAACCAGGCTCTGATTTCCCCGACATACATCGAGGAAACGGAATCTCTGCCCCTCATTTGTTCAGCAATCGACGTCAGCGCTCGCTCGACAGCAAGCAGCTGGTTGGGGAAGTCCTCCAACCTTGTCCGGGCAGCATCAGCACGACTAGAAACTTCAGTCAACCTTGCAAGGGCGGTTTCCGAGTCATCATTCGTAGTGGGCGCGATGTTCGGCAATCCTTCGCGAACCCAAGAGAACTCATCGGAGCCACCGATGTGGTCGCGCGCGACCAGAAGTGCCTGCTGATGCTGATCATGCTTGTGTGTCGCCTCTAGCAAGGACCTCTCGCTCTCAGCCAACCGCCCGCCGACATGCTTTGAATCGGTGCGGACCTTGTCCCACGCGGAGTCGAGATCCTCAACATCGTCTATTCCGCAGGCCTCCAACTGGTTAGCGAGATTCGCCCGAAGAACCACAGCATCCGATCCACCACCCAACAGTCCCCGCTGCTTAACGATCCGTGCTCGCTCTCCCACTAGATCCAACACACGTTCATCGAGTGCGTCTCGGTGACCATGAAGTGACTCAAGCTGCTCGGCCGCGCCAAGGTTCTGCGACTTCGCCAGCTCGGTGACAGTTTCAGTGTGCGTGTTCACAAGACGCCGAAACTTCTCAACCGCCTCGATGAGATTGGGGAGCTTCTGAAGATCAGACAGCCGTCTTGCCGCAAAGTTCACACGCTGCCGCAACGGCTCAAGCTCATCCTTCTCAGGGACCTCATGCAGTTGTAGCTGACGCTCTGCAAGCGCTTGCTTCAGCCCCGAGACCGAAGGGTCCATGGCATAGCCGTCAACCAACACCTGCTCTTGCCCAAGTTCGTCCGCCTCAGCTGCGGCCAGCGGGCCAGTAAGCGAAGAAACGAGATTCAAAAGGCTCGGGATAGTGTCGGCTTTCGCTTGCTCGGCGACCACAGCGTCAAGGGTTGCCTGTGCCTCCCTAATCGCTTCCTCGATCGCGTCTGACGCAGGGTCGACTTTGAGAGCGGCCGCGGCGTCCGAGAGCTGCACGAGTGCCGCGCTCAACTTGCTGCGGTTCCGTTCCAACAGCTTTTCTGCGTTGGCGAGGTCCTTGTATTGTTCTTCACCAAGCGCGGCGGCTACAGCCAGCTTCTCAAGCTCGGAGTTGACGCCCTCTCGCTCGGTCTGCGCGGCCTCTAGGTCGGCTCTGACCGCTTCCAAGCGTTGATCGATCTCGGGCCCCACCGAAAGAAGTTGATCAAGGTCCGCCTTGAGTTCCATTGCTCGTTCGATGTCACGGTAGCGCTGCTCTACGTCGCGCATTGCTTGATCAGCCCGGTTCTTCGCGGCCTGAGCAAGATCGACGGCTCGTTGATCCTCGGCAAGAGTTGCTGTATCAACCTCGGAGGAAACGCTGGTGAGTTCCCGCAGAACGCTCACCGACTCATCTAGTAAACGAAACTCTGGCGCCTCAATCCGATTTCGGAGCCTCTCAACCCAACTCTTATTCGTGTCGATCTCTTCAACGAGAGTATCAACGACCCCGATGTCGCCAGAGAGTCTATGGACTCGGAGAACTTGGCGAACATCGGAAAGCGTCGCGTCGCGCCCATCTATCCGTATCGAGTTAAACCATTCAGTTGTGATTGGGAAACTGAGGAGCTCCCAGGATCGCGTGTCAAATTCCCAGGTAATGTTCGATGCTGTTCCGATTAGTTCATCGACTTGTATCTGCACTTGGCCAAGATTGCTACGCAAGCTGTTCCAGGACCGGTCCTGCTCGCTGTACGGGAGAGTCCCTGTGCAGATCAGCAGCAACCGGATCGCCGAGCTCTTCCCGATGCCGTTGTAACCTTCGAGTAAACTCACCTGGGAAACGTTCATTGACCGAACGACCCTGATAGGCCCAGCGTCGTCTACGTTGATTCGTATCCTCATTTCTCAACCCTCGTATCCTGACCGGGGGCAGTGGAACGCGGGTCGTTCATAAGCTCGAGAACAACCTGCGTCGGGGTTAGGTCTTCTCCGAGCAATAGTTTGGCGACGGTCACATCTGGCCCCTGCGCCGCCGAAAGTAGCTGGAGTACTCGTTCGGTCTCGTGTGACATCGTTCCTCAATCCTTAGCTGTGCACTTCAGCGTCGGCCAGAATGCCGATCTCTTCGATACGCGACCGCGCGATGCCTGCAAATTTCTCTGATAACTCGAAACCGATCGCACGTCGATGTTCGCTAAGTGCAGCGACGAGCGTCGTTCCAGTTCCGCAGAACGGATCGAGCACCACTCCCCCGGGAGGACTACTGGATCGAACCCGGGGCAGCACGAGTTCCATGGGGAACGTTGCAGAGTGTGCCGAATCCCCTCTATCTGGGCTGGCGGTCACGACATCGAGAGCGCCAGGCTCAACGCCATCCAGGTCGTAGTAGTAAGCCGGACGACCAACTTTGCTCCTCGACACGAAATGGAAAAAGTGTTCGTGGCTTAGACGGAGCCGATCGCGTTCGGGACGTGGCGCGACATGGGGCTTGCTCCAAACGAGATCGTTTCGAAGAATCCAGCCGTCCTCTTGCATGGCCAGCGCGAATCGCGCCGGCACCATCAATAGCTGTTTATCGTGAAGCACTCCGCCACTTGGGGTGCGCCGACGGCTACGCTCGCCCTTTCCAAGGCCTTGTCGCCCTTCGTCTCGGATCGAAGACCAACGTCCAAAATATGTGTCGCCCAAGTTGACCCAAAGGTTTGCATCGGGCTTCATTGCGTTCTTGATTCGCCGAAATATTTCAACGAGATGTGCCACGAACCAATCGGGGTACGGTTCTAGACCAAGTACGCCTCCATTGTCTCGGTACCACTCGTAAGGCGGGGCGCTCTTCGGATTATTTCCTGTAGCAGTCCATGCATCTAGAACGCCTTCGTTGTGATCAAGTCCGTAGGTGCGGAGTCCCCAGTACGGGGGCGAGGTCAAGACAAGATCAATGCTGGCTGACTCGATGTGGGCGCTGAGGTCCCAAGCATCACCCACGCGTAAGTCCCAGCCGACCGAAGGAGCGGCGGTTGGCGACGATGGGGTCCATGCGTCGTTGGTCAAAGTCATGAGTCACATCCTAGTTGAAGTGCGGCCGCAGTTCGATAGGTCCTCGACTCGACCCGCAGGCATCGCACGGATGCCACGCTGATCCGCTGCCTTCCGAATCCGGGTGCGGATGAGCAGGACCAGCGTGATCGGACCATTGAGGGTCAGCTTGATCGAGTTCCACGCGCACAGCAGCACCACGAGGTTGAGCCAGCCGGGGCCGCCGGCTTCGATGGTCGTGACGCACCAGTAGGCGGCGAGCAGATACGGGATCGCGAGGAGCATCGCGGGGACACCCCAGCGCAGGCCGCGGCGGGTGCGAGTGGCGGCGAGGAGGAGGTTGGTGGGCGCGTAGCTGAGGATGTCGCGGGTGCGGACGCTGGCCGCCCAGATGAGCCGGAACATGGGCATAGTCCTTCCAGGGGTTCGGCGACAAGAACCTGAAAGGACCGCCCGTAGCGTGCGGGGTGGTCATACCGTCGCGGGGAGCGACAGCGCCAATATAGAGGCCGCTTCGTCCTCCACTGTAGAACGGTGGCCTGACATCAGGAAGGGCACCGGGCTCACAGCGCGCGGCGGACCGGCTCTCGTTCCGGCCTACGTTGCGACTCCTCCCCCGCTCCCTGCGCGAGGCTGCGTGCCCGATCGAGCGCGGCCTTGGCGCGGGCGGCGTCGATCTTCTGCTCGTCGTCCTCGGCCGGGGCACCGAGCGGGGTGTGATCGGTGATGTCGTAGCGATCGCGGTAGGCGGCGACGGTGCGGGCCAGGCGCCGCCAGGTCGCCGCCGTCTTGGCATCCTTCGGCGGCGCGCCGAGCGCCCGCGTCCAGGACTGCTTCTCGGTGAGCGAGGCGTTGAGGAGTGCGGTGGCGCGGGTTTCGATGAGGTCGCGGCGTTCGGTGAGCGCTTGCCGGAACTCGCTGCTCATGGTGCCGGTGGCCTCGGGGATGAGGCCGGCGATCAGGCGCGGTGCCTTCCGTGCCCGCCCGGAGCCGGCGGGTCGCGTGGTGGCTCGGGCGACGCGGTAGTGGAGGACGGCGGCGATGTCGTCGGCGTCGGTGAAGCCGCGTGCTCGCACCAGGCGCGGCAGCAACGTCTCGATGTCGTGGTGGTTGGCCTCGGCGCGGCGGAGCTCGGCGGTCAGCGCCCCGAACGCCGGGGAGGTGATCGCGTCCTCGGCCTCATCCTTGGTGAGACCGGCTGCGCGGACGAGGAGCGCCCACCTGTCGCGCTGCGCTGCGGCCGCGATCGTTTCGTACTCGGCGGCGAGCTGGCCGATGTTCGCCCAGGCGTCCTGTTCGGCGGTGATGGTCTCGTGGGCGGAGAGCTCGGCGCCGACGTGTGCGAGCACCCCGTACAGCACCGACCTCGCGGTGGCTTCGGTGTTGTCGCCGGGGTGCGGGCCGTCGTGGGAGTCGTCGGGCTTGTCGATTGCCACGTAGGCGCGGTTCGTCTCCCGGCCTCGGGTGAGCGCGACGTACAGGTTCTCCCTGGTCATGGTCGCGTCGACCAGGACGTGCGAGGTCTGGACGGTGATGCCTTGTGCCCGGTAGGAGGTGACGGCGTAGCCCAGGTCAAGATGCTCGGCCCCGTAGTCGGCCGGAAGCACGACCGAGGCGCCCCACTTGCGGCCCGCGCGGCGGAGGGTGAGGGAGCCGTCGCCCTGGACCTCGGTGACCGTCCACCTGTCGCCGTTGCGCACCCAGCCCCGACCGGCACGCAGCCGGCGGTCGTTGTGCCGGGTGATGACGGTATCCCCGACCGCGACATGGGTGCCGTCGTGCAGCTCGACTTCGCGGCGGGCGACCACGGCGCCGTCGAGGATCAGGTCCGTGCGGGCGCGCCGGTTGAGCGCCTGGACGGACTCGTTCGAGTCGGAGACCAGCACCGTCGCCCGCCCGGACTGCCGGTCGGCCCGCCACGTGGCGTAGGCGGCATTGACCATCGTCTCCGTCTCGCCGCCCTGGATGCGGTCATGGTCCAGGTAGGTGTCGATGACCTCGACGCGGCCGTGGCGCAGGCCGAGCGAGGCGGTCTTCTCCCACTCGTTCTCGAAGCGGTGTACGTCGACCAGCTCGGGGGCGTCGTCGCGGTCGTGGACGAGGAGGGAGAACGCGCCGCCGGCATCGACAGACTGGAGCTGAGCGTAGTCACCGACCAGCAGCACCTTCGCACCGGCCTCGGCGGCGAGGTGGGTGATGCGGTCCAGGGACAGGGTGCCGGCGAGGGAGGCTTCGTCCACGATGACGAGCTGGCCCTTGCGGAACGTGTCGCCGTGGACGAGGTGGTTCTGCCACCACTTCGCCGTGTTCTCGGTCTGGATGCCCAGGTCATCGGCAAGGACCTGCGCCGCGACCGCGGACGGCGCCAGCCCGACCACGCTGTCGGCGCCGTGCTCGTGCTCCCACGCCCGCCGCAACGCCGACATGGCCGTAGTCTTCCCCGCCCCAGCCGGCCCCACCAAAACATCGACGATGCGCCCGGAGACCGCGATCTTCGCCAGCGCGGCGGTCTGGTCATTCCCGAGGGTGTGCCCCTTCCGATCCGGGCGCACCGCGATCCGCTCGACCACCGCGAGGGGCACGGTCGGCCCGGTGGTGGTGCGGGCGCGGTCAAGGAGGCGGTCTTCGGCCGCCAGCAGGACTTCGGATGAGAACACGGTGGAGTGCTTCGGCCGGAACACCGATGTGCCGTCCGGTCGCCGGAACACCACCGGGCTCGACGCGAGTTCCGGTGGGGTCAGCCGGAGAGACGCGGCCTCGGCGGCATCCACGACCAGACCGACGACCGCCTCCCGATCCGTAGTTGAAACGAAGCGGTAGCCCATCGTCTGCCGGGCCGCCTCAGCCGTGAGGTTCCACCGGCGCCAGGTGGATCGCTTCTCGCCCACGACATCCACGACCGACTGCCCGAGGGACGCGATCACGTCCAACGGAATGTCGTCGGCGCGCAGCAGCAACGGCGTCTCGTTCGCCGCCACGCCCCGCGCCCACGAGGTCGCATCGGTGCCGAGTAGGCGGCCGGCGCGAACCCGCCACTCGGCCGTGAGGTCGGCGAGGGATCGCACCTGCTTGTCCGGTCTCGTGGTGAGGGTGGCTTGGGCGCGGAGCTTGATGATCGTCGCCGTCGACGGCTGACGACCATGCCGAGCCACGTACTCCGCGATGAGGCGGTTCTTCTCCGCGTCGATGTGTCGGGAGCGGGACGAGAACTCGGCCACCAGCTCCTCCGGCACCGCCGTCACCGCCCAGGCAGGGTTGCGATCACGCCCCATGTCGCGGGCCTCCCACTCCACACCGAAAGCGCGCGTGAGATGGTCGGCGAACACCGCCTCGTGCAGCTCCGAAAGTGCGACGGTCGCGGCGTGCATCGGGCGTCCATCGAGGGAGCGCCATTTGCCGTCGAGGATGGTCTGCACCTTGTTCGAGATGACGACGTGGGTGTGCAAATGTGGGTCGCCTGCGCGGGAGTCGTAGTGGTCGAACGCCGCAGCGATGAGACCGTGGACATCGACTTGTGCGACGGCTTCGTTGCGGGCGGTTGCGCCGGTGCGGGTAGCTGCAACCTCCCGTTCCATGAACGCAACCACCTCCGCAACCGCCGCATGATGCGCATCCGCGATCAACGCCTGGGTCCCCGCGTCCGCAACCGCCCACAACACGCTCGCGGACTTCGGGATGCTGAACGTGAAGTCATATCCGGCGACGGCGCGCCGCGTCCCGCGCACCGCTTCCTCGGCCTCGATCTGCGCGACCGCCTCCGCGCGGCTGGCCGGCCCAAGCGTCGGATCGAGGGCGGCGGTGCGCTCTGCGACGCGCTCGGCCACGGTCTTGTACGCGGGATAGGCAAGGCCGAGGGGGTCGCCGGTGACCGGGTTCCGGCCCATCCCGACCAGGAGCTGGAGCTGGGACTCAGAGACCTGATCGCCGTCCACGATGAGCCCGCTCAATGCGGCGACGCCCGCGCCGAGCCAACGCCCCGGCGGGTTGCCCTCCTCCGCGTAGTAGCGGGTCAAAGGCGTCGATAGCGACCTGTCGCCGTCCCCGGCGGCGACAGTGCGCAGGAGGTACTTGTACCCATCACCGGCGGACATCACCCGCATCGACACTGTCACGCCAGGTAGGTGTTGTACGCGGCCCGGCGAACAAGAGATGAGAAACTTGCCGAATGAAACTAGACGAACTGCTGCAGGTGATGGATCGCGCTGCAGCGAATCTCGTCAAGCTTCAGGCGATCTGGGATCGCGCGCAGCCGATGATCCCGTCGAGCCCACAACGCGGCACCAGTCGGGAGTACGAGGACCTTCGCCGGGCATGGACGCCTTTGCTCGCCGGTCTTCCTCCTATCGACGGGTTCGCCGTCACCGAAGAACTTCCTGACATTGACGAGGTCGGGCAATCGTTTATTGACTACTTCGAGATCGGCGAGCCTGCCTTCGCGCTTATGACTGAGCTGGAGCAGCCTGGCCACCAACTCGATGAGTACCGGTTCAGGCTCGCCCAAGCACGCCGGCGAGCAATCCACGATCGCCTGGACGATCTCACCTCCACTATCAATGTGACACTTGGCCAGATCACCGATTCCGTTACGCGCGACTCATCAGACCGCGTGAGTGACTCAAGAACAGCGGTGGTCGAGGAGTCGATCAGCGAGATCGAGCGTCTACTCGGCGACACCATCGATCGAAAAGGACGATGGGGTGATCTTCACCGACATCTCCGATTCGGTCAGGGACACGACTGGCACGACATCGCCGAGATGGATTGGCCGTCCGTTCGAACGGACATCGAGGCTGCAAGCCTCTCCGAATCTGACCCATTGCCGGTACCAGCGATTGACCTCGGCGTCGCGGCTTCCGCAAGACCCTCGGGTGGCGCAAGCATCGGCATCACGTGGACAGTCCTGGATGACGACAAGTTCGAACGCCTGCTGTTCGATCTGTTGCGCGGCTTCCCCAGCTATCAGAATGTGGAGTGGCTGATGAAGACGCGAGCGCCTGATCGAGGGCGCGATCTTTCCGCCGAGCGCGTCATAAGGGACGACGGCGGAACGACGCGGACAGAGCGGGTCATTCTTCAAGCGAAGCACTGGACATCGAAGTCGGTTGCTCCTGCTGACATCACGAACACACTGGCCGCGCTGCCACTGTGGGAGCCGCCGGTCATCCGAACGCTAGTTATCGCCACGAGCGGGCGATTCACCACCGATGCTGTGGCGATCGTGGAGAAGCACAACGCCGAAGGGAAACTCCCGCTCATCGAGCTCTGGCCAGACAGCCGACTAGAGACGCAATTGTCGCAACGACCAGACCTGATCGCGAGCTATGGCCTTCGCTCGTAAGCAGTCGTCGAGATCTCCTCACTCTGTCAGGGCCAACTTGCTCGGCGGGGATCCGCTGGGCTCTCGACTCCCTCACCGCGGTGCAAAGTGACGAGGAAAGTGATGACGGCGCCCGCGGTGCGAACGACCATCACAGTTTCGGCGTGCGCAATCTCAGGTTCCGCGTATCGACCGTGCCTGCCACCCGGGAGCTGATTCGAGTAGGCATACAGCTTGTCGATCGCTTGCCGTAGCGGCGCATGGTAGCCGGGGCTATCTGGAAACAGGTTGCGTGCAACGTCAGAGAGAGTTGCCTTCGGACTTGACGCAACGATCTTCGCAACCGCTTCGAGTGCATTGATTGCGTCCGCGACGGCGCCCTCCAGGTTCGCCGGCTTGCCGCGCAGGTTGCGCAGCGCGTTGAGGTACTGCTTGCGGACAGGCTCGAACTCGTCCGTCAACGATGCAAGGGCATCGTCCTCGTCGTGTCGAGTTTCGAACTCGTCAGCCGCTGGCTCGTAGAACTCGAATCGCCCGCTTCTCATCTCATAAGCGATCCCACTTCGAGAGAGAGCGCGGTTCGCGGCCCGCTCGATGTCTGAACGAGCTTGCCCCCTCGCGTTCGAGAACTCCGCTTCCAGAGCCTCGTACACATCGATCCAGCTCATCTGATCGAGGATCGCCCTTGCGGACTCGTCCGCGTACGAATCACTCCAGATGTTCGCGTCAGGAAGCTGTTGGGTGTGATCGCAGAGGGCCCGGTAGGCAGCGAGTGAACTCTTCCCGCCGCCACTGACGACATTCCAGAGCACAAGACGAACAGCATCGCTGTCGCACTCCACCAACGTTCGCGAGGGCTCAGCGCGTGCGTACCCAAATCGATCTGCGAACGACATCGCTCTCCTCCCCGTACTGACAACATCTGCTCGCCCATTCTTTCGGAGTCTTCTTCGGATCACACCCGACCTTGACCTGCAAGACGCGTGGTGCCGCTGACGCGAGGTCGGCGACAACGGCGTCATGGTGGTCCGCAGTCCGGGCTCCGGAGCGCGGCGCGAACAACAGGCAGATGCGGCGACGGCAGTCATGACCACCGCTGCCGAGCGACGTCAATTAGCCGGAGTCCTCCGTGAGGACCGAGACGATGTCCGGATACCTGGCGCTCAGGAAGACGACGCGCACGTAAGGTTCCGACTGTTCACCAAACGATTCCAGCGTCAGGATCGACGATTGCGACCGAAGCCAGAATCGAGGAACAAGGGATGTCCGACCCATGGGTTCAGAACACGCAGCAATGGATCAATCTCACCTACCCGGGCATGCTGGGAATCCTGCCGCTTGTCGTTGACGGACAGACCGGATGGAACACGATCTACGCTCTCATCCGAGCCCTCCAGCACGAGCTCGGCATCACCGCGCTCTCGAACAATTTCGGACCGGGCACCCTTGCCGCCCTCACCGCGGTGAGTCCGGTAAACGACAGCACCGTGAACAAGAACATCATCCGCATCGCGCAAGGTGCGATGTATTGCAAGGGCTACAACGGTGGCAACGGCGCACTGGACGGCGTATGGGACGCGGTCCCAGTCGCGGGGATGCAGTCACTGCGAACGAACATGGGTCTATCTGCCGGGGACGGATCGATCGAGCCCAAGGTGTTCAAGGCACTACTGAACATGGATGCCTTCACTCTCGTGTCTGGCGGTACGAGCGCGATTCGTTCAATCCAGCAGTCACTAAACGGCAGATACCTCCATCGACAGGACTTCTACGTCATCCCGACTGATGGCTACTACACACGTGACGTGCAGCGTGCCCTGATGTTCGCAATCCAATACGAAGTTGGAATCGCGGACGGCGTCGCGAACGGTAACTTCGGTCCGGCGACCAAGTCCGGGCTCCAAACGTACGGCGCACTCACGCTCGGCAGCACCGACACCACAAGGTATCTCGTCCACCTATTCCAGGCCGCACTGATATTCAACGGCTACAGCGTCGCCTACGACGGCAACTACGGAAGCGGCACCCGAACGCAAACACTCGCGTTCCAAGAGTTCGTCGCACTCCCGCAGAACGGCAACGCCGACGTCCAGACCTGGGGCTCCCTCCTCGTCTCCACGGGCGACGCAGACCGGCCAGGCGCAGGAGCCGACTGTGTCACGACGCTCACCAGCGCCCGACTCACGACACTTCGTGGCGCCGGGTACGAGTACTTTGGCCGCTACCTCACCAACGCGACAGATGACAACCCCGACAAGTGTTTCAAACCCGGCGAAGCCGCTCGGATCATCGCGGCTGGAGGGAAGATCTTCCCTCTTTTCCAGACCGGCGGCGGATCGCTCGAGCACTTCACCTACCAGCGTGGCAAGGAGGTCGCGGAGGAGGCTGCCAATGCCGCATGGTGGTACCGCATGCCAGCCAATGCCGTCATCTACTTCTCCGTAGACTTCGATGTGCAGGACTGGGAACTCACCGACTTCGTCATCCCGTACTTCCAAGGCGTCAACGAGATGATCGATGAGTTTGGTAGGAACTGGCGAGTCGGGGTCTACGGCCCACGCCACGCGTGCGCCCGTATCTCTGGCGAGGGACTAGCGACGTACAGCTTCGTCTCCGACATGTCCACAGGGTATGCCGGAAATCTCACATATACGCTGCCTGCAAACTGGGCCTTCGATCAAATCCAGACCATCACCGTCGGAAGCGGAAGCGGAGCGGTCGAGATCGACAAGAACATCGTCTCGGGCCGCGACGCAGCTGTCTCAGCTCTCGCAGCTGCGGTCGGCGTCGGTGACGATCCGCAGATACCTTCTTCACAGCTAGACGCGTTCGAGTCGGAGTGGTACGGCGCATGCACCCGCTACCCCGACGAGCTCTTGGGTAGCACCACCCCTCAGCTGGAAGTGATGGCACTCAACCGGTCGAACGTCAAGACGAAGGTGGAGAGCCATGACGCGTTCATCACGAACCTCGCCAGCGAGTACAACATCTACAAGGCGCTGATCATGACCCCGCTGATCTGGGAGTCGATGGTTATCAACATAGGTGACGATGTCCAGGACGGCCGGGTGATCGCGTACTACGCAGCGGTGCTCGCGGGTCAAGCCCCACCAGCCCTGTCCGTCGACGACAGTTCTACGGGACCCTGTCAGATCTTCGCGCGAACCGGCATTGACGCTCGAAACTGGGCGCGGAGCAGAGGTTTCATCACGGATGGTCCGTACAGCGCGAGCGTCCCGCAGGACATGTTCGACGTGTGGGAAGGTCTGCACAACGACGAGGAGTTCAACATCGAGACCGCGATGTTCGAGATGATGCGTCAAGCCGAGGTCCGCTCGAGCATGGCTCCGTCCAGCCTCCGCGATCTCACTCCGAGCCAGGTTCTCCAGATGTGCTGGGGGTACAACGGGGACGTCTACTATGGCCGCCATCGCGCCCAGCTCTACTACACGATCATGCGGTGGGAGGATTCATTCCGTTGAACGTCGCCCATCGCACCCTGACCCCGGTCCAAACATGCTGAATACGGACCGCACCTCACACACGTATCATCGGCACATGACCACCGCTGCCAGTCTCGACCGCGTGGGGGAGCCTGTGCTCTCCGGGTGGAAGACGACCGGCCACGCGATTGGCTTCTGGCTTCTCGCAGCGATGGGCATCGTCGTGACGACCGGGGCCTGGTTCTGGCTCGCGATCGTCGGTTTAGAGGAGACCACCGAACAGCCCAAGGCCCTCGCCTCGGGGACAACTATGACGGGCACCGCACTCTTCTTTGGTGTCGTACCGCTGGTTGCGGTGCACCTCGTAGGATTCGCAATCCTCATGTCGTACGGAGCATCGAGGCGACACAACCGGCAATCCGGGCTCTGGCTGGGCGCTGGGGCGACGATTGCCGCGTCGTCAATCGGGCTCACGGTGCTCTTGCTCTTCCTCTACGCCTAGCCTGCATCGATGAGACACGAGGGTTCGGCGGAGTTGCGCCTAGGCCGTGTTGATCAAGAGCTTTCGCTCCCCGCTGGGACAGTCTTGAACGGTGACGCGACAGGAGATCTCTGACGAGGTGTGGTCCGTGATGGAGCCGTTGATGCCGACGGTGTCGGGTCGGTCGAGGCCGTGGACCGATCATCGGCTGGCTATCGAGGGGATGGCGTGGAAGTATCGCACGGGTGCGCCGTGGCGTGACGTGCCGGAGCGGTTCGGGAAGTGGAACTCGATCTACAAGCGGTTCAGCCGGTGGGCCGAGGACGGCACTTGGGAGAAGCTGCTCGCTGAGGTGCAGAAGCAGGCCGACGCCGCAGGGAAGATCGATTGGGTCGTCTCGATCGACTCGACGATCGCGCGTGTTCATCAGCACGGCGCGACCCTGAATCGGGACACAGGGGGCTCTTCCGAATCACAAGAATCCGTGGTTCGAGCCGCCTGATCACGGGATCGGTCGCTCCCGTGGCGGGCTCACGACCAAGCTGCACTTGGTCTGCGACGGTCGCGGCCGGCCGCTGGGGATGATGATCACCGGCGGGAACATCAACGACACCACGATGATGACCGCCGTCCTTGAGGACATCCGCGTCCCCCGCGATGGGAAGGGCCGCCCCCGCACCCGTCCCGATCGGGTGCTCGCCGACAAGGGCTACCCGTCGAAGGCAAACCGTGCCTGGCTCCGTGACCGCGGGATCGCGGCGACGATCCCGGAGCGTGACGACCAGATCGCGCACCGGCGGAAGAAGCCTGGCCGACCAATCGACTTCGGCGACCAGCAGCAGGAACGCTACAAGGGTCGCAACATCGTCGAACGCTGCTTCAACAAGCTCAAGCAGTGGCGCGGCATCGCGATGCGCTCTGACAAGACCGCCCGCAGCTACCGCGCCGCCGTCAGCCTCGCCGCCACGCTGATCTGGATCAAATCAGACTTGATCAACACGGCCTAGCACTCAACGACAAGATGCCCGCTGGACGGAGAGCCCTCCAGCTCCCTCCTCACCCTGCTCACTCATGTTTTCCCCGGAGAACTGCGCTGATGACGACGAGGCCCCGGGCATGGTCGTCCGCTCGAACCACTTCGTCCGAGTCCCCAAACGAGATGAGTCGCTCCAATGACCTGAACGATTCGTCAAATGAGGGGGGGTCGCCAGGAACAGCGGGCGTTATCGCAAGCGGCGTTCTCGCTTGTCTTGCGGGCCTCGCCGGGATTCTCTCACTCGGCATGACGGGGCTCGCGTGGTACAACGGAGAGCTGCGTGAGACAACAAGCTACGACTCGACCGAGGCAGGTATCGGCTACGGCATCGCGTGCTTCCTCTGGGTGGTGGCGGCTGCGCTGATCATCGTTGCGTTCGTGCTGGCACTAATACAGGCGCGGCGACAGCCGGAGCGTCGGAAGTTCTTTCTCGCTCTTGCCGGCCTTGTGCCCGCGGGGTGCGCGGTCGTCGTGGCCATCGGATGGTTCTTGCTGCTCGCGCCAGGAGGCGCGACCTTCGCGCCGTAAGGCACCTGCCGCGCCCCCTCCCCCAATGAGGCGTACACCACCTGCTGGTTGCCTGCAGACGTGTCGCTGAGGGTTCGTCAGCTCACGCAGGTCAGTTTCGTGATGCTGGTGGAAGCGTAGGCGAGGGAGCCACCGGCGCTGACCGTGGCGAGGACGGTGCCGCTGGAGTTCTTGCCCTGCACGTAGCCGCTGCTGCGTGCGTTCGCGAGCGATCGGACGACGCTGAGAGCGCCCGTTGACTGTGTCGTGTTGCAGGCGGAGAAGCTGAGCTTGCTTCCCGAGAGATTGTACCCGGAGTAGGCGCAGTAGTAGCCGGTTGCGCAGGACCCGACCGCCATCGTGGTGATCAGACCCTCGTCGGCCGCAAGAGTGAGTATCACCGCCCCGTCCTCCCAGGTGACCTCGTTGGGTGCTGTCTGGGATCCACCGGGGAACTCCGCGAGCACGGCGTCAACGCGGGCTTGGAGCTCGCTGGTATCGTCCGCGTACGCCGCGACACCAGGCGTGAACAGAGCCAGGGCAAGAGCACCTACAGCGGCAAGAACGGCGAGTCGACGAGAACGGGTACCGGTCATTTCATCTCCATATCGTGTAGTCAGTCACGGCGCCGGCGGGAATCCCGAAGTCCGGGAGTCCGTCGATCGTGTTGGTCTCTGCCGCGAGGATTCGCCAGGAGGCAGGGTCAATGATGAGTCGGGTGCGGTAGTCGGGCTGAAGGTCGGTGGGCTCGGTGTTCAGCACTACCCCGGACCGACCGGCCCGGTCGGTCGTCTCCCCCGCCACTGTGACACCGGCCGCGTCGAGGACAACTGTGATCGCGGCGCGCTGTGCCGCTTCGCTGAGCGTCCACACTTGCATCAGGGAGGTGACCGCGAGGACGTAGTCGCCCGCCGACGGCGCGTCAGCGTCAGTCCCGCCTTGTTCCCTCAGGAAGGCTTGGAGGTAGGCGCGCATGCCGTCGACGTCATCAGGTGGCGCGGTGGGGAACGGCGTGACGAGCTCGCCAGGCGCCCAACTGTCCTCGTAGAGGATCGTGCCTGTCGCCTCCGCGGACGCTGGTACCGGTTCAATCGGGGAGCCGTCGGCGGACATGGGGACTCCGGCGATGACCCGACTCGTGCCAGAGAGATCGTCGTTCCACTCGATCTGCGTCCGCTGCGGCTGTATGAATGTCGCGGTGGGGCTGTCCAGGTCGAGCTGCACGAACCAGCCTTCCCACTCCGCACCGCGGCGGGACTCGGCAACCTCAGGAGCTGGGACACCGGTCATCGATTCCTCCAGCAGTGTCTCCACAGTCCAGGAAGTCGGTTCGAGCGGCAACCGGTCCGGCGTGATCGCGACGGCGGGCACCGGCCGCAAGATCACGAGCGCGATCACGGCGACGACGGTCACGGCTGCCGCGAAGCCTGATCCGGCGAGCACCAGTGGCCGCCATACACGACGCGGCGAGACTGACCGCGCTGATCGATCCCATTGAGGCGTGCGGCGTCCGGTGAGCAAGTCATCCAACGTTTTCACCGCGTGCTCGGGCAGGGGCTGTCCCTCATGAGGATTGGCCTTGCGAAGGCGCCGACTCAGATCATCCATCCAAATCACCACCCTCAACCAACCTCGGCGAGATGCTCATGTGGGACTCCTCCATGAGCATCGAACGGATCTTTGCCCGGGCGCGAGTGAGTCGCACCCATACTGCCCCCGTGGAGCAATCCAGGAACGTCGCCGCCTCAGATGCTGACAGGCCGTCCCAGTAGGTGAGTTGCAGCACCAGCGCGTCAGCAGGGCGCAGCCGGGCCATCGCCGCTCTCACCTCCAAGTCGTCCTCGTTCTCGTTCCGCGCCGCTGCGGTGAGTTCTTCGATCACAATCCGCTGCATGCGAGCCTGGGCACGGTCGCGTCGCTGGTACTCGTTTCCGATCAGGTTGCGAGCCGCGCGAATTAGCCATCCGACCGTAATGGTCACTCCATTTTTTTGTTTCTCCAGGGCCCGGGCGTAGGTCTCCGCAGTAAGGTCTTCAGCAAGCGCATGGTCGTTCACGCGCTGGTAGATGTAACGCAGGATCGTCCGGTAGCTACGTTTGTAGAGAGTCGTGAAGTCCTCCGGGTCCGGCTCCACGTCTACTCCCCCGCGTTCATGACCAATCACACTCACATGACTTGTTTGGCGAGAACGTCGAATCCTTACACCGGCTCTCGAAGACCCCGAATGCGACCGCGGCCCACCCCCAGCAGTCGTCCGCCGCGCCGCACGTAAGGATTCCCTGCTCCCGCAAACACTACTCAGCACACGCGTCAGATCGGGGCCCGCGAGCACGGCGATACTGCTGCCGATGATCGTGCCGAACCCTGTGCAATGGCGGAGCGAACCAGGGCAGAGAGGGAGACCCATGAGGACTATGAGACAAGCCCGACTGGTGAAGACGACGATCGGACTGCTCGCACTCGCGGGTACTCTTCTGGGCGGCGCGCCGGCTTTTGCGAACGGTGACACCGGTACCGGAACCGACAACAACCAGGACGACTCCGGCACGGTCTTCATCGATGGCCGTACATTCGGGCCGGAGGACGGCGTCGAGGTCACCGAGGAGTGGGTCGTGCTCCCCGAGCCGGGCTCCGGTGGGACTGTCGGTGTCGAATGGCCATCGACGCCACCACCGGGAATGGTTACGCCGATGGTGTACTGGGGCTCGAGCTATGCGTATTCGACCGAGACCGCGTGGGTGTGGTACGAGGGACACGCGAAGGCTGCTGCGAATGTCTATAGCGGTCAGCGAATCATCCAGGTATGCATCCAATTCCAGCGCTCCGGCGTCGGAATCGCTGACAAGAGGTGTTCCTCTGCGAGCAGCAACGGCTCCTACTGGTCATCGGGGCCTGACGTCGTTTCGTATGCCACGGACTCACTCGGATTCGATGACCCGCAGACGATCATGTACATCTGGACGACGCGCATCAACCCGCAGATCCTGTGAGAATCACGCAGGTCTGGTCGTCTTGCGGCGCGCGGGTCGGGTCTCTCCATTGGTGTGAGACGCCGCCCCGTGCCCACGCGCCTGACTATTCGCTGAGAACCCCGGGCGAGGCTGTCCCGTCGTCGTCGGCACGATACGTCAGTATGTCTGCGGGTTGGCATGCGAGCACCTCGCAAATCGCGGCGAGCGTGGTGAAGCGCACCGCCTTGGCGCGGCCGTTCTTGAGGACGAACACGTTGGCGGGTGTGATGCCGATCGCCGCGGCGAGCTCGGCGACCGTGAGCTCGGACCTCCTGAGCTGCTCATCGAGATGAACGTCGATCGGCACTAGATCACTTCCTCCAACTCGTCGTGGAAACGGGTCGACCGTCGCAACAGCCCGAGCATCGTCCACACGACCAGCGCGAACGTCAAGCACAGCAAGAACAGTCCGATCAAGCCATACATCGCCAGCGGCGGTGTGTACTCCCTCACGCTGAGTGCGACAAAGGCTGCGACCAGCAGCACGAGCGCGATGACAGCGACCACGATCAACGCACGAACCCACGGCACGGCGGCCGACGAGAAGATCCGCTCCCGCGCGACCAGAGATACCAAACGCCAGACGACTACCAGAATCGCCTGCCCGCAGCCGATGAACAGGATCGACCACACCAGCGCCGGAACGAACAGATCCCACGCTTCGGGGAAGACGTGAACGACATCAAGCCCTAGGCGCGGCACGAAATACCCCTCGACCAGCAACGAGAAGAGAAACAGCAGGACCAGCAAGACCCGCACGGCCCAGCGAAAAGCGATCGGCATGTTGCCCTCCAACTATCGCAAAACGATATATCGAATAACGATAGTAGATCACATGTCGAGGGCCGCGCGACCGGATTCAGACCAGAAGTAAGGATTCCCCGACTTCGCAAACACTACTGAGCAACGCGCTGCACCTCAGCGCGACAGCGACCAGCGCGACTATTGGTCACCGCCCCGCAGTCCAGGCCGCGACGGGGCGAACCGGAAAGAAAGGGAGAGCTATGACGACCACGAGACATACCCGACTGGCGGGAGCGACGATCGGATTGCTCGCGCTCGTTGGTGCCGTCTTCGGTAGCGCGCCGGCATACGCAGACGACGAAGGGGACACGCCTGCAGAGTTCTCCGAACTCAGCAGCGACGAGATCGCCCTGCTCGAATCCGATGACCCGGTGACGATCACCATCGATCCGGCGACCGGCGCCTTCGAGAGTGTCGAATTAACGCCGGTGCTGATTCAACCGAACAGCGTCTACAGCATCTGCAACACGGGGCACGCATGCTGGCACGGCTGGCTGTCACCCCACATCTGGTACGGGTTCGATGGGAGCGGCGCGACCGGAACGTGGCCGAACCGCGGAAGCTTCTACACCAGTGGCTACTACGCGAGGCCGTGCTGGCTGTACTCCGGCTCCACCGTCTGCGCTGAGGCGTACAGCCCGAAGTACTCCACCATCACGTGGGGGCAAGAACTCACAGGCAAGAGGGTGTACCTCACCACGTAACGCCCGTCTCAGCCGGACTCGAACGCAATCCAGGCGCTGCCACTACGCATCAAGCTCGCGACCTCTAGGACACCGATACCCCGCACTCAGAACCGGTCAACGCTCCTGAGTGCGGGGTATCAGCGTTCCCTAGCGCTGCGGTGGGATGACGAAACCTTCGGGTAGCGCATTGTCGTGAACGACGCCGTTCTGGTCCCCGACGCTGAGGATCGTGTGCGCGTCGAGATTGAGTACGTCTCCGGCGTAGAGCGCATCGCCGTCACGGCGGACGTAGTTGACCCAGTGGAGCCACTGTTCGCCGACGCAGAACCGGGCGCCGATCGTCGAGATGACGTCGTTGGGTGCGACCCTGTAGGCAACCGGGACACCTTGATCGTCCAAGATCGCTTCGCCTGCCGCGTGGGGCATCGGGCCTCGGTCCACGGGGACCGCCAGGGACGCCCCACCGAGTTGTTCGACCTCGGTCTGGTCCGCAAGGGGGTATGCGGGAACAGCTCCTTCGCACGGGCCGGGATCAGCCACCGACCCAGGATCCATCGTGGGCACGGTCGTGGGAGACGGCGCTGAGGTGGCCGACGGGCTCGGCCCCGCGGTCAGAAGCTCCGATGCTGGCGGGGATGCCGTGCACGCCACCGAAAGCGAAGCGATCCCCGCGACGCACGCAATGACTGCCAGTCCTCTCCTCCTCATCCAAGGGAGTCTAGATCGCCTCGCCGGATGATGTCCGCTACGGATATTGCACCGGTGGACGAGCAGAGCACCGAGCACAGGCAGCTACGGGGCGTGCCCCTGCATCGCGTTTGGCGCGGCGGAACAGCGAGCGGTCAGTTACCCCCGCGACCGGGATGCGTCTCGGCAGCGGAGGGATCACACCGTCGGCGGTCAACACGGGGACGACGCTACGGCGCAGCGAGCTTCGCAGACCGGTCAACGCCCGATTCCGTAGGGCGAGTCGGGAGTCAGAGCGTGAGAGCCATCGTTCGGACGTCTGGCCGGTCGCTCATCGGCAACTGCTGGAAGCCGGCCCGTTCGTATGTTGCGATAGCCGGCGCATTGTCCGCAACGACATTCAGCGTCAGAGCTCGTGCGCCAAGCGCCCGAGCCTCCTCGATCGCCAGGCGGACAAGCGCGCTACCGTAGCCGCGACCCCGCCTGGACGGATCGACGATCACCCTGCCGATTCGGGCCGTGCCCTCGTCCAGAGCAAGGTCAAAGTGTCCGATCACGTCCGCCCTGTCGTCGATCATCACCCACGCACTGACGGCATCCGTAGCGGTCATGGCCGCCAGCTGATCAATCGTCAATGGCCACACCAGCCTGGGCCCGGTGAACATGTTCAGCGCATCCGCATCTGCGATCCACCCGACGACCGTCGATATGTCAGCGTCGACCCGTTGCCGGATTCTCAGCATGACGCGCTCACTCCGAGACCTCGATCACGATCCGGCCGCTACCGTCGATGACGCCGGGCCCCTTACCAGGTGTCGGAGCCGGGGCCGGGATCTGCTGCTCGGCCTCCCAGGTGACTCGAGCGTTGTGAGCAGAAGGGTGAAAGAGCTCATCGAAGCCGAGGAGACCAGCGGATGAAGGAGCCGTCGTGTCACCCGCACGGTGCCGTCGGCGAGCAGCGATCCCCACCGCTCCGAAGACGATCGGGACGAGCAGCACGACAACAATCGCGCCCCAGCCCCAGATGTCGTCCATACGCCCCAGGGTACGAGCACGGTCTCGGCCTCAACTCCACCGCACGGCGGAGATCTCCTTACAAGACGCGCGGCAGCGCTGACACCACACATGACCGCGGACACTCAGGGCGGCCGTCGGACTCCCTGTAAGGTATCCGCTTCCCACCAAACGTATCCCTCGAACGATCATCTCGTGAGCAGTTGAACGGTCATCTCGTGAGCAGTTGGAGGTCAAGATGGAAGCGGTCACTGAGTCAGCGAGCGATCTGATCCCCTCGTCTCGTTCGAGGTCGCGCTTGCGCGTCTCGATCCTCGCGTGCGCAGCAGTCGCACTGTCGATTCTGGTCCCCCTTCGCGCGGACGCTCAAACGCCTGGGGAGGCGGAGGCGATCTGCCCGAACGGCTCGACCTGTCTGTGGCGGGACGCGAACTGGGAGACGCTGGGGTACGCCGGCCGGTATCGGAACTACTTCTACTACATTCCGGACTTTTCCGCGTACACCTATCCGAGCACGATCACGTCGCTTGCCAACACCGTGTCGTCTGCGTACAACG
Organism: Acidobacteria bacterium UBA2994; assembly: GCA_002346545.1. Taxonomy (GTDB): domain Bacteria; phylum Acidobacteriota; class Vicinamibacteria; order Vicinamibacterales; family UBA8438; genus UBA2994. Next base: position 28,885 of record DEAA01000009.1, read on the forward strand.
ACGGCAACTATGAGTGGACCTACTTCTTCACGGGAACGTACCGGACCGGAGATTGGGCAAGAGCGTATATCGATGTCGCGGTCAACTTCGGCTGGCCCTACAACGACAACCTCGAATCCGGCTACTACGAGAGCTGCCTCGACGGTGTCTGCTGACGCACGGTGAAAGACGGGACAAGGACGATGAGAACTTCAAGAACCCAAGCCACAGTCGCGGGCTCCATTGCCGGGCTGCTACTGATCTCCGCTGTCGTGGCGTCTGCCGCTGCGACAGCCGCTGCGGCGACCACGACAACTTCGGGCGACGTTGCGACGGTGGAGATCGATGTCGAGCAGGACCAGTCCCGGTGGGCTCTACCATTGGACAGCTACTTGATCGCGGATCCCCACGCAGTTGCCTATGGCGAGCAACTCGCGGTACAGCCATGCCTGGAAGAGGCCGGATACGCCTGGCCCGTCCCGTGGCAGGACCTCACCGAGGAACGATTCGAGTGGATGAATGATGCAGGTCGCACTCTGTTCAACGCCGAGCTTGCTGCGCGATCGGGATACCACCGACCGATCACCACGTCACCGAGCATCCAGGCCTGGGACGAGTTCGGCGTGTACGTGAACAGCTTCAATGCCGACGACGCGTTCAACGCCGTGTTCGACACGTGCCTCGATGCAGTCCGAGCGGAGAACCCCATGCCGAACATGGACGACCAGATGTACGTGTATGGATTGATCGCCGAATCCAAGCAGATCGCGCTCTCGAGTCCCGCCCTGTCAGACGCTGCCAAAAGGTGGAACTCCTGCCTCCAGGAAGCGGGGATCGATGCCCCTGCGACACCCGAGATGATGCCGACAGACCAGATGAAAGCGACCTTCGGTCTCGACGGGAGCGAAGCTCAACGTGCGGCGGGAGCGACACCGGACGAGATCAAGCTCGCGACCCAGGACGCGGAGTGCGCGGCGTCCAGCCGGTACGACGAGATCTTCTACAAGACCCAATGGGACAGCCAAGTAGTGCTCATCGACAACAACGCCCCCAAGCTGTCGCAGATCAAGGCCGATGTCGATCGATACGCACGCGGCATCCAGACGTTCATCGACGCGTACGCACCGTCAGGGCCTCAGGGCTAACCCACCACGTCCAGGACGAAAGACCATGAGGGAGTACGCAATGAGCACAGTTCATTTCCGAGTTGACCGCACCCGCTCGCACAATACTCGGCATCGAATATTCGCGATCCTGGCGGGAGTCCTCCTCGCGATCACCGCCACGCTAGGTCCGGCTGCGGCAGCCTCAGCGTCGGACTGGGGAGGGTACGCCGACCCGGCAAGCTGCAGCGGAAACGACCTGGTCAAAGAGGTCAATGTCTACAGCAACTCTGGCGTATACGTCGGACTGCTTCAAATCAAGTACTCAAACGGCTGCCCGGGAAACTACGCGCGATTCCAGAGCGCAGTCGGTTCAGCTCAAACAGTCGCGCTGAGCATCCACTCACAGGTCGGATGGCAGAACTCGGCCGGTGCAGACGAGACAAACGCCTCGGTCGTGTGGACGCGGGTCATTCAGCTCAACGACCCCAGCGACACAGTGTGCGCGTACCTGGACCTTACCTACTACGGGTACGGGACAGCGTCAGGGTGGACCTGCGCGTGACTCCACATCGTTCCCGACAGCGATGAAGAGACCCCGAAGCTGTGCGGCTTCGGGGTCTCTTCATCCGAACTCTGTAGATCGGCGCGCAGTGGGGTGACTAGATACCGCACGCGCATCCCGCGATCAGCGCGAACGCTCCCCCACGGGCGGTACAACCAGATCACGCACCGACGCAAGAAGCCAGGACACTCGATCGGCTTCGGCGACCAGCAGACGGAGCGCGACAAGGGCCCGCAACTTCGCCGAACGCTGCTTCAACTGGCTCAAGCAGTGGCGGGGCATCGCGATGTGCTCTGACAAGCTCGCCCGCAACTACCGTGTCGCGACCGGCCTCACCGCCACGTCGCGACCAGAGCCGCGGCGACGCATAGCGACACACGTCGCCGCTGTCGTAACACCGCTTGACGGCACTGAAGGGACGACCTCTCGGCACCTGGAAGACCCCCGGGGATTGGCGCGCTCTGCGGGAACTCCCTGGCGTACCTGCTCATCGATACCTCGCCTGGCTCGGGCGAGGTACGCGAAAGGAGCAGCCATGGCCTCGGAGCAAGACAGATCGACCCAAGAGGTGAAACTTGATGAGATCCACGCGCGCCTCGCGACAGCTGTTGAGCAGCTGGTCTCCGGGGATGACTGGCGGCAAGCGATGGGGTTCGCCGCTCGCTTTCGATCGAGGTCGTTCAGGAACACGCTGCTGATCTGGGCTCAGCACCGTGGCACCTTCGAGAGTGGGCTCGTGACCGAGCCCGAGCCGACGTATGTCGCCGGGTACAGGCAGTGGCAGTCGCTTGGCCGTCAGGTGTCGAAGGGACAGCCGGGCTACATGATCTTCGCGCCGGTGACGGGTCAGTTCGCGTCCTTGACGCCGCACGATCCAGAGTCCTGGCGGCGACTCAGCAGGTTCGAGAAGCCCCGCCCCGGCGAGGCGGTCCGCTCGCGGATGGTCGCCGCGCGAACGGCCCATGTATGGGATGTCTCGCAGACCTCGGGCGATCCGATTCCCGAGCGGCCCGTGCCGCGGCTGCTGGAAGGCGACGCGCCGACGGGGCTATGGGCGGGACTGGCGGCGCTGGTTGAGGCGGATGGGTACCGGGTGCTGAGGGTCGAGCACGAGGGAATGATCGGCGGCGCGAACGGCCTGACCGACTACGGGGCACGTACTGTCGCTGTGCGGTCGAACATGGCTGCGGCCGCGCAGGTGAAGACGCTCGCGCACGAACTCGCCCATGTCCGCCTCCACGGCCCCGGCAACCCGGATTGGGCGGGGCACCGTGGGATCGGCGAGGTCGAGGCGGAGTCGGTCGCGTTGATGATCGGCGCCGCGCATGGCATCGACACCGGTTCATACACGATTCCTTACGTCGCAGGATGGGCGGGGACGGTCGCGGACAAGAACCCCGCCGAGGTGGTGCACGCCACCGGCGAACGGGTGCGGAAGACAGCGGGTGTGGTTCTCGACGCACTCAACACGGTTCAGCTCGGCGACGGGCTCCCGCCTGGTCTGACCCGCGTGAAGACACGACCTCATGCCGAGCGGATACCGTCGGCACCGTTCGGGCAACGCCGTTCAGAGGTGGGTGGCGCGGCGAGGAGTCTGTGATGGACCCCGCGCGTCTGTTCGCCGCTGTTGCGGGGATGCCGCTGCCGGACGCCGCAGCGCGGATCGCTACGGGCGGGGTGCCGGTGTTCCCATGCGTACCGGGTGGCAAGCGCCCGCTGGTCGAACACGGTTTCCATGAGGCGACTGCGGCGGCGCGGCAGGTCGCCTCATGGTGGCGGCGGTGGCCTGCCGCAAACATCGGTGTGCCAACCGGCGCGGCGTCGGGCGTGGAGGTGGTGGACGTGGACCGGAGGACCACCTCGTCAGGATTTGCCGCCTTCGACCGCGCCCAGAAGGCGGGGCTCGCGGGCGGATGGTCGGCGCTGGTACGCACGCCGTCAGGCGGGATGCACGCCTACTACCCGGACGAGCCGGGACGGCCTCAGCGGTCGTGGCAGGTGGCCCGCGCGCATCTGGACTTCCGTGGGACTGGCGGTTACGTCATCGTGCCTCCCTCGACGATCCCGGTGGCGGAGCATCTCCTGGGCACGTACGAGCTGATCAGCGGACCACAGTCCACCCCCGGGCCGATAGACGCGTTGGCGTTGCGAGATTTCCTCACCCCACGCCCCGAACACCCGTTCCGGCCGGATGGTGGGTCACGGGCCCAGGATGCGCGCCGGCTAACCGTGTGGGTCGCTGCGCTCCGGGAGGGCGAACGTAACCGTGGGCTGTTCTGGGCCGCGTGCCGTCTCGCAGAGACCGGCGCCCCACTTGTGTCGGCGCTGGACATGCTGGGGCCAGCGGCGGAGCACGCCGGGTTGCCACCCAGCGAGGTGTTCACCACGATCCGTTCCGCCTACCGCACCGTCGGCGCCACCTCCCCTCGGACTGGCATCGCCGTCGCACCGCGCAACGATGCGCAGCGCAGAGCGGCACCGGTCAGAGGCGGGGTGCTCTCATGATCGACGAGACACGGTCATGGGGTCAGCGGGGGGCGGTGGTTGTCGCGGTCGCGGGGACGGTGCTGATCGCCGCGGGCGCGTTCTGGCTCTCGTTCACCGCTCTGGCCGATCTCGCCCGTCGTTCTGGGGTCGCTGCAGGGCAGGCGTGGGCGTGGCCGATGATCGTTGACGGGCTGATCGTCGTGGCCACCGTCGCAGTCGTGGCCCTCGCGGGCCGACGCACGGCCTGGTATCCGTGGTCGCTGCTGGCTGGTGGTGCGCTGATCTCAGTCGCCGCGAACGCCCTGCACGCGATCGTCGCCGCCGACGCGGATGTGCCCGCCGTGCTGGCTGCGTCCGTCGCCGCCGTGCCGCCGCTGGTGCTGCTGGCGTCCACGCACCTGACGGTCGTGCTGGTCCGCTCCCGACCTGCCGATTCCGCCTCGGAGCCCGAGGCGGTGGCGGACGTCCCGGACCGGGGCGCCTCGGAGCCGGTGGGGCGGCGGCGGACGGCGGCGCGACTGCGAGAGGAGGGCTGGTCGAACAAGGCGATCGCCCGTCATCTGAAGGTCGCACCGTCGACGGTCGGCCGCTGGTTCGCAGCGACGCCGACCGTACCTGATGTGCAGGAGAACCCGAAGGACCTGACCCCATGAGCAAGCACACCGTCACCCCATCGTCCGCGCCCCGCACCTCCGCCATCTACCTGCCGCGTAGCGAAGCTGCAGAAGCCTCCGAGGTGTCGGAGCTTGCCCGGCACAGGGACCCGTCTCTGACCGGCGTCGCACGGACGGCGGCGCGGCGCCCTTCTGGGGTGGACTGGGTACGTCCGAGCGAGCTGCTGACATCACGGTCGGGGCGGATCGCGGGGCTCGGGCTGGACTTTCAGGCGGAGCTTGCCCGCCGCGCCCGGCGGCTGCCGGTGGGGGCGACCCTAGCGACCGGGCGTGGTGTGCGCCAGGCCGCCGCGGGCTTCAGCGACCGGGCGCGCCGGTTGCCGCCGGTGTCGGCGTTCGGTCGAGGAGCCGGAGCGCGGTTCTCGTGGACGTCTCGTTCCGGGATCGGGTTGGGGTGACTCATGTACGCCCCCGACAGGAGAACGCGGACCGGGCCTGCCTGCGGCCGTGTGCGCACCTCCTGTTCAGGAGGTGCCGGAATGCGACCAACAACAGCCCGTACGGCGCGGGATCGTTTCGAAGACTCTGAGGCGCTGCGTGCCCTGCTGAACCGCCTGCACGACGCGGGCCGCGACGCGTGGCGCACCGACCCGGAAGCTGCCGCGCTGATGCGGCACGCGGCGCAGAGATACGGGGCGTTGGCGAAGAAGCACGGTTTGGACCCGTGGGAGGCGGCGTCGGCAGCGTTCGAGGCAATGCGCGGCGCTGCCACGCGACGGGCGGATGATCCGTGGGCGGTGGTGACGCGGGCGGTGAAGGTGACCTGCGTCGGTGAGGAGCGCGGCAACGGGCTGCTCTGCTCCGTCCAGCGGGCCCGTCGACCCCGCTATTCGGTGTTCCACGATGCGGAGCGGTTCAGCGACCGGGAGAACCCGCTGTCCGACTACCACCCTGCGTTCCACGTCGACCCGTTCACCGACACCGACGAGGAACCACCGGATGAAGCCGTAACGGTGGTAGATGTGGGCTCGGCGGTGGAGGACACGATCGCGTTGCTCTGCCTGCTCGGCTGGCGGCCGGACACGGCACGCGCCGCGGTGGAGTACATCACAGCCCGGCTCGCGCAGGCACCTTCTCGCTCCTCGGCGTTCGAGGCGCTGCGGCGGGACCGCCAGGCCCGCGCCCTCCTCGACCTCCCCGCCACGTCCTGGACCGGTCTGCTGCGGGTCGTACTCGGTGTGCCCGACTCTGCCCTCGCGCACACGAACGCGGGCCGTGGGGTGCTGCTGCGACTGCTGATCGGCGAACCGCTGCGGGCCCTGCTCCTGGACGACGACCTCGTGCTGGCTACGGGTCTCGCAGCCCCAGGGATCGATCCGGGACCGGAGGAGCCATGAGCACACCTGCCGGACATATCGAGCTGGAACGCACCGTCGAGTCGATCGTCGTCGGGGCTCGGCACCGCCACGAACTCGGGGACCTCGCCCCACTGGTCGAGTCGATCCGCCGGGGCGGCCTCCTGCAGCCCATCACGATCACCCTTGAAGGGCATCTGATCTGCGGCGCTCGACGGTTGGCTGCGATCAAGCAGCTCGCCTGGAAGACCGTGAACGTGTGGGTGCGGTCCGGGGTCTCGGACCGCCTCGGGCAGTTGCTGGCGGAGCAGGACGACAACCTCCTCCACAAACCCCTCACCCAGCTGGAGGCCGCCGGCCTCTACCGGGAGCTCAAAGCCCTGCTGGCCGAGGATGCCGCTCGTCGCCAGGAAGCCACCCGGTTCCGGCCCGCCGACGACGCGGGAGAAGACGGTCCCGGCAAATTGCCGGGACCGTGGGACACGCCCTCCGGTGAGGCGCGCGTGCAGGCGGCGAAGATGGTGACCGGGCGGGATTCTCACAAGTCGCTGGAACGCATCGGCCGGATCGAAGACCTCGCCGCCGACGAGTCCCAGCCCGACGCGGTGCGCCGTCAGGCCGCCGAGGAGATCGCACGCCTTCGCGCAGGCGGGAGCGTCCATCCTTCGCATCTGCGGGTGAACGCGGAACTATCCCTCGCCGAACTCGACCACCTCGCCACCGACCAAACCCAGCCCGCCGAGCTACGCGAACGCGCTCGGGCCGAGGCTGCGGCCGTACGGGACTCCGAGCGCGCAGCGAAGGCCGCGGAGCTGGACGCGCTGGCAAAGGCGGCGCTCGCCCGCGTGAAGGCCGCGAAAGCCACCGGCCGCAAGGGCCGTCGGCCGGTGCTGACGGCGGTGGAGACGGGTGAACCGGTGCCTTTCCCGCTGAGCGTGTTCACGGCGACCTGGGACGACATGGTCTCCTGGTGGACCCACTACGACCCTGCCCTGGTCGGCCCGGCGCTCACCGATGAGCAATGGGACCGGTTCGAGCAGACCCTCTCCGGCACCATCGCGTTCGCCGACGCCGCACGCACGGCCCGGCAGGCCCGGGGCGAACAGAGCGCCTGAACCAGTGGCTGTGCAGGTGCACCTACCCAGCGACACGACCCCCTGTCGCTCGCCTGGAAGGGAGATTCGCGCATGGACCCTGCTGCCGATCGTCGCCGCCGCCGTCTGCTGATCGCCGCAACCGCCGGAGGCCTTGCCCTGCTGATCCTCGTCGGCGTCGGAGTCTACGGACTCCTCCGCGGCCCGGCCACACCCGAACCCGAGACCGTCGACCGGCCGTCCCCGTCCGTGACCGCAAACCCGGGGCGGCCGGAGACTCCGGCGCCTGAGGCGGTGTCACCGCTCGGTGGCCCGGAGGCGTTCGCCCGCAACGTGGCCACGGCGCTGTTCACCTGGGACACCGCGTCCGGGTATGGTCCCGCCGACTACGCTCAGGTGCTCGCGGATGTCGCCCACGACTCCGAGGCGGATGCACTGGTCGCCGACGTCCGCGCCTACCTCCCCACCGCGGAGGCGTGGATGCAGTTGCGGCAATACCAGACCCGCCAGCGGCTGACCATCGACGATGTGTTCGTTCCCGACGCGTGGGAGACCGCGATCGCGCAGGCCGCGCCCGGGCAGATCCCCGACGGGGCGGCCGCGTACACGATCACCGGCACCCGGCACCGCGACGGCATCTGGGACACCACCCCGGCCGAAGCATCCCGACCGGTGGCCTTCACGGTGTTCATGACCTGCACGCCCCCGAACTCGGGACGCAGCGGGGCGGGGCTGTGTGAGCTGCTGCGGCTGTCCGAGCTCGACCACCCCCTCCGCTGAGAACCGGTGTCGTTGTGATGCGGAAACTGGGTGTCCTGCTCGTCGCGGTGCTGTTCTTCGCGCCCTCGACGGTGCTCCTCGGCGTCGCCACCCTCCTGAACCCTGCCGCGACCGCGACCTGCCCGCCCGGCTCCCTGCTGGTCGGCCCGATCCCCGACTCGCTGACCACCACCACGCGGGACGGGGCCACGGTGACGCTGAACCGCACCCAGCTCACTCACGCCGCCACGATCATCATCACCGGCGGCCAGACTCCCGGGGTCGGCAGGACGGGTGTGGTGATCGCGTTGATGGCCGCGCTCACCGAATCTGGCCTGCGGATGCTCGCCAACACCGGCGCGTATCCCGAGTCGGCGGACTACCCCAACGACGGTGACGGGTCCGACCACGACTCGCTGGGTCTGTTCCAGATGCGGCCCGCATCTGGGTGGGGCACCGTGGCTGAGCTCATGGCCCCGCAGTATCAGGCCCGCGCGTTCTACGGCGGCCCGTCCGGCCCGAACTACCCGTCCCCTCGGGGTCTGCTAGACATCCCCGGCTGGGAGGGCCTGGACCCGGGTGAGGCGGTGCAGGCGGTCGAGGTGTCGGCGTACCCGGACCGGTATCAGAACTACCAGCCCATCGCCGAGGCGATCCTCACCGCCCTCACCCGCCCCACAGGTACCGGGAACGGGTCGGGTGAGGCGCCGGTGGTGCCGGAGACCACCCAGCTGGTGTTCCCGCTGCCGGAGGGGGCCTGGGTGCGGACCAGCGGGTTCGGGTGGCGTGTGGACCCGATGACCGGGGAACGGGCGTTCCATGCAGGGTCCGACTTCGCCGCCGCGGACGGCACCCCGATCCTCGCCGTCGCCGACGGGGTCGTCGTGCACGCCGAGTACACCGGCAACTATGGCGGCCTGGTCATCATCGAGCACACCGTGAACGGGGAACGAGTCGCGTCTTATTACGCCCATATGTGGGAGACCGGCATCCACGTCACCGAGGGGCAGACGGTCGCCGCGGGGCAGCACATCGGCGATGTCGGCTCCTCCGGCAAATCCACGGGCCCGCACCTGCACCTGGAGATCCACCCCGGCGGGCAAGGAGCCGATCCGGTCGACTCCGACGCCTGGCTCACCGAGCACGGCACCGAAGGCGTCGCCGCCAGCGACACGGCGCTCGCCACCTGCACGGCCGGAGGCGCCTGATGGACGTGTTCCCCGACTTCGACGGCGTTGGCGGCGCGGCCGAGCTGCAGTCCATCGTCGGCGCACTGCTGACGTTCGTGCTCATCACCGCCGTCCTGATGCTCATCGTCTGCGCCATCGTCTGGGCGATCGGCTCCGCACACGGCAACTACCAGGCCGCCACGAAGTCCCGCACCGGCCTATGGGTGTCGGTCGGTGCCGCCGCCCTGGCCGGCGCCGCGGTCGCCTGGATGAACTTCCTCCTCGACCTCGGCACCCAGCTCTGATCGGCCCGCGCGCGTCCGCTGGATGAGCGTCGCACACCAGACGAGCGAGAACCCCGTCTCGTCACCGTCAAGGAGCAATCGTGATCGACATCGACCCCAACTCGTCCGGCCTCCCTGGGATCGAGCAACTGCGCATCATCGTCGGGGCCGTCATGACAGTCGGGCTCATCCTCAGCGTCCTCGCACTCATCATCTCGGCGATCGTGTGGGGCTTCGGTGCCAACAGCTCCAACCCCCACCTCGCCAGTCGCGGCAAGGTAGGCGTGCTCGTGAGCTGCGGGGCGGCGATCATCTGCGGCGCCGCAGTCACGCTCATCAACTTCTTCTGGGGCGTCGGGCAGGCTGTCTGATGACCACCCGAACCGCGTACCTCCGGCGGAGGTGGGTGCGGTGAGTATCTGCGATGTCCCGGTCATCTCCTCCGTCTGCGACGCCATGGGCGAGGGGGCTGCCTCCCTCGTCGCCGCCCCGTTCGACTGGCTCGGGCAGGCGATGGCAGGAGCGGCCGCGTGGCTGTTCGAGGCCGTGTGGACCGTGTTCGACACGGCCACCCTGGTCGATGTGACCGGCGCCGAGTACGTCGGCGTCTACAACGTGCTGTTCGGCGTCGCGATCTTCGTGATGCTGATCTTCTTCTGCCTCCAGCTCATCACCGGCCTCATCCACCGCGACCCCACCGCCCTCTCTCGCGCCGCCCTCGGGCTCGCCAAGAGCGTCCTCGGATCGTTCCTCGTCATCACCCTCACGGCGCTGCTGCTGGAGGTCACCGACCAGCTCGCGGTCGGGATCGTGCAGGCCACCGGGAACTCGATGGAGACGATGGGCACCCAGATCGCTCTCCTCGCCACAGGGCTCGCGGGCATCAACATCGCCGCTCCCGGCGTCGGCGCGATCCTCACGATCTTCCTCGCCGGCCTCGCCATCAGTGCGGCGGCGATCGTCTGGTTCTCTCTGCTGATCCGCAAAGCCCTGCTGTTGGTCGCGGTCGTGTTCGGCCCCATCGCCCTGGCCGGTGCGACATGGGATGCGACCAAGGGCTGGTTCGCCAAATGGGCGGCGTTCGTGATCGCCCTGATCTTCTCCAAGCTCGTGCTGGTCGTGATCTTCCTCGTCGCCATCGGCCAGGTCTCCGCACCCATCGAAGCCGACCTCGCCTCCATCAGCAACCCCATCGCTGGCGTCGTGCTCATGTTCATCGCCGCGTTCGCCCCGTACATCACTTACAAGTTCCTGTCGTTCGTGGGCTTCGACATGTACCACGCGATGAGCTCCGAGCAGGAGGCCAAGTCAGCGCTCAACCGGCCCATCCCGATCCCGTCCACCCCGTCCGCCGACAGCGCCAAGAAGGTGCTCGACGGCGGAGCCGCCCCCGGCGGCAGATCGGGCGGGTCCGGTGCAACCCACGCGCCAGCCTCGGCCGCAGGCTCAAGCGCGGCCACGGCTGGAGGCGGGGCCGCCGCATCCTCGACCGGAGCCGGTGCAGGAGCGAGCGCGGGAACCGGCACCGCGGGGGCAGGCGCGGCGGCGGGGCCGGTCGGCGCGGCGATGGTCGCGGGCGCCGCAGTCGTCAAGGGTGCCGCGACCGCCGGGCCAAAGCTCGGCGGCGCTGTCGGCGGGACCGCCGAGAGCCACGCGGGCGCGGCGGCCGAGCAGACATCGCCACCGCGCGTCCCACCGGCGCAGGCCAACCCTCCGGCACGGCCCGCGCCGTCATCCGCGTCACCGCAAGCTCCGCCGCCCTCGGCGCCGCGCCGGTCGGACCCGACGCCTCCGCCGTCGTCCACGCCGTCCGAGAAGGAGTGACCGATGACGACGAACACCAACAGCGACTACCCGCTCGCCCCGGTGCAGTTCTCCCGCCTCACCAAGCGCGGGATCATGCTCGGCCTGTCCTTGCCGCAGCTCGTCGTCCTCGGCGTCGCGATCCTCGCCGTCGTCGCCTCCCTCTACACGGGCGGCGGGATGGGACTGGCATGGACCTCGCCCCTCTGGAGTTCGGCGGCGCTCGTGGCGGTGATCCCCGCCGGCGGGCGGAAGATCATCGAGTGGGTGCCGATCCTCGCCCGCTGGGTCGCCCGCACCTACCTCGGGCAGCTCATCTACCGGCGCCGGATCATCAAGCCCCGCCCCGCCGGAACCCTCGCCCTGCCCGGTGATGCGGCGGCGTTGCGGGAGTGGGAGGACCCCGAGACCGGGGCGGCGATGATCCACGACCCGCACGCCCAGACGATCACCGCGATCCTCGGCGTCTCGCATCCGGCGTTCGTGCTCCTCGATCCGGGCGAGCAGCAGCGCCGTGTCTCCGGGTGGGGCCGCGTGCTGGCCGCTACCTGCCGTTCGGGCAGGATCGCCCGGATTCAGGTCTCCGAGCGGACCCTTCCGGACTCCGGCTCTGGCCTTGCCGAGTGGTGGCGCACCCACGGCACCAATGACGGTTCCTGGGCCGCGACCACCTACGCCGAGCTGATCGAACGTGCTGGCCCCGCCGGGGAACGACACGCGACGACCATCAGCCTCGCCCTGGACATGAAAGCCGCCGCCCGGCAGATCAGAACCTCCGGCGGCGGGATGCGAGGGGCTGCCGTGGTGCTCCGTCAGGAGATGACTACCATGACGACCGCGTTGCGTGCGGCCGAGCTGACCTCGACCGGGTGGCTCACGCCCGGCGAGGTCGCCGTGATCTTGCGTTCCGCCTACGACCCCGCCGCCGCGCCCGCCTTGGAGCGTCACGGTGCGCTCGGCCGTGACCTCGCCACCGCCGGCCCGGTCGCGGTCACCGAGACCTGGGACAGGTTACGGTCGGACTCCGCGTTCCACGCGGTGCTGTGGATCAACGAATGGCCTCGCTCGCAGGTCTTCCCCGGCTTCCTCGCCCCGCTCGTGCTGTCCAACGGCATCCTCCGAACGCTGGCCTTGCACTACACGCCCGTCCGGGCGGACCAGGCCGCCAGGGACCTGCGGAGGAAGAAGACCGAGCTCATCTCCGACGCGTCCCAACGCAGGAAGATCGGGCAGGTCGAGGACGCCTCCGCCTCCGCCGAGCTCGATGACGTGCTCCAGCAGGAGGCCGACCTAACCGCCGGACACGGCGTCCTGCGCGTGTCCGGCCTCATCTCCGTGTCCGCGCCAACCGTCGACGAGCTCGACGCCGCCGTGGCCGCCGTTGAGCAGGCCGCCATCCAAGCGTCCTGCGAGACGCGCAGGCTCGTGGGTCAGCAGGCGGTCGCGTTCGCCGCCGCAGCGCTGCCGCTGTGCCGGTCAGTCTGAGCCCGTGCACCTGGCAGACAGCCCAACCCCCGCGACTGTGAGGAGCCGATCATGCCGACCTTCGATGACCCCCGCAAAGATGCCGCCGAGGCATATGAGGCGCTACGAGGCCTCGCCCACGCCTCCCGCGCCTTCACCGACCCGGCCGACACCTACACGGTGATCGGCGACCTGCTCGGCGGGGTGCGGTCACTGCGGCAGGTGCTCGATCAGCTCGCCACGACCCACACTGCCAACCGCGCCCGCGCCTACGACGACGCGGGAAGCCAGGCTGCCGGCGCAACCGCTGCTCTCTCCGCCGCCGATGAGCTGCACCAGGCCGGTACCCTGCTCGATCAGGTCGAAGCCCGGCTGGATGCGGCCTCCCAGCACTCGGGGCGCATCGCCTGGCACCCCGCCGAGACGAGCGAAACACCGGTGCGACGGTGGATCAGCGTCGCGTTCCTCGACGGCGCCCATGCCGACAAAGTGCTCGACCTCATCCACGCGGCAGGCACCGACGCTGCGATTGAGCACCTGGCCGGGTACGACTACGGCGAGGACACCGTGCGCGACGCGCTCGCCAACGGCTACGTCTACGACAACCCGCCGCGCGGAGCACTGGACCGGATGGCGACCAAAGACGTCTACACGCTGACCTACAGCCCGTTCCTCGGGCACGTCTCGCTGCTGCGCGAGTACGACGCCGTGCCCGACCCGGCGGTCCTCGGCATCGACACCGCTCAGTCCCTCGCCCGTAGCGTCGCACGGGCACCTGCCCGTGCCGCACGTGTGGAGGCGACGGACTGGTTCGCTCGCGCCCCGCACACAACATCGCCCGGCCAGGGCCTGTCGCTGTGAGCGGGCCGGAGGAGGGCCGGCTGCACACCAGCATCCTGGTCGGCCCGCAGGGCGAGCGGCGCCGGCACCGCAAGGCACGCCAGAAAGCCGCCGCCCAGGTCGAGACCGAAGCCCGGCAGGTGCGCAAGGACGATGCGAAGGCCAAGTGGGATGCGGAGCAGGCCGAGCGTCGCGCAACGACCTACCTGCCCGCCAGCGGTGAACCGGGGCCGGCGGCGCTCCGCACGCCCGGCAGGTTTCATCTCCCGAAGCACCAGGACACCTCCGCAACCCTCGCCGGGCAGTACCCGTTCCTGGCCGAAGGCGGCCTTGGCTCTGACGGGGTGTTCGTCGGGCAGGACCTCTACTCGGGCGGCAGCTTCGTCTACGACCCGTGGACCTTGTACCAGCGGGGCCTCATCACCGCCCCCAACGTTGTGCTCGCCGGGATCGTCGGTTCCGGCAAGTCGAGCCTGGCGAAATCCCTGTACACGCGGTCGCTGCCGTTCGGTCGCCGCGTCTACGTCCCCGGCGACCCCAAGGGTGAGCACACGGCGGTCGCAGAGGCCGTCGGCGGGCGGGCGATCATCCTTGGCCACGGGCTCCGCAACCGCCTTAACCCCCTTGATGAAGGACACCGCCCCTCCGCAGTGTCGGACGCCGCATGGGCGATCCAGGTCGCCTCGCGTCGCCGCGACCTGATCGGCGCACTCGCGGAGACCGTGCTGGACCGATCACTCTCGCCGCTGGAGCACACCGCCATCGACCTCGCTCTGCGAGACGCGGTGCGCAATGCCGAGGTGCCGATCCTGCCGATGGTCGTCGACCGCATCCTGAACCCCAGCGATGAAGACGACGAGGACGGGCGGCTCGCAGCGGACGGGCGCCTCGTCGGCCACGCCCTGCGGCGCCTGGTCGCCGGGGACTTGCAGGGCCTGTTCGACGGCCCCTCGACAGTGCGATTCGATCCGTCGCTGCCGATGGTGTCCCTGGACCTGTCTCGCGTCGCGGAGAACTCGACGCTCATCTCCGTGCTGATGACCTGCTCCTCGGCATGGATGGAATCGGCCCTCTCGGATCCCGCCGGCGGGCAGCGATGGGTGATCTACGACGAGGCCTGGCGCTTGATGGCCTACCCGTCGCTGCTAAGACGGATGGATGCCCAGTGGAGGCTCGCCCGCCACTTCGGGATCGCCAACATGCTGATCTTCCACAAGCTCTCCGACATCGACAACGTCGGCGATCAGGGCTCCGCGATGCGGGCGCTCGCCTCGTCCCTGCTGGCGAACGCGGAGACCAGGATCGTCTACCGCCAGGAAGCCGATCAGCTCGGCTCCACCGCGCTCGCCCTCGGGCTGACCGGCACCGAACAACACCTCCTCCCGAGCCTCGGCACGGGGCAAGGGCTCTGGCGCATCAAGGACCGCTCCTTCGTCGTCCAGCACCAGCTCCACCCCGCCGAGCTCGCCGCTTTCGACACGACCGGACGCATGAACGGGCAACTCCCGCAGGTTCACGAATCCTGAACCCCCGCGCGCTCAGGACTCGCTCGGGCGGGTGAGGCGGGGCGCACCTGCTGGCTGGACGGCTTTCTCGCCGTCCGTTCACCGAGCCAGGAGGACAGCTCATGTCTGCATCGCCACTATCCCCTCCCGTGAGCCGGACGCACCCGCCGGGCAGCCTGTGGCGTCACATCGCCCCGCTGCTGGTTGTCCTCCTCGTCGCCGCCGGCTCGATCGTCCTCGGCGCCTCCCCGGCGCACGCCGGCAGCCACGGCGCCGGATACGACGAAGGCCTCGGGTTCCTCGGCGCGTACAGCACGGATGTCGACGGGCGGCAGGCATACTGCATCGACCTCGGCGCCGCCGCCCCGTTCGGCCAGACCTCCGGGCCGCATACTGTGGGCTCGCTGGACTCGCTTTCGCGGCAGCAGCTCGCGGAGCTGAACTACGTCCTGGACAGGTGGGGGCAGTCGGGCGATCCGAATATCACCGCGGCAGTCGCCCTGTACGTGTGGTCGGTCGCCGACCCCGGCGTCTACAACAGCCACGGCATGTCGGGCGATGACTACTACGTCGCCCGCGCCCCGTCCGCGGTGCGAGGCACGATCCTCGGCAACCTCGCGGTGATGCGGCAGGAGGCCAGCGTGAACGCGGTCACTGACCCGTCGCTGACCCTGGCCCTGTCGATGTCGGACCAGTACGCCGGAACTCTGACCGTCGCCGCGCACCCCGCGTCGCTGCAGGGCACCGCGACGCTCACCGACGCGGTGTTCGCAGGCGAAGGTTCCTCCCGCACGGTCGGTGCCGGGCAGTACGGCATCACCGGCACCCCGGCGGACGGCGCTGCCTCGTACCGGATCGAGGCGTCGATGAGCGTGGCCGCCGCCGGGTACGGCGCAGCGGTCGACCTCTACACGACGCCGGGCGCGCAAAGGCTCATCGCGGCGGTCGCCGGTTCCTCCACCGGCCTGTCCGCGCAGGCGCAGACGCCGGTGATCGAGCTGGACTTCCAGCCCGAGGTTGGCACGCAGGTCGCCTCCCGGTTCGTGGCCGAGGGCGACGCCTTCGTGGACGAGCTGGCGGTCACGGTGACCGAAGGAATCTGGATCCGAGTTGGCGGTCAGCCGGTCGAGGTGACCGCGGTCGGCACCCTCTATGGGCCGTTCGATGAGCACCCCGTCGAGTCCGACGCCCCGCCGGCCGGCGCCCCGGTCGCCGGCACCGAGGAGGTCGTGCTGACCGGGCCGGGCTCCTACACGTCGCCGGGCACGATCACCGCCCCCGAGTCGGGGTTCTACACCTGGGTCTGGGCGATCGACAAGAACGCGCAGGGTGAGACGGGCAAGTATCTGACGGATTCGTTCACCGACAGGTTCGGGAGGGTCGCGGAGACCTCGGTGGTGCCGTTCCAGCCGCACGCGGTCTCAGAAGCTGACCAGCACCTTGCCGTGCCTGGCGACGCGCTGACCGACACGATCACCGTGTCCAGCTCGAACGGGGCATGGCTCAGGCGCGACGGGGCGTTCATCCCCGTCGTGTTCGAGGGCACCGCCTATCAGGTGCCCGGCACCCTGCCCCCGGCCCGGGACGGCGCCGTGCCCGCCGGCGCGGTGCCGCTGGGCGCGGTGACGGTCACGGCGGACGGCCCCGGCGTCTATACGTCGCCGGCGGTTGTCGCACCAACCGGCGGGTTCCTGACGTGGGTCTGGGAGGTGCGAAAGAGCACGCAGCCGGAGTGGGTGCGCGACTACCTCGCCGCCGATTTCACCGACGACTATGGCATCCCGGTGGAGACGACCTCCGTCCGCTGGCCGATCACCACGACCTCGCTGATGCGGGAGTACAACGTCCACCCCGCTGGGCGGGCGTTCGACACGGTGACGGTCACCGGGTTCCCGACCAACCACGGCGAGTTCACCGGCGACGGCTACTGGGACGCCGATCTCGACAAGCTCGTGCACACCGTGTACGGACCGTTCACCACCGACACCGGGCTCACCGATGACCTCGACCTCACCGGCGCCCCGGTGCTGACCTCGATCACGACGCCGGCTCGGAACGGGGTCTGGCGGCTTGGGTACACCGACGCGGATCGGATCACCCCGACCGAGCCCGGCTACTACGTCCTGGTCACCACCTTCGAGGGCGATGACCGCGTACAGCCCTACCAGTCGTCCCCGGCGGACGTGCTGGAACGCTTCTACGTCCCACCCACCCCGGAGGTCGAGCTACCGGTCACGGTCATCACCCAGGCCACCCCGGCGGCACTCGTCGGCGAGCCGTTCGGGGACACTGCACTCGTCCAGGGCTCGATCCCCGAAGGCGCCTCGCTCGTGTTCCGCACCTACGGACCCCAGCCCGCCGACCAGACCCCGGCGTGCGAGACGGCGTTCTTCGAGTCCGACCCGATCCCGGTCACCCGGCCCGGCGTCTACACCTCACCGACCACGACCGTCACAACGGCGGGGAACGTGTACTGGGTCGAGACCCTGTACGACGCCACCGGGGGCGTGCTCGTGGAAGGCGCCTGCGGGGCACCCGGCGAGACCACCGTCATCAGCGAGCAGCCCGAGACGTTGACGGTCACCACGACCGCGGTCGCGACGGTCGCCCTCGGCGAGCCCGCGCACGACGCCGCGAAGGTCACCGGGACCGTCCCCGACGGGACGACGCTGGTGTTCGAGGCGTACCGGCAGGACAGCGACAAGGCGACCTGCACCCCGGAAGAGCTCGTCTTTACCTCCGACGCCCAGACCGTCATGGGTCCAGGCGAGTACGTCTCCGAGGATGTGGTGTTCGAACAGGTCGGGACCTACTACTGGGTTGAGACGCTGCACGGCCCGGACGGCACGGTGCTGCACCATGGGTTGTGCGGGGCGCCCGATGAGACCACGACGATCACCCCGGTGATCGTCCCGCCCGGCAGCCCGGAGTTGCCACCCGGGCTCGCGCTGACCGGCGGTGGGGACTGGTTGCTGCCCGTCGGGATCGGCGCAGGGGTCTTCACCCTTGCCGGGCTCCTCACCCTCTGGTTCGGGCGGCGCCTAGCGCTCCACCGGGAACGCACCAGCTACGTCCGTGAGGAGGACCAGGACTTCCACGACCTCATGGACTCCACAAACCGCTGACCGGCGGCACCCCAACCACGGTCAGCTTTCCCAGGGAGGGCGCGAACCCTGGCCGGTTCGTGCCCTCCCACCTCGTCCGCCGCAGCTGGCGGGGTGGGCGGGTGCACCTCTCAGGCACAGCACCCGCAGGAGGCCCCCATGCCCGACACCCCCGACGACGCACGCCTGACCCTCGCGATCGCATCCGAGCCCGGCGACCGGATCACCGGCACACTCCTCGCCGCCGTCGGCGCCACCGAGACCCTCCGGCTGATCACCTCCGACACGCCGCTGCCGGGTGTCGTCGACCCGGTCGAGGGCGGCATCTGGCGGGGACGCCTTGCCCCGCGGCTCCCGGCGGCCGGCGGTGTCGACCGGGTGCGGGAGCACACCGACCGGCTCGGGCTCTGCCTCCTCACCCCGGGCGCTGCCGGGTGGCCCGAAGGGCTGTCCGATCTCGGCGTGCTCGCCCCGCTTGCCTTGTGGGCCAAGGGCGACATCGGGGTGCTGACCAGTTCGCTGGGATCCCGTGTCACGATCGTCGGTGCGCGCGCCGCGACAGGATACGGCGAGCACGTCGCCACCGAGTTCGCCACCGACCTGGCGGGGTTGCCGCGGGTGGTGGTGTCTGGTGGGGCGTATGGGATCGACGGCGCCGCGCACGGCGCCGCGCTCACCACCCGCCCCGGCTCCACCATCGCGGTCCTCGCAGGCGGCCTGGACCGCAACTACCCGGCCGGGCACCAAGAGCTTCTCTCCCGGGTCGCGGAGTCAGGTGCCGTGCTCTCCGAGCTGTCGCCGGGTGCGGCGCCGACGAGGTGGAGGTTTCTGCAGCGGGGCCGGCTGCTGGCCGCGATCTCCGCCGCGACCATCGTCGTGGAAGCCGGGTACCGGTCCGGGTCGCTGCACACCGCGGCCGAAGCCCACGCGCTCGGACGACCGGTCGGCGCGGTCCCCGGCCCGATCACCTCCGCGGCATCCGCGGGATGCCACCGGCTCTTGCACGAGAAGATCGCGACCGTCATCTCCAGCGCGAGCGATATCGCCGCTCTCACCGACCCGCCCGCACCGCCCGACGCACCGGCGCGCACGGCACCGGCCGCGAGTCCGCTCGCGTGGACCCTCTGACCGGGCGCCGACGGGCCGGGTGCACCTGCCGGACATGATCACCCCGCCGCGCACCGCCTGCCCCTCCATCGACTGCAGGGGTTGCTGCTGATGCCGCGCCCCCGATACCGGCGCGACACCGACACGCCCACCGGAGTGGAAGTGCCCGTGGTGCTGCCGCTGGTCGTGATGACCGTGACCAGCGATGACACCATGACCGTCACCGTCGACGGCGCCCCGTTCCTCCCGGCGCCGTTCGCGCCACCCTGGCAGCGCGGGTCATTCGCGACGATCCTCGACCAGCTCACCGCCGGCCATGCGACCCCGCTGCGGGTGGAGGTCCGTGAAGCCGACGGGGCCATGTTCACAGACATCATCACACCCACCCGCAAACGCACCCCACTGCCGCCGCCACCGGGAGCATCCGATGGGCTTGTCCGGGAGGCGGCTGCGCCTGTGCCGGCGGTCGGCGAGCTGGCCGTCCTGCACGGTGCGGGGTTCGTTCCCGGTGAGGATGTCGCTGTCGCGGTGATCATCGCCCACTCCGACGCCGCCCCGGACGGTACCGCCCGCGGCCTCCTCACCCGTGCGCAGCTGTCCGCGAGCCCCACGGGCGAGGTGATCCTGTTGGGCCGGGTCTCCGGAACCTTCACCGTCGGTCACCCGCAATGAGCGCACCGCGTCACGCCACCTCTCTCGGGGACGAGCTGTCCAACATCGGCATCGGCATCCTGATCGGCGCCGCGATCCTCGCTGGTATCCTTCGCGCCGCAGGGTCCATCGCCGCTTGGGCCACCGGCATCCCGCAACCCGCCGGAGGCATCGACGCGGGGCTCGTCGTGCTGCTGAACCCCGCGGACCCGGCCGCCGCGCTCGACGCCCCCGGCCTTCACCCCGTCGCGTACTGGGTCACCGCAGGCATACTCCTCGCCCTCGCCGGTGCTATCGGGTGGTCGGTGTGGCGGGCGCTGCGCGACCACGGCCGGCAGACAAAGGCGGACCCATACCGGATCGCGGGGATCGCTACCCGAGCCGACGTGACCCGGCACGCGTCCGCCGCCGCGCTGCTGCGCCGCGCCCGCCACCTGCGCCCCGCCCTCCCCCGCCCTCGACCGGAGGACGTCGGGTACCGGATCGGCACCTCTCGCGGGAGCGAGGTGTGGGCGTCGGTCGAAGACAGCATCCTGCTGATCGGCCCGCCCCGCTCCGGGAAAGGCGCGCACATCGTCATCAACACGATCCTCGACGCTCCCGGCGCCGTCATCACCACCAGCACCAGACCCGACAACCTCACCGCCACACTCCACGCCCGAGAGCGCATCGGGCCGGTCGCGGTGTTCGACCCGCAGCACCTCGCCGACTGCATCCCCGCCGGGCTCCGCTGGTCGCCGATCCGCGGATGCGAGGACCCGCTGACCGCGATGATTCGCGCCACCGGCCTCGCCGCCGGCACCGGCCTCTCCGCAGGCGGTGTCGAGGGTGGAGGGTTCTGGGAAGGCAAGACCCGCACCGCCCTCCAAGCCCTCCTCCACGCCGCAGCCCTTGACCACCGGCCACCCGCCGAACTGTTCCGGTGGACCCTCGACCCCGCAGCAGCAGCCGACGCCGTCGCGATCCTCACCACCCACCCCGGCGCCGCGACCGGATGGGCCGACTCGCTTCAGGCGATGATCGAATCCGACCCCAGAACCCGCGACTCCATCTGGCAAGGCGTGTCCCTCGCCCTCGCCGCCCTCGCCGACCCCCGCGTCCTCGACGCCGTCAGCCCCGGTGAGGGTGAGGGATTCGACCCGGAAGCGTTCCTCCACGCGAAAGGAACCCTCTACCTCCTCGCCACAGGAACCGGAGCGAACAACTCCGCCGCCCTGGTCGCCGCGTTCATGGAAGACCTCGTCGAAGCAGCCCGCCGCCTCGCCGCCCGCAGCCCCGGCGCACGCCTGGACCCACCCGTGCTCCTCGCCCTCGACGAAGTCGGGAACCTCGCGCCTTTGCCCTCACTGCCGACGTTGATGGCGGAGGGAGGCGGCACCGGGATCACGACCATGCCCGTGCTGCAATCGCTTGCCCAAGCGCGGGAGAAATGGTCGGAGAACGCCGCCTCCGCGATCTGGGACGCGTCGATCGTCAAGATCATCCTCGGCGGAGCATCCAACAGCCGCGACCTCCACGACCTCACCACCCTCATCGGGGAACGCGACGAGACCACCGACTCCACCACCATCGGCGACCACGGCACCCGATCCGCGCAGCGATCCATCCGCCGCGTCCCGATCATGCCACCCGGCACCATCCGCACCCTCCCGTTCGGCACCGCACTCGTACTCCTACGCTCCGCGCCACCCATCGTCACCAGGCTCCGCACCTGGACCACCCGACCCGACGCGAGACAGCTTCGCGTCGACCGCGACCGCGTCGAGGCGATACTGCGGTGTCCCCCGGCGGAAGGCACGAGCGCACCTGATTGACATGAGCGTCCCGGAGTGGGTCGCCGCCATTGCTTGGAGGGAGGGTCGTCATGGCGATCCGCACACAGGAGTCGTTCTCGGGGTTCATCGCTTCGGAACCGCAACTCAGCCAGACGTCGAGAGGCGAAGCACGGTTCTACTCCAGGGTCGGCCAGGAGCACTACCGGAAAGAGTCGGACGGGTCGTTCACGGAGCTGGAGACCACGTTCCACGACCTCGTCGCCTACCGCGCCACGGCCGAGCGCGCCCATGAGCGGTTCGCCAAGGGCGACAGCTTCGTCGCGGAAGGCTACACGCACACGTTCGAGGATGACCGTGACGGACGGGCCGGCGAGGAGTTCGTCGCCAAGAGGATCGGCCATGACATTGCGCGCACGCTCTACGACGTCGACCGCGTTCCCCGTTCCACCCGCAGTCCGCAACACGACGCGACAGCTGCCTCGGTGACACGAGGGGTCACCGACGACAACGCACCGCGACGGTCCTCACCGAGCCCCGCAGCCTCGGCGCCCGGGCTCTGAACGGAGAGGAGTCATGGCACCGATCGACCACGCCCCCGCACCGGACGAACCCGAACCCGCGCCGATACACATCGACGACGCCCGTGAGCGTGAGTCCGAGCTGCAGGTCGAGCCGCCACACCCGATCAACTGGAACCTCCTCGCCGCGGAGGAAGCCGAAGCTGAATGGCTGGAACTCAACCAGTGGGTCAACTGGCTCCGCAGAACCTACGGCCTGCCCGCCGCGGTGGTCCCTCCGTTGTGGCATCGTCACCCGGAACTCGTCTGGGAGCTGTCCGCCCTGCACCTGCACTGGCTCTGCGCCTACGACCCCGAGCAGAACGGCTCCGCGCCCCTGGGCTGGCACCGTGACTTCGCCGACGCCCGCCAGAGACTCCGCGACTGGACCGCGACATGCGGCAGCCGCCTGGACAAGGACCGGCCCACACGGCAGACGAGCTGGCCCGGCGAGGAGCCCGGCCCGCCCGTCGATGACCGGCCGATCACCGATCGCGACGGAGACTTCATCCAGTTCGTCCTCGATGATGTGACCGCTCGACGCCAGGCCGAGGAGGACTTCTATGCCGGTCTCGGGGTCGACCCGGACACCGGCGAGGTGCCGGGCGATGACGAGCCAGACACCTGACCGTGGCATCGGCGAGGTCGAGCCGTTGTGGTGTCCGAAAGACGCCGCCGAGTTTCTGAGCGTCTCCCAGGCCACGCTCTCGCGGTGGCGTCGCGAGAAGGTGGGGCCGCCGTTCGTGCAGGTCGGCGGTGTCTACCGCTACAGCCCCGTCACCGTGCGCGCCTGGGTGCGCGAGCAGGAGTCCGCGCATGGCTGACCCCCGCAATCATCGGATGCCGCCGGTTGGCGTCAAGCTCACCACCGACGTCGAGCGTCGCGTCGACGGGTTCCGCGCCCGCGTGAGGTGGACCGACCCTTCGACCAAGAAGCGCGTCGGCCGAGTGACCCACGTTCGCACCGCGGAGGAGGTCGAGGAGTTCTTCGAGCAGATGCGCGCCGCGACCGAGACCGGCAACGACACCACCGTCACCCTCGCCGACTACGCCGCCACGATCGGCGACAGGTGGCAGCGAGGCTTGGACCCCACCTCCACCGCCGAGCTGTACGACACCGGACTCCGGCTCCGCGTCCTGCCCGCGCTCGGACACATCCGGGTCGCGAAGATCACGGCCGGAATGATCGACCGCACCATCGATGGCTGGGAAGCAGAGCACTCCGCCTCCACCATCAAGAACTCCATCGCACCCCTGGTCCGGGTGCTCGACGAGGCCGTCCGTGACGACATCATCTCGATCAACCCCGCCAAGCACCGCGCCCGCCGCAACCTCGGCAAGCACGTCACCCACACCACAGGGGCACTCCGCCAGTACGCCCTCCCGGACCTTCCCACCTTGCAGAGACTCGCGACCGCGTGCGGGAAGGTGCACCAGTCGTATTCCGATCACGTCATGCTCGCAGCCCTCCTCGCCGCCCGCGGATCCGAGGTCGCAGGGCTCCGGGCCGGGGACGTGGACTGGGGCAACCGGATCGTGTGGATCAGACGACAGCACTACCCCGGCAAAGGCGGCCTCGTCATCAAACAGACCAAAGGCCGCAGAGACCGCCCCGTCCCGATGCTCGACGCCCTCGAACCCATCCTCGAACGCCTCACTAACGGCAAGGAGCCCGACGACCCGCTCCTGCGCGGGCCGCGTGGTGGCGTGCTCACCACCGCCACCGTCCGCGACGCCACCCACTGGGACGACCTCGTCGCAAAGCTCGGGTTCGACAACCTCACCCGACACGGCCTCCGTCACACCGGAGCGACCTGGATGGCCGACGCCGGCATCGCCCTGCACGTCCTCCAGGAGATCCTCGGGCACCAGTCGATCGAGACCACCAAGGGCTACCTGCACCCCGACCACCGACACCTCGCCGAAGCAGCCCGACAGGCCAACCAGTTCCTCTCCGCAACCCCCACCAGAAGGGACACCACCCGCCGCACCGGACCCCGCCTGTGACCGGCTTCAGAACCCCGCTCCGACCCTCCCGAAAGGGGCCGGAGCATCGCCCTGCGCGGATTCTGGTCCACTCCACGGGCACCTTCTGGTGCACTTCGCGGGCGACGACGCGAACCGGGATTGGTCCACTTCGACGGCGACCGGATCGAGCAGATCAAGCGAGTGGACCAGCCAGTGACCATCCCCAGAAACGACGAAGCCCTGGTGAAAGTTGCCTCTCACCAGGGCTTTTTGTCGGGATGACAGGATTTGAACCTGCGACCCCTTGACCCCCAGTCAA
>DEAA01000062.1:0-315 GCA_002346545.1 Acidobacteria bacterium UBA2994
CCCAGCGTTACGGTGGTGGTTGACGCGCCACCATCGCAATCACCGCTCCAGCCGGCAAAGACCGACCCGGTGGCGGCCGTGGCCGTCAGCGCGACCTCTGTATCTGTTGCATAGCTGGCGGTACAGTCTCCGGGGCAGTCGATCCCACTTGGATTCGATGTCACCGTGCCTGTCCCGTCTCCGCTAACCGACACCGTCAGGGTCGATGACGCGGCCGGCTCGGGGTCGAACCGCGCCGTGCAACTCCGTGCGGCCCCTATCGTTACGGTGGTTGCCGAGGCGCTGCCGTCACAATCACCGCTCCAGCCGGCAAAG
>DEAA01000062.1:600-7717 GCA_002346545.1 Acidobacteria bacterium UBA2994
CATCGCAATCACCGCTCCAGCCGGTAAAGACCGAGCCGTTGGTGGCCGTGGCCGTCAGTGTGACCTCGGTCTCGTCGCGGTAATACTGACCACAGTCGGTCTCAAGTCCAGCAGAGCAGTCAATGCCCTCAGGGCTTGAAGTGACGACACCGGTTCCTTCACCCGTTACGCTAACAGTGAACTCGAAGAACTCCGCCGCTGGTCCGTCTAGCCGGTCACCCACTGAGGTGCTGGTCAAAGCAACCGCAGTGAATTCCAGTTGCGTGCCGGGACACCGTGCGCGAAATGCCCCAGCCGTCCAATTCAGGCCTGAAACCGCGATGCGGCCGGAGAACTCCCGGCTCGCCTCACAGCCACCGCGAGTTTCAGTGATCACGCCATCGAAATATCCGGACCGACCGCCAGTTAGAGTTCCTCTGATCCGACCACTTCTGGGGGGACTCGTGCGAAGCTCCCAGCTTCCATCGACCGTACTGGATTCCTGAGCAAAAAGAGTGGCCACGAATTGAGGCCGTTTACTGGACGCCTCCAAGCTCAGGCCACGGATGACCAGAGTAAGGTCCATCAACACGGGGGGGGGGAGAACAACTTCACCAGAAAATTGACGCTGCAGGTCTTCCGGCAGGGCAGATGTAGGTACGTCCGTTGGCCCAAAGGGAGCACCTCCGCAGGCAAACACGCCGAGACCAAGAACCGTTCCCACGACGAGAACGACGGTGGAGATAGTCGAGTGAAGAGAGCGGCGTTTGCCACGATCGGACCGTCGGCCGATGAGTGTCATCTAACCAAATACTCCACGTCGCTCTGCCGCATCGCACCGCCACAAGGGTTGGCAGATACCGACTGGAAGCACCCCGGTTTGGTTAAATCAATCTTGAGCAACGGGTGGCATTGTATGCTCGATCGCATACGGCAATGGTCGACCCGAGAGCAATCTATCTAGATCGTGCTTCGAGCCCAGTCCTTCCCAGCACACGCCCCGTCCTAAAGTCTACGGGCTTCCGTCTCTCGCCTCGGCTTCGAACGCCAGAAGGAGCGTCCACTCAGTGGCTGGCGCGCGCTAAGGGTAAGTGCCGGAAGCAACTGGCGACATGGTCGTTGACCATTCCGGTGGCCTGCATGAACGCGTAGCAGATGGTGGGGCCAACGAAACGGAAGCCGCGCTGCTTGAGGTCCTTGCTCATCGCCTGTGACTGCACGGTTTCCGTTGGCACCTGCGTCAGGTCCGTCCACTGATTCTGCTTCGTCCGGCGGTTGACGAACTGCCAGATGTAGTGATCGAAGCTGCCATGCTCTGCCTGCACGTCGAGGAATGCCCTGGCGTTGTCGACGGCGGCGCCAATTTTGAGGCGGTTCCGGATGATGCTTTCGTCCTGCATCAGGCGTGTCTGATGCGATCTGTCGAAGCGGGCTACCTTGGCCGGATCGAAGCTGGCGAATGCCCTGCGGTAGCCTTCGCGCTTGCGCAGGATCGTAATCCAAGCCAGGCCGGCCTGGGCGCCCTCGAGCAGCAGGAACTCGAAGAACCGCTGGTCGTCGTGGAGCGGAACGCCCCATTCCTCGTCGTGATACGCCTGGTAGAGCGGGTCGTCGCTGGCCCAAGCGCAGCGGGTTGGTGCCTTCACTGGTTCATCCGCTGCCTGGCCTGTTCCACCTCGCGATGGAATGAGAACAGCGCGTCGGCGGTGTCCTGGTCGTCGGTGAAGTTGTAGGTCCGCCCATCCCGCTCCTTGATGGTCAGCGTGTGCTCCAGATAGTCGAGCTCGTGGATCTCGATGGCGTCAAATGACAGCGAGAATGCGTCGTCGTCGTCCGTTTCGTACCGGATGCCGTCGAGGTCGGCGTGCAGGGTCCCTTTGCAGTCGCCGAACCGATGTTTATGGGTGACCGGCACCGACATGTCGAGACGGACTTCCCGGAACCGGATGTCGAGCGAGACTAAGTCGTGGCCGATGTCGACCGTTTCGACGAACCCTTCGTATCCCTCGGCCGACACGTTTACACGATGGGGTCCGGGACGGAGGTCGGCCGTTTCGAAGGGCGTGGTACCTAGATACTTACGGTCGACGAACACCGACGCGCCAGGGATATCACTCACTACCCGGAGCATGGGTGGGAGCGCGACGCCGGGAACCTCGACCTCTGTAACAATTTCCTCTGGTTCCGGTTCTGGCTCAGGGGTGGGGTCGGGCTCCGGGATCGCCTCCGCCGGTTCGCCGGCTGGCTCTGGTTCTGGCGTGGCCGCCGGCGCTGATGGGCTCGCCTGACGGGGTACGGCTGGTTCCTCCTCTGCCGGCATCGTCAGGTAGACAGCGGCCACGCAGCCGATGACGAGCAGGCCGATGAGAACGTAGCGTCCGGCGTAGGAGTCCTTGTCTTCCGGCTCCGGCTCCGTCTGGTGCTCTAAAAGTGACATCCTTATGATTCTACGGGAGACAGGAGCACTGGGAATGAAACACCGCTTATGGCGGCTACTGCTTGGATTGCTCTGCGCGACGCCGACGGCAGCGCAGGAGCCCTTTGTCGCCACCTTGCCTGTCGAGGAGATGCGTGAGAAGCAGCTCGTTGTCGAGACAACAGAGGGCACGGTGGTGATCGATCTGCTGGCCGATGCGGCGCCCAATCATGTGGGCCTGATCATGCAGCAGGCGACCGAAGGGGTGTTCGACGGGACGAGCTTCCATCGTATGGTGCTGCGCGGCATCGTCCAGGGAGGCGACCCCAACACCAAGGACGCGTCGGCTCCAGACCAGTACGGACGCGGGGGACTGGGACTGGTGGCGGCCGAGCCGAGCGGCGAGACGCACAGCGCTGGCACCGTCTCGGCCATTACGGTGGCCGGGGATCCGGACAGCGGCGGCACGCAGTTCCTGATCTGTGTGGTCGATCAGCCTGGGCTCGACGGCCAGTACACGATCTGGGGTCGGGTGGTCGCAGGGCTTCCGGTGATCGCGCGCATTTCGGAAACACCGGTCGATGCGAACGGCAATGCGACTGAGCGAGTGGAGATCCTGAGTGCCACCGTCCGTGACTGGGCACCCGCGCCCCCGCCATCCTTTACGACCGACTCGGTTGAAGAGTTGGCTGGCTATCAGGCGGTACTCGAGACCGACGCCGGGCCGGTCACGATCGAGTTCTTTCCGGATCGGGCGCCGGAACACGTCCGAAATTTCCTAAGGCTTGCCGATACCGGCTTTTACGACGGCATGGCGTTTCACCGGGTTGTGCCAGGCTTCGTCATCCAGACCGGGTTTCCGCCGACGCGTTCGACGCCCCTCAGTGAGGAGCAGCGAATGTTGATCCAGAACATTTCTCTGGAGGTGAGCGACACGCGGCACGTCAAAGGCATCGTGTCGATGGCGCGTGGCGATGACCCGGATAGCGCGCAGACGTCGTTCTTTATCGTGACCGACACCTCGCCCGAGCTCGACGGCGTGTACTCGGCCTTCGGTCGCGTGGTCTCAGGGATTGAGGCGGTCGAACAGATCGAGCAATCGCCCACCAATGGCGAGGAGCCGGTGACCCGGGTCGAGCTGCGGGCGGTGCGGCTGGTTGCTCCCTGAACCGCCGACCGCTACTGCGTTAGCAGATGCTTTGCGATGCTAGCGTAGTGGCCGGGGGCGGCGCGCAGTTCGTCGATCGGCACGTGCTCTTCGGAGGTGTGGGCCACCAGGATCGAGCCTGGACCGAAGAGCAGGGGTTGTCCCCAGGCGGTCAGGAATGGGATATCGGTCGTGAACGCGCAGACCGTCGTGTCAAAGCCCGGCACGGTGGTCAGCTCGACGGCCGGCACTTCGACGATGTCTTTCAGTTCCACCCACTGACCGAGCGGCTCGATCGCCGCGCGCACTTCCTCCCGGGGACCGACGATCCGGAAGGTGGCCTCGGCACTGGCGTGAGGAGGCACGACGTTGGGGGCAACGCCGCCGTCGATCAGCGCAATCGTGCAGGTGGTTGGCCCCAGTGTGGGGTGAGATGGGAGCGGTATCGCTCTGAGCGCCATCAAGGCGTCGACCAGCTTGTCGATCGCCGACTCGCCCTGCTCAGGATATGCCGAGTGAGCCGCCTTTCCGGCAGCCTGCAACTTAACCCGATAGGCGCCCTTGGTGGCCAGGGCTAGGCGGCTGTCGGTGGGTTCCCCGTTGACCAGGAAGCGGCTGCCGCGCGAGGTCAGGTTGGCCGCCCGCGCTCCGTGGCTGCCCCGTTCTTCCCCGACAACAAACAGCGCGCCGACGCGGGATTCTCCAGCCTCACGTAGCTGTTCAAGTGCGCCCACCTGGGCCGCCGCGATACCCTTGGCGTCACAGGACCCGCGGCCATACAGCCGGTTTGCCTCGATCCGGCTCGGAAAGTACGGGGGCACACAGTCGAGGTGCGTCGACAAGACTACATCAGGGTCGGTGTCGCCGACCGTAATGTAGAGATTGAGGCGGTTGCCTTCGACCAGTTGCTCGTCTACCGCGAAGCCACGCTCTCGCAGCCAGCCGGCGAGCCAGCGGGCCACCTGACCTTCGTTGCCGCTGGTCGACTCAATGTCGACCAGGGCTTGGGTAAGCTCGACCACATCGATGTTGCTCACCGGAGCCATGCCTCCAACTCGGTGCGGGTGTCCGTCTTGTCGTCCCGATACTTGACGATGACCGGGGTTGCCAGGGCCAGCCCCCAGTCGCGGCCGGCTTCGGCTGTAACCTGACGTGTGCCCGGCACGACGACCGCGCCCTCGGGCACGACGAGTGGGTAGCCGGGTTGGGGACGGATTACCGTCTCGTTCGGCAGATCGTACACGGCGGTCGAACCGGTTAGTACAGTGCCGGCACCGATGACGGCTCCGCGCTTCACGATTGCGCCTTCGTAGATCCCGGTACTTCCGCCGACTAGCGCATCGTCTTCGATGATGACCGGCATGGCGCCTACCGGTTCCAGCACCCCGCCGATCTGCGCGCCGGCGCTCACATGGACCCGTTCGCCCACCTGGGCACACGACCCAACCAGCGCGTGAGAGTCGATCAGGCTGTCTCGACCTACCCATGCGCCGATATTGATGAACATCGGCGGCATGCAAATCACCCCGGGGCCGACGTAGGCGCCGTCCCGGATCGATGATCCCCCGGGCACGATCCTGACGCCAGAGTCGGTGCCGAGCGGCTTGAGTGGCAACGTGTCTTTGTCGAGAAACGGCACGTTGGCATCGGGGGCTGCGAATGTGTCGATGTCGCCACAGCGGAAGCCCACCAGGATGCCCTGTTTGACCCAGGCGTTGACCCGCCAGCCCGAGGGGGTTTCGGAGTCGGGGTGGGCTGCGCGCACGCTGCCACCGGACAGGGCGGCGCGGAATTCGGCGAACACTTGCCGGGCCTCGGAACGATCGGCGTCGGCGCCCGCCGTGGCCAGGCGTTCGATCGAAGTTTTCAGCGACGTGACGTCAGAGTTCACAACGTTCTCCGTGGTGTGGATCCCCTGGGCTTCAGCGGGAGAGCCCGAGAGTTTCGAGGATGCCGACGATCTTGGCCAGCGACTCTGGTCGAGGCGGAAGCATCGGCAACCGGTAGTGAAGGTCGAGTAGGCCGAGGTGGGCCATGGCGGCCTTTACCGGAATCGGATTGCTTTCGACGAAGTTGACCTGCATCAGTGGCAGAAGTCGATCGTGGATGGACCGGGCGCGGTCGAGTGCGCCATCGCGCGCCGTCTCGACGAGCTGGGCCATCGCGGCCGGCACCTCGTTGGAGGCCACCGAGATCACACCGACTCCGCCCACCGACATGAGAGGCAGCGTGAACAGGTCGTCGCCAGACAGCACGCTGAAACCGTCGGGTGTGGCGTGACATACCTCGCACATCTGGGTGAGGTTGGCGGAGGCTTCCTTCACGCCAACGATCGTGGGCAATTCGGCCAGTCGACACAGTGTGTCGACGTCAACGTTGCACCCCGTGCGTCCGGGCACGTTGTAGACCACGATGGGCAGACCCGTGGCCTCGGTGAGTGCGCGGTAGTGGGCGTAGAGGCCTTCAGGGGTGGGACGGTTGTAGTAGGGCGTGACCGACAATAGTCCGTCGGCACCTGCGCGCTCCATCTCGGCGGCCGTCTTGGCCACCGACCTCGTATCGTAGCCTCCCGCGCCTGCGAGGACCGGTACCCGGCCGCTGGCTGTTTCCACCACTGCTTCCACGACCTGCTGCTGCTCGTGGCGAGACAGCGTTGGTGACTCACCGGTGGTCCCGCAGGGACAGAGGAAGTGCACGCCTCCGTCAATCTGCCGCGCCGCTAGTCGACGGACCGCTGCCTCGTCCACCGCGCCCTCGGCGGTGAAAGGGGTGACGAGCGCCGTGCCGCATCCTTCGAAGGTGGCTGGCATCGTCAGCCGAGTCCCAGGACGTCCCGCATGGTGAACCATCCCCGACGGCC
The DNA here is from genome assembly GCA_002346545.1 of Acidobacteria bacterium UBA2994. Lineage (GTDB taxonomy): Bacteria > Acidobacteriota > Vicinamibacteria > Vicinamibacterales > UBA8438 > UBA2994. Next base: position 7,003 of record DEAA01000062.1, read on the forward strand.
ATGCACCCAGCGAGCTGCTTCGAGGGCGCCCCGCGCGAAGGTGGCCCGATCACGCGTGGTGTGGGTCAGTGCGATGGTCTCTTCCGGTCCATCGAACCCGACGGTGTGGGTGCCTGGGGCGGAACCAACGCGGGTCGAGGCCATGTCGACGTCGCGGTCGAACCTGCCTGCTTCCATCGCGCTCTGCATGGCGAACGCTGTCCCCGAGGGGGCATCGATTTTGGCGCTGTGGTGAACCTCGTGGATCCAGGCCCCGAAATCCTCGTGTGGCCGGAACAGTTGCGCCGCCCGTTCGGTGAGCGCCAGGAACAGGTTCACCCCAAGCGAGAAGTTTGCCGCCGCGACGACGCCGATGTTCGCGGCCACCGCGATCTGTTTCAGTGCCTCTTCCTCGTCCTGCCAGCCGGTGGTACCGACTACCAGATTGACCTTGTGCTCGGCCAGCCGCGGCAGGTTGTCAGATATGGCGGCCGCCGTAGAGAAGTCGATGGCCACATCGACGTCCCGCATCGCCTCGGCGGTGATGCCGGCGCCGCCGGCGTTATTGTCGATGTCGAGCCGGTTGGCCACTTCGAACCCGTAGGCCTCGGCAAGCTGGTCCACGAGCTTGCCCATCCTACCGTAGCCGATAATTACGAGTCGCATGGCCTAGCCGTCCGTCGCCTTGTAGGTGCGGATCACCTTGCGGATGACCGCGACCGCCTTCTTCGCGTCG
>DEAA01000033.1 GCA_002346545.1 Acidobacteria bacterium UBA2994
AGGGTGAGCGCCAGCCACTGCCAGTAATCGAACTGCAGCATAGGAACCATCGACAGCACCGCGACGGGCGCGGACAGAGCGGTGCTGATCAGCAGACGCTGCCGCAGCGACACCAAGTCGCGGTCCACCGGCGTACCTGGTTCACCCGTGACCTCAGCGACCGGCGGTGCAGGGAGTGCCGCCTGGTAGCCTGCGGATTCAACCGCGGCAATCAACGTGGCCGAGTCGACGTCCTCACCGCGCACGCGAGCTTTCTCGGTGGCGTAGTTGACGGTCGCTTCCACACCGGGGAGCTTGTTGAGCTTGCGCTCGATCCGCGTCGCACACGACGTGCAGGTCATCCCGGTGATGTCGAGCTCGACATCGACCGTGCTCATGCGGGGGCGCTCGCTAGAGAGTAGCCAGCATCCTCGACGGCGGCCTGCACCGCGGCGGTATCGATGGGCGTCGCGCTGTGGATCGTGACTCTGGATATGCCGCCGGCGTTCAGATCCACCGCGACGCTTTCGACACCATCGATCGCGGACAGCTCCTCTGTGACGCTCGACACGCAGTGCGAGCACGTCATCCCGGCTACAAGGACGTCTGTGGTGACCGCGGCGGAGGTGGATGCGGACGCGTCCGTCGTCGAGGAAGTGGTGACGCAACACGCGCAGCTCGCGTTGATGTCCTTCAGGCCCAGGTCAATGCTTTCGGTCATGGCGTGCTCCTCTTTAGAGTGCGTGCGGTTAGGAACGGACGAGGCGGGCGATCGCATCGTTGGCCTCACGGATCTTCTCGGCGGCAACTTGGCCACCTTCGGCACTCGCCTCCGCGACGCAGTGGCTCAGATGATCACCCAGAAGCGAGAGCGCGACTGTCTCCAAAGCTTTCGTCGCCGCGGACACCTGCGTGAGGATGTCGATGCAGTATTTGTCTTCATCGACCATCCGCGCGATGCCGCGCACCTGGCCCTCGACCCGGCGTAGCCGCTTCTGCAGATCGTCCTTATTACCCTCGTATCCGTTCACATCTATACCATACCCCCCTAGGGTATGATAGGCAACAGGCGAGAGCGGATTCTACGGTTCAGTACAGATTTTCCTGCATTCAGCATCCGCTGTATAGTTTCGTCATGACCGCCACCGCGACACACACCGCGGCACTGGCCCGCCTCGGCCACGCCCTCTCTGACTCCACGCGCACGGGCGTCCTGTTGGCGCTGCGAGAAGCTCCCGCCTATCCCTCCGACCTGGCAGATGCTCTCGGCGTCTCCCGACAGGTCATGTCGAACCAGCTGGCGTGCCTGCGTGGCTGCGGCCTCGTCGAGGCCGTGCCCGATGGGCGACGCACCTGGTACCGACTTGCGGACGCTCACCTGTCCCCCGCCCTTGACGAGCTGCTGCGCGTCGTCCTCTACGTCGAGCCCGGCTGCTGCGCCGGAGAGAGCTGCACCTGCGCATGACGACCACCGCTTCCCGGCTCACTGACGATCGCCGGCTGGTTCTGCAACGCCGCATCCGCTGGATCGTCACCGCGACGATCGCCTACAACCTGGTCGAGGCCGTGGTCGCGATCGCCGCCGGCACGGTGGCATCGTCAGCCGCGCTAATCGGATTCGGCCTGGACTCGACGATCGAAGTTCTGTCGGCGGCCGCGGTCGCCTGGCAGTTCACCCGCCGGGATCCCGAGCGGTGGGAGAAGGGCACGCTCCGCGTGATCGCGGCCGCCTTCTTCGCTCTCGCTGCGTACGTCACGGTCACTTCGGTGCTCGCTCTCGTCGGCCAGGTCGACGTCGAGCACTCGACTCTCGGCATCGTCATCACCGCTCTCAGCGTCGTCATCATGCCGTTCCTCTCCCTGGCTGAACGTCGCGCCGGTCGCGAGCTGGGATCGACCACGGCCGTCGCGGACTCCAAGCAGACACTCATCTGCACATACCTCTCCGCGGCCGTGCTGGTGGGCCTTGTCGTCAACAGTCTCTTTGGCTGGTGGTGGGCCGACGCGATCGCCGGCCTCGTCATCGCTGCCTTCGCGATCCGGGAGGGCATCGAGGCGTGGCGCGGCGACGCCTGCGCCACGTCGGTCGGAATGCTCTTGGAAGACGAGCACGACGACGACGAGCACTACCACCACGAGCACTGAGCCGGGAAGACCGCCGCTAAACCGCTGATCGCAGCGGCCGCCGTTCTCGTCGCCCTCGTCCTCGACGGCCTGATCTACATCCTCATTGACCGCGCGCAGGCACCTGATCCCGCAACGGCCAGCGTCATCCGATCGGACTCACACGTGCTCGATGACGGCGGCACCGACGCTGTAACCATCGTGGAGTTCTTGGACTTCGAATGCGAGGCGTGCGGCGCGTACTACCCCGTTGTCGAAGAGCTGCGCGATAAGTACGCCGGGCGCATCACCTATGCCGTGCGCTACTTCCCCCTGCCCGGCCACTTCAACTCAACCCATGCAGCGGTCGCCGCCGAAGCCGCCGCTCAACAGGGCCGGTTCGAGGACATGTATCACCGGCTGTTCGAGACACAAGCCGAATGGGGCGAGGCCCAGGAATCGCGGGCGGCCCTGTTCCGGGACTACGCCGCGCAGCTCGGGCTCGATCTGGCCGCGTACGACGCCGCCGTTGCCGATCCAGCGACCCAAGATCGGGTGAGCTCCGACTTCGAGGAAGGGCGCGCTCTGGGCATCAGCAGCACCCCGACATTCTTCGTCGACGGGAAGCCGCTCACGATCGAGCGTTGGGACGACCTAGAAACGGCGATCGAAGCCGCGCTCCGAGACTGACTACACTTGCCGCCACGGTGGCGTGAGCCGAGACTGTGTGCCGAAACAGGTTCTCCCGAGAAGGGGGTATCGAGACGGCCCTACGTTTCGGGAGCCCTGTCACAGCGCTGACAGCATCGCACCGGAATCGATCGTTTCCCGACAAGCAGCGACGCACTCCCCCCAATTGCAGCATCACCCGCCCGTGCAAACGCAAGTAGAAGACCCTCACTATCGGGAGTCTCCGGGGGCGTCATCCTCCGCCGGGCAGGTGCTCGAGGTGACCGACGGCTTCGTCGAGCAGTTCGGAGACGTGGTCGTCGAAGAGCGAATAGTGAATGTGCCGGCCGGCGCGCGTGCCGATGACCAGGCTCAGATGCCGCAGCAGCCGCAAATGGTTCGATGTGGTCGTCTGGCCGATGCGCAGATGTTCGCTGAGATCGGTCACGGTGCTCGGCTGAACACTCAGCGCGCTCAGAATGCGCAACCGCACAGGTGATGCCAGTGCCTGCATGATCTCGGCGAGCCGCTCAGCCTCCGCCACCGACAGGGAGCCTGCTTCCCGCCGCGTCTCAATACCGGTCATGTTCATCATTGTGCCTTGGATCACGAGAATCATTTACAAATAAACATATCATGATATTCTGATGTATTCTGATGGGATGACTGCTTCTTCGCCGACGACTAACGCGCCCGCTGCTGAGACGCACGACCATTCCCACGGTTCAGCTCGGTGGGAGCTGTGGTTCGCAATCGCCGCCGGCGTGACCTACGCCGGCGGGATGATCGCCGAGTTTGCGTTGGGACTGCCAATGGTCGGATGGCCGTTGGTGTTCTTCCTCGCCACCTACTTCTTCGGCGGCTTCTTCACGTTCCGCACCGCGATCGCCTCGACGCTGCGCGGCAAGTTCGAGGTCGACTTCCTCATGCTGGTCGCCGCCATCGGCGCGGCCCTCATCGGCCGGTGGGCGGAAGGGGCGGTGCTGCTGTTCCTGTTCAGCCTCGGCCACGCACTCGAGGAATACGCGCTCAGTCGTGCGAGCAAGTCGATCGAATCCCTCGCCGAGCTCGCTCCCCGCAGCGCCCTGGTGCGCCGCGGGGACCAAGAACAGGTGGAGGTGCCGGTGGAGGAGGTCGTCGTCGGCGACATCGTCATCATCCGCCCGAACTCCCGAATCCCCTCAGACGGGTTCGTGATCGCCGGCGTTTCCGCAGTGGACCAGTCCGCGGTCACCGGAGAGTCGATCCCGGTGGAGAAGGAGCCGGTGACCGACCCGGAGCGGGCGATGCGCACCGTCGACACCCTGCCCGTCGCAAACCGAGTGTTCGCCGGCACCGTGAACGGGTCCGGCGTGCTCGAGGTCGAGGTCACCGCGACCGCCGCCGACTCGACGCTCAGCAAGGTCGTCGAACTCGTCCGCTCCGCCGACCAGGCAGCATCCCCGACCCAACAGTTCATCGACCGGTTCCAGCGTTGGTACGTGCCCGCCGTGATCCTCGGCGTTTCCGTGACCCTCCTGTTCTCCTGGTTCGCGTTCGCGCAGCCGTTCCCGGACGCGTTCTACCTCGCGATGACGGTCCTCGTCGCCGCCAGCCCCTGTGCCCTCGCGATCGCAACCCCGGCCGCGGTGCTGGCGGGCGTGGCCCGCGCGGCACGCGCCGGTGTGCTCGTGAAGGGCGGCGCCCCGCTCGAAACGCTCGGACGAGTCAAGGCGATGGCGTTCGACAAGACCGGCACCCTGACCTGGGGTGCCCCCCGGGTGGCATCCGTCACGCCCGCCGACGATATCCCCGAGTCCGAGCTGATCCGCACTCTCGTCGCCGTCGAATCCCTCAGCGATCACCCTCTCGCCGAGGCCATCGTCCGCGACCTCGCGCCCCGCGTCCCCCAGACCGAGCGGCTCACCGCGATCGACCTGAACGCGGTCGTCGGTCGCGGCATCACGGCGATCGTCGACGGCGAGCGGGTCGACGTCGGCAACCTTCGCATGTTCGACGAGCAGCAGCTCACGCTGACCGGCACGCTGACCGACGCGTACACGCAGGCGCGGGACTCCGGGCAGACGCTGATGATCGTCCGCCGTGGCGACCGGTTCCTCGGCATCGTCGGCGTGATGGACGCCTCCCGCGCAGAGTCCGCCCAGGTGCTCAGTGCACTCCGGGGCGCGAACGTGGGGCAACTCGTGATGATCTCCGGCGACAACCAGCGCGTCGCCGACACGGTCGGCCGGGAAGTCGGCGTCGACACCGCGATCGGTGAGCTGCTCCCCGAGGACAAAGTCACTCGGATCACCCGCCTCGCCGAAACTCACCGACCGATCGCGATGGTCGGCGACGGCGTCAACGACGCCCCCGCGATGGCACGCGCCGACGTCGGCATCGCAATGGGCGCCGCCGGCTCCACCGTCGCGTTGGAGACCTGTGACATCGCGTTGATGAGCGATGATCTCGGTCGTGTCCCGTTCGCGGTGCGGCTCAGCCGTGCGACCAGCCGGATCATCCGGCAGAACCTCATCGCCAGCCTCGCGATCGTCGCGTTCCTCATCCTCGCCACCTTCCTCGGGCTGAACATCGGAGCCGTCGTGCTCATCCACGAAGGCTCCACCCTCATCGTCGTCGCCAACGCCCTCCGCCTGCTCAACTTCGAGCGCGGCAAGGAGCACCACGGCATCGACCACGAAGACAGACCGACTGCTTGAAGCAGGACTCGCGCGCTGGTGGAATGGGCAGGATGATCACGCCCAGCCCGCGCCTGCCACGATCACTAGCGCGACGGGCCGTTGGCGCGTCGATGATTGCGCCGGGAGCGATCGCAAGCCTCCTTGCAGTTCAACAATTCGCAGGACTCCCACAGGTCACCGGCACTGACCCTGGCCACCTCATTACGCGAGACATCTATCGATACAGCCGAAACCCTCAATACGTCGGCCTGGTTGTTGCGCTCACCGGTCTCGCCTTGCTCCGCCCATCCGCGCGGGCATTTCTGCTGGCGGCGATCCTGGCTGCGGTGTACGGAACATGGGTGCCGTGCGAAGAAACGTACCTCGAACGTCACTTCGGCGCCCGCTACGTCCGCTATCGTCGAGCCACCCCGCGCTGGTTCGGAGTTCCGTACCGCAACACAGACACGAGACGCGACTAGTGGACGGATTCGGGCTGGTGCTCATGCTGGCGGCAATGCCAGCGGCGGGTAATTTCCTCGGCGCGGTCTTCTCCGAGTTCTTCAACGTCTCGGATCGCTACCTCAGCCTCGCGCTGCACCTGGCCGCAGGAATCGTAATCGCCGTCGTCGGCCTTGAACTCATGCCCGAAGCTCTCCAAGGACCGTCACCATGGATTCCGATCCTCGCGTTCCTTGGCGGAGGTGTTGTCTACCTCGGCATCGAGCGCGCCATCAGTTTCCTGCGAACGCGTCTGCAAGGCAGAGAAGAACGCACAGGCCCGTTAGCAATTTTCGCCGGCGTCTCCCTGGACCTGTTCAGCGACGGCGTCATGATCGGCACCGCTACAGTTCTGAACCCGAACCTTGGTCTTCTACTCGCCCTAGGACAGGTGCCCGCCGATCTGCCGGAAGGATTCGCTGCTGCAGCCACCTTGCGCCATGCCGGCCTATCTCGCCGCACCCGAATTCTGATGGCACTGGGCTTCACCATACCAATCCTCGTCGGAGCATCCCTCGGTTACTTCGCGCTTCGTGCAGCACCCGAAATCCTCACCCTGTCTGTGCTCGCGCTCACCGGGGGCGTGCTCACCTGCGTCGTCATTGAAGACATGATCGCCGAAGCACACCGCAACGACACCAGCTCGTTCGACGCCATAGCCCTCACCAGCGGCTTCGCCCTGTTTGCCCTCATCACCGTCTACGTCGCGGGATAGGTCGGCAGCGGTATACCTCCGCTGCGGCGCGCCCATTTACCTGCTTGTTACCCAGCAGGAGTGCACCGTACCCGTCGTAGCCTGCGCGAGCGTCGGGACTGTCTCCACGACGGCTCGCGTGACCTCCTCGGACGCGGGGTATTCGATGACACGCCAACCAACGATGCCGAAGTCCTCGTCCAGCGCCTGCACAACACACGCGAACGACGTCCCGGCGGGCGGGGTCACCTGAAACGACACCGTCACGGTGCGAGCATCGACCAGCTCGTAACCGGTCTCGTCGAACCCGACATCATCGAGCGAGTTCGAGATAGTCAGCCACGAAAGCCCGGCGACAGAAAGGGCAGCCACCGTCGCGACGGTGATCCAGAACACACGGCGGCGGATGGGCCGCGGGGCACGACCGTAGCGGTCGGCGAGCTCTTCATTCGTCGTCATGCGGCGCGCTCTATCTGTGGCTGCGAGCGTCTCGGTCGGCGAGCTCGGCGAGGCGTGCGTTGTATGCCTCGAGTTCGGCCTCGCCGGTGCGGTCGGCGTGCCGGTCTCGGCGCTTGGTCTCACGGGCGTCGCTGCGGCTCCACTGGATCGCGACCGTGATCGCGAGGGTCAGGGTGGGAATCTCGCCGATCGACCAAGCGATGCCGCCACCGGTGTACTGATCCTCGAGCGGTGTGGCACCCCAGGTGCGGCCCATCGCGCCGAACCAGTCGGCAACCATGAGCCCCGACTGCATCATGATGGCGATGCCGAAGAAGGCGTGCGTCGCCATCACGCCGATGAGCAGCAACAACCGGCCGGCGTAAGGTAGCCGCCACGGCACCGGGTCGACGCCGATCAGGGAGAGCGCGAACAGGTATCCGGTGATGAGGAAGTGCGCGATCATCCACTGGTGCCCGAGGTGGTCGGCCAGTGACCAGCGGAACAGGTCGGTGTAGTAGAACATCCACAGCGACCCGATGAACAGACCCGCCGCGGCGAACGGGTTCGTCAAGATGCGGGCGACGGGCGAATGCACGGCCCACAGGATCCACTCGCGCCCACCACGGGTGCCGTCGTCGCGTTTGCGGATCGCGCGGGCGGCGAGGGTCACCGGGGCGCCGGCGACCAGCAGCACCGGGATCGCCATCGTGAGCAGCATGTGGCCGACCATGTGCATGCTGAACAGGTAGTCCTGGTAGACGTTGACGACGCCGCCGGTGACCCAGACCAGCAGCAGCATGCCGGCGACCCACATGATCGTGCGGTACACCGGCCACGTGTCGCCGCGGCGGCGCAGCCGCCACAACCCGGCCAGGTAGAAGAAGATCGCGAACCCGGCGATCACCGCCCACAACAGGTCCACGTTCCACGCGGTGACCCACCGTTCAATCGTGAGCTCCGGGGGCAGCGGCGCACCCGTGAGGCGTTCCGCCGACGAGGGGTTCTCGGGAAGCGGTGCCGGGTTCGGCGGTGGCGTGCGGGCCAGCGCGGCGGCGGCGCCGCTGGCCACGCCCATCAGCGCCAGCTCCAACGCGATGAGTGTCCAGAACGGCCGGGATGCTTGATCGGAAGTACGCATCCTGCCGATAAGTCGCGCCCGATACCACGCCCCGAAAAGTCCCAGTCCACACAGCGCGGCGACCTTCACTGCCAGGATCGCCCCATAGGGGGAAAGCAGATCAGACCACTGCTGCAGGCCGATCGCGGCGCGCACCGTGCCGGACACGGCGACGAGCACGAAGGCGCCCAGAGCGATGCTCGAGTAGCGGGCGACGACATCGGGGATGCGGCGGCGGTCGAGGACGGGGCGGGCGACGACGAGCAGCAGAAGACCACCGAGCCACACCGCGGCGGCGATGATGTGCAGGATGAGCGCCATCATCGCCTCGTGGTGGAAGGCGTCATCGCCGGTGTGCCCCTGCGTCCCCATCGGCACGAGCGATGCCACCGCCACCAGGGCGACCAGAAGCGTTCCCGTCCAGGACCGCACCGCGAAGGTCAGCACGGTGAGGGCGGCACCGGCGACCGTGGTGATCAGCCATGTCCGGCCGACCTCGAGTTCGACGAGGAAACGTCCCAACTGGGAGCCGAACTGGGGGCCGGCGTCGATCGTCGGGTTGAACACGCTGAGGAATGTGAGGAACCCGGTCGCGCCGGCAGCCACGGTGAACAGTGTCGCGGAGATCGACGCGGTATCGACGGCGACATCGAACGCGCGTTCCCCGGTCCGCAGCGTGAACAACGCGGTCACGAGAACACCGACCATGCCCGCGGCCGCGAGATTCACAACCAGTTTCGCAACCGGCAGTCCCCAGCGCACGGCCGGGCCGGCGTCGCCCAGCGGGATCGGCGCTGCACCCCCACCGAACCACAACGCCCCGACCAAGGCGATGAGTGCGACCCCGACGAGGATCGCAGGCCCGGCGACCCGCAAGAAGCGAGGAGTCATTCCTGTCGCGGGCGGCGTGACCGCTGTCCGCGTTCAGAGTCGCCCGCGCGCGTGGTGGCGGGAATCGAGCGTGTGGGGGTCATCTGGGTGCTTTCGGTTCGGGCAGCGGTCGGAGCAGGGGCGCAGGGGTCAGGTGAGCCCGGAGTAGGAGTGCAAACCCTGGAAGAACATGTTCACGATC
>DEAA01000029.1 GCA_002346545.1 Acidobacteria bacterium UBA2994
GTGGAGGTCCGCCACAGCTCCTCTCCGGTCGCCGCGTCGAGCCCGACGATGAAGCAACTCTCCTCCCGGTAGCGGCCGCAACCGGTTAACCCTGCTACGACTCGGCCGTCGGCGATGATCGACCCGCTAGAAAACTGATAGCCGACGTCCTGATTGATGTCCGAGTCCCAGACTTCCTCGCCGGTCCTGGCATCAATCGCAACGATATGGGCATCCGCGGTGTTGAGGTAGATCTTGTCCTCCCACATCGCGATGTTCCGGGTCATCCGCCCGGCTGGCGGCCCGCCGAAGCTGCTCCCGGGCGCCTCGGCGCCTCGCTCGTACTCCCAGATAAGCTCCCCAGTGACAGCGTCGAGCGCATGCACGATTTCGCCCGGATTGGCGACGAACATCACGCCGTCCCTCACGAGCGGCGTCGTCTGCTGCGGGCCGGGCCTGAGCGCCCAGCTCCACTCGAGCCGCAGGTCACCCACATTGTCCGTGGTGATCTCGTCGAGCGGGCTGTGGGCCTGACCATTGAGCGTCCGGCGCCAGTTAAGCCAGTCCTCGGCCGGCGGATCTTGGAGAACGGCGTCGGTGACCGGCGTCCAGTTCTCGACCTGGGCAGCGGCGGGCGACACCAGGATGGTAAAGATGGCAAGGGTCGACACGGCGATACGGCTAGTCATCTGGTGCTCCTGCGACGTCATATGCGCGACAACTGTAGTTCAGCAATCGCCGGGACGCCAGTGTTCGGACGTTCGCGGTCCGGCTGGGGGGCTTGTCAGCAACCCGCCCTCGGCCTACCATCTCTTGGGATATTCCATGCAGATGTGCCTACTTCGCTCGATGTGCATCGGGCTCGTGTTTGGCCTGCCCGCGCTCGCGCTGGCGCAGACGGCCAACCGGGTCGAATTCAACAAGGACGTTCGGCCCATCCTGTCGGAGGGCTGTTTCAACTGCCACGGACCGAACGAGGCCTCCCGCCAGGCAGGGCTCCGGTTCGACGTGCCAGAGGGTCCGACGAGCGACCGAGGACGCTACGGCGGACCGGTAATCATTCCAGGCGACGCGGACGAGAGCCTGCTCCTCCACCGAGTCACCGAAGAGAACGAGCGAGCTCGGATGCCCCGAGGCCGCGCCGCCCTCCGTCCTGAACAGATCGACACGCTACGACGCTGGATCGACCAGGGCGCCGAGTACCAGGACCACTGGGCCTTCATTCCGCCCGAGCGCTCACCAGCACCGAGCGTGGGAGCCGCTGAATGGCCGCGCAACCCGATCGACCGGTTCATCCTGGCGAGACTCGAAGACGAGGGCCTCACCCCCTCAGACGAGGCCGACCGCGCCACGCTGCTCAGACGCGTGACGCTGGATCTGACCGGCGTACCGCCCACCCCGACCGAGCTGGCCGACTTCCTGAACGATGACTCCGCCGACGCCTACGAGTCGGTCGTCGACCGGCTACTGGCCTCACCCCGCTACGGGGAACGAATGGCCACCGAATGGCTGGATGCGTCCCGCTACGCTGACACCAACGGGTATCAGACCGACGGCGAACGGGATATGTGGCGATGGCGAGACTGGGTGATCGGCGCCTACAACGAGAACATGCCGTTCGATCAGTTCACGATCGAGCAGCTGGCCGGCGACATGCTGCCCGACGCCACCATCGACCAGCGGGTAGCGACCGCCTTCAACCGCAATCACAGCCTGAACAGTGAGGGCGGCATCGTTCCCGAGGAGTTCCTAGCCGAGTACGCGGTGGACCGGGTCTCGACCACCGGCACCGTCTGGATGGGGCTAACGCTCGGGTGTGCCCGATGCCACGACCACAAGTTCGACCCAATCAGCCAGAAGGAGTTCTACGAGGTCCTGGCCAACTTCAACAACATCCCCGAGCGCGGCAAGGGCTTCAAGTACCAGAACTCGCCGCCGCTGGTCACCGCTCCAACCCACGAACAGCAGGCGGAGATCGACGTGCTCGACGATCAGCTCGCTGACGCGCGGTCCACCCTCGCGGCGCTCGACGACCAGGCGGCCACCGCCCAGGAAGCGTGGGAAGCCGCGCTGGCCGAGGCTGGTGGGGTCGACTGGACTCTACGCGACGGCCTGGTCGTGCACCACGGGTTCGAAGGGGACGTTGCCGGTACCCAGACGACCGATCAGGTGCCCGCGATCCTCGAGGATGGCCTGCCGAGTTTCGTGGAGGGACGGCTTGGTCGAGCGCTAGCCTTCGACGGCGCCCGCTTCGTGAACGCCGGGCTCAGCCCTGACCTCACCTATACCGACGCCTTCAGCTTCGCGGCCTGGATCAAGCCGGACGCCGCCGACGGTGTGGTGCTCTCCCGCGCCGGTAGCGGCGATCAGGGGGAGGTCGGCTGGGGCCTTTACCTCGAAGAGGGCAAACTGCGGTTCAACATGTCCACCCGGGTGCTCGACGACGGCGTCGCCGCCGAAACCGTCGAGCCGGTACGGCTAGGCGAATGGCAACACGTCGTGGTGGCCTACGATGCTTCGCTGACGCCCGAGGGCGTCAGGATCTACATCGACGGACAGGTACAGGCGCAGACCGGGCTGAACGATCTGGTTGGGAACCGACTGCGGGTCCGCGGATTCCCGCTGCGCATCGGTGCCAGCGGCTCGGACAAGCCGCGGTTCCGTGGCGTTATCGACGAGGTCCGCATCTATCGAGGCGCGCTGAGTCCGGCCGAAGCGGCGGTGGCGGCGGAGGTCACCTCCCTGAGTGCCATCGTCGCCATCCCGACCGCACAACGTTCCGAGGCTCAGGCCGACAAGCTCCGGATGGCCTTCCTGGACCAGTATGCGCCGGCCGAGATCCAGGACGCGATGCGCGAGGTTAGGAACCTTGAACGGCAGCGAAACGAGCTCTGGGCCAGCTTCCCCACCGTGATGGTGATGGAGGAGAACGCGGTCCGCACGCCCACCTACCTGCTCAACCGTGGCGCCTACGACCTGCCGGGTGAGGAAGTCTTCCCCGGCGTCCCGAGCGTACTGCCGCCACTGCCCGATGGCGCCGACGCCAACCGGCTGTCGTTCGCCCGCTGGCTGGTTGATCCGGCCCACCCGCTAACCGCCCGGGTCACCGTAAACCGGTTCTGGCAGATGTACTTCGGCAGCGGACTGGTCAAGACGGCCGAAAACTTTGGGACCCAGGGCGAGTATCCCAGTCATCCCGAGCTGCTCGACTGGCTGGCGACCCAGTTCGTCGACTCGGGCTGGAACGTGAAGTCGCTCCAGCGCGCCATCGTGACCAGCGCCGCCTACCGCCAGTCATCGAAGATGAGCGCGGAGGAGTTCGAACGCGACCCCGAGAACCGTCTCGTATCCCGCGGCCCCAGACTGCGCCTTCAGGCTCAGATGATCCGGGACCAAGCGCTGGCCATCTCCGGCCTCCTGATGGAGCGGGTCGGCGGCCCTTCGGTGAAACCGTATCAGCCGGAGGGACTCTGGGCCGACATGGTCGAGGGCGGCTACGGCGACTATGAGCTGTCTGAAGGCGACGACATCTACCGCCGGAGCCTCTACACCTTCTGGAAACGCACGCTCGGTCCTCCGACGATGATGACGTTCGATTCATCGACGCGCGAGACGTGTATCGTGCGCACCGGGCGCACGAACACGCCGCTCCAAGCGCTGAACCTGATGAACGACGTGACCTACGTGGAGGCGGCGCGGCGGCTGGCCGAACGGATAATGCTGGAGGGAGGCGACTCGCCCGAGGATCGGATCGCCTACGCGTACCTGCTGGCCACCGCCCACCGTCCGCCGGCGCGCGCCCACGAGATCCTCGTGGCCGGCTTCCAGGAGCATTTCGCCGAATATGCGGCGAACAGAGAGGCAGCCCTGGCGCTGGTGACGCAGGGAGAGTCGACGCGGAACGAGACACTCGATGTCGCGGAGCTAGCCTCCTACACGATGGTCGCCAACCTGATCCTGAACTTCGACGGCACGATCACAAAGGAATAGCTGATGGAATGGCCCTTTGAGCGCCTCCTGGCGCGTCGTCGTTTCCTCGAACTCGCGGGCACGGGTATCGGGTCAGCTGCGCTAGCGACCCTGTTCGGACAGGACCTGCTCGCGCGGCCGAGCGCACCGGCCGGCCTTGGCGCCTTGCCAGGCCTGCCGCACCATGCGCCCAAGGCGAAGCGGATCATCTATCTGTTCATGTCGGGCGCCCCGTCGCAACACGAGCTGTTTGACTACAAGCCGGCACTCACCGACATGGCGGGACAGGATCTGCCCCCGTCCGTTCGCGGCGACCAGCGCGTCACCGCCATGACCGCCGGACAGGACAGCTTTCCACTCGTGCCATCGAAGTTCCCGTTCGCCCGTCACGGACAGTCCGGGGCCTGGGTAAGCGAGCTGCTGCCCCACACGGCGAAGATCGCGGACGAGCTCTGCTTCATCAAGTCACTGCATACCGAGGCGATCAACCACGACCCCGGGATCACCTTTTTCCAGACCGGGGCACAACTGGCCGGCCGACCGAGCATGGGGGCTTGGCTTTCCTACGGGCTCGGGTCGATGAACTCCGACCTGCCGACCTTCGTAGCCATTGTCTCGAAGGGCTCAGCCCAGACCGGGCAGCCGCTCTACGACCGATTGTGGGGCAGCGGATTCCTGCCGACGCGCTACCAAGGAGTGAAGTTCCTTTCGACGGGCGATCCGGTGCTGTATCTGTCCAACCCGCCCGGCGTCGACCAGGACACCAGACGCCGATTCCTGGATGACCTTGGCGCCCTCAACGAGTTAAAAGAAGAGGAGTTCGGCGATCCGGAGACAAGCACGCGCATCGCGCAATACGAGATGGCGTATCGGATGCAATCGTCGGTACCGGAGTTAACCGACCTGTCGGACGAACCGGACAGCACCTTCGAGCTCTACGGTGAAGACTCGCGGACGCCTGGGACCTTCGCTAGAAACTGCCTGCTCGCCCGTCGCTTGGCGGAGCGGGATGTACGCTTCGTGCAGTGTTTCCACCGCGGCTGGGACCAGCATACCCGCCTACCGCAAGGGATCTCCAGACAGGCCAAGGATGTCGACCAGGCGCAGGCAGCGCTCGTGATGGACCTCAAACAGCGCGGGCTACTGGACGACACCCTCGTGGTCTGGGGCGGCGAGTTCGGGCGGAGCGCCTATAGCCAGGGCATCATCACCGAAGAGACCTACGGCCGCGACCACCATCCGCGTGCATTCACCATCTGGATGGCCGGCGGAGGCGTGAAACCTGGTGTCACGCACGGAGAGACGGACGAGTTCTCTTACAACATCGTCCGGGACCCAGTGCACATCCACGACCTGCACGCAACGATGCTGCACCTGCTTGGTGTTGATCACACCAGGTTGACTTACCCGTTCCAGGGCCGGAATTTCCGGCTAACTGACGTTTCTGGCCGGGTAGTGCAGGACGTCCTGGCGTAACCTTCACTGCCCCCCTAGCCGCACGGACTCGCATACCGCGTCAGAGGTATGGCGTGAGCGGCCTGCACTCGGCAAGAGCGACTCGTCTTGGGCACGCCTGGAACTCCTCCAGGAATCGCATCGCCAACTCTGGCGGAGCGTCGGCACCTCCACCAACCCATCCTCCTCGGTGCTTTCGTGAACCCTACGATCGCGGGACTGAACCGCCTCGGGCAGTATTCAGGCCGCGCGATGCGCGATCCGCGAGGCGCAGGTGGACCCATTGCCTACGATCATCAACACACGCAGATACAGCCGGCGGTAACTCTCCGGCGAACACGGTCGTTCAACGGCCAACGCCTGGGCCACCGCACGACGGAGGGCAGCGTCATCAATCTCAGCGATGCGGGTGAGAAACTCGTGCACGGTCATAGCTTCCTCCGGTGGCGTAGGCCTCGTTCTTGTAGACCAGTACCGGGCCCCGGATCTTCCCGGGACCTCCAGTGACAACGCAACCGTGTGACGGAACCGTCGCGGATGTATTGCGTGCAGGTGAAACGAGGTCGAGTGGGGCCGCGACTACCGCTGTCCGGCCGTAAGTTCCTCGGTCATGCGGGCGTCCAGGCCGCCAGCATCAGGACGACCCCTCCCGTTGACGCTCGCGTCACCGCCGGTCTCCTGGCAAGGCCAGCGCGATGAGCGACGGGGCCGCTCCCCCACCCACAGTGAGAGCGATGTATTGCGTGCCGTCCAGCATGTAAGTCATCGGGGTGCCGATAGCGCCCCCCGGCAGGTCGATCGAACTGACCGGCTCGCCGGTGGTCTTGTCATAAGCCACCAGCCGTGGCCCGTCGTCGGTACCACCCGCTGTCAAGGCGTGAACCAGCAGCGTCCGGGTCAACACCGGTCCGCTCCGACTGTCATCGCCTCCGAGTGGCGGCAGATTCAGATCACGGAGCCTTGGATGGTTACGGATGCGATCGCCGTTGCCGAGCGGCGTCATCCACAAGTGATTTCCGCTATTCATGTCGATGGCCGTCATCCGCGAGTAGGGCGGCTTCCACAGCGGCAACCCCTGCGGCATAGTCGGCCGACGGTTAGGGTTCCCCGCCTGGATGAACGACGCCCGGCCGCGGGTCAAGATGTAGTCCAGGGTCGACGGCTCGCCAGGCTCGGGACGGCGAAACCGCATCACCGAATGCACGTTCCTCGACGGGACGTAAAGCACGCCCGTCTCCGGGTCCACCGCCGCGCCCGACCAGTTGGCGCCGCCGCCCGCGCTGGGCCGAAAGATGGTGCCCCGAAGTGAGAGCGGCGTATAGAGCGG
>DEAA01000023.1:0-869 GCA_002346545.1 Acidobacteria bacterium UBA2994
GCTACATGCACCTGAGTCCTGCGGCGTTGGAGGGGGCGATTGGACTCCTCGAACGAGGAATCCCGGATCCCGCGGGGGAGAGATAGGGGAGACGGGAAATACGATGTCGGTAAGTTGTTGATCAGTAATACGTTAAGTGGTGGAGGCGGCGGGAGTCGAACCCGCGTCCGAAGATACGTCCCCACGAGCGTCTACATGCTTGTCCGCGCCTGTTATTTCACCGTCCCCGTGAGAGCGCGGCCAAAACCGGGAACGGCTGAGCGCCGATTGATCTCACCGCGACCCCTCGGTGCCAAAGGTCGTGGCCAGCCTGTTAAATGACGTTCCGTCCCACCCCACAGGCAAAGGTGAGGGGAACGTCGTCGCCTATTTAGGCGGCGAGAGCGAGCTGCGAATCCGCAGTTATGGTGTTTTCCATCGGATTAACGAGTCGATGGTGCTCGGCATGCATCTCGTGTTCGCCCATCCCCGTCGAAGCCGTGTCGCCCCCTTGATGTGAGTGCCGGGCGGGGGTCGGGGTCCCGCCATGACCGCTCAGCGCACAGGCCGAACGGCTACGCTATTGTAGCGTGTTTCTAGGGCGCACAGCGCAGCGCGCTGTTGCATAGAACTACCTGAAGACACATTGGTTCGACCGCTCGTCCGAGTTGACGAGCTTTCCGGTCGACGCGGATAATTCGGACATCGCATGGGTCGTGAAGAGAAGTTCCAGGCTAGTGAACAGCTGGTGCAGCGGATTCGGCGGCAGGCCAAACAGGAGATGCGTGGCGTCGTCAGCGAATTGCTGACCCAGGCTGTGCGCGAGCGCGCCAGTGGCACCGTCGAGGACCGTCACGTGGTCGAGGATGTCCAGCTGAAGGCGGTGCGGG
>DEAA01000023.1:1188-51264 GCA_002346545.1 Acidobacteria bacterium UBA2994
GGTGCGGGCCGAGGTGGAGCGGGTCTGGGCCGCCAAATTCAAGGAGGCCAACGAGGCCGCGACCGAAGCATTGAAATCGGCACGCGAGGACGCTGACCGCCAGCTGATCGAGAAGGTGGCGAGCGTGCGGGCCGAAGGCCAGCGAGTGCTTGAGGCCGCGCTCGAGGCGGCCCGGCAAGAGGCGGACCGGAACCTGGAGGCCCGGGTCAATCAGGTGCGTCGGCAAGCCGAGAACATCGTGGCCAGCGAGTTGGCCACGGAGCCAGTCGAGGCGTTTGCTCCCGAGGAGCCTGGTACCGGCGAGGTGCTGGGAGACGTACTCGGCGCGGTGCGGCGTCTCAACGAGGCGTCGAGTCTGACCGAAGCGCTCGATGCACTGGGTCAGACGGCTGTTGAGCATGTCAGCCGGGCCGCGGTGCTGACGGTGCAAGAGGATCAGGTGCGCGGCTGGAGCTTCGTCGGCTTCGGTGACGCGCTCGAGCGTGATGCCCGTCGGGTTGCTCTGGCCGTGGGCGAGACGGGGCTCATTGGACGTGCGGTGGTGGCCGCCGCCTCATGCGAGATTGGCACTGACGATGAGCCGTCCGATGATCTGCGACCGCCGTTTGCCGGGCTCCAGCCTGGGGCCGGAGCGTTGGCATCGCCGATTAGGGTCGGCGGCCAGGTCATGGCGGTGCTCTACGGTGACGACCAGGGCGAGACCACGCATCCGGCCTGGCGCCAGGCGCTAGAGATTTTGGCCCGTCACGCTGGCCACTGTCTTGAAGCGCTGACTGCCACCCGCGCGGCCCAACTCGTCAGGTACGAGAACCCCGACCACACTTAGCGGTGCGGCCGTCGGGACTGCCAGATGGCTGGGCTCAAGCTGCCGGTCGTCGGTCACTGGCCAACGACAGTAAGGGCTGGCACATGGATGTCTTGGTGCCAGTGCTTCGGGCTCAAAGCCCGAGGCGACGCCGTTCCTAGTTCGCCAGTGACGGCACTCGCAGATTCTGGCCGATCCGGATCACGGTGTTTCGCCCCATGCCGTTGGCGGACTGGATGGCGCGCACGCTGGTGCCGTAGCGTTCGGCGATGCGGCCCAGGGTGTCTCCCTGTGACACGCGGTAGGTCGTGAAGGTCGGTCTCGGCGCTTCGGGGCGCACCCTGAGGGTGGTGCCCGGCGTCAGAGCTTGGTTCCACAAGCCGTTGTCTCGCACGATCCGCCACGGATTCGACTTGAGCCGGTCGGCGATCTGAGGCAGTGTGTCGCCGGCTTGCACGATGTGCTCGTTGTACCTGCCTTCCCAGGCGAGCGGAATCCGCAGCAGCTGGCCGGCCGGTAGGCTCTGTAGCCGCCACAAACTGTTGGCGTCACGCAACACCTCGAGCGGCACTTCCATGATGAATGCTAGGCGCAGGTAGTTATCGCCGTGTCGCGTCGTGTACAGCAGATGATCGCCGTCCGGCGTGAAGAGGTCGTCCCGCGGCGCGGGCGGATACGCTACCTGCTGACCCACCCGGAGCGCGCGGGTGGCCAGGAACGGGTTATGGAGCCGCAACTGCACAATCGGCAGGCCGAGTCGTTCAGACAGCGTCCACCAGCTATCGCCCTCTTGGACGGTCTCCAGCCGGATGTCGAGCGCCTGGTGCCGGATCGACGTGTCGTAGAGCTTCAGGGCATTGCGGTAGTCGCTGACCTGGAAGATGTACTGCAGCGTTTCCAGATACATCGGCCGGTTCCGCGACACCCGGCCGGGGCCGCCGTTGTAGGCCGCTAGCGCGTAGTCCTCGCGGCCAAATCGGTTGACCTGTTGAGAGAGATACTTGATGCCGGCTTCGATGTTCGTGTCGACCCGTAGCTCGCGGAATGTTGCGGGCATCACCTGGAAGTAGCCGCGCGCGCCGTCGATCGACACTACCGACCCGTTGCCGCCGGATTCATGGAGCACCACGGCGCGGGCCAGGTCGGGGTCGAGCCCGTACTGGTCGCTGAACCGTTTGATCTCCGCATCGATCTCCATCACCTTGCGGTACATCCCGAGCAGGGACGGGGAGAACGCGTTCAGCGGCAGCAGCTGTGCGTCGCCCGAGCCGGCGGGCTGAGCGAGGGCTAGGGAGCCCAGGGCAAGAGCGGCCAGTAGGACGGCGGCTGAGGCTAGGATCGAGACACGCGGCATCGGTTCGCTCCGTGCGGTGTTACGCAGAATCGTGAATGTTTCTCGGCCGAGTTATAGCCTAGAAGATCCTTTCTTTTCAAGTACTTGCGGGTTCTGTGTCGGTGCCAGTTCCCCAGGGTGCTCGCGGGCCGCGCCATATAATGGCGCCCATGTCAAGACGCACTGGGTCAAAGAAGACGGCCCTGTTTACCGAGTCGGTCATCCGGGAGATGACCCGGCTGTCGGACGAACACGGCGCCATCAACCTCTCCCAGGGTTTCCCCGACTTCGCTGCGCCTGAGGCGCTGAAGGCTGCCGCCCGCGACGCGATCACGGCCGACATCAATCAGTACGCTATCACCTGGGGAGCCACGTCGCTCCGCGAGGCGGTGGCGCGCGAGTTTACCCGTCGCTACGACCTCGCCGTGAGTCCAGATCAAGTCACCGTCTGCTGCGGGTCGACCGAGGCGATGCTCACGACGCTCCTGGCCATGGTGGATCCGGGCGAGGAGGTCATCGTTTTCGAGCCGTTCTACGAGAACTACGGTCCCGACAGCATCATCTCGGGCGCCGTGCCTCGGTATGTGACGCTGCGGGAGCCCGACTGGACGTTCGACCCGGACGAGCTGGCGGCGGTCTTCAACGAGCGCACTCGCGCCATCATCATCAACAGCCCGAACAATCCCACCGGGAAGGTGTTTACGCCGGATGAATTGGGCATCATCGCCGCGCTCTGCCAGCAGTGGGACGTGCTGGCGGTCACCGACGAGATCTACGAGCACATCCTGTATGACGGGGCGCGTCACGTACCCATGGCCACCATCAACGGGATGGAAGACCGCACCATTACCATCAACAGCCTATCGAAGACCTACAGCGTGACCGGGTGGCGGGTGGGGTGGGCGATTGCTCCTCCCCATCTGGCGGGCGCCATCCGGAAGGTGCACGACTTTCTGACGGTGGGCGCCGCCGCGCCGCTCCAGGAGGCGGGCGCCGTGGCCCTGTCGTTGCCAGACAGCTACTACGCCGAACTGGCCGCCGGATACGTCAGGCGGCGCGATATCCTGCTGCCGGCCCTCGAGGCGCTCGGGTTCGTCTGCTACCGGCCTGCGGGCGCGTACTACATCATGACCGACGTCGCTGGTTTTGGTTTTTCCGACGACGTCGAGTTCTCGCGCTACCTGACGAGCGAAGTCGGGGTGGCGGTGGTGCCGGGTAGCAGCTTCTACCACGACCCGGCGCTGGGCCGGACGAAGGTGCGGTTCACCTTCTGCAAGCAACTCGACACGCTGGAGGAGGCGGCCCGTCGGCTTCAGGTCGTGACCGCGAGAACGTTACCCGGGGTATGAAGGTCCCGCGGGCGGTCGTTAAGCCGCGAGACCTAGAATCTGAGCAGGGCGCCGAAGTAGGCGCCCTCGAGCTTTAGCCGCCCGACGTCCTCGTTGCTGGTCACGTTGAGGTCCAGCGAGCGGTACCCCCCCTGCACTCCGAAGTTGTCGGTCAGGTTGATGACCGCTGAGAAGTCGTAGTCGACGTACTCGCCGCTAAACTCGTCGAGCCTGGTGTCGCGTGGCAACCGGAACAGGCTGAATTCACCGGCGATGGCCAGCATCCGCAGGGGGTAGAGCCGCAGCACGCCGCCGATGGCCGGAATCGGTCCCCGGGCCCGCGTGAACTCGCGGCCGAACGGCGCTTCGAGCGCCGCTTCGATGTCGGTGTAGCGCGCTTCCAGGATTACGCCGAAGTAGCCGCGGGTGCGGTGAATCAGGTCGTACTCGTAGCCGAGCCGCCAGGCGTCCCAGCGAATGGCCGAGTTGACCGGCACGCCGCTGTCATAGGCGATGCCTCTGAACACCAGGCGCCGTTCCACCGTCGTCTGCGCGGCGTAGCGGATCGGGATGTAGTCGATCCGGAGGCGGTGTTTGCGTCCGGGTCTGAGCCTGAGCCGCACTTCACCGAAACGTTCCGAGCCGATGCCGAGATCGGTGCCGAAGTCGATGTCCGTTCCGGCGATACCGAACGCATCGGAGGACACCGTGATCTGCGGTGAGGGCGACCACATACCGGCCATCAGTTCCACCCTGTAGGTCTCACCGATCGGCAGGTCCGACGCCGGGGTAAAGGACTGAGCCCATGCGGGCGCGGTTGAGGCCAGCAGAAGGACCGTCGTGCCGACGGCGGAGACGAGCGCGCGCGCGTGTGTTTTGGTCATGGGTACTCTCGACCTGGTGCGACGTCGGTAATGGGAGAAGCAGATGCCGTGCCACTCTGCGCAGAACGGTGCACTCCCGTACGGCCCTATCGGCGCGTGGGTCCGTCGGCTGTAGGCTCGACAACCTCGTAAGCCGAGGTTCCGAAACTGTTATCCTTGCCTGTAGCGGTCGAGGTGTTCTGCGACCGAGACTTTGCGGGCTTTGACCTGGCCGTTCAGCCAAGCGTGGGCGTCAGCGGCTTTCCACTTCTAACAGCGCCCATGTCCCCGCTCCGTAAGCTCCTGCCACGTGTGCTCCGTTATCGCCGTGAGTTTCTCTGGGGGCTCCTGTATCTGACCTGCGCAAGCGGGCTGGCGCTGGCCGGGCCGTGGGTGCTGCGCTATGCCATCGACGATCTCACCGCCAACGTGACCCGGGCTAAGCTGGGGCTCTACGCGGGCGCCCTGCTAGGGCTCGCCATGCTGGCCGGGCTGTTCCGGTTCTTGATGCGTCGCATCATCGTGGGGGCGTCGCGCGCCATCGAATACGACCTTCGGAATTTGTTCTACGCGCGGCTTCAGCGGCTGCCGCTCTCCTACTTCCAGAAGCAGCGGACGGGCGATCTGATGTCGCGGGCCACCAACGATCTGAACGCGGTGCGGATGATGGTGGGCCCGGCCATCATGTATATGGCCAGCACGGGGATCACGTTCGTCGTGGCGGTCTCCCTGATGGTCTCGATCGAGCCCACCCTCACGCTGCTGGCACTCCTGCCGCTTCCGCTGGTGACCGTGGTCGTCAAGCGCGCCGGAGCCGCCATCTATCGGCACACCGCGCGGATCCAAGAGCAGCTCTCGACCTTAAGCGCGGTCGTGCAGGAATCGCTGGCCGGGGTGCGGGTGGTGCGCGCCTATGGACGGGAGGCGATCGAGACCGAACGTTTTCGCGAGGAGAACGCCGAGTATCTCCGACGCAACACAAGCCTGATCCGATTGCAGGCGATCTTTTATCCCAGCATGGGGTTCATTCTTGGCCTGGCCGGATTGCTGGTGCTGTGGGTGGGTGCGCGGCACGTGATCGAGGGGCGGATCACGGTCGGTCAGTTTGTGGCGTTTAACGCGTATCTGGTCATGCTCACCTGGCCGATGATCGCGTTCGGATTTGTGACCAATCTACTGCAGCGAGGGTCTGCGGCGTGGCGACGGATGGACGAGGTCCTTTCGACCGAGCCCGCCGAAACCGAGTCAACACGTGGGGAGGTGCCGGCGCGGCCGCTCGCTGGTCACCTCGAGCTACGCGACCTCACCTTCGCCTACAACGGTCAGCCGGTGCTCGACGGCGTCTCGGTGGTGGTCGAGCCGGGGCAGACGCTGGCCTTGGTGGGACCGACCGGGTCCGGGAAGTCGACCCTGCTGGGGCTGCTCCCACGCCTGTTCGATCCGCCAGCCGGAGCGGTCTTCATCGACGGACATGATGTGCGCGATCTGCCGCTGGCTACCTTGCGGTCGACGATCGCCATGGCGCCGCAGGACCCGTTCCTATTCTCGGACACCGTGGTCGCCAATGTTCGCTTCGGTCTGGGGGATGGGGCCACAGAACCGGACGCGGCTGCCGGCGAAGCGATGGCAACCTCCCGGCTTGACAAGGATCTGGAGGATCTGCCTGACGGCGATCAGACCCGAGTGGGCGAGCGCGGTGTCACCCTATCTGGAGGGCAGAAGCAGCGGGCGTCGCTGGCGAGGGCGATCGCGGCGGATCCTCGTATCTTGCTGCTCGACGATGCACTGTCGGCCGTCGACGCCTACACCGAGGCAGAAATCTTGGGGCGCCTCGGCACCGTGATGCATGGCCGGACGACGGTTATCGTCTCCCATCGCATCTCGACCGTGCAGCGGGCCGACCTGATCCTGGTGCTCGACGAAGGACGGGTCGTCGAGCGCGGTACGCACGACGAACTACTGGCGCGCGGCGGTCTGTATGCCGGCCTGTATCAGAAGCAGCTGCTTGAGCAGGCGCTGGAGGAAGTGTCCTGATGGCCCGCACCCGGATCGCCATGTCTGACGACGATGTCTTGGGCAAGGCCTATGACGGCCGGCTTATGCGGCGGCTTGTTGGCTTCATGCGGCCGCACCGGGTGGCCATCGCCTGGGCATTCGCCTCGATCGTCGGTCTCTCGGCACTGCAGCTTGCGCCGCCCTACCTCACCAAACTGGCCATCGACGAGCACATCGTGACCGGACAACTGGAGGGGCTCGGCGTGCTCGCCAGTATCTTCCTCACCGTGCTGGTGCTGTCCTACGTGTTCGAGTTCGCGCAGACCTATCTGATGCAGGTCACCGGTCAGCGCATCATCTTCGACCTTAGGATGCGCATCCAGGAGCATCTGCAGCGGCTCGACGTGGCCTTCTACGACCGGAACCCCGTGGGGCGGCTAATGACCCGGGTCACCACCGACGTCGATGCACTGAACGACCTGTTCGCGTCGGGTGTGATCACGGTGTTCCGTGACGTCTTCACGCTGGTGGGAATCGCCGTCGTGTTGTTCGTTATGGACTGGCGGCTGGCCATCGTCGCGCTCTCGGTGCTTCCGCTGATCGCTGCAGTCACCCAGTGGTTTCGGACCAACGCGCGACAGTCCTACCGCGAGGTGCGGGGGTGGATCGCCCGGATCAACGCGTTCCTGCAGGAGAACATCACCGGGATGGCCACCGTGCAGCTCTTCCGGCGGGAGGAGCGGCACTTCGCGAAGTTCGATGAAGTCAACCAGGGCCATCGCGACGCGAACATTGCCAGCATTTTCTATTACGCGGTGTTCTACCCGGCCATTGAGATTCTGGGCGCGCTAGCCATCGCCGCCATCCTGTGGTTTGGGGGCGGGTGGACGCTGCAGGGCACGCTGGAGCTCGGGTCGCTGGTGGCGTTCGTCCTCTACTCGCAGAGGTTCTTCCGGCCGATTCAAGATCTGTCGGAGAAGTTCAACGTGCTGCAGTCGGCGATGGCCTCGTCGGAGCGGATTTTCGCGCTGCTCGATACGTCGGTCGACATCGTCGGTCCGCAGGCGTTTGCCGTACCCACTCCGTCGTCGGCAACCACGAAGCGCGGGCCAGGACACATCCGGTTTGAGCACGTCTGGTTCGCCTATCGTGACGAGAATTGGGTGCTGGAGGACGTCTCGTTTGAGGTGGCGCCCGGCCAGAGGGTGGGCGTGGTCGGGGCCACCGGGGCGGGGAAGACCACCGTCATCAACCTGCTGATGCGGTTTTACGATATCCAGCGCGGGCGCATCACCATCGATAGGGTTGATATCCGCGAACTGCCGCTCGACACGCTGCGCGCCAGGTTCGGGCTGGTGCTGCAGGATGTATATCTGTTCTCGGGCACCGTGGCTGACAACATCCGGCTGGGACGTGAGTCGATCTCCGACGCGGAGGTGCGCCGCGCGGCCGAAGCGGTGCACGCCGACCGATTCATCCGTGCACTGCCGGATGGTTACGAAATGGCGGTGGCGGAGCGGGGCGCCACCTTCTCGGTGGGACAACGCCAGCTGTTGTCATTCGCCCGGGCCCTCGCCCACGACCCAGCCGTGCTCGTGCTCGACGAGGCCACTTCTAGCATCGACACTGACACCGAGCGTCTCATCCAGGAGGCCCTGCACGTCCTCATGGCTGACCGCACCACTATCGCCGTGGCACACCGGTTGTCGACGGTGCAGGACATGGACGAGATCTTGGTGTTCCACAAGGGTCGGCTGCGTGAGCAGGGCACCCATCAGGAGCTCCTCTCTCAGCGAGGCCTCTACCACACGCTCTACGAGCTCCAGTACCGGGACCAGGAATCACAGATCGCTCCCGAAGCGCTTCCGGCGACCACATAGCGGTCGGCAGCCGTACGCAGAATGGGCACGTACCGCGGTGAGCGGTACGTGCCCATGGATCTTTCGATGAGAAGAGCCCTACAGCCCTTCGGCCTGCTTCATGAGGTTGGCGTGGGTCTCGGCCACTTCGAGGCCGCCTTCACCTTCCTGCCAGCCGGTGCGCCCGTCGCCGTTCGCATCGACACCCGCCAGTAGCGCTTGAGCCAGGTCGTTGAGCTGAGCTACGAGCGGCCCCGCGTCCGCCGCCGAGCCGACGCTGGCGATGCGTTGGGCCAGGGCGACGATCTCGTCGGCGCGGGCCACGGTGTTGTTGGCCGAGGTGGCCACGTGGTTCGCGTGGGTCTTCACCGCGTCTGAGGCGCCCTCCGCGCCGGCCGCCGCGTTAATGTGCTGGGCCGCGCCAGCCGCTGCCTTCTTGACGCCGTAGCCGGCGCCCGGGCCGTTCTCGATCTGCTCGGGGTCCACGGCGTGCAGCACGTGGGCCGTGTGCCGCTTCATGGCATCCAGGTTCGAAGGGTCCTTGGCCGCGAGCTCGGCGTGCTGGGTTGCCACCCGAGCCTCGGCGATGGCTGCCGGCAGCAGTCCCACGCTGTCGGGCGTGTCACGCCAGCCGTCCATGACATGGCCGATATGGTTGTGGGCCGGGTTCTGCGCGGTGGCGGTGCCGGAGCCAGTCAACAGGACCACGGCCGCAAAGACGAGAACGAGTCCAGCAGTGCGTAGCATCGTAGTTTCTCCCTCGGATGATCGCTCACAGTCAAATGACCGAAGACGTCCTTCCAGTTGCACTCTGTATATACCCCGGTCGGCACCCAAGGACAAAGCGTTGGTCGGCGGCTTCTGCTTCTCGCACCGACGACCTGGTCGGCATTGGCACACCAAAGTACCCACCAATTGTCTTTACGGATGTCTCATTCGTAGTTCCCGAAATGAGCCCAAGGTTCGGGTAGCGGCTGGTCTCCTGCACTACTGCGGAGGATTAGCTCGCGTTCCCTGGTGAGCTCACCGATCCGTGTCATCGGCACCCCGTGGGTCAGGCGGCGGATGGTGTGGAAGCGTCGTCGGAATGCGCGGGGTACCGAGACCAGTAGTTCGTAGTCGTCACCGCCTGCCACCGCGGCCGCGATTGGATCAGCGCCTTGCTGTTCGAACCAGGCTCGCGCGCCGGGATCAATCGGGATGGCCTCGCTGTCGATGACGGCACCGGTGGCGGAGGCAGCTGCGATCTGGCGGATGCCGTCCGACAGACCGTCGCTCAGGTCGACGGCCGCGCGCACGGATCGATTTCTCCCAAGCAGCGTGCCGACCCGCACCCGGGCCTCGGGGCGACGGTAGCGCGAGACACATGCCTCGATAAATCTGTCGCCGGGAGTAGCTTGCCCGGTTCGCAGCCAGCCCAGGCCGGCCGCTGCGGCGCCAAGCGCACCGGTCACCCAAAGCTCATCGTCCGGCCGACCTGAATCGCGGGTGAGCACCCGTCGACGCCGCACGGTGCCCATGGCGGTGATACCGACGACCAAGGGGCCCGGCGAGCGAGTGATGTTACCGCCTACCAGGGCTATGTCGTAGCGTCCGGCCAAGCCTAGCAGGCCGTCGAGTAGATCGTCGATGTCGGCGGCGGGCAGGGGCGGCGGTAGCACCAGTGACAACAGCGCGGCCCGCGGCGAGGCGCCCATGGCAGCCAGGTCGCTCAGATTTACCGCGAGGGCCCGATACCCGAGGTCGGTGGCCGAGACGAAGGAGCGGTGAAAGTGGATGCCTTCGACCAGTGTGTCGGTGGTGACGACGTCGAGCGTGCCCCGGGCAGGTTCCACTACAGCGGCGTCGTCGCCGATGCTGACCGGCACCCAGCTGGGTGACTTGGGTACGCGGTGGCGGATGCGGGCAATCAGGGCCGCCTCGCCGAGGTCGGCCACCGTGGCTCCGGGCGCGAGTGGGGGGAGCGCGGGCGTGAAGATGGGGTCGCTCACCGGTTCGTCGTTATCTCGCGTAGTCCACGGCGCGCGTCTCCCGGATCACCGTGACCTTGATCTGACCGGGATACTGAAGCTCGTGCTCGACCCGCTTGGCGATATCCTTCGAGAGCCAGACAGCCTCTTCGTCGCTGACCTTCTCGCTCTCGACCATGATCCGGACCTCGCGGCCCGCCTGTAGTGCGAATGACTTCGACACCCCGTCGAACGAATCGGCGATGCCCTCGAGTTGTTCCAGACGCTTGATATACGACTCGAGGATGTCGCGGCGTGCTCCCGGACGCGCGGCAGAAATGGCGTCGGCGGCTTGGACCAACATCGACTCGAGCGACGGCCAGTCGATGTCCATGTGATGTGCGGCCATGGCGTCGATCACGGCTTCGCTCTCGCCGTGCTGGCGCAGGAAGTCGATTCCCAGGGTCAGATGGGTGCCCTGGAGATCGCGGTCTATCGCCTTACCGATGTCGTGGACGAATGCGCCCCGGATGGTGGTGTGGGCGTCGAGACCGACCTCTTTTGCCATGATGCCGGCGAGGTAGGCCACCTCCTTGGAGTGATTGAGCACGTTCTGGCCGTAGCTGGTTCGGAACTTCAAGCGCCCCATCAACTTGTGGATCTCCGGGTGCATGTCGAAGAGCCCCAGCTCGAAGGCGGCCGCCTCGCCCTCTTTCTGCACATGTTCGTCTAGTTCGACCTTGACCTTTTCCACCACTTCTTCGATGCGTGCCGGGTGGATGCGCCCGTCCCCGACCAGTCGCTCGATGGACTGCTTGGCAATCTCGCGCCGGAACGGGTCGAAGCTCGACAGGATGATGGCGCCGGGCGTGTCGTCGACGATCAGCTCGACTCCGGTCGCCTGTTCCAGGGCGCGGATGTTCCGACCTTCACGGCCGATGATCCGCCCCTTGAGGTCGTCGCTCGGCAGGTCTACTACCGAGACGGTCGTTTCGATGGTGTGTTCAGGTGCGCTCCGCTGGATAGCCTGGGTGACGATCTGCTTGGCTTTTTCGGTGGCCGTCTCCCGCGCCTCGGCCTCGAGCCGCTTCACCAGGTTGGCGGCATCTCGACGCGCGTCTTGCTCGATCTGCTTGATGATGAGTTCTTTGGCCTCGTCGGCAGTCAGGCCGGAGACTCGTTGCAGCGCCTGGCGCTGCTCGCGTGACAGCTCTTCGCAGCGGGTCAGCTCCGCGGCGAGCTGCTGCTCTTGTTCGGACAGTCGCTGCTCGCGGGCGGCCAGCTTGGCGTCTGTTTCGCGGCTCCGCTGATCGTGCGTCTTGAGTTCTTCGGTCCGCTGTGTCAGCTGCCGGTCGATTGAGGCTAGCTCGTCGCGTCGCTTGGTGGCCTGCCGCTCGCTGTCCTGGAGCAGGGCGTGCGCTTGTTCCTTGACCGACAGCTCCGCTTCCTTGCGGGTGGTCTCGGCGTCTCTGGTGGCTTCGCGCACCAGTCGTTCCGCTTCTTC
This sequence comes from Acidobacteria bacterium UBA2994, assembly GCA_002346545.1. Taxonomy (GTDB): domain Bacteria; phylum Acidobacteriota; class Vicinamibacteria; order Vicinamibacterales; family UBA8438; genus UBA2994. The sequence continues at coordinate 12,825 of DEAA01000023.1, forward strand.
CCGAGCGCGGCTGACGGTTTTGGCCGCAAGTCGCTTTTGTGTTGCGAGCCATACCACGAAGATCACGGCGACAGCCACGAAGGCGGCTGTTCCTCCGAGGATGAAGAAGTCCATGCGTGTTCCTTTCGGAACCCGCGGCCGGTGCCGGGGCTCGGCGTGCGGCGACGGAAAACCCCGAGGCGAAGGCCACCCTCGACGGGTGGCGTCGTCGCGGTGACCCGTCAGTGACGAGTTGCCTGGCGGCGACGCCAGAGGAGGGAGGGCAAAAGACCCCGCATTTGCCGTGTGGGGAGGTCGGATGAACCTGCTGAAGCAGGTGGAGCCGCTCTAGATATAACCAGTTTCGCTTCAGGCTACCTCACGCGGAGGCGTGCACACCACGAAACGTCGCGGCTCACTTAGGGTTAGCGTTGGCTCAACCGAGCCTCCGAGACCATCACGCACACTGCAGGGAACCTATCAATTACACGGCCGCTAACTGCCAGCCCTTTCATACGGCAGCCCATGGCTGCCCATCGTCCGTCTCCGCGTTTTTCCTCACTCATGTTAGACCGAAGTCTGGAGTGGGGCAAGTCACGGCGAGATGGACGGTTAGACGGATAATTGGCGTTGCAGGACTCAGCTTGAGGAGTCGAGGACGCGGTCGATCATCTCCTCGATTTCGGTGGTCCGCTGGCGTAGGCTGTCGCCCAGCGTGCTCTTGGTGTCGCAAGAACGAAAGTACTCGTCGGCGATGTTCAGCGCGGCCAGCACCGCGATGCGGACGGCGTCGCCGCCGGTCGAGTGGTCGCTGGCCGATTGGATCTTCTGGTCGACGTAGCTGGCCAGTTCGGTGATGTACTCGATATCGAGGGAGCTCTTGATCGGGTAGCGCTGACCCATGATCTCGACGGTCACGACCTGCGACGAGTCCTCGGTCACGGAAGGAACCTAGAGACTGAGGCCTTCGAGTTGGTCCAGCATTTCGGTGACCCGGGTCCGGATCTGGTCCCGCTCGACCTGGAGCGCCTGGGCCTGGGCGCTCTGGTTCTCGGCGGTAGCTAACTGCTCGCGCAGAGCGTCCACCTCCCGCGACAGGCGCGCGTTGTCCTCGGCCGTACGCGCCAGTTCGGTGCGCGTGCGTTCCAGCACACCCACCATCGACTGGATCTTGTCAGAGAGACGGTCGAGTGGTTCGAGATTGACGGCTGGTGTCGGCTTCGTCATACGAGTCCTCGCGTTACCGCAACGCGGCCTGATGTGTGGCGGCCAGCGCCTGCACCAAGTCGTCGGTCGCCGTCTGCACCTCGGGGTCGGTCAGCGTGCGGTCAGGAGCCCGAAAAGTCAAGCGGATCGAGAGGCTTACTGCCCCGCTAGCGACGCCCTTCCCCTGGTACCGATCGACCTCCTGGATGTCGATTAGGTATGGCCCCCCCGCGGCCCGAATGGTGTCACGAACCTCGGCGGCGGGCAAGGCGTCGTCGATCTCAAGCGAGAGGTCTCTGGTGATCGACGGGTAGCGCGGTACCGGCGCCGCCTGCATCCGGTCGAACACATCCATGTCGAGGCATCGCAGATCTAGCTCAGCAACATACACGGCGCCTTGACCCGGCAGTCCGCGGGCGGTTGCCAGCGTGGGATCGAGCTGTCCGGTGAGCCCGAAGGGGCGGGTCTCGCCGTTGACATCGATCAGCACGCGAGCTGTCCGTCCGACCACCATCGCCGGCGCTGTCTCCGGCTCTAGCCGCACGGCGCCGCCGAAGCCGGCGGCGACGCGCGCTATCACGCCCGAGAGATCGAATAGGTCGCCTTCGTGTTGGATGTTGCTCCAGTGTAGCGGGGTCGCGCTTCCGGTCACGACCAGCCCTAGCGCTGGGGTTTCTCCCGCCGACTGTCGAAAGCGGCTGCCCAGCTCGAACAGGCGGATGTCCTGTTGTTCCCGCCGGCGGTTGTGGATGAGCGAGTCGACCAGACCCGGCACGAGCGAGGGGCGCAGCACGGCACCCAGCTCGGAGAGCGGATTGGCCAGCGCGACGATGTCGTCGGCGTCTGGCTGCACCGCCAGGGCCGCGTCGCGTTCGATGAAGCCGTAGGTGATCGCCTCAGTGAAGCCGCAGCCGGTCAGTAGCCGGCGGACGAGGCGGTCGCGTCTCAGCCAGGGCGCCGCAGGGGCGGCGGGCCGGGTTAGGGACGGGAACGTGGTGGGCAGTCGGTCGTATCCGTGGTGGCGGGCCACCTCTTCGATAAGGTCTTCCTCACGGTTCACGTCCACGCGGAAGGTGGGCACCGTCACCAGCCACGACATGCCTGCGCCGTTGTCCGCGGTTGGTTCGGCGGTGAAGCCGAGGCGAGCCAGCGTGGGGGCGACGAAGTCTTCCTCGATCGTCTGGCCCATCACGCGTCCGATCCGGCCGTGCCGCAGCGAGACCACCTTGGGCGAAACGGGCGCCGGGTGGCAGTCGATGAGCGGTCCCCGTGGTTGCCCGGCGCCGAGGTCCCGAAGGAGCTGCCACGCCCGCCGGACGGCCCGGACCGGAGCTTCGGGGTCGGCCCCGCGCTCGAACCGGTAGGAGGCGTCGGTCGACAGCGTTAGCTGCTTGTTGGTGCGACGCACCGAGATGGGGTCGAAGTACGCCGCTTCCAGCAGGATGGTCCGTGTGGCGGCACTGACCTCGGACTCGGCTCCTCCCATGACCCCGGCTACTGCGACCGGTCGCTCGGCGTCGGCGATGGTCAGCATCTCGGTGGTCAGTGTGCGGTCTACTCCGTCGAGAGTGCGCACGGTCTCGCCAGCACGAGCGCGCCGGACCCGGATCTCTGGGCCGGCCAGCTTGGACAGGTCGAAGGCGTGCATCGGCTGGCCGAGTTCGAGCATCACGTAGTTGGTGACGTCGACCACGTTGTTGATGGGGCGAACGTCGGCCGCCTCCAGACGCGTGGTCAGCCACCGAGGCGAGGGGCCCACCTCGACGTTAGCGAGTGCCCCGACGTAGCGGGGACAGAGCGCGGTGTCCTCGTCCAGGATGGTGATGCTCACGGCTGGCTTGGCGTCCGGCGCCGGATCGTCGGCCAGGACCGGGTCGACCAGATCGGCGCCGTAGATGGCACCAACTTCCCGGGCGATGCCGAGGACCGACAGGCAGTCGGGACGGTTGGTCGTGATCTCGAGGTCGAGAATCGCGTCGTTCGCCGTGGACGGATCCTCTTCGCCGTCGGGTTCGGGCCAGGCCTCGATCGCGCCTACCTCGAACCCGCGCATCGTCAACGCGTCGGCAAGCGCACCGATGGTGGCCGGACCCTCAGGGGGGGGCGGGATGCGCACCAGCTCACGCAGCCACGAGACCGGGATTCTCAATGAGGAAACTGCTCCAGCAGCCGAAGATCGTTGTCATAGAACAGGCGGATGTCCTCCACCTGGTACTTAAGGAGTGCCACCCGATCGATACCGATGCCGAACGCCCAGCCGGTGTAGCGCTCGGGGTCGTAACCGACCTTTTCGAACAGCGCCGGGTGGACCATCCCGCATCCGAGGATCTCGAGCCAGCCGGTCTCCTTGCACACGGCGCAACCGTCACCCTTGCAGAACACGCAGCTGATGAACACTTCAGCGCTGGGTTCGGTATAGGGGAAGAAGCTCGGACGGAACATGACTTGCGTGTCGGCGTCGAAGAACCGCTGAAGGAAGCTGACCAGCGTACCCTTGAGGTCCGCCATCGTCACGCCTTCGCCCACCAAGAGTCCCTCGACCTGTTGGAACATTGGCGAATGGGTCAGGTCGGGTGTGTCGCGACGATAGACGAGGCCGGGCGCGATGATCCGCACCGGCGGCTCGTGGATCTCCATGTAGCGGATCTGCATCCCCGAGGTGTGCGTGCGCAGCAGCGTCGCCGGCGGTGACCCCTCGACGCCCGTGCCACCTGGCATCTCACGCTCGAGATAGAACGTGTCTTGCATGTCGCGCGCCGGATGATCCGGCGGCATGTTGAGCGCCTCGAAGTTGTGGTAGTCGTCCTCGACCTGCGGCCCCTGCAGGATCTCGAAGCCCATCGCCTCGAAAATGGTCTCGACCGATTCCCGGATCGAGGTCAGGGGGTGGCGTTGTCCGAAGAGAAGTGGACGTCCGGGCAGCGTGACGTCGACCGCGCCGGCCGGGCGCGCCGTGGACGCGAGCGTCTCGCGCTGGGCGGTCAAAGCGGCGTCGATCTCCTGCTTTAGGAGATTCGCCGCCTTTCCCAGAGCGGGTCGGTCTTCGGGTGCCGCGCCGGCCATCGACTTCATGAGCGCGACAACCGCCCCCTGTTTGCGGCCGAGGTAGCGGTCACGCACCGTCTGCAGATCCTGCTCGCTGGTCACCGCCTCGAGATCGGCGGTGAACGCGGCACGGATGCTGTCGATGTCGGCTGGGGCGCTCATGGAATCGTGGGCGGCCGGGCCGCGGGCGTTGGAGAGGAAGCGCGTGGCGGCCACTATCTGGTGGCCGCCGGTCGTCTAGGCAGCGCGGGCGTCTTTCGCCTGGCTGGCCAGGTGGGCGAACGCGGCAGGCTCGGTCGCGGCCAGGTCTGCGAGCTGCTTGCGGTCGACGGTGACCCCGGCTGCCGTGAGGCCATGAATGAACTGGCTGTAGCTGAGCCCGTGCTCGCGTGCGGCCGCGTTGATCCGCACGATCCAGAGCCGACGGAAATCGCGCTTTTTCAGGCGCCGACCGACATAGGCGTACTCGGCCGCCTTATCACCCGCCTCTTTGGCGGCGCGATATAGCTTGCTCTTGGTGGCGTAGAATCCTTTGGTGCGGGCCAGCAGCTTCTTGCGCTTGGCGCGCCGGACCGACCCGCGTTTAACTCGAGGCATGGTTCGAACTCCCTACCCGTTCGGCAGCAAGCGCTGCACTTTCTTCATGTCGGCCGCCGAGATCAGGTCCGACTTCCGCAGATTTCGTTTCCGCTTGGTTGTCTTGCTGGTCAGGATGTGCTGACTCAGTGACTTGCTCCGCTTGATCTTCCCACTGGCGGTGGCCTTGAACCGTTTGGCCGCGCCCCGGTGCGTCTTCATCTTCGGCATATCTATCCCCCCTGTCCTTTCTTTCCGCCGCTGACGCCGGACAGGATGATGTGCATCTGATTTCCCATCATGCTGGGCCGCGTTTCGGCCACGGCAATGCCATCGAGGTCGTCCTCGAGCCGCTCCAGGATGCGTCGCCCGAAGTCGGGGTGGGCCATTTCACGGCCACGGAAGAAGATGGTGGCCTTCACCTTGTCGCCTTCCTTCACGATCCGCTCGATGTGCTTCTTCTTGAAGTTGTAGTCGTGCTGGTCCACCTTGGGGCGGAACTTGATCTCCTTGAGTTCGATCGACTTCTGATTCTTGCGTGCCTCGCGGCTCCGCTTCTGCTCCTGATAGTGATACCGCCCGTAGTCCATGATCCGACAGACGGGCGGATTCGCCGTGGGTGAGATCTCGACCAGGTCGAGACCTTTGTCCCGGGCGATGACGAGTGCCTGCTGGGGCGACATGATGCCGAGCTGCTCGCCCGTATCATCGATGACGCGGATCTCCCGCACGCGAATACGTTCGTTGGTGCGAGTGCGAACCTCGCGTCGTGGTCCTCGGACGAAAGCCGTAATGTCCCCCCTTTGAAAGAGTCCCCAGCGGGTTGTTTGCCGCTCTACCGTCGGTACGCGACGTCCTCGCGAGCTGTGGCGATGAAATCGTCGACCGAACGTGCTCCAAGATCCCCATCGGCACGATGTCGCACAGCGACTGCCTCATTGGCAGCCTCGCGGTCGCCGATGACCAGCATGTACGGGATCTTGCGCAATTGCGCTTCGCGGATCTTATACCCCATTTTCTCCTGCCGGGCATCCACTTCGACCCGCAGGCCGGCGTCGCGCATGCGGACGGCTATCGCGTCGGCATACTCGACGTGGCGATCGGCAATCGGCACCAGTAGCGCCTGCACCGGCGCCAGCCACATCGGGAACGCGCCGGCGAAATGCTCGATCAGGAGCGCGATGAACCGCTCGAAGCTGCCGAAGATGGCCCGGTGAATCACGACGGGACGATGCTCGGCGTTGTCGGCGCCAATGTACTTTAGCTGGAACCGCTCCGGGAGCTGGTAGTCGAGCTGAATGGTCGCACATTGCCAGTTTCGACCGATGGCGTCGACCACGTGGAAGTCGATCTTCGGGCCGTAGAAGTTGCCCTCGCCTTCGGCGATGCGATAGGCCTGACCGGCCGCGTCGAGCGCCTGCTTGAGCTGCGCCTCAGCCTGGTCCCAGGTCTCGGCGTTTCCCAGGAAGGTCTCGGGTCGGGTCGAGAGCTCGACCGAAAAATCGAGCTTGAAGTCGGCGTAGACCCCCTGCACCAGACGGAGCAGCTGTTCGACCTCGTCGCCGATTTGGCCCTGGGTGACGAAGCAGTGGGCGTCGTCCTGACAGAATTGCCGCGCCCGGGTCAGTCCGGCCAGCACGCCCGACGCCTCGTCGCGGTGCAGCACGCTCTGGTCGTGGAACCGGAGCGGGAGGTCTCGGTAGCTCCGGGTCTCGCTGGCGAACACCAGCATGTGCCCGGGGCAGTTCATCGGCTTCAGGCTGTAGGTTTCTCCCTCCGATTCGAGCAGCAGCATGTTCTCCGCATAGTGTTCCCAGTGTCCGGAGGTTTCCCAGAGCTGTTTGTTGTAGACCAACGGCGTTCGCAGCTCGACATACCCGGCCGGAAACAGCATCGATCGCATGTAGTCGGCCAGGATGTTCCATAGCGTGGTGCCGTGGGCCAGCCAGAACGCGGCGCCGGGTGCCCATTGGTGGAATGTGAACAGCCGGAGATCCTTGCCGAGCTTCCGGTGGTCGCGTTTCTTGGCCTCCTCCAGCCGGTGGAGGTGCTCTTTCAGCTCTTTGTTGTTGAAGAACGCCGTGCCGTAGATCCGCTGCATTGGCTGGTTCTTCGCGTCGCCCTTCCAGTACGCGGCCGAGTTGTTCAGTACCTTGAACGCCTTGAGCGTGCCGGTCGAGGGCACATGGGGGCCGGTGCAGAAGTCGATGAAGGCGTCCTCGATCGTGTAGCAGGAGACGACTGGACCACCCTTTTCTTCGATCAGCTGAACCTTTAGCGGCTCGCCCCGGTCGGCGAAATACTGCTTCGCCTCTTCCTTGGACAGCATCTTCCGCTCGTAGGCGAGGTTCTGCGACGCCAGCTCTTTCATCTTGGCCTCGATCGCCTCGAGGTCCTCCGGCACGAACGGCCGGTCCACGATGAAGTCGTAGAAGAAGCCGTCGTCGGTGGGCGGGCCGATGCCGCACTGTGCCTCCGGGAACAGAGCGGTGACCGCCGCCGCCAGCAGATGCGCGGTGCTATGCCGATAGAGCTCGAGTGCGACGTCCGAATCCTTGGTGATGATGCGGACCGACGCGTCGGCGTCGAGCGGATGGGTCAGATCCACGACCTGGTCGTCGACCGTAGCGGCCAGCGCTGCCTTGGCCAAGCGCGGCGAGATGTCTTCGGCCACCTGGAGCACGGGCGCCCCGGTCGGCACATGTCGGGTAGACCCATCGGGCAGGGTGACGGTGACTTGATCCATTTGAAGCGGTGGGATTGGTAGGCACGGGCGGACTCGAACCGCCGACCTCCTGCGTGTCAAGCAGGCGCTCTAACCAGTCTGAGCTACGCGCCTAAATCTCCATAGGGCAAGGTGTTCGTTCTCCCCCTCCCAGGCTCTAGTCGTCGGCTGTACCGACGGACCCAACCTAAAAATATAGCAACCGCGAGAAAACGCCGTCAATCCACGCGTCTAACTGTCGTAAGTGACTGAGCACAGGATTCAAGTACGACCCTGGGCTACGCGGCGGGAATGTCGGCAAGATGCTCGAGGGCGCGGTCGAGCATCGGGTCTTCAGCAGGGACGGCGAGCTCGGTTCCGAACTCGGCGACAGGCGGCTGCGCTACCACGGCCGGTTCGACACCTGCTCGATGAATAGGATCGCCTGATGCCGTGAGGTACCGGACCGACGACAGCAGCAGGCCGCCGCCGTCGGGCAGCGGCACCAGCGTCTGTTCGGCGGCGCGACCAGCCGTGCGCAGGCCGACGCTATCGGCGCGGTCGGCGTCAGTCAGCGCAGCGGCGAACAGCTCCGCCGCTCCGGCGGTGCCGAAATCGGTCAGCAGTACGACCGGCGCTTCGATCGTGGCGTCGATGCCGCTCCGCTCGATGGGGATCTGTTCGCTGGTGGTTTCCCTGATGGCCAGGGTCTCGGCGTCGGTGAAGACCGCTGCTGCCTGGAGACCAGAGTCATAGTTTCCGGTCGCGGTGCCTCGCAGATCGACGACCAGCCGTTCCGCGCCTTGTTCGGTCAGGCCTGCCGTGGCGGCGGTGACGGCGTGCGCCGTCGTGGCGTCGAATTCCGCGATCCGCAGGTAGCCCATGTCGTTGGCCACCAGACGGCTGGTGACGTTCGCGGTGCGGCCATCGCTGCGCGTTAACTCGAGGTCAGTCGGTTCGGCCGCGTTCCCGCGTATGACGGTTAAGGCAACAGATGACCCGGGTGTTCCCTGGAGCAGCTGATGTCCGCGGACGGTCGACATCATCCGGGTAGGATGGCCGTCAATCGAGCGGATGAAGTCGCCCGGTTGCAGGCCGGCTTCAGCCGCCGGCGAGCCGTCCCGGGCGGCGACCACCTGAATGTAGTACTGACGCGTGAGTACCAGGCCGACCCCGGCGTCGCCTGCGGCATCGCCCGCCTCGTGGGTCTCGACCTCGTCGGCGGTCAAGTAGGCGCTTTCCGGATCGAGGCCCTCGGCCAGACCCCAGAGCGCACCCTTCATTACGTCGACCGGTTCGACCTCTTCGACGTAATTGGTCGAGACCAGCGAGACAACATCCTCGAAGATTCGAAGGTGCCGGTAGGTGCCCTCCAGCTCAACTTCGCGTCCGATCAGGCCGCCGACCAGGGTGTAGGCGAGGATGGGCGCCGTGACGACGAGGATGAAAAAGCGAGTCCGGTCGGTCATCAAGATCTCACAAGAGAAGAGGGCTTACGGCCAACGTAAGCCACCCCCTCTATTTTACTGGATCGACAGACTGACCGTCGACGCGCAGCTCGATGTAGGGCGTGGTGTCCGAGCCCGCGGCCGCCATTGCGGCAGTGCCGAGGAGTGCCCGGTCCTGCACACGCACCCCTGCGTGGACCGCCAGCGAGGGGAGGTGGCCGTAGAGCATCGCGGACTGGGCGGCGATGGCTTGGCGACGACGCGTCTGGCGTCCAGCGCCCCTTGCTGGATTGTGGCCATTTCGGTCTGGCGAGCTGTAAGGGCGCCGCGTGGGACTTTGAGGTGGTTCAGGGGCTCGCGGCCTGGTCGCTCCGTGCCAGAATGCTAAGCAAGCGATCGGCGCGGCCGAGACTGCGTAGTTTGTCCGCTTTAAGCAGTAGGCGGGCGTAGCCGGGTGAGTCCAGTTTGTAGAGCTCGACCGATCTCGCCTCGACTGTCGGCGAGCTCGCCCACCTTGCTCTGTCGGTCGGTTTCGAGCACGTCCATTTCGGCCGGGAGCGTCTGTTCGTGCTTGCCAGCGCGTCGGCTTTGGCTTTGAGTTCGCGCGCGCGGTTTTCGATCTAGTCCCGGTGAGAGTGTCCAATTCCAGGACGCGAGGTCCGAGGCTCCGGTTACTCTACGGGGGTGCGCATCGTGGGAATTGATCTCGGGCGCCGTCGGATCGGACTGGCCATGAGTGATGCCAGCGCGACTCTTGCGACGCCGTGGCAGACGATCGCGGGAAAAGGGGTAGCTGGGCAGGTGGCCGTTCGAATCGCGGACGTCGTGCGAACCTTCGACGACGATGGCGATGAGGTCACTGGACTGGTTGTCGGTTTGCCGGTTCACCTTGATGGGCGACCGCATGAAGATGCGGAACGCGTTCGTACCATTGCTGAGCTGCTCGGACGGCGGCTGCGGGTGCCGGTCACGCTCCAGGACGAGCGGTTGACCAGTGTGGAGGCCGAGAGCAGACTGTCGGAGCGGGAGCGTGACTGGCGCCAGCGGAAGGCGCGGCTGGATGCCGCGGCCGCGGCGGTGATACTGCAGGAGTATCTGGACGGACGCAGACAGGATCCGCCGCAGCCAGACGTGGCGGAGACAGGAGAAGGCTGAGGGTTTCGCCGTCGCCACCATGAAGAAGGCGCTGCTAGTTGTCGGTGTGTTGGCGTTGGTGGGCGGCGGCGCGGCCGCCTTCTTGGCCAGGGCGCTGTACGATCGGGCCGACCAGGCGTACCGCGGGTATCCGGGCGAAGAGGTATTCGTCGATGTTGCGCCCGGCACTTCGACCCTCGAGATCGGTCGACAGCTGGTGCGAGCCGGTGTCGTCGAAGACAACCAGGTGTTTCGGGTTGGGTTGTGGCGCAGCGGGCGGGAGCGGTCGCTGCAGGCCGGCGAATACCGCTTTGCTGGACCGATGTCGGTGCTCGAGGTGATCGATGCGCTGGCCCGCGGTCAAGTTTACTTGCGCACAGTCACGTTCCCAGAGGGTTTGACCCGATGGGAGATGGCCGATGTGTTCGGACAGTCGTCATTCGGTACGGCCGAGGAATTCCTGGCGGCCAGCGAGCGGGTCGAGCTGGTGCGGGCTCTCGATCGTGAGGCGTCAGATCTCGAGGGGTATCTCTTTCCGGAGACGTATGCGCTGCCCCGCGACGCCACTGCCGACGACCTGGTCGAGGCGATGGTGGCGCAGTTCGAGCGGGTGTTCGACGACGAGCTCAGGGACCTGGCGGCCGAGCGCGACTTGACGGTGCGCGAGGTGGTGACCCTGGCGTCGTTGATCCAGCGAGAGACCGGACTCGACGAAGAGCGGGCCATCGTGTCTGCGGTCTACAACAACCGGCTTCAGCGGCGGATGCCGCTCCAGTGTGACCCGACAGTCATCTATGCGCTGATGCTCGACGGGCTCTACGACGGTAATCTGACCCGCGAGAACCTTCGCTACGATTCGCCCTACAACACGTACGTCTACCCCGGGTTGCCCCCGGGACCGATCTCGGCCCCCGGCGCTGCCGACCTGCGCGCCTCGCTGCGCCCGTCCGACGACACGTTCCTCTACTTTGTCAGCCGTAACGATGGCTCCCACGTCTTCGCCAACACGCTCCGCGAGCACAACGGCAACGTGCGCGAGTGGCAGGTGGAGTACTTCCGACGGCGTCGACCGGTGGCCAGCCGATAGCCCGCTGACGAGTTTACGGGCATTTCGCCTCAGGACTCTGGCAGCCGCAATACTTCACCTCGCCTGGAGCCTGTAGCTTGCGTGCTGGAACTCGCGTTATCGCGAGCGATCCAGTTCCCTGACGAGTTCTAACGCCACCTCGTAGGCGAACGTCATTGCGGACGCGTCTAGATGGTTGGCGGTGTCATTCGGGGTGTGGATGATGCCGAAGATCGGCGGAGTAGGGCCGCCAGGCGGCGGACCATTGAGCAGGCCGTGCAACTGGCGAGCCTCGTCCGAGGGGAGTAGGCCGATCGAGATGTTCGGGATGCCGGCGACCTGGAAGCTGCGGTCGTCGCTGGTCGGAAACTGCTCGAACCTGAGGCAACCGTGGCCGCCCACTGCACAGACGCGCTCCAGTGCGTCGTAGACCTCGGTATTACCATCATTCGACGCTGGGCCGTAGATCACGGTGTTGCCGTAACCGTTGATGTCGAGGTTCACCATGGCCGCGACGCGCTGAGCGTCTGGCGTGCTGACGTAGTGCGCCGAGCCGAGGAGCTGCATTTCCTCGAGGTCGAAGAACAGGATCCTGAGCCGGTGGTCCAGCGATTCGTTGCTCAGCGTCGCGGCCATCCGCGCCAGCACCGCCACCGACGACGCGTTATCGACCATTCCGTGGCTCAGCGAGCCGTCCTCGAGCGGCGCCGCGTCGTAGTGGGCGCCAACCACGAGATCCCGCTCACCTTCTCCGATATCGACAATCAGGTTGCGGCCCTCGGCCGGTCCCACCTCGGTTGCTCGCGGATTCGAGAACGTCTGCACCTCGTAGGTCAGGCCATAGTCGTCGAGCAGCGCGGTTAGCGCATCGAAGCGTGCTTCGGCCGTGGGCTGGTCGAGTCGTTGCGCGTCTCCGACGATGCCTGGCAGCGGTTCGAGAGGCTGGGCGACAGTGGGAACCGAGGCGAGCGAGAGAGTGGTGATGATTGGGACGATGAGGCGGTTAGGGTGCATGCCTCAGGCTCCAGGCTTCAGGCTCCAGGCCAGGGTGTAGCGCACGGTGTTCATGCTGAGTTTGGGCTCGATTAGGAGTGTGGGCCTAGGCCGACTACCGGTCAGAGCGATCCTGCCAGCCGTCAACTTCCGTGTAGAACAGTGCTGTTGTCTCGAGATTTAGATCGACGTTGGAACGGATGAGCGCACCTGTTCGGCCAGGCAGTTTGCTTCCCTGAGACAGCAGCAGACCGAGCGTAGCGATGGTCATCATCCCGATAGCAAGCCGCCAAAGCCGGCCACGAGATCCCACGGCCGACAGGCCAGCGGAACCTGTGGAGCCCGAGACCTTCTTACCTGATCGGGTCAAACAGCATCCCCCCGAACGCCAAATACGCGGCGATCAGTGTCAAAACTAGATTGAAAGTCTGGCCCACAAGATAGAGCGCCAGCGGGCGCCCGCCCTGGATCTGGCTCGCGAGGGCGCGGAAGTTCGATTCGAGGCCGATGCTGACGAAGGCCAGGCAGAACAGCCACCCGCGGAAGTCGGACGTGACGTCGATGATGTTGTTCACGGCCTCGTCGCCCATCGTCGGCACTAGGACGAAGGAGAAGAACAAGGAGGCGCCAACGAAGCCCAGGATGAACTTCGGGAACCGGGTCCAGATCTCGGTGGCGGCCGGCCGGGCCGCCTCGTCAGACTTCTCGACGTTGGTGACCCAGTAGACGGCCACGAGGAACGCCACCAGGCCGATCAGGATGTTCTGGATCATCTTGACGATGGCGGCGACCTGGCCCGCCTGCTCGCCCAGTATGGCGCCGGCCGCCACTACCGCGCCGGTGGCATCGATGGTGCCGCCGATCCAGGCGCCGCCGACGATCGGATCCATCCCGATGGCGTCGATGGCCAGCGGCATCAGCACCATCATGGCCACGGTGAAGATGAGTGTCATGCCGACTGCAAGGGTGAGCTCATCCTTCTTCGCACGCACCGCTGCCGCGGTGGCGATCGCGGCAGACACACCGCACACCGAAGTGGCCGTGGCGATGATGATGACAAGCGACGGGCTGTTGATCTTCAGCACGCGGATGCCGAACCGGTACATGAAGAAGATGACCACCGGCGTGACGAGCCAGGCCACGAACAGTCCGGGTGGACCCAGGTTGAGGATCCGGTTAAAGAGGATCTCGGCCCCCAGCAGTACGAGGCCGGTCTTGATGAAGAACTCGCTGCGCAGCGCCGGCTTGATCCAGCCAGGGGTGCCGACGCTGTTCGAGACAATGAGGCCGAGCAGCAGCGCCCAGAAGGCGTAGCCTACCCCTGCGGCTCGGATACCGGTCTGGTTTGCCAGGAAGTAGGCGACCACGGCCAGAAGGAACAGAGGGATGAACCCGGCCTGGTGGAGCACTAGTGAGCCGCCCATGAAGACGGCGGGGATGGCCGTCATCAAGGCGAAGCCGATCCCCAGCACCGCCAACGGAAAGAGCCGGCCGTCGATGGCGTCGACCGGATTGGCCGTCCATTGTCCGAGGCCGGCCACGCCGGTGACCAAGCCGGCCACGGTCAGCGCGATCAGAAACGCACCGATCCAGATGGCCCACCAGTCCTCCGAGGTCAGGAGCGCCGACCGGGTAGGCTGGGCGTTGTCGGTCATGATCTGTAGTCGGGCCGGAGATTATAATCCCGGAACAACCAGCCGGATCTGTCAGAGGTCGAAAGGACCCCTATGCCTAGCTCACGTCTTTCGCTGGCGGCTATCGCCGCCACGACGATCTGGACGGCCACCCACGGTGTCGCCCTGACCGCGCAGCAGCAGACACTGGCCATCGAAGGGCTCCGGGCGCCGGTCGAGATCGTGACTGATCGGTGGGGCATTAACCACATCTACGCCACGCACGAATCCGACCTGTTCTTTGCGCAGGGCTATGCTGCCGCTCGAGATCGGCTGTTTCAGTTCGAGGTGTGGCGCCGGCAGGCCACCGGCACCGTGGCCGAGATTCTCGGACCACGTGAGCTCCAGCGGGACATCGGGGTGCGTCTGCATCGGTTCCGCGGTGACATGACCACGGAACTGAGCCAGTACCACGATCGTGGCGAGCAGATCGTTGGTGCGTTTGTCCGTGGTATTAACGCCTATATCGATCAGACGGCCGCCAATCCCGAGTTGCTGCCGATCGAGTTCGAACTATTGGGCATCGAGCCACGGCACTGGACGCCTGAGGTGGTGATTTCGCGTCATCAGGGGTTGGTGGCGAATGTGACCTCCGAGCTCCGCAATGCGCGGGCGGTGGCCCGGCTGGGAGCCGACGCGGTGAAGGAGCTGAACTACTACTACGGTGATCCGGACCTCACTCTGGATCCAGCCATCGACCCGTCGCTGCTTACCGACGACATCCTCGACCTGTACCGTGCCCACCGCCGCTCGCTTCGATTCCAGCCCGAGGATGTGGTTGCCGAGCATCGTGGCGACCAGGAGACCTTCGAGCGGCTGGCGGCGGCGATGCCGAGTGAGATCGATCTCGAAGCGCGGGACTACGACGCCATCGGTAGCAACAACTGGGTGGTGGCCGGAAGTCGGACGCTCACGGGTTTCCCGATGATGGTCAACGACCCACACCGGTCCCAGTTTGCACCGTCGCTTCGCTACTGGGTACACCTGATCGGCCCGGGCTGGAACGTGATCGGAGGCGGCGAGCCGGTGCTACCCGGGGTGTCGATCGGCCACAACGAGTATGGCGCCTGGGGACTGACGGTCTTCGGGCAGGACAACGAAGATCTCTACGTCTACGACACCAACCCGGAGAACCCGAACGAATATCGCCACCTTGGCCGGTGGGAGCCGATGAGCGTTATCGAAGAGACGATCCCGGTCAAGGGGCAGGCCGACGAAACGGTCGAGCTGAAGTATACGCGCCATGGGCCGGTCCTCTTCGAAGATACCGAGAACCAAAAGGCCTATGCGCTCCGCGCGGCGTGGCTCGACTACGGCGGTGCGCCTTATCTGGCCAGCCTGCGGATGGATCAGGCGCGCAGCTGGGAAGAGTTCCGCGAGGCGTGCGAATTTAGCCGGATTCCTTCGGAGAACATGATCTGGGCCGACCGCGAGAAGAACATCGGCTACCAGGCGGTGGGCGTGTCGCCGATCCGTCCCCGCCACAGCGGCTTGGTGCCGGTGCCGGGAGACGGACGCTATGAATGGGACGGCTACCTCCCTATTCAGGCGCTGCCCAACGTGGTTAACCCAGAGAAGGGGTTCTATGGCACCGCCAACAACTACACAGTTCCCGACGGCTACGAGTACTGGGAGGCGCTCCACTACACCTGGGGTGACCAGATGCGGGCGGCCCGGGTCGAGGAGATGCTGGACGAAGGGCAGCATTTGACCGTGGCCGACATGATGCGGTTCCAGCATGACGATTTAACCGTGGCCGGTCGTAACATCGTGCCGCTGCTCCGAGAGGTGCGCATCAACGATCTCGAGGTGGCCGCGCTGCGGGACCGCTTGCTCGACTGGGACTACGTGCTGGATAAGGACTCGGTCGAGGCGGCGATCTACGTGTCGTTTGAGCGCCGGCTGCGGCGGAACATGCGCGACACCGTGGTGCCGGCTGCGGCGCGTGATGACATCCGCAGCGTGAACATGAAGCGGCTGATCGACTGGCTCGTGGCTCCCGACGGGCGGTTCGGCGAAGCCCCGGTCGTCGGTCGCGATGCGCTGCTCGCGCGGAGCTTGGCCGAGGGGCGCGCCGACCTGGTCGAGCGCCTGGGGCCAGATTCGTCAAACTGGAAGTACGGGCAGCCGAACTTCAAGCATGCGCTGATCCGTCACCCGATGACTGCGGCGGTGTCGCCCGACCTGCGCCGCCGGCTGGACGTCGGTCCTGCGCCGCGCGGGGGCTACTCCGGTACGGTGCACAACACCGGCGGGGGCGATAATCAGACCTCTGGCGCCTCGTTCATGATCGTGGCCGACACGGCGAACTGGGACAATTCGGTGGGTCTCAATACCCCCGGCCAGTCGGGCGATCCCGATAGTCCGCACTACCGCGACATGTTCGAGCTGTGGGCGCGAAACCAGTACTTCCCGATCTTCTACAGCCGCGAAAAAATCGACTCGGTTACCGAAAGTGTCACGATGCTCCAACCATCGGGGGACGCACCCTCCAGCGGCGGACGGTAGCGTCGTCCATAGCTCGAGGCCCAGAGCCCAAGGGGACCAGCGGACCAAGGAGAGAACGATGTTGAAGAAGCTGACGATCGGCGCATTTCTCACAGTCGTGGTGGCGCTGGCCTCACCCGCCCAAGCCCAGTTGACCGACACCGAGACCTGGGCCTCACACTTGTCGAATACCTATCGGGTCATCCCGAACGTCACCTATGGGACGGCAAGTAACCGAGAGAACAACGTCGACCTCTACATTCCACGGGGAGCCGACGGCCCGACACCGGTACTGATGTATATCCATGGCGGCGGTTGGGTGGGCGGTTCGAAGGAAGCCAACGTGCTGCGGTTGCTCCCGTGGCTGGAGCGTGGCTGGGCGGTGGTCAACGTGCAATACCGACTGGGGCAGGTCGCGCTGGCGCCGGCCGCGGTCGAAGACTGCTTGTGCGCTCTGCGCTGGGTCATCCGCAACGCCGAGCAGTACAACATCGACACGAACCGGATCGTGGTGACCGGCAACTCGGCGGGCGGGCACCTCTCGCTGACTACAGGCATGATCCCTGCTTCGGCCGGGCTCGACCGTCAGTGTCCGGGCAACGAAGAGCTCTCGGTGGCGGCCATCATTAACTGGTATGGCATCACCGATGTGGGCGACCTGCTCGACGGCGAGAACATGAAGACCTACGCCGTGCAATGGATGGGCAGCATGCCGAACCGGTTCGAGATTGCCGAGCGGGTATCGCCGCTGACCTACGTACGCGAGGGCCTGCCGCCGATTCTGACCATCCACGGTGACGCCGACCGGGTCGTGCCGCATCAGCATGCGGTGCGGCTGACCGATGCTCTAGAGAGCGAAGGCGTGACCGCTGAGCTGCACACGGTTTCGGGGGGTGGACATGGTGGGTTCAGTCGCGACGAGACCATCGCGATCTTCGAGGCTATCGATCGCTTCCTGGTCTCGAACGGGCTGGCCGCGACCGGCTCCGACGGAACGACGGGAGGGCAGTAGGTGAGGAAGGGCTGCGTACTTCTTGCCGCGGCGGTGTTGGGCATTTGCGTCGGTGCGCTGCCGGCGGGGGCGCAGGAGTTCGGGACGGCGGTCGAGGCGTTCTGGGCGGCCGAGACGCAGGATGAGGTCGATGCTGCTGTCGACGCGTTGCTAGCGCTCGACCCCAAGATCGAGCCGCTCTTCGCCAGGCTGCGGGCCGGGCGGTCCTATGGGGTTGACGTGCCGCGGGGGCGCCAGCTGTTTACCCGGCAGAATGCCGACGGAACCGAGTTTCGCTACGAGGCCTACATCCCGGAGAGCTACGACCCCACCAGGCGGTATCCGGTGCGGGTGTATCTGCACGGCGGCGTCTCACGACCCCGCCGCGACAATGCGCCGTTCTGGCGGAACGCCGAGCCGTATCTGCGTGACGACACCATCATCGTCTTCCCAGAGTCGTGGAACGAGGCGATGTGGTGGCAGACCAACCAGGTCGAGAACCTCGGCGGGGTCCTGACGCACCTCAAATCCACCTACAACCTGGACGAGAACGCCGTACATCTGGGAGGGATCTCCGACGGGGCCACCGGCGTCTTCTATCATGCGTTCAAGGCTCCCACCCCCTGGGCCAGCTTCCTCTCGTTCATCGGTCATCCCGTGGTCCTGGCTAATCCCCAGACCGAGACCCACGGGCAGATGTATGTCACGAATCTCAGGAACAAACCGTTCTTCGCGGTAAACGGAGGGCAGGATCGCCTCTACCCGATCAGTTCGGTCCTGCCGTTCTTCCAGCTTTTCGTTAATGCGGGGATCTCTCTCGACTTCAGGCCGCAGCCCGAAGGTGGGCACAACATGGACTGGTGGCCTCAGGAGACGGCCAACGTGGATCAGTTCGTGGCCACCCGTCGCCGTATCCCGATGCCCGACCGGTTGGTCTGGCAGACCGAATCGGGCGAGCGGTTCAACCGGGTGCACTGGCTGGTGATCGACGAGCTGGGCCAAGTCGACGGCGAGAATGACTTCAGCGAGGACATCTTCAATTCGATCCAGCCATCGCCGCCCGGGGTCCCGATCGGATTCGACACGCTCGGCGAGCTCGCCAGCGGAGGGATCCAGCTGGTGGATCTGCTCAAGGGCTCGATGGCCGAGGTGGCCGGTGTACGGGCCGGCGACGTGCTGGTGGAGATGAACGGGCGAGAGGTGGCTAACGTCCAGGATCTACGAGACGCCGTGCAGGCGCCGCGCGACAGTCCAGGTATGCCGCTGGCCGTACTGCGAGACGGTGAACGACTGAGCTTAACGCTGGTGCCGCCCGAGGTGGTGCAGGCGCAGCCGGCGCGAGAGGCCTTCCCGCTGCCCGATCCATCAGGCCGGGCGCAGTTGCTGCGTGACGGCAATCGGATCGGCGTGGTTACCCAGGGGGTGCGACGCTACACGTTGCTGTTGTCACCCGAGCAGTTCGATTTCACGCAGTCTTTCGAGGTCACAACCAACGGCGTCGTGTCGTTCGAGGGGCTGGTGGAGCCGAGTCCCGAAGCGATGCTCCGCTGGGCGGGCAGAGACCGTGACCGCACGATGTTGTTCGGCGCCGAGCTTAAGATCGATGTGGGGAGGCCCTGATCCTCGAGGGTGTCCGGTAATAGAACTGCTGGAAGTCGTTCGCGGTCAAAATCCAGTGTGTAGGTGTCCCAGAACCGGCGGGTGCTGTCTGGGGGGCATCGTGTGGGTCTACGAGCCGCGCTAGCCGCACGTTCCGGCGCAGTTGCTATAGTGCGGGGACGCGATGGCTGGACTGATCAAACTCTACGTCGCAGCCAACGCCACCGATGCCCACATGCTCGTGGCGCTGCTGGCGCATGAGGGTATCGAGGCGGTGGTTCGGGGTGACGGGTTCGTACCCCTGCAGGGAGGCCACCTCTTCAATATGGAGACCCGCCCCTCGGTCTGGGTGCTCGACGACGAGTACCGGCAGCGCGCCGAGGTCCTGGCCGGGGAGTTCGCACGACGCGGGCAGGCCGAGGAGGGCGACGAGTGGCGCTGTTCGTGCGGCGAGCAGGTCGAGGCCCAGTTCTTGGAGTGCTGGAACTGCGGGCGGGGGCGACCGACGTTCGACGTGTGCAGGTAGGAGAAACCCCGTCTCCGAGCCGAGGCTCGAGGACGGGGCGGCCGAAAAACTGGTGCCGACGACGCCGTTAGGGAAGCGGCCCGCTACCTACGGCAGCTGCGTCAGAGAGCCCTCGTAGGTGATGGTTTCACCCGGCAGGATCATCACGTCGAATTCGAGCGGCACATACCCGGGTTCGACGACCTCGATGTGGTGCGGTCCCTCTTCGAGCCGCAGCCGCTGGAAGATCCCGTCGTAGTCGTTGACCAGACCGACGTAATAGCCGTCCACGAAGACTTCGCCGAACCGTGGCTTGACCTTCAGGCGAAGACTGCCGGTGTAGTAGTCCGACGTTCGACCGTAGCCGGTGTAGAGGTACGGGTCATAGCCGTAGGTGTGACCGTAGTACCCGTTCCAGTACGGGTTGTAGCGGTCGTAAGACCCGTAGCCCACTCCGAATCCCCGGTTGAACGTGCTGTAGCCAGGGAAATAGAAATAGCTGCCGTAGATCTGCGGGCCGCCACGATAGCGGCCGTAGTAGGGGCTCCAGCCTCGTCCATACCCGCGGCCATAGCTACGGCCGCCGCCGTAGTTGTTGATGACGACGGGGCGAGAGGACAGGGGCGGTCGCGCGACGGCAGTTCCTACGACGTTGCCCGTGGGCGACCGCCGGTCCACGGCGCCGTCGCCCACCACGTTGCCCACGCGGCCGCCGCGGTTGCCACGACCAGGCCGACGGCGTTGGTCGATGACCGTCGTGCTGCCGCCGGGCGCGGTGACGCGGGCACCGCCGGTCGGCGAAGGCACAAGGGTACGGGCCCGACCGACCGCCGCACCGCCGCTGCGCGGATTCCGCTCGGGGGATCGCCGTAGGCCTCCACGTCGGGTGGTCCCGGCCGGAGCCACACGGTCGCCGTTGGCTGGCGACACAGGTGCCACACGCTGGCCGCCACGATTCGAGTCGGCCCCGTCACGTCGCGGCGCGCGGCGCCGGCCGACGGTCCGGTCGGTCCGGCCGCCGTCGCGGGGCTGCGAATTGGTCGATGGGGTCCGCCGCGGCCCCTGCCGCGAGGGCCCCTGAGTGCGCGGTGCGGTACGCTGAGGCGCCCGCTGTGGCGGACGTCTGGCCTGTGGGGCTTGACGCTGCGGCGCCCGCTGTGTTCGTGCGCGTCCACCCTCCTGCGACGTGCCGGTATCTCGGCGACGGGCACGGCCCTGACCGTCCTCGGAGGCCGCGACCGGGCCGGTCCAGATAGTCAGCATTAGCGCGCTCGAGAGGACAATGGCAAGGCGAGTCATGACGGCTCCTTCATGCAGACGTAACACTACTCACTTGCACAAGCATGACGCGTGCCAGAGTCTGTCGAAAAAGACCCCAGGAAAAAGGGCCTGTCTCGAGGTTCTCCGTGCTCATGGGTGTCCCTCTGTGGGGGCAGTCTGTCCGGTTCCTAGCACGGTGTACTGAAATAGGTCTCTCTGGTCACGACTCGGCGAGCATACCACCAAGCTGCGGCCTGTCGACTGGCGCTGGCTGCGAGGATCTGTCATCCTGGTTTCGACCGGCGAGACGACTCGACCGCCACGAGGTGATGACCATGGGGTTCTGTGAGCATTGTGAAGGCCAGCGGTTCGATCGGGCGCAGGTGCTCCGCCAGCTCAGAGAGACGCGTGCGCGGCTGCGAGACGGGTCGCTCACCTGCACGGCCGACGAGGCACTGATGCTGGCCATTAAGTCGGTGCGTGCGCTTGAGATTCCTCACCTCGAGCCCGCCGACGACTTCTTCGACGAGTCAACCGAGGACCACGTGATCCACTAGTGTCCTGCTACGTCGACCACGACTCTGTATAGGTATTCGACGAAGAGGCGGAGCCCCTCCAGCAAGATCCGCTCGTCGGTGCCGTGGATCCCGCTCAGCGTGTCCCTGATCATGCCGACGCCGTAGGCCTGCACGCCTTGGGCGCGTACCTGGGCCGAATCGGTGGCTGCGACCAACATGGTCGGCAGCGTGAGGGCGTCGGGAAACATCTCCTGCTGGGTTCGCTCCAGCGCCATAAATAGCTCGCTGTCCAGTCGTGACGGCGGTGCCGCCGGACGCATGCTGGTGGGCGGCGTCACTTCCACTGCGGGGTCGTCGATGATTGTCCGCAGCGTGTCGAGAAACGCGTCCAGGTCTTCGTCAGGCAGGGCGCGGATGTCGAGTTCGGCTTCGGCTTCAGCCGGAATGACATTCCGGCGGAACCCGCCTGAGATGATGTTGGGTGAGATGCTGGTGCGTAGCATCGAGTTCACGGTGATGTCGTAGCGACGAAGCTCGTACTGGATCCGCGCGGTCTGCAACGGGTCTTCGAGGTTCCGGTACCGGAACGCCGCCTCGGGGGTGCTGATGGTTGCCAGCCGGGACAGGAAGGCGCGCGTGGTTTCGTTGAGTCGCATCGGCGGCTGATAGACCCCGATCTTGGCAACCGCGGCAGCTAGGTGGACGATCGGATTGTCGAGTCGCGGAGCCGAACCGTGCCCCGCCGTGCCCCGCGCCACCAGTCGGATACCTCGCCATGGCACCTTCTCGGTGGTGGCGACGCTGATCGTGTTCACCCTGCCGTCCACGGCTGACATCCGACCACCTTCGTTGATAGCGAATTCGGCCGCGATCTTGTTCCAGTGCTGCTCGACCATGAAGTCGATGCCGACCTCGGTGGTGCCTTCTTCACCCGCCTCGGCCAGTAAGACTACGTCTCGCGCTAGCGGGACGTTGTGTGCGACCAGCAGCCGAAGCACTTCGACCATCGCGGCAAGTTGTCCTTTGTCGTCCGAGGCGCCGCGGCCGTACAGATAGCCATCGCGGATTTCGCCCCCGAACGGATCCATTGACCACTGGGCCGGGTCAACGCCCACCACGTCGGTGTGCGCCATCAGCAGCAGCGGTTCCTTAGAGCCATCGCCCTCGAGCCTGGCCACGAGGTTGCCGCGCGTTGGATCCAGGGCGTAAATATCCGACCCGATGCCGTCCTCGGCTAGCACGGTTTGCAGATAGCGGGCCACTTCGGTCTCGTTACCAGGCGGGCTAGTGGTGTCGATACGCACGAGCGCTTGCAGCAACTCGGCGGTTCTGGTCCCGGCCTGATCGAAGTCGGGGGGTTGAGCCGCCGTGGGTGGGGCGACCAACCAGGTGGTCGTCAAGACTGAACAGAGAAGGAACTTTCGCATGGGTGACTCGTGTGCTGGGTGACGCCAGCGCCGACAAAGTGAAAAAGGGGGACAGGCCCCGAGGTTCGTGGCTACGTCGACTACGACCGGGTCCCTCGTGGGCCAAGGCGGCATGGCCTTATTGTGACGTTCTCGAGGTTGGGGTCACAATCACCGGATGAATCAGACTGCCACCGCGACCCAAGCACTCTCCAGCGAGTTCGTCGAGGTATCCCGAGGTCAGCTGCGTACCAAGTTGGACCGGATCGAGGTGTGTGTGGGCCGGCTCTCCGAGAAGCAGCTCTGGAGCCGGGCCCACGAAATCGAGAACGCCGTCGGTAATCTCGTGCTGCACTTGTGCGGCAACATCCGCCAGTGGGTCGTCGCCGGTGTGGGCGGGGCTCCCGACGATCGTGACCGCGATGCCGAATTTGACCGCCGGGATCCGCTGCCCGCCGCGGAGTTGATTCGCCGGCTTCGTGAGGTGATCGACGAGGCTGATACTGTGCTGGCCCGGTTAACGTCGGCCGACCTGACTGAGCGTCGCCAGGTCCAGGGCTACGACGTCACCCTGCTCGAGGCGGTGTATCACGTGGTTGAGCATCTGGCCGAGCACACGGGACAGATCATCTGGGCCACTAAGCGTGCGACTGGCGCTGACCTGGGCTTCTACGCCTACCTGTTAGATCCGGATCGGGCCGCCCGACCCTGAGCCGCGTCTGTCTCCTATCCGTTGCTTTGGGGTCCTCTCGCGGCATCTCGGTGTCATTATAGGAGCCTCGTGAGGCGAGTATCTGAGGAAGGAGCGTGTCGATGAGGCGAGGACCCAACCAATGGTGCTTGCTCGCGCTGGCCTGGCTTGTGCTGAGCGGTGTGACCGCTTCGTCGCAGGAGCGGATCTTCCCGTTCCCGACCACCGAGTTCGAACTGGACAATGGGCTGCGGGTGGTAGGTGTCGACTACGACAGTCCCGGCATCGTCGCCTACTACACTGTGGTCCGCACCGGGTCGAGGAACGAGGTCGAGCCAGGGTTCTCAGGCTATGCGCACTTCTTCGAGCACATGATGTTCCGGGGTACCGAGAAGTATCCGACTGACGCCTACACCGATGCTGTCAAACGGCTCGGAGCCGACTCGAATGCTTTTACCACCGATGACTGGACCGCGTATCACACCGTGGCTAGCGCCGATGCGCTTGAGACCATCATAGACCTTGAGTCCGACCGGTTCCTGAACCTGGACTACTCGATCGACGACTACCGGACCGAGGCGGGCGCCATTCTGGGTGAGTACAACCTCAACTTTTCGAATCCGGTGGCTCTGCTCCGTGAATCGGTGCGCGATTTGGCTTATACGACCCATCCCTACAAGCACACGACGATCGGTCTGCTCGAGGACATCCAGGCGATGCCCGAGCACTACGACTACAGCGTGGAGTTTTACGACCGGTACTACCGGCCAGAGAACTGCTTCATCGTCGTGGTGGGCGACTTCGATCCGACCGAGCTGGAACGTCTAGCGGAGCAGTATTACGGAGCGTGGGAGCCCGGTGACTTCGAGCCCACCATTTCGGTCGAGCCGCCCCAGACCGAGGAGCGCACGGCCGAGATTACCTGGCCGAACCCGACGTTGCCCTGGATGACCATCGCCTATCACGCGCCCGCGTTCTCCGACGAGACGATCGACATGCCGGCGATGGACGTGCTCTCGCAACTGCTGTTCTCCCAGACGTCGCCGCTGTTCCAGCAGCTGTATCTGAGCGACCAGGTGGTCGATGTGCTCTCAGGGGGAGCGGTTGATCACCGCGACCCGCCGCTCTTCGAGGTACTGATCCGGATCACGAAGCCGGATCAGATCGACTACGTCCGTGACACGGTCCTGGCCGAGATCGAACGGATGAAGACTGAGCCGGTCGATCCGCAGTTGCTCGCTGACACGAAGTCGGCCATGCGCTACTCGTTCGCTAGCGGATTGAACAGCCCTGGCCCCATCGCGGAGACGCTCGGACACTACCTGCAACTCACCGGAGACCCTGAAACGGTGAACCGCGTGTATGAACTGTACGACCAGGTGACGGCGGACGACATCCAAGCGACGGCTGCCAGGTATTTCGCCGAGACCAATCGCACGGTCGTCGTGCTGACGCAGGAGGCAGAATGATGTCGCGGCGACATACGGCGTGGCTCGGCGGGGGACTGGGGTTAGCGCTGGCCATGGTCGCTTGTAGTGCGGCCGACACGCCGGCCCTGCCATCGGCGCAGGGGGTTGCCCAGCCGGCGCCGAATTCTCCGTTGATCACGCTGCGGGTGATGTTCGACACCGGGTCCATCGATGATCCTGCTGGTCGCGAGGGGCTGAACGCCCTGACCGCGCTCATGATCGGTCAGGGGGGGACCGCCGATCTCAGCTACCAGGAACTTACGGCCACGCTCTATCCCTGGGCGGCCAGTATCAGCACGCAGGCCGACAAGGAGGTGACGACCGTCATCGGGGAAGTGCACGTTGACCACCTGAAGCCGTTCTACGACATCTTCCGCGAGCTGATCGTGGCGCCGCGCTTCGACGAGGCGGACTTCGCGAGGAATCGCGACTTCCTGTCCAACGGCATCGTGGCCGGATTGCGTGGCAACGATGACGAAGAGCTTGGCAAGCAGGCGCTCAACGCCTGGCTCTACGAGGGACATCCCTATGCGGCCACCGAGCTGGGAACCGAGGAAGGGCTGGCCGCTATCACTCTCGATGACGTCGCGGCGCATCACGGCGCTCGCTATACGCGGGACAACGTGATGGTGGGTGTGGGAGGCGGTTACCCTGACGGTTTCCTCGCGCGGGTGGAGGCCGACCTGGTTGCCGCGCTGCCGGCTGGCGACGGTGCCGCTCGGGCGCTCCCCGAACCGCGGCATCTTCAAGGGCACGAGCTGCTGTTCGTCGAGAAGGATGCCATCGCCACCGCGATCTCGATCGGGTTCCCGCTCGAGATCACGCGGTCCGACGACGACTTCTATCCGCTCATGGTGGCCAACTCCTATCTGGGCGAACACCGCACCTTCAACGGGCGGCTGATGAACCAGATGCGCGGGTTACGTGGCTTGAACTACGGCGACTACTCCTACATCGAGCAGTTCATTCAAGATGGTGGCTCGACTTTCCCAGTGCCAAACATCCCGCGCCGGCAGCAGTTTTTCAGCATTTGGATCCGTCCCGTCCCGCACCATAACGCCGCCTTCGCGCTACGGCAGGCGATTCGGGAGCTGGCGTTGCTCGTGGACGAAGGGTTGTTGGAGGAGGACTTCGAGGCGACGCGCGAATACCTGGTCAACTACGCCAACCTCTACGTCCAAACCACCAGTCGGCGACTGGGTTATGCCATGGATTCGCGCTTCTATGGCACCGACTTCTTTGTCGACGAGATCCGGTCCCGTCTAATGGAGCTGACGGTGGAGGATGTTAATGCCGCGGTCCGCCGACATCTCCAGGCTGACCACCTGGCCATCGCCATCGTGACCAGCGATGCCGAGGGCTTCAGAGATGTGCTGCTGTCTGACGAGCCGCCGAGCATCACCTATAACACCGAAGTGAGTGACGACATCCTGGGCGAAGACGAGGCGATCAAGGGCTACGAGCTTTCGATCAACACCGAGCGAATCAGGATCGTGCCGGTGGAGGAGATGTTCAAGAGGGTGTCGTGAGTCCGCCTTCGCTAAGGCTGCGGTGGGTGGTCCGCCGACCGGCGTACCAGGGGAGAAGAGAGATGCGACAGTTGAGGTCTATCGTGACGGTTGGGGTGGCGCTCACGGTCATGGCCGGAGGCGCCTGGGCGCAGGAGCCGGGGTCGGTGGTGGCGGCCGATCCGCGGGTTGAGGGGCGGACCTACACGTTCCCGGGGACGGGCCAGGAGGTGCCCTACGCGCTGTTCGTGCCGTCGAACTACGACGCGTCACGTGTCTGGCCGCTGATGGTGGTACTTCACGGACTCGGACGTCCCTACGACTGGATGATGGGATACGAGGGACTCGTAGATGCGGCCGAGCGTGACGGCTACATCGTGGTGTCGCCGCTCGGTTATCACCCGCGTGCCTGGTACGGCAGCCGGGGACCCGGCATTCCCAACATGCGCCGGGCCGAGGGTGATATCGAGCTGTTGCCGGAGAACCTCGGGGAGCTGAGTGAACAAGACGTGCTGAATGTCTTCAACCTCGTGCGCGAGGAATTCAACATCGACGAGGACCGGATGTATCTGTGGGGGCACTCAATGGGGGGCGCCGGCACCTACCACTTGGCCGCTAGGCACCCCGACCTCTGGGCTGCCGTTGGGGTCGCGGCTCCGGCGCCATCGGTCTCGCCCGATCAACTCGAGGCGTTTCGTCACGTGCCGATTATCGTGTTGCAGGGCGATCAGGATCAGCTCGTGAACCGTACGGTGCAGTGGGTAGCCAAGATGCGCGAACTCGGTATGCAGCACGTCTACGTTGAGGTGAAGGGGGGCGATCACTCGCGGTTCATCAATGCGGACCGCGCGATGGTCGAGAAGATCTTTGCCTTCTTCAACATCGCCAGCAAAGACCAGCGTGAGGCGCCGACGAATTAGCTGGATTCCTGGCGATCGGTCTGCGTGGACTGCGTTGCGCGTCGGTCACGGTTCGTCTGACTGGGTTCCCGCCAGTTCGGTGTAGGGTCGTCGGACTGACCTGCTCTCTCGACGGCCGAGCAGTAAATCTCGCTGGCCTCGTCCCAGGTCTTTGCCCTGAGTCCGCCGACGCCTGGCTGGGGAGTCAGGGTGCGACCCCGGTCCGCTTCAGGGCCGCGGCCGGGATCGTTGCGTTGAGCGAGCCGCTTCTGTAACCCAGGGGGTCGATCTCGACACTCGTGAACCCCGTGCGCTGCAGCTGCTGCGTCACGGTGGCCAGGACCTTGGGACTGGATAGCCTGGCGATGGCGTCCGGCTCGACCTCGAGGCGTGCAGTGGCCCCGTGGTGGCGCACTCGGCACACCCCGAAGCCCAGGTTCCTGAGCACCCGCTCCGATGCGGCCACCTGTTCTAGTCGGTCAGGTGTGATCTCGGTCCCGTACGGGAACCGGGACGAGAGACACGCCAGCGCCGGCTTGTCCCAGATAGGCAGTCCAAGCCGGCGCGCAGCCTCTCGAATGTTTGCCTTTGTGAACCCCAGTTCGTCGAGTGGCGAGCGGACGCCTTGCTCGCGTGCCGCCTGTCGCCCGGGCCGGTGGTCTCCGCGGTCATCACGATTGAAGCCATCGAGGACGTGAGGGATGCCGAGCCGACGGGCCGCCGCCACGGCCTGTCCGTAGACCTCGACCTTGCAGAAATAGCAGCGGTTGACCGGGTTGGCCCTGTAGCGAGCGTCGTCCAGCTCGTCGGTGTCGATGAGTAGGTGACGGGCGCCGAGTCTTGTGGCGATGCGGGCTGCGCCGTCGCGTTCTTCCGGGGCGAGACTAGGAGACACCGCGGTCAGACCAAGCGCGTCTGGGC
This sequence comes from Acidobacteria bacterium UBA2994, assembly GCA_002346545.1. GTDB lineage: Bacteria > Acidobacteriota > Vicinamibacteria > Vicinamibacterales > UBA8438 > UBA2994. Next base: position 40,903 of record DEAA01000023.1, read on the forward strand.
CCAGGGCGGCCACCGTTTCAGCCAGAAGGTAGCCAGAGTCGACGCCGCCAGAGAAACAAACCACGGCCTGGCCAAGCTCACCGAGGCGCTGGCGTAGCTCGGCGATCCGATGATCGAGACTCGACATACAATGGCGCCCGAGGCGGTTCGAGCTCCCAGTATAGCCCGGTGCGGGCAGGGCGTCGGGCGCCCTGCCCGCCATGCTTCCGGACACCACCGTCTCGCTGCTCCTGACGAGTGCCGCCGGTCTCGCGACCGTCCACACCCTGATCGGGATCGACCATTCCCTGCCGTTCGTGGCTGTCGGTCGCGCCCGCGGTTGGACCTTGTGCCGGACCCTCTGGGTGACCGCGCTTTGTGGTCTGGTACATGTCGCCTCGTCGGTCGCCATCGGCGGTATCGGCATCGGGCTTGGCGTGGCGCTCGACCAGCTCTCCTGGCTCGAATCAAGTCGCGGCCGGTTGGCCGCTTGGCTCATGATGGGCTTTGGACTGGCGTACGCCGCCTGGGCGCTTTGGCGAGGTGAACGCAGCCATGCGCACAGCCCGCGGACCACGACCTGGGCGCTCTTCCTGATCTTTGCCTTTGGCCCGTGCGAGGCGCTAATTCCCTTGATGATGGTTCCCGCTGCGGAAGGGGCGTGGCTGGTGCTTGGCGCGGTGGTGGTCGTTTTTGGCGTCTGCACCATCGGCGCGATGCTCGTAGCCGTAGCTCTCGGCTACGCCGGGGTAGGTTGGGCCCCGATCCCCTACCTGCAGGCCAGAGCCGATTTGGTGGCGGGGCTCGCCGTCGCGGCCAGCGGCGCCGGTGTGCTGTTCCTCGGCCTTTGATCAGGCCGTTCCGCTACCACTTGGGGAGCATGGCTCTCAATGTCCAAGATGTCGTGGCTACCGCTTGACACGGGCGCTCCCTCCGGCCATAGTTGGCGGGCGGTGCCGGGGCTCGAAGTTGCGCCGCTCGACCTGTGTGCCGTGTGCCCAGACACGGCGGGAGTGGGTAAGCTGTCCGACCGGCGGCGCGCCCTGCGAGCCTCATGACCCCGACCGAATACCGCGAGTTGCGTCGTCGTTTACTGCGTGAGCGTCAGCTCGGCCTGCTGGCGGTGGAGCAGCTCACCGACTCCGCGCTAAGTGCGTCCCAGCGTAGCGAGCCGGAGCCAGCGAAGCCGTCCAACCTGGCCCCGGTCGAACCGATCAAAGTCGGGGCGTAGCCACGACCTTCCTGTCTTGCGGTGCTTTCGAGGCTATAATCGGCCTCTCAAAGCCATTCCCATGGGTAGCTGTATTGACGGGCGCGACACCATCGTCGTCGAACCCTCTCTTGTGTGCGCTTAGCCCCAGCAGACCAAATCGGGGTTGCTGGTTCCGCGGTGGTCGATTCTCGGCGGGTTTGTCGAGACCGTGGCCACCATGACCGGTGTGACCGTCGCTGAGCTCGAGCCGTTAACCATGCTCTGTATCCAGACGAAGAGCACGTTCTGCGAGGTGACCGTGCCACGGTCGCCACTGGCCCGGGTGCTCGTACGCGGTGGGCGGTTCTTCACAGAACTTGCTGAGGCCAGGTTCGGAGGATCGAGCTTCGTCGGCAGCTGCGTCAAGCTGACCTGGTCAGGCGTCTGGCCGCATCTCGAGTTGCATGCTCTCGATGAGTGGATCGTCACCTCGCGGGTGCAGTCCATCTCCATTCTCAGCATCACGGCTGCGTACGGGCACGTCTAGTCGCGCTGTTCGAATCGGTCACGCACGTTGGTCTACGATATCGCCTTCATCCTTGTCGGTTTGTTGCTCGTCGCAAAGGGCGGCGACCTGTTCGTGGAAGCCAGCGTCTACATGGGGCAATTGTTCCGCATTCCCAGGTTCGTCATTGGTGGCACCCTGGTCAGCCTGGCGACCACCATGCCGGAGCTGGCAGTTTCGACGATCGCCAGTAGCGCCGGCGACTCGGGTCTCGCGCTTGGGAACGCGGTCGGATCCTGCGTGTGCAACATCGGCCTGATCGTGGGGACGGTGGCGCTGCTGACGCCAGTGGAGGTGGAACGACGTGAGCTGCTACGCCGAGCCGCGTGGATGGTCTCGGCCGGTGCACTAGTGGTGGTCTTTACTCTGGATCGGACGCTCAGCCGTCCACTCGGCGCGGTGCTGCTGGCGCTGGCCTTCGCCTACCTGACCTGGGATTACCTGTCCATCCGGATGCTCCGCCGAGACGAGTCGACCGACAAGGTGGTGGCGGATTCGGCGGCGTTGCTCCGGCGGTTCGGCCAGTTCGTGTTGGGGGCGGTCCTCATCCTTCTAGGCAGTAACCTGCTCGTCGACTCGGGTTCCGGTCTGGCGCAGGCGCTGGGCGTGCCCTCGGTCATCATCGGTTTGTCGGTGGTCGCCATCGGTACATCGTTGCCGGAGTTGGTCACCGGTGTGGCCGCGGCGCGGAAGGGCGTGCCCGATCTGTCACTTGGGAACATCATCGGAGCTAACACCCTGAACCTCTACCTGATCGTCGGGCTGTCGGGCGTGATTCGGCCACTAACAATCGATCCGTTCGCCCAGGTCTACTCGTTCGGCTGGCTGGGGCTGTTCTTTGCCGCGTTGCTCGGGCTCGCGGTGCGCACCGGTCGCTTCCACCTGCGTGGCGGGGCGCTGCTGCTGGGCCTCTGGATGACGTACGTCGCCGGGCTGGCCGTCGTGGCCCTGACTTAGTGGTTCGGCCAGGCCGGGCTAGTGGGTTGGCCAAAGGCAGTTACGGGGAATTACCCCACGACCATTGAGAAGATCACGAGGGTACGCAGAGCTCGTTTCTCCGGCGCTGTCGGGGTGGTGCTTCGTCGCCGGCTATTCCGACGCTGGGGCGAGACTTCGCACAACTGGATAGGTGCCGTTCACCGAGATCTGGTCGTCGAGAAGGTTCCAGGTCACGAGCCCGTCATCCGACCGAGGTTCGAGCAGTGAGAATAGCAGCCGGCCGGCCGGCTGGTCTGTGGAGAGCACGAGCGTTCCGGCGGGAAGCCGGAGCTCGGTTGGTGTCCAGGCGCCTTCCACGGTGCGGATCCGGTGCCCCTCGAACTGTTGCTCGGCGGTCTGCGATGCGGTCACCGTAAAGTGCTCTCCCTCGATCGCCGTGTCCGCGCCGAGCTTGGTGCCGTCGATCCCGTGGGCCGCTAGCAGGTCGACGACGCGCGTGAGCTCAGCCGGGACGTAGTAGGTTGCTGGCGCCGTCTCGGTTTCGGCCGCATTAAATGCGATGTAGACGTCCATCTCGGTTGGTTCGGCGACGTCTAGTCGCCGGCGCATCGTCGCGCGGGTGTAGGGATTGATCACCTCTTCGGTCGCGCCCATCAGGATCGAGACGGGCGCCTCGCTGCGACGTGGCTCGGCACGCGTCGCTAGTCGCTGGCCGGCAATCGACGTTTCCGTGGCCTGTTCTACCAGCGTCGCGATCTCGGTCGCCTGACTCGCGGCGAGCTCGAGCGTTGCGTCGACGAAGGCCCGAGTGACGCGGACCCGTTCCTCGAACGGGGCATAGGCGTACGCCTCGCTCAGCAACGCGATGCGATTGCGGAGCCCGACATAGTTGTTGTTGAAGCGGGGGCGATGATCGAACGTGCGCCAGCTGCCGTCGGCCCCGTCGCCCCGCACACTGCCGTAGTGATAGCTCTCCCAACCGGTGTCGGCCCGGATCGTGTCAGTGATGCCTGGGAGCCAGTTCTCTCGCACCAGCGTGTCGAGCTCTGGATGGGTGTTTGGGTGCAGGGCTGGGGCGTAGGTCAGGTGGTAGCCGTGCTGGGTGCCGTTGGTGGTGTGGAGATCGATGACCACGTGCGGGTCATAGTCAACGTAGGCGCGCACTAGCGCACGGGCTTCGGGTGACTCCAGCTTGACATGGTCACGGTTCAGGTCCAGGCCCTGCGCGTTCTCGCGGATACCCATCCCTTGAAGCGGGCCAAGCTGGAAGGGACGATGGTTGCCCATCTGTTCGTTACCGTCGGCGTTGTACACCGGAGCGATGAGGAGGACCAGCGACGAAAGCCACTCGTCGCGGGCGCCGGAGAGCAGGTCGCGGATCAGCTCGATGAGCGCTTCCTTGCCACACACCTCCCCCCCGTGGATCGTGGCCTGAAGCCACACCCGGGTCCGGTCGGCGGCCAGGACGGCCGCCGGGCTCGCGTCGGCCACGTCCCCCACGATCAGGAGCGGCAGCGGCCGGCCCTCGACGGTCGAACCGAAGGTGGTGGCATGGGCGCGTGGCGAGAGGCCGGCGACCCGCTGCATGAGGAACATCACCTCGCCGTAGCCGGTGGTTTGCTCCCAGCCGGTCCGTTCGGCTCGGGAGGTGATCAGTGAGGCGTCGTCGGCCGTCTGAGGGCCCGAGCAGCCGAGTGAAAGCACGAGTCCGATCGTGCCGAGCCGGATCACCGGCCGTCGTTGTTTCCTCATAGCAGGGCCTCCAGCCGTGCCACCGTTGCGTCGATCTCCGCCGCCGTGGTCTGGCGGCCCAGGCTGAAGCGGATGGCGCCCCGGCCCAGCTCGGGGTCCAGTCGCATCGCCGTTAGCACCGGAGACATGGTTACCGCGCCGGTGTGGCACGCCGAGCCGGTTGACGCCGCCACGCCGTCCAGCCGGGCGAGAAGGTCCGGTCCCGACTGCCCGGGAAACGCCACGTTGAGCGTGTTTGGCAGCCGCCGTTCTGGATGGCCGTTGAGCACCATCCGGTTTCCGAATTGCGTCGCGAGTGCGTCCCAGAACCGATCGCGCAGTGTTCGCAGGTGTTCGTAGCAGGGGGCGGTCGTGGCTAGACGGCACGCTGCGCCTAGCCCGCTTGCCAGAAGCGCGCTTTCCGTGCCGGCCCGCCGCCCCTGTTCGTGTCCGCCGCCGTCAATCAGCGGTGGCAGCGAGATCGCGCGGCGGATGAACAGCGCTCCAACGCCTTTCGGCGCGTACAGCTTGTGTCCGGCCAGACTCAGCAGATCGACGCCAAGTTCGTCCACACGAGTCGGAATCTTGCCGACCGACTGCGCCGCGTCCGTGTGGCAGAGGGCGCCGTGCGCGTGTGCGATCGCCGCGATTTCAGCGATCGGCTGGATGGTGCCCACCTCGTTGTTCGCGTGCATGACCGACACGAGCACGGTCTCTGGCGTCAGCGCGGCCTTGATGTCAGCCGGGTCCACCAAGCCGTGGTGATCGACGCCGACAATGGTCACGCGTGCTCCGAGTTGCTTGAGGTAGCGGCACGGTTCGAGGATGGCCGGATGTTCGATAGCGCTCGTGACCACGTGGGTGCGCGTCGGGTCGCGGCCGGCGAGCATTCCCTTGATCACATGGTTGTTCGCCTCGCTGCCGCCGCTGGTCAGGACGACCTCGCCTGTCTCACAGCCCAACAGTGTGGCGATGTCGGCTCTCGCCGCGTCGACCGCCCCGCGGGCTGGCCGTCCGGCCCAGTGATCGCTGGACGGATTGCCGAAGCCCATGTCCAGTAGGGGGCGCATGGCGGCCGCCACCTCGGGTGCGATCGGGGTGCTGGCGTTATAGTCGAGGTAGATCTGGGCTGGTGTCACGTGTGCTCCGCGTTCGCGAGTGGGGAACGTGAGGCCTCCCACCGCCGGTCTACCCGCTGCCGTCGTCGGGCGAATAGACCCGACCGACCGGCGTATCTAACGTCAGAACGGCGTGGTCACCCGGCGCCTCACCGGCGGACGACGTCCATTCTACGCCCGCACGGCGGAGTAATATGCAGTTGTGTGCCGGTACTCCATAACGTCCGTGACTCAGTTCTTTCGCTCTTACTGCATTCGTCGAGTCTTTCTGGTGGTGCTGCTTGCGTGGGGCGGCGCGACCTTCGCGCTCGCGCAGCCTGACGTCGAACTGCCGGTCAGTAACGAGATCGACCTCTTCATGGAGCGCGTGCTCGACAACCGCGATGCCGCCTGGCGGCGCCTCGAGGGTTTTCTGCTGCAAGAGGTCGAAACTTTCGAGGTAGAGGCGCCCCTCGGAGTGCCCCTGTCGGGGTTCCTTCGCGAGTACGAGTGGTATGTCCGTGACGACACTGTGGTGCGTAGCCCCGTGCGGTTCGACGGCGTCGAGCTCGACGCCGACGCCCGGCGCAGCTATGAAGAGGAGTGGCTGGAGCGCGAGCAACGGGAGCGCGGTCGGCGCGCTGGTCGGCGCCGGGGCATTAGCCGCCGCAGCCAGGAAGACAATATCCGCATCACGATTGAACGCAGCTGGGGCGGCACGGTCGACGAGACTCTACTGGCGCGGATCGCCGCGGATGCCGATTTCCTCGGGCACGACCTGGCGGCGGTCGCCCTGAACACTGGAGCCATCCTCGATGCGCTGGGCGGAGTCGAGGCCGTCGGGTTTATCGACGCGGTCGAACAGACCCGCCTGCTGTTCGTGATGCTCGACGAGGAGCGGCTGAGCGTCGACGAGGTCGCACGAGCCTTACGCCGTCCCTTGCTGGCATTGGTCGATCAGCTCGATCTGGTCGAGGCCGAAGGGGACGACGCGCTTGCCGGGCTGGTCGAACTGGCGACTTTGGCCGAGGCGGCTGGTGTCGACGGACGCCAGGTGGGCACCTACCTTGGCCAGGCCGCGGACCGACTCGAAGCCACGCACCCAACGACGGCTCAGGTGCTTGCCTCGCTTCGGGCGGCTCTGCCCGTAGCTGAGTTGGGAGATGTTGCTGAGGACGCGCTTCCTGGTGTCGAGGAAAGCTTGATCGACGCAGCGCGCATCGAACCTAGCTTCATTTCCGTGCCGGGCTTCATGGAGTTTACCTTCGAGCCGGGCAACTACTACTTCGCGGGTCGCGAAACGCTGGCTGGACGTGAGGTTGTGCGGGTCGAGTACTACCCGACTGACATGTTCGACGATCGGGTCGATAATGACCGGTCCGAGCGTGCACGCGAGATCGACGAAGGGTTCAACAAGACTTCGCTGGTGACGCTGTGGATCGATCCGACTCAACATCAAATCGTTAAGCAGACATTCGACAACACAGGAATGGGTTTTCTGCCGGGCCGTTGGTTGGTCCGGTTCGACGGAATGTCGGCCACCATGGAGATGGGGCAGCCGCTGCGAGACATCTGGCTCCCTCTTCAGCTGACTGTGGTGGGCGAGGTTTCGACTGCGCTTGGCGATTTCGATGTGCGCTTTACACAGGTGTTCGACGAATACCGCGAGACGGTGACCGGTGGCCGGCTCATCGATGTCGGGGCGTCCGGTGTTCGCTGAACGGTTCTGGCGACACATCCTGACCCGTGCCGCCCTCGGCTGCGCGCTAAGCGGCGGCGTGGCCTTCGCCCAGCCGTCGGCAGGAACCGAGGTGGTCACCGAGCTTCGGGTGCACGGTAACTACTCCATCGAGGATACCGAGATCCTCGCGCTGGCCGCGATCGCTGTGGGTGATCGGCTCGAGCCTGGGAGCGAGACGGCGATCGTCGAGCGTCTCCAGGCGAGCGGCTGGTTCGACCAGGTAGAGGTACGGAAGCGTTATACGTCACTTAGTCAGAGCGACCGGATCGCGCTGATCCTGCTCGTGACCGAACGCCCCGCGGCCAGCGTGGCCAATCCGGTCTTGCGGACGCTGGCCCGTGTGTCCCAACAGGCGCTGTTCCTACCCGTCCTGCGTTATGACGAGGGGCTAGGCATGACCTACGGCGCACGGTTCCGCCTCGTCGACGTGCTGGGCGAGGGAGGGACCGTAGCGATCCCGTTGACGGTTGGCGGCCGCAGGGAAGCGGCGCTGGAGGTGGAGAAAGAGCTGGACCGAGGACTGCTCGACCGATTGCGCGCGGGTGTTTCGTTCGCCCGACAGGAGAACCAGCACTTCCGTCTCGACGATCGACGGAATGAGGTCTGGGTGGGCGCCGACCGCACGCTGTTCCCGTTCGTTCGCGTCTCGGCTGATGCGCGCTGGAGCGACATCGACTTCGGCGGCGTCGATGACCAGGCCACTACCTACCGAGCTGGGGTCGAGCTAGACACGCGACGTAATCCAGGGTTCCCGCGTGACGCGGTCTATGTACGGGCAGGGTGGAGTTGGCTCGATAGCCTGGCCGCACCGGCCGTGATCGACCGGCCAGAGCTGGACGCCCGCGGGTATTTGGCGCTGGTCGGACAGAGCGTGCTCGCCCTTCGGGCGCAGTATGTAGGGGCGAGTGCCGGGCTGCCTGGCTACGCCCAGCCGCTGCTCGGCGGCGTTGGGTCGGTGCGGGGCCACAGCGTCGGCGCGCGCGCCGGCAACCGGCTCGCGGTTGGTTCTCTTGAACTCCGTGTGCCGATTAGCTCGCCGTTCAGCTTTGGTCGGGCCGGGCTGCGCGCGTTTGTCGACACCGGTGCGGTGTTCGGCGTCGACCAGTCGATTCGCAAGGCGCGATTCAGTCGCGGTGTGGGCGGGGGGCTCTTTCTGAGCGCCGCGATTTTCACGTTGCAGATCGACGTGGCGCACAACACCGTGAGCCGCGCTCGCGTCCACGTGTCGACCAGCGTCAGCTTCTGACCGAGCGGGGCGGCCTGGTCACGGCACGTGGAACAGGGTGAGCGTGTCCGCGCCGGCCGCCAGGACGATGTCGTCGACGAGCGCCACCGTGCGGGTCGGCGCGCTGTGACTCGCGACCACAAAGGGGTGGCTCGGGTCGGCGACGTCGATAACTGTTAGGCCACCCCGTCCCTGGGCGAGATAGAGGAGGTCGTCCCGCGCGGTAAGCTGGACGACCCGGCCGGCGGGTTGATAGCTCCCGACCCGGGCCGGTGCCGCTACGTCGGTCAGGTTCACGATCTCGACCAACGCCGTGGCCCCGTCGGCGATGAAGGCGGTGCGGGTGGCCGGCGCGACCGTGACCAGCTGCGTTGTCTCGCCTTCGGCGAAGTGGATGCTAGTTTCCTGCGGATCAGCAGGCGCGTCGATGCCGACCACGTGCAGGCCGTCGGGCTGGTCGGCCACCAGCCCGAGACCTGGGAGTCCGATCACGTCGCGGGAGTAGCCACCGGTCAGCCACTCGCTGAGCATGACGGGCATCGTGGGTTTGCTGACGTCGAAGACGTTCAGTCCGGTCTGATTGTTGGTGGTTAGCACGAGCTGTCCGGCCATCGCCACTGAGACGGTCTGGCCCTGACTCACCACTTCGTAGGACCCGGCCACCTGCGGCTGATCCGGATCGTCGAGCGTCACCACCACGAGTCCGATGAACCCGTTCGCCAGATAGGCCCGGTCGCCGTCGACGACTACATCCCAGACGCGGTCGGTGAGCTCGAGCTGGCCCCGGACCCGCGGTTCAGTCAGATCTGAGAGGTCTAGCACGGTCAGTGTCGAGCCGTTTCCGGCGACCCCCAGCGGGCCGTCGGCGTGTACCACGGCCGCCGTTAGCGGCAAGGTGGCCACAGGCGTGAGCGTCGATTGGGCCGCAGCCGGCGCGGTGAGGAGCAGCAAGCCGAGCCACGTGCCATGGCCGAACCGGGATCGGGCGGCGCCCAGACAGCGATGAGGGGCATACATGCGGGGCATTCGACCATACCGGGCGCGGTTCCAGCAATGGCGGACGGTATAATCCGCCTTCGGTATGCGTCCCTTTTCGACCTTTCTGTTCGACCTCGACGGCACGCTGATCGACTCCGAGGCACTCATCATGGCCTCGTTCCGTCACACCATGCGCACCCATCTCGGCGCGGTGCCGCCCGACGAGTCGTGGCGGGCCGGCTTTGGTACGCCGCTGCGGCCGCAGCTGGCCAAGTTTGCCGATGGCCCAGAGCAGGTTCTGGCGATGACCGCCACCTACCGGGCCCATAATCTCGAGCATCACGACCGGCTCGTGCAGTCCTTCGACGGCATCCGTGCCGTAGCCGAGACGTTGCTCACCCAGGGGATGCGGCTGGCCATCGTTACCAGTAAGAATCGGGTGGCGAGCGAGCGTGGCCTGCGGCACTGCGAGCTGGACCACTTGTTCACCGTGCGGATCACGTCTGACGATGTGGTCGAACACAAACCCAAGCCGGCGCCGGTGCTGGCGGCCCTCGAGGCGCTGGGCAGCGCCGCGGAAGAGACCGTTTTCATCGGTGATTCGCCGGCAGACTGTGAGGCGGGCCGGGCCGCCGGTGTGAGCACGGCCGCCGTGCTCTGGGGCCCGTTCACGCGGGAGCGTCTGGCGCCGCACCAGCCGGATTACTGGCTCCAGACGCCGGACCAGATCCTGGCCCTGGCTGGGAGTAAGCAGTTGGAGTGAAGCGAGGTGAGTATGTCGATTCCCGAGGGGTATCGGAAGTTCGAGTTTATCGATCCGTTCGAAGAGCACGTCGGACCGCTCTGGTATCAGGATGGTGACGACGCTCTGCGGTTCGCGTTCAAGGCGACCGACAAGCATGCCAATACGGCGGG
>DEAA01000023.1:51646-69929 GCA_002346545.1 Acidobacteria bacterium UBA2994
CCGGGCGAACGCTGCGTGACGGTGTCGCTTAGTTGCGAGTTTACGGCGCCGGGCGAAGTGGGCAACCTTATCGAGTCGACGGCCGAGGTGGTCCGGCGGGGACGGTCGTTAACCTTCGTGCGCGGCGTGATCACGGCCGGCGATCGGGTGCTTCTGAGCTACAGCGGAATCGTCAAGCGCTTGCCTCGGCCGGACGATGTTACCCGCCGGGATGATGGATAATGTGAGGCACCGTTAGAGTGCGGCGCGTCTTGCAGAGTGCGCGCCCAGAAAGGTTCTTCAGCATGCGTCCAGCCCTCAGTCTTGTGATGGGTGTCGTGGTGATCGGAAGTCTCGCGAATCCTGCGGCGGCCCAGTACGGAGCCACCGATGGTGAGTGGCGTGCGTTTGCGGGCGATGCCGGCAGCACCAAGTATTCCTCGCTCGACCAGATCGACGCTGACAACGTCGGGTCGCTGGATATCGCGTGGCGCCGGCCGCTGGTCGATCCCTCCTACTTGGAGATGAATCCGGAACTCCGGTACTCGAACGTTTCGAGCGCGGCGCCGCTCGTCATCGACGGTGTCGGCTATGTACCGAACAGCATCGGGCTGGTCGAGGCCTTCGACGTCGAAACGGGCGAGACACTGTGGGCCCAGCCACCCTACGGCGGGATCGAAGACCTCCGGGGCGCTGGCACCCGCGGTGTGGCGTACTGGAGCGAAGGCGACGAGGAGCGGATCCTCGTCCAGCGCGGTGAGTATCTCTACGCCCTCCGCCCCGACACGGGTGCACTGTTCGACGACTTCGGCGATGGCGGTCGTGTGCATCTGACGATCGGCCTGGCCGAAGGCGCCCGTTACCGTTGGGGCGGCGCGCCCACTGTTGTCCGCGATGTGGTCGTGCTGGGACAGTCGATGTCGGACACCTTTCAGACCAAGGAGGCGATCCGGGGTGACGTCCGGGCTTTCGACGTGCGTACGGGTGAGCTGCGCTGGGTGTTCCACACCATCCCGCAGGCGGGCGAGTTCGGCACCGATACCTGGGCGGACGATTCCTACGCCTACTCCGGTCATGCCCCGGTGTGGGCGCTGTTTGCCGCCGACGAGGAACTGGGTTACGTCTACATGCCCGTGTCTTCGCCGACCAACGACATGTACGGCGGGCACCGAGGCGGCGACAATCTCTATGGTCAGAGCATCGTCTGCGTGGACGCCACGACGGGAGAACGGGTCTGGCACTTTCAGACGGTGCACCACGGGCTGTGGGACTACGACCCGCCCGCCGCGCCGATCTTGATGGACCTCACTGTCGACGGGCGCGAGGTCAAGGCGGTCGTCCAGCTAACCAAGCAGGCCTTTGCGTTCGCCTTCGATCGGGTGAACGGGGATCCCATCTGGCCGATCGAGGAGCGTCCGGTCCCGCAGTCGGCGGCCCCGGGAGAGCTGACCTCGCCTACGCAGCCGTTCCCCACGAAGCCGCCGCCGTTCGACCGCCAGGGCGCCACGATCGAGAACCTAATCGACTTCACCCCAGAACTGAGGGTGGAGGCGGTCGAGATCACTGATCGCTACGTCATCGGGCCGATGTTCACGCCGCCGTCGATTCGCGGAGACGGGCCGAACGACAGGCAGGGCACCATTCAGCTTCCCGGGTCGCAGGGCGGCGCGGACGTCCAGGGCGGGGCATTCGATCCCGAGACCGGCTATCTCTATATACCGTCGATTACGTCGCCGTTTGTTGCCGACATCCTCGAGGGCAACCCAGACCGCACGAACCTGAACTACGTGAAGGGAAGTCGGCAGTGGATCGGCGGTCCCCGGGGGCTCCCGCTCTTCAAGCCGCCCTACGGTCGGATTACCGCCATCGACATGAACCGGGGAGAGATCGTCTGGATGACCCCTAACGGCGATGGCCCCCGGAACCACCCGGCCATCGCCCACCTTAATCTGGGCAAGCTTGGGGTGCCGGGGCGCCCGGCGCCGCTGCTCACCAAGACCCTGTTGTTCCTGGGAGAGGGCTCGACCAACTTACCCGGTGGGTCTCGGGTCCCCGAGGGGATGCCACCGCAGATCGTTACCAATTACGGTGGTCGTACCTTCCGGGCCTACGACAAAGCCACGGGTGACGTGATCTGGGAGACCGAACTGCCTGCTGGGACGCTGGCACCTCCGGTGACCTACATGGCCGGCGGACGGCAGTACCTGTTGGTCGCCACCGGTGATACCGACACGCCGGGCGAGACGCTCGCCTTCGCCTTGCCGCAGTAGCGCGTGGGGGTTCGCTAGAACCCGCGCTTGCGGCCCCGGAGGCCTCGACGGCTCCCCTTGGGCTTCGCTGGCTTGCGATCGAAGCCCATACCGCCGCCCCCCATGGGTGGGCCGTCATCCATGAACGCGGGCTGTGACGCTCGCGGTGCCCGGTCGCGTGCTTCGCTCACACGGAGGTTTCGACCGTTCAGTTCGGCACCGTCCAGCTTTTCAATGGCTTGGGAAACGGCGGCCGCATCGCCGAACTCCACAAAAGCAAAGCCGCGCGGGCGATCTGTGGCGCGATCAACGGGGAGGAAAACCTCGGTGACCTGACCAACCTGCCCGAACAGAGTTTCGAGCTCCGTCTGTGATGTTTCGTAACTAAGGTTACCGACGAAAATTCGTGAAGAAATAACTGCCTCCCTTGTCGACCCACGATCGCGCCACACGTCACGCGTGTCTCAGGATACTCGACGGGCATGCCGCACACAACTACTGCTCAGCCGCGACGCGTTCGGTCGGGAGAGCGCCTAAAGAGCGCAACGTTCGAGGCTGGGATTGCCAGACCCACGCCCCAGTGGGCGGCGATCCACCGGCAGGTCTCGGGGCAGAAAAAGCAGACGTGGGTCGGGTCGCGAATGTAGCGCGAGCCTACGAACCACTCGCGGGGCTCGGCCCACTGCGTCATCACCGCAAGCAGTCCGTTCGGCCTGAGCGATTTGAACAAGCGGTCCAGTTCGCCCCGCGGGTCTCGCAGATGCTCGACAACCTCGCTCGCGGTGATCACGTCGTAGCGCTGTTCCCACACCGTTGGGTCGGCCGCATAGAACGGGTCATACAACGACATCCGGAGCCCGCGTTCCTCCAGCATTCCGGCGAGCGTTGGGCTCGGCCCCGAACCGAAGTCCAGGCCAACAGCGTTGTGCGGGACCCGCTCGACCACCGGGTCCGCCAGACGGGCCAGGAAGCGACGGTAGCCGGCGTCGCCGGGTTCGTTCAGGTGCTGGTCGTACCGGGCGCGTTCGATGTCGGCCGAGACCCAGGCGTCTGGGGAGACGAAGATCAGGGCGCAGCGTCTGCACCGCCAGTAGGCCCGCTGCCGGTCTCGGTGATAGGACGGCGCCCGGTCTGCACCGCAGAGGGGACACGCGGGCGGTGTGTCGTCCCTAGCGTCGCCGGAGCGGATACTCATCAAAGCAATGGTTAGATGAGCGGGGCGGTGTTACCGCCCCGCGTAGCCCAGATTCTACAACCCTCTTATCGCCGATACTGATAGCCCATGGCGCCGATCGTCCACCTGGCGAGCTACAACCTGCAGCGGGGTATTAACTATCCGCACTTGCTGGAACAGTTCGGTAGTCTGCCCGAACTGCGCGATGCCGACATCATTGCGGTCCAGGAAGCTCTGGTGCCGCGTGGAGGGCGCAATACCTTGGCCCGACTGTCCGAGGACCTGAGGGCCGGCCACCGGTGGAGCTATGAGCCCGTCATGCGCTATTCCGACAAGGAGTACGGCAACGGGTTTCTCTATCGGCCGGCGGTCTCGGTACGCGACGGGCGTCGGGTGTCTCTCCCTCGAGTAGCCCGGATGGGATGGTTGGCGCGGTTCAAGACCGAGGGCGGCGTGCCCGACACGAAGTCGGCCTTTGTCCAGACGTTCGACCTGCGCGGGTGCCGGTTGCGGATCGTCAATCTGCACCTCGACTTCGCAGGCGGGGCCGAGCACCGCGTCGCGCAGTTGACCCACCTGCTCGACATGGTTGATAGCCCCCTGGGGGGCGGCCACGAAGTGGACATCCTCTGTGGAGATTTCAACACCAGCGGCCCTGTCAGCGTGCCTCGGGTGGTGGCCGATACCGATCAGGTGCTGGAGGTGGCCAGGCGTCGCGGGTTCGTCGACTGCTCGGCCGACGTGGCCTGGACCAGCGATCTGTTCACCAGCATCGACGATGCCGATCCGGCGCGTCGATGGCTTGTTCTGGGCCGGGCGCTCGGATTGCACTACCGCCAGAAACTGGACCATGTAATGGTGCGCGGAGGGGTGCCGGTGGAGCCGGCCGGCGTCGTGGCCGGCGTGGTCCGGGGATCCGGGGCCGCCTCAGACCATTTGCCGCTTACCGTCCACATCGACCTGGTGGGGCGGTATTATCGTGAAGATAGGGAGACCGCACGATGATGACCATTCAGAACCAGACGGCTCGTTTTCTGCGGGTCCCGTTGTCTCGTGGTAAGGTGCTGCGCCTTGGTCCACGCAAGGAGGGCCAGATCTCCACCCAGGACGCCGAGCGGGAGTCGGTGAAGGCGTTGGTCGACGACGGAACCCTCAAGGTGATGGGGGTCGGACCACAGGCCGGCTCCGCCTCGCCCGCCAATCCCGCCTCGCGCGCCAACGTCCACGGCCACCTACCGAGAGTAGCTGGACGCCGGGGCGATCGTTGATCCGGCACGTCTGTCAATGCCAGACGTCCGGCAGGCCCCGGCTATAATCTCCGGCGTCTATCAAGCGGAGGAGTCTCGACTATGCAAGGCAAGGTGATGACGCGGTGTGCCCTAGGCGCGCTGCTTGGAATGCTATCGGCGACGGCGACCCAGGCGCAGGACGGCTCGTGGCAGACCTACGGTACCGAGAATGGCGAGTGGCGGAGTTATGCCGGCAATATCGCCGGGCAGAAATACTCGCCGCTGGACCAGATCGACGGTAGCAACTTCGAGCAGCTCGAGCTCGCCTGGAGCTGGGAGTCAGCTGACCGGATGGTCAGCCGGACCATGCCCGACGGGAGCGAGTGGTGGGCGCCACTCGAGACTATCGTCGAGTCGCTGGTCGAGGACACCCCGGATCTGTATCGCACCAGCCATCTTCCTCGGGCTGGCGGCATGCAGGCGACGCCGCTGATGGTCGACGGCGTGCTCTACTTCAACACCGCGCTGTCCCAGGGCGTGGCGATCGACGCAACCACCGGTGAGACCATCTGGGTCTATAACCCCAAGAGCTACGAAGAGGGGACTACCCCGATGAGCGGCACCTTCCGCCAGCGCGGCGTCGCCTACTGGACCGACGGCGAGGGTGACGAGCGGATCCTCTGGGGGACCGGCGCCGGGTATCTGGTCTGTGTCGAGGCCAAGACCGGGCGCCCGTGTCCAGATTTCGGGGACAACGGCAACGGCATGGTCGACGCTATGGTGGGCATTCCGCGGGCTGTGCGCGAGGAGCGGGACGAGCTCAACGCGATGCTCTACGGCATCCACTCGCCGCCGATCGTGGTGCGCGATAAGGTGATTCATGGTTCCCAGATTGCCGACCGCCGCCATACCAAGGAGGCGGTACCCGGCTGGGTGCGGGCCTGGGACATTAAGACCGGCCAGCACGCATGGGACTTCCACACTGTCCCGAACAGCAACGACGAGTTCGGCGCCGACACCTGGCTGAACGAGTCGTGGCGCTACTCGGGCAACGCCAACGTCTGGTCGATGTTGGCCGGCGACAACGAACTGGGGCATGTCTATCTGCCGACTGGCACAGCCACCAACGATTACTACGGAGCCGATCGGCCGGGTGACAACCTTTTCTCTGAGTCGATCATCGCCGTGGACATAGAGACCGGCGCGCGGATCTGGCACTTCCAGGCGGTGCACCACGGTTTGTGGGACTACGACTTCCCGACCCATCCAAACTTGGCGGATATTACCGTGGACGGGCGCGACATTAAGGCGCTCGTGCAGGTCAGCAAGCAGGGCTTCGTCTATACCTTCGATCGGGTCACGGGCGACCCGGTGTGGCCGATCGAAGAGCGGCCGGTGCCGACCGAAACCAACATGCCGAACGAACGGGTGTCGCCCACCCAGCCGTTCCCCACGAGACCGGAGCCGTTCGAGTATCAGGGTGTCACTATCGACGATCTTGTCGATTTCACCCCTGAGATCAGGGAGATGGCGATCGAGGCGGTCAAGCCCTTCCGTCTGGGGCCACTCTTCACGCCAATCTCGCGGCCGGTCGAGGGCGGATGGCAGGGCACGCTGATGCGGCCCCCCGACGGCGGTGCCGCCACTTGGGCGGGCGCTGCGCTCGATCCCGAGACCGGGTGGCTTTATGTGCCGTCACGGAACCAGGCAGTGGTGATCACGATGTATGCGCCCGATCCGGCCATCGGGGCGACCGTGGCGTATACGCACGGGGCTCCGGAAGTGGACCGGCTCGCTGGCCGGGGGCCCGGGTCATCGCGGAGCGGCGCACTGATGCCGCAGGGGTTGCCGCTTCTCAAGCCGCCTTACAGCCGGATGACCGCCATCAACATGAACACCGGAGACCATGAGTGGATGCAGCCGCTTGGCAATGGCGACCGTATTCGCAACCATCCGAGGCTGCGGGACCTCAACCTGCCACCGCTGGGCGGCGACGGGGTTGGGGGGCCGGTGCTCACTAAGACGATGGTCGTCAGCGCGCTTTCGGCCGGTGGTAGCACGGGCGGCCCGCGTCTGGTCGCGCGGTCGAAGGAGACCGGCGAGGAGTTCGGATCGGTCGACCTGCCGACCGGGGCTCTCGGAACGCCGATGACCTACATGGTCGACGGCGTCCAGTACATAGCGGTGCCGATCGGTGGGCGGCCACCACAGATGGTCGCCTTCCGTCTGCCGGAATAGCTCGGGCACATTAAGGTTTTGGGCCTTCTATCAGGAGCTGAACTGATGCCTGCGTATCGATTGTGCGGCATCCTGCTTGTGGGGGTGAGCCTCGGGTGTTCGCCGTCTCCATCAGGGTCGCTTCCGCCGTCAGAAGCCTCATCGTCTCCTTCACCGGCCTCTTCATCGGCGCGAGAGGTAAGCACCGTTGCCACGATCGCCTTCACCGAAGGACCCACTGCCGATCAGGATGGCACGGTCTACTTCACCGACCTCCGAAACAACCGGATCCTGCGGCTGGGTGTCGATGGCCAGGTGTCCACCTTTCGCCAGCCGAGCAACGACGCCAATGGGTTGTTGTTCGACAGCGAGTTTCGGCTGCTGGCCTGTGAGGGGGGCGACGGCGAGACGGCCCTGCCGCGAGTGACTCGTACCAACATGGTGACCGGCGAGGTCGAAGTGCTGGCTGACAGCTTCGAGGGCAAGCAGTTCCATCGCCCCAACGACCTGACCTTCGACAGTCAGGGCCGCATCTATTTCACTGATCGGCCCGGTGCCAACGTCACACCCGAGCAGACCGGCGTACATGGGGTATATCGCATCGATCCTGATGGCACCGTCGCCCGTGTCCTGACCGAGCCGGAGGTGGTGCGTCCCAATGGCATCGTCATCTCGCCTGACGACTTGACGCTGTATGTCATCGAGACTGAACAGAGAGAGGGGGGGGCTCGTCTGATTCGCGCCTACGACTTGGCGGAGGACGGCACGGTCGGCAATCACCGGGTGTTCCACGACTTCTATCCTGGGCGGAGCGGTGACGGGATGACCATCGACAGCCAGGGCAACCTGTATGTGGCCGCTGGGCTGAACGCGTTGCGGGGGACCAGCGAGACGCTCGACACAGTGGCCGGCATCCATGTGTTCTCGCCGGCGGGTCAGCTGCTCGAGCACATCCCGATTCCCGAGGACACGATCACGAACGCAGCTTTCGGTGGCGACGATATGCGGACGCTGTATGTCACCGCCGGGAAGACGGTATACACCTTCCTGACCGACATCGAAGGGACGAGACGATGAGTATACGCGTGCGCTCGTTGCTCGTTGCGTGGGCCGTGGTGCTGACTCCCCAAATGACCTTGGCGCAGTCGATTGACACGGTCGCCGCCCTCGTGCCGGCGCCTCTGGGCTACGCCTCGGTGGTCGAAGAGGCTCGACGCCTGGTGATCGCTGATCAGGCGGAGCGTGGCTACCCGGGCATCGCGATTGCGGTTTCGGTCGACGGTGAGACGGTATGGTCCGAGGGGTTCGGCTACGCCGACCTCGAGCATCGGGTGCCGATGTGGCCGTCGGCCAAGTTCCGGGTCGGCAGCATCTCCAAGTCGATGACGGCCGCCGCCGCGGCCACTCTGGTCGAAGCGGGGCGCCTCGATCTCGACGTGCCGATCCAGCGCTATGTCCCGTCGTTTCCGGAGAAGGCGCACCCCATTACGGCTCGTCAGCTCGGCGGGCACTTGGGCGGCATTCGCCACTACAAGGGCGACGAGAACCTGATTAACGAGCAGTACGACACGGTGTCGGAAGCACTCTTGATCTTCGCGGCCGATCCACTGGAGCATCCCCCCGGAAGCGAGTTCCTCTACACGAGTCACGGTTTCAATCTGTTGAGCGCCGTGGTCGAGGGGGCTGCGGGTGAGGACTTTCTGACCTACATGCGTCACGCTGTGTTCCGTCCGCTTGGGATGGGAGATACCGTCGCCGACCATGTCGCGCCGATCATCGCCGGACGGACGAGTTACTACGTGCGGGACGATGCGGGTCAGGTGGTGAACGCACCGTGGGTGAACAATAGCTACAAATGGGCGGGTGGCGGGTTCCTGTCAACGACCGAGGATGTCCTCCGGTTTGCTAACGCCCATCTCGGCGATGAATACCTGTCTCGTGAAGCCCGCCGCCTCCTGTTCGCCGAGCAGCGCAACGCGGCCGGTGAGGGCACCGGGTACGGTCTTGGCTGGTTCGTCGATACTGGTGATGACGGGCGGCGACTTCTCTTCCATGCGGGTGGGTCCATCGGCGGAACTTCGCTGATGATCATGCAGCCCGAGACTGGCGTCGTGGTGGTCGGGCTGATCAACCTGTCCGGGGCACAGAACGGTGTCGTGCGCGATGTCCTACGGCTGTTCGTTGGGGCGGCCGATATGACCACTAGTGAATCCTGACGACACTGCTCCGCACGCCCGCTCCCGATCAGGACACCGGTTTGCATAGGCGGTCGCTGGAGTTTTGGCGCTGGGAACCGATCTACCGCCACGAAGGTGAGCTGTATCTCGAACGGCTGCGTTTGATCGCCTGCCGCTGGTTCGGCATTTACGTGCACTGGTTCCATGAGAGCGACGACGACTCCTTGCACGACCATCCCTGGCCGTTCCTCACGATCATCCTACGGGGAGGCTACTGGGAGCACACGCCCGGTCCGGGCAGCACCCTCGGCAAGCGGTGGCATCGGCCTGGCGCGATCCGTTTCTGTCCCGCGAACTGGCTGCACCGGGTCGAGATCGACCCAGCCCGCAAGCCGCTTACCGTCGTGATCCGAGGAACTCAGATCCGGCGCTGGGGGTTCCAGACTCCCAACGGATGGATCCCCTGGCCCGAGTACAAGGGACAAAAAAAGCGATCCGCTTCGTCCTGATCAAACGTGAGTCACGCCCTCCTCTTTCTCCCCGATGCGCCCGACCATGGTCCAGTGGAGGCGGGCTAGTGGCTCATGGCGTGTAACAGGACGTTGACGCCTAGCGAGTAACCCTCCGGGGCGAATTGATCAAAGAAGCGGGGGTCTTCACCCTCGCGCTCCCACGAGTCCTGAATGTCCGTGTTGTGGGTCATCGCTACCAGAATGCGTCCGTCGTCGTCGGTGATTACCCGGAAGTGAGCCGCGTTGCTGTCGATGCCACGTTCCGAGGTAGATGACCCTCCGGTTCGCCGCCAGTAGCGGATATTGGTTATCTGAGGCACTTCCCAGATGTTGTAGTGCGCCTGGAACAGCGGATGATCGAGCGGCAGGTCAATAATGGGATATTCCGACGGCGGCAAGACCCGTGAGATCTCCGCCTCCCACTGATTCCAGGCCGGGGTACCCCAGAAGTCGTCCACCCAGAGAAAGCCGCCCTTGAGCAGATACTCGCGCAGGCGCTGCACTTCGATCGCAGAGAATCCCACCGTGCCGACGTCAGAGCCCATCAGGAACGGGCAGGTGAACAGCGCCGGGTCTGTGGCCCCTACCACCCAGTGGTTAGGCCGTTTCCGCTCGTCGAAGTCGACCTTGGTCGAGGTCAGCTCGGAGAGCCGGATCATAAAGTTGGAGTCGGCGTCAGGATAGTCGGTGCTCCAGCCGTACCCCTCCCGTTCCCGACGCACACTCGTGTACATCAACCGGCAGAAGGTAAAGCCGTTGTCACGGTGAGCTGCCGGTTTGAGCCGCGGTGTGCGCCGGCTGCCGCGGAACCCACCCCAGCCTACCTGGGCGTCGGCGACCGATGCCAGGAGCATGGCAACGACCAGCGCAATGGCGCCGCCGGATAGCCATCGAGCGTTCAGGCGCATAATCCTTTAAGAGTGCTGATTGTGTCACACCGCCGAGGCTCGGCGTTCGGTTTCCAGAACGGTTGCGTCGGAGACTCGGCTGGGCCATTATGCGGGGGCATCGACGCGACCGATGGAGGCAGGGGAGAGCAGGGATGAGCACTCAACCTCGAGCAGTGGGGCCTAGGGCTTACGCAGCGTTGATTGGTATCGCGTGTGGGCTGATGGTCGCCTCAGTTGTGGCGCAGGATCCGGTGGGCTGGACGCCGTCGCGTACGGCCGATGGGAAGGTGGACCTGCAGGGCATCTGGGCGAATAATCGCGCGACTCCAATGCAGCGGCCGGAGCAATTTGGCGAGAAGGCGACGCTCAGTGATGAGGAGTTGGCTGAGCTAACCCAGCTGATCGCCGAGTTCCGTGACTCGGAGCAGGCAGGTGACCTGCTGGGCGACCGGCTGATCCAGCAGGCTCTGGGTAACTCGACCTTCCAGGACTTCGATGCCGAGACCGGCAATTACAATGCGTTCTGGCTGGTCGACCGAGCGCTCGACAACCGTACTTCGCTCATCATCAACCCGCCCAACGGGCGTCGACCTTCGATGACCGATGCGGCGCAGGCGCGCGCCCGGGAGCGCGGGGCGGCTCGCGCAGAACGGGGGCCGTCGGACGGGCCCGAGGACCGGACGCTCGGCGACCGCTGCCTGCACTTCTCGGTGCCGAACATGGGGTCTGGCTACAATAGCTACTTCCAGCTGCTGCAGACGCCGGATCAGGTCACCATCATGCAGGAGATGGGGCACCTGGTTCGCACGATTCCGCTCGATGACCGTCCCCACCTCGACGACAAGATCCCGCAGTGGGCGGGCAACGCACGTGGACACTGGGAGGGCGATACGCTCGTTGTCGAGACTCGCAATTGGGACCCGCGCAGCCGCTTTAGTGGAGGCTCCTCGAATCTGGTGTTGACCGAACGGTTTACGCGCATCGCGCCCCGTGTACTGCGTCAGGAGATCACGCTGACCGACATGGATACCTGGATCCAGCCGTGGACAGTGGAACTCCTGCTGGACCAGAGCGACGACGCGATCTTCGAGTACGCCTGTCACGAAGGGAACTACGCTATGGAAGGTATCCTGGGTGGTGCCCGCTACGAGGAGCGAGAAGCGGGGCGGTAGGTAACGCTAGCGTCTAGGTTGGGGTCTATTTACCATGTGGTTGCCTGGTGAGGCATGTCGTTGGCGCGTCCCGCGCCGGGCTGATAAGAGGACGAGATGTTGACCTTTCGCGCCGCCGCTCTGGGCGGGTTCCTGGCTGTGGTGGGCCTGATAGGCACTGCCTTGGCCCAGTCATCGGACATTCCCCGTACCCCGTGGGGGCACCCGGACATGCAAGGCCTCTGGAATAACTCCACGACTACCCCGCTCGAGGCACTGACTGGGGAGGAGCGGGCGCGAAGCCGCGAGGCGAGGCGTCCCGTAATCGAGGCGACGGCAGGCACTGGCGCCGCGTTTCCAGAGCAACGGGGCCCGCTTGACCGACCTTCGCTCATCATCGACCCGCCAGACGGCCGGATCAAGATGACCGACAAGGCCATCCGACGTCTGATCGTGCGGGAGAACGCACGGGAGGGACGCGGCGAGTCCGACTCCTGGCTCGACCGGAACAGCTGGGAGCGTTGCATCTCCCGCACCCTGCCGGTGGCGATGATCCCGAATCTCTACAACGCGAACTATCAGATCTTCCAGACCCCGGATTACGTCGTTCTGATAATGGAAATGATCCACGAGGCTCGGATCATTCCGCTCGATCTGCCACCCTCCTCGGAGAAGATTCGCCAGTGGCTGGGCGACTCGCGGGGGCGCTGGGAGGATGACACCCTGGTAGTCGAGACGATCCACTTCAACGACAAGCTCGATGGGGGCGACTATCAGCCGTCACATATCATTCAGACCGGGCATCGCGGTTCGGGCGCGACGCTCAAGCTCACCGAGCGGTTCACCCTGACCGACACCAGCACCATTGACTATCAGTTCACGGTGGAAGATTCCGAGACGTACACTCAACCCTACACCGTGGCGATCCCAATGGAGCGGTCGGCCCCAGACGTGGTGCTCTTCGAGTATGCCTGTCACGAAGGCAACTATGGGATGACCAACCTGTTGCACGCCGGTCGCGCCGACGAAGCCCAGGCGCTCGAGTTGGCCGGGCTCGTGTCTGAGCAGCGGAAGGATGCGGGCCACCCTGGCGTTCGTGAGCCGGCCGTGCCGTTCGTGCCCTAGAGCTTCACCGATGAGAGCCTGATGACCAGTAAATGCCAGATTCTGATCTGCCTGACCATTGCCCTCGCCCTTGCCGCGGCGGCGCCGGCCGATGCTCAGTGGACCCCGAAGCGTCTGGCGGCTGATTCGGTCGAGTTGCCCCGTACCCTCTGGGGCACCCCCGACTTCCAAGGCCTGTGGAACAACTCCACTACCACCCCGCTTGAGCGGTTGACCTCTGAAGAGCAGGCGCAGAGCCGCCGAGCACAGCAGGCGGTCATCGAGGCCACTGGCGGCACCGGTGCAGGCTGGCTCGAGCAGGCTGGGCAGATCGAGCGCGAGTCTCTCGTCATCGACCCGCCCGACGGCCGGATCCGGATGACCGAGGTGGGCGTGCGGCGTCTCATCGACCGCGAGAACGCGCGTGCCGGTCGCGGCGAGGCCGATTCTTGGCTTGATCGGAATAGCTGGGAGCGCTGCATTTCGCGGACCCTGCCCACCGCGATGATTCCGACGCTCTACAACGCGAACTATCAGATCTTCCAGACCCCCGATCACTTCGTCATCATGATGGAGATGATTCACGAGGCGCGGATCGTGCCGCTCGACGGCCGTCCCCGCAACTCCGAGAACATCCGCCAGTGGCTGGGTGACGCGCGTGGTTATTGGGAGGGGGACACCCTCGTCGTCGAGACCATGCATTTCAACTCGCGGCTCGACGGGGGCGACTATCAACCGTCACACGTCACCCCGACCGGCCCACGGGGGTCGGGTGAGACGCTGAAGGTGACCGAGCGGTTCACCATGATGGACGTGAACACTATCGACTATCAGATCTCCGTGGAGGACCCCCAGACCTTCGCCGTGCCCTACACGGTCGCCATTCCGATGTCGCGGTCCGCGACCGACGTGACCCTGTTCGAATATGCCTGCCACGAAGGTAACCACGCGATGGTGAATCTGCTCAACGCCGGCCGCGCCGACGAGCAACTCGCCATCGACGCTGCTGCCCTCGTCTCCGAGCAAAGAAAAGCAGCTGGCCATCCGGGAGTTCGGGAGCCGGCGGTACCGTTCGCGCCCATTCCACTCAAGCCATAAGGGTGCCAGCAGTCGCGGCTGCACCCAGCGCTACAGTCGTTGGTGCCCATTCCGCCAGATCATCAGATCTTCGCTGGTCTCATCCCAGGCCGGCACGCTACAATCAGCCGACACTCTGCGCAGTACCGAGGTCCGGAGTTCTATGCGTATTTTCGCGGTCGCCGTTCTCCTGATTGGGGTTGTCGCACCGACGGCTACTGGTCAGCAACTCGCCGATCTCATTCCGTCGCCAACAGGCATCGCGCCGTCTGATCCCTCGCTCCGCGGCATCATTCTGGACACGGTCGTGCCGATGAGCTCGGTGTCTATGCTGATACCGTCCCTGCCGCTGCCATCGCAGACAGTCGGCAGCAGTCTCGAGCTATTCGCGCCAACCTCGGGTCTCAGCTTCGATAGCCGGACTAACAGTGTCTTTCGTTGGTCGCAGCTGGCGAGCGGGCAGGCTGGGATCCGGGCCACGAATCTCCGCAGTGGCTCGATGTGGTACGGCACTATCCGTCCAAGTGGCCAGATGTCCGGGTTCGACAGTGACCTGAACTTCTGGCGCTACGACCTGAAGAGCGGTATCTATATCAATACGACCACCGGGGAGACGTGTGCCGGGCACGGACTGACCGGTGCGTGTGGATCGTAGCGGGCCGGCGTTGGCGCGTCTGTAAGGAGACGCACTCGATGCAGCCCCTGTTGGTACGCCTACGCATGCTTGTGTGCCTTAGCGGTGGCTTATCGTTGACCTGGGCCCAGGACTAGGTGCCCTTCCTCAGCACTGCCGATGCCGGTGGTCTACCCGCCTGCAGACCTGGACTAGGACGAGATCCTCATGCCGTGGGATGGTGAGGACAGCACATCAAGCGAATGGATTCCATCGAGTGGCCGGTGCGGGTCACCGTCTTTGTTGACGGCCGCACAGGATATCGTAGCCGGCGTCGGCTCCAGCCGTTCGGTGCCGGAACCTGGTAGTGTCGGAGGTGATGCGTGTCTGGATACTAGCACCGCTGGTTTCTCTCGCTGTGTGCGCGTTGCAGGCCGGGCAGCCGTCCGAGGGAGAGGCCGCGCTCGGAGAGCACCGGGCCCGGTTCGAGGCGGCGGTGGGCGAGGACTACGATGTCACGTTCCAGCGAAGCTGCTTCTGCCCATCCGAGGCACGTCAGCCGTTACGGCTCGAGGTCAGGAACGGAGAGGTGCAATCGGTGACGCCGACCATCGAGGGTGCCCCGTCTCCGCCCGAGCTGCTCACAGCCGTGCGCGCCGTCGCGGAGGTCTTCGATCTGATACAGGACGCCTTCGGTCGAGCGGCCGCGGCGGTGCGTGTGGACTACGACCCCGAGCTGGGTTACCCGCGTGAGGTCTACATCGACTATAGCGAGCGGATCGTCGACGAGGAGCAGTCCATCACCCTGAGTGATCTGGTCGTCGTCGGCTGATCTCTCCCTGTTCGCAGAACACTCGGATCGTATTGCGGCCGATCGAGTTCACGTCGGCCTTTAGCTCGCGCAGCTCTCCGACGAGTTCGTCGCATTTCTCCAGTTGTGCCAGCAGCCGTTCGGTGTTCTCTGCAGAAATCTGACCTGCGGAATCAAATGATCAAACCAAGAAGATCGAACACGAAGATGAGTTCGAATAAGACGCACCCCGACCGGGGCCGAGGGCCAGCTCGAGTCAGAGGTTGGGTGGTGAAACCCTACTGGGCCGCGCGGCTGACGTAGCGCTGGAGCGTGGTTTCGACCCAGTCGGAGGCGCCCGGCATAAACCAGACGATCAGCACGGTCAGGAGCAGTGCGGCGGCGGTCACCTGATAAAAGTGTTTCATCGCGGTGCGGCCTCAAACAACCAGGAGGAACCAGATTCGACTGACTCGCGGGTTATGCGCGATGGGTACTTGCTAGTGATGGCGGCCGTGATGCCGTCCAGCTCCGGCCCCTCGGTTATCCGGCGTAACTGGCGTTCGAAGCGCTTGCTCCCCATCCTCAACACGGCCCGGCCATCGCGTTCTGCATCCCCCGGCCAGCCCTTCCAGATCTTGCCGACCGCCGAGCTCATGTAGCCCGACCAGACGTAGAGTTTGCCATCGTGATGGGTGGTCCAGATCCGGCGCGATCGCGGTGGGTCAAGAAGCTGCAACTCGATGGTCCGGACGTCGTCGAGGAAGCCCCAGTCGGGGTCTGGACCGGTGTGCAGATCACCAGCGACGAGGGGACCGCCAGAGAAGAAGGCCTTGGCTCCGTCTGACATCCGCTGCTTGGTGGCGGCCGTCACCACCGCTGTGATGGGGATCAGGAGCAGGCATCCGAGGACGATGAGGGCGCGGAGCACGTCTTTCATGATGCCCCAGTCTAGCACCGCCGGCGTTTCGGCGGCCGCGTAGCGGACCGGCGCGGTCAGTCACGGGCCCGCGATTCGCCATAGGTAGATTCGTCGACCGGCCACGCGTTGCATCTCATCCGGCGGCCAGTCCCCCATGTCGTAAGAGTGAGATACTACCCGGGCACCGGGAGGTAGTTCGGCACGCAGGCGGGGTCGGAGCCGTAGGTTCGGCTCGGGCTGCAGGTACAGCATCGCGACGGTGGCGTCACTGAGGTCGGCTTCGAATAGGTTGCCCACTTCGAATCGGGTCCGGCCCGACACCCCCTCGTACTCGGCCCGCGTCCTGGCTCTCTCCACGAGCGCCGGATCGCTCTCCACACCGACCCCGCGCGCGCCGCGTTTCGCCGCCGCAACGACGATGCGACCATCACCACATCCCAGGTCGTAGACGACATCGTCCGGGCCGACGTCGGCCAAATCCAGCATCGCCTCGATCACCTCTGGTGGGGTAGTGGCGAACGCCACATCCTGTCCGGCTGCAAAGCTCCACCGAATTTCGGAGGGCGTCATTGCCACCAGGGCAATCAAGCAGAGCGTCTGGCCCGTGAGGCGCATGATCAGCGGTCTAGTTGGCCGTGACCTTCCAGATGCGGTTACCGCCGTCATCGGAGACCAGCAGCGACCCGTCCGGCGCGGTGACTACACCCACCGGTCGACCCCAGTGCTCGACCCGTTTGCCATCCTCTCCGGTGTTGGCTAGAAAGCCGGTCATGAAGTCTTCGAGCGGGCCGGGCCGGCCGTTCTCCATTGGGAAGAACGCCACCCGGTAGCCGGTCGGAACAGTGCGGTTCCATGAGCCATGGAGCGCGATGAACCCGCCGTTCCGGTAGCGGTCCGGAAACGCGTCGCCTTCATAGAATGTGATCCCGAGCGGGGCCGAGTGGGCCGGGAGGAGTACGTCCGGCACGAGGGTGCTCTCGACCAACTCGGGGAATGCGCCGACGAACTTTGGGTCGTAGTGACTGCCGATGTAAGAGTACGGCCAGCCGTAGAAGCCGCCGTTCTGGACTGAAGTGACGAAGTCTGGCACCAGATCGTCACCGAGATTGTCCCGTTCGTTGTTCGCGGTCCAGATAATGTCGGTGCCTGGCTGCAGCGCGAGACCGACCGGGTTTCTGATGCCGGCGCCGTAAACGCGGGGCTCGGTCCCGTCGGGGTTCACCTCGAGTACGGCGGCTCGTCGACAATCCTCGCCCGCGTCACTGTTCGAGCGTGAACCAACTGAGATATAGAGCTTGCTGCCGTTTCGATTGAACAGGACGTTCCGGCTGCGATGGCCGCCGGTCGGTAGGATAAGCAGCCGTTCTGGCGTACCCCGAGCTTCGAGGTCGCCGTCTTCGTACGCGAATCGCACCACCGAGTCGGTGTTCCCTACATACAGATAGCCAGCGGTGAACGCGAGGCCGAACGGCAATCGGATACCGCCCTCGTCGCGGACGACGTAGTCAGGTGGTGGAGTACAGGCCGGTGGGTCCTTGACGAGGGACTGTGGTCCCTCGAGCACTCCGAGTACGGGCGGCGGCGGTTCGCCCCCAGGCGGCGGGGGGGGGATCGGGGCCGGGTAGGTTTCACCGTTCGCGTAGATGCCCCGCGCCTCGAACGTGCCGTCGTGGTTCTGGTCTCGCAACACATGAATGCTGTTGGTCGAGGGCGAGCTGACGAACAGATCGCCGTTGGGCGCGAACACCATCATGCGAGCACCGCGCAGCTCGGCGTAGCTAGACAGCGCGAACCCGGCCGGGACCTGCGGCAGCATCCCTTCGGGACGCAGGATCCGTTGGCTGCCATTGGCAGTTGCCAGAGTTGGGCTGGGGAGTGCATCCGCTCGTGGCTGTTGGTGGACGGTGTTCTCCTGTGCTGCGGCCAGGCCGCTGGCGCTCATCAAGCCCGCCAGTGCCAGGACGATGTGCCAGCCTGCGTGAACCGGAGTGCGCCTTGGGGGTGTTACGGTCATCAAAGTTCTCCTCGGGCGGCCACCATTCAGTCACCGCACGCGCGATTCTAGCGCGAGGCGAGCGCTATACTGGCGTGGTTCCACGCCTGTTATCTGTCCGTTCCCGTAGCGTCCACGGCATCTACCGACAGGGTGGCCATTAGGAGAAGTCATGTTTCGATCGTTGTCCTTGTCCGTGCTTTGTT
>DEAA01000001.1 GCA_002346545.1 Acidobacteria bacterium UBA2994
GCTAGTGCTCTCCGGCGCGGCCACATTCTTGTACAAAGGTTTTTCGCGTAAGGGACAGGCCGGCCGTTCTAATTGGATGGCTCTTGCGGACCCGCGCTGCTTGGTCGTGACAGCAGCGCCAAGATGGGGTTGAGAGGGGCCTACCAGGTCCCTCTGTACCGGTTGGCGCCTGGGACGCCGCTGACCTTGGCATGCGGTGCCAGGGCGTTTCTCAGAGAGGCCCGGTTGTGGGGACGACATGCGCGGGGCTTGTCCAGACTGCGAAAATGGCGTCGGACACCGAAACCCCGAGACCGGTGTTGATCTGGTTAGTCAGGCAAGGCGAACACGAACAGGTTGTTACCCATGCTCGGCTGAAGCTCGGGTGTCATGCGGAGGTTGATCGATGCGTTGCCGGAGGTGCCGGTACTGACAGCGATGTACTGCTGGCCATCGGCGGCGAAGGAGATGGGATAGCCGCTCACCGGTGAGCCGAGGTTGACCTCCCAGAGGACGGCACCCGTGTCCTGGTCGAACGCACGGAACCGGCCGTTGGTGTCTCCTCCGAAGAGTAGACCGCCCCCGGTAGCGACCAATGACATCGTGGCGGCCCGTTGCTCGTAGAGCCATTCAGTGCGTCCTGTGTCGACCGCGATGGCGCGCACCGTCCCCAGCTGGTCGGTGCCCGGCGTCAGGATGTGGCGGGCCGCCAGCGCGTAGGTGGTGATGCCCCCTTCCAGGGTCGACAGCAGCCGTTGACAAGCGTTCCGGAGCGGGTAGTACATTCGGCCGGTCAGCGGGCTGTAAGCGCCTGCTTCCCAGTCTTTCCCTCCCGCCCAACTGGGGCAGGACATCAGCTCCTGTCCCAGCGCCGAGAAGACCACCTCGGCGTTCACGGCCACCGAGCCGGTGGCGCCATCGATGTCGTTGATGACGTTCTGAGCGACCGTAGGAGTGGCCCAGAGGAACTCGCCCGTTTCCCGGTCCAGGGTATAGACGACGCCGGTCTTGCCCGGAATGCCGGTCATGACCTTTCGGGTCTCTCCGGGTTGGAGTCGTGGGTTGATCCAGCTCACCTCGTCTGGGTCCGGCGCCACCTGCGTGTCGATCAGGAGGCGCTCGAACGGATGGTCGAGATCCCAGTGGTCGTTCAGATGTTGGTAGTACCAAACAATCTCGCCGGTGTCTGCGTCGAGCGCGAGCGTTGAGTTGTGGTAGAGGTGCGCCAGGTCGGCGCCACCGAGCATGAACTTTGGTGCCGGTGAGGTAACCGACGTGCCGATATAGATCAGGTTCAGTTCGGGGTCGTAGCTGGGCACCATCCAGGTGCCGACATGCTTACGATCCTCGAACGGCACGTTGCCCCAGGTCTCGTCGCCTGGTTCGCCTGGGCCGGGCACTGTGCGGCGCCGCCAGAGCTCTTCCCCGGTCACGGCGTCATGCGCGGTGATCACGCAGGCGTCCGGGGTGGCGGTTCCGCGGCAGCTCCGGCCGGAAATGACCTTGCCATTAGCCACGATCGGGCCGGAGGTCTGCAGCGCGGGATTGACCGTGTAGTCGAGGATCTGGGTCTCCCACGCCATCTCGCCAGTTACCGCGTCAAGTGCCATCAGGTAGTCGTCGCCCGTGGTGTCGAGGATGTATCGACCATGAATCGCGATCGCGCGTTTAGTAGAGACCAGCCCGCCCATGTGTGCATTGAGGTCGTCCGGAAGGTTTCGCCGATGTTCCCAGACAAGGTTGCCCGTTGCCCCGTCGAGCGCCTGGATCACGTCATTCGGGTTTGGCATGTAGAGGACACCCTGGTAGGCGAGCGGGGTGCCCTGCTGGTTGCCGCTGTTCAGGGCTCGGGTCCACACCATTCGTAGATCGTCAACGTTGCTCCTGTCGATCTGGTCGAGTGGGCTGTACCCCCAGCCGTCGAGCGTACGACGCCACATCAGCCAATCCTCAGGCGCGGGCGCTTGCAGTATGGCGTCGGTTATGGGGACGAACGTGTCGTTCGACGCATCTGCCTGCGGCTGGGCCAAGGCCGTCGCGCTGAGGGCGAGGGCGATGACGAGCGACGGAACGAGACGCAGCTTGGGTGAGTGCATGATGTCTACTGTGGCGGCAGGGCGAAGCTCAGGATCAGGTCGCCACCTCGACGGCCGCGAGAGCCGCCGCCCGAGGCGACGGTGATGAACTCTTCCCCATCAACCATGTAGACCGAGGGTGAGGCGAAGATGCCGGAGCCGGTGTTGAACTTCCAGAGCTCCTCACCGGTCTTCGCGTCATAGGCGTAGAAGTAACCGGCTTCATTGCTGCCGGCGCCGACGAAGACCACGCCCCCCTTGGTGACGACGGCGCCCGCCTGGCCGTAGCCGTCGAATATCTGCCGCCAGATGAGCTCGCCAGTGGTCGGGTCGTACGCCGAGAAGTAGCCCTTCGGCCGTCGCCCACGGCCAGCGTTGTAGGGCATGTCGATGGCGTTGACGTATAGCAGGCCGGTGTCGTCGCTATAGGCAATTGGACCGTAGTTGGCGCCGCCGCCCATACCGGGTGCAAAGATCTGGTTGGGGCCGAGCGGCGTGTACTGCGGAACGACGGTGTTTTCCGCGAGGTGCTCAGGATCGATGTCGGTCGGGACCACTGGCGACACCGGTTCCATCATCTCCCCGTTTGCCTTGTGGGGAATTGGCTGGGTCGGCCAGGGCTGTTCACCTTCACGGTCGGTTTCGGTCGAGACCGGCATCTCTGGAATGGGGTGCACCGGCTCGCCGGTCTCGCGGTTCAAGATGTAGAGCCAGCTGTTCTTGTTGGCTTGGGCCAACGCCTTGACCGCTTCGCCGTCGACCACCATGTCAAACAGCACCGGTTGCTGGCCGTTGTCGTAGTCCCAGACGTCATGGTGCACCTGCTGGTAGTACCACTCCATCTGACCATTTTCGAGCGACAGCGCCACGATCGAATCGGTGAACAAATTCATGCCCCCCCGCTTGGTGCTGTCACCGAAGGGGTTGCCTACGGCGATATAAAGGAGGCCCAGTTCCGGATCGATTGACGGGGTTTCCCAGATGCCGCCGCCGTTGCGGCCGCCGCCGACCCAGGTCGAGCCGGCGATGTCCCAGCCCTGGTCGTTCTCGTCCTGGGGGATGGTGTTGAAGTGCCAGAGCACCTCGCCGGTCCTGGCGTCGATGGCCAGTACGTACCCGCCCGGAATCATGCTCTCGCTCCGGGTTGCCCCGACGTACAAGACACCCTCATGAATTTGAGGGGCGCTGGTGAACCAGTAGCCCATAGAGATGGCGGTCTCCGTGTCCGGATAGCGGAGCCTCAGGATATCCAGAATGACCGACGCCTGGCCGTTCTCACCAAAGCCCTCGATGGGATCGCCGGTTTCGGCGTCGAGTGCGAACATGAATGAGCCGGCCGCGCTGTACACCACACCATCGGCATAGGTCACGCCACGGTGGCGGAAGATGTAACCCTCCTGGCGACCGCCACCCAGCAGCTGTGTGACGTCATAGGTCCACAGCAGGTGCCCGTCCTTGGCGTTGACGGCGTACACGCTCCCGCGGGAGTCGGTCACGTACATGACGCCATCGACGATCACTGGGGTGGTCTGGTTGCTGACCCCGTCGATGACCCCGTGCTGGAACAACCAGCGCGGCGTCAGCAGGTGCGCGTTCTCCGGCGTGATCTGGTCGGTTTCGGAGAAGCGGCTGCCATGGAGATCGAGGTTGTGCAGGCGCCAGTCGACGTTCTGGGCCGCCACGGGCGGCGCCAGGCTGAGGCTGGCGGCGAGTAGGAATAGGTAGGCGATTCGGGTCTGCGAGATCATCGGGCGTTCGTCCTCCAGGCGACCAAGGGTAGTCGACCGCCAATCCGAACCTAAGTACGGGCTTACGGCAACGAGAACGCGACGAGTTCCTGGTTGGCGCCGGAGCCGGTCGCGATTAGCACAAACTGCTGTCCGTCGTCGGTTTCGTAGGTCATCGGCGTGGCCGTCGAGCGCTCGATGAGCGCGCCATGCCACAGTTCCTCGCCGGTCACTTTGTCGAAGGCATACAACGCGTCTTCGCCGCCCCCTGCGAAATAGAGCCCACCTGCCGTAACAAACCCTCCCGGGGCGCCTGGGGTGCCGAGCCGGTCTGGCACCTCGACGTCGGCCAGTCCCGGATGGTTCCGGATCCGGTCGCTGCCACGGCCGAAGGGCACGCGCCACGCGATCGTGCCGGCGTTCATATCGACGGCTACCAAGTATGCGTAGGGGGGGCGGTTGAGCGGTAGACCGCCTTCGAACGTCGGCCGCCGTCCGGTGACAGTGTCGTAGCCGACGTAGTCTGGGTCGTCGGTGTCAGCGAATGGGTTCCGGGTAGTTTGAGGATCGAACTTCGCCAGGGTGAAGACTGCCGGCATGTTCGAGGTTTTGACGTAGAGGTAGCCGGTGTCGGGGTCGTAGGCGCCGCCGCCCCAGTTGATCGCCCCCCCGCCGCCTGGACGGACGAGCGAGCCCTCCAGGCTTGGAGGGGTGTACAGCGGTCCGGTGCGCAATCCGTTCATCGCCTCACGGGCAGCCGCGGCCAGCTCCGGTGTGAGGTCGAAGAGATCGTCGCCGGTCATCCCTGCTTGGGGCAGCACGTTTGGGGGCTGGGTCGGAAACGGCTGCGTGGGCGCGGTCCGCTCACCCGGCACGTCGCTTTGAGGGACTTCCCGTTCTTCGATTGGCCAGACAGGTTCGCCGGTGAGCCGATCGAAGGTGAAGATCAGTCCTTGCTTGGTGAGTTGCGCGATCGCGTCGATGTCACGCCCCTCGACGGTAATTGACATCAACATCGGCTGAGTCGGCAGGTCGTAGTCCCAGACGCCGTGGTGGACGATCTGGAAGTGCCAGTCCCGCTCGCCGGTGTTAGCGTCGAGCGCCACGATGCTCTCGGCAAACAGGTTGTCGCCGAGACGAGAGCCGCCGTAGTAGCTGTTAGTGGGGTTCCCGACGGGCAGATAGACCCGCTCGTTCGCTTCGTCGACGGTCACGCCGGCCCAGACGTTGGTTGCGCCCGTGTAGCGCCACGACTCGTTTTCCCAGCTCTGACTACCGAACTCGCCCTCCTGGGGGATCGTGTGGAAGCTCCAGACCAACGCGCCCGTATGTGCGTTGTACGCTCGGACGTCGCCTGGTGGGGTCCGGCGATAGATTACCCGGTCGCCGACGGCGCTGCCGACGATAACGAGATCTTTGAACATCACCGGCGCGGCGTTGAACTCGAAGTGGCTCTGTTCGATCGACCAGATTAGGTCGCGACTAAGATCGACGATGCCCCCCTCGCCAAATGAGGGCACGACCTCACCAGTGGCTGCGTCCAGACAGAACAGGCGGAACCGGCTTGCAAGGAAGATGCGCAAGTCGTCGCCATCGCGCCAGACCGTAACGCCACGGTGTCGAAAGCCGCCACCGAGCGTCGGCATTCCGCCCTCGTACGCCCGAGGGTCGAAGACCCACTTTTCCTCGCCGGTTGCGGGGTCCAGCGCAGCTACCCGATTGTAGTTGGAGCTCACGAAGACGGTGCCGTCAATCATGATTGGCGTGCTCGTGAAGCTTCCTGGCGTCGTGCCGTACTCCGGCCGGGGGCGGTCCTCCGGCTGCCAGCTCCAGGCCTGACGCAACTGATCCACGTTGGCGGGAGTGATTTGATCGGCGGCCGACGCGCGTGTGTTGCCTTCGTCGGCACCGACGTGGGTCCACGAGACCTGGGCCGAGGCTGGAGCGAGACCTAAGACGCTCGACAGCAGGAATCCAATCAGGGAACGGCGAACGAAGGACGGGCGCATGGGTAGTCCTTTCGGCAGTCGAAGAGTAGCTCGATTATAGCGGCGCACGGTGAGATCGGCGCTGATGCCGGGTTGATTGACGGTGCACTGGGGGCATGCTACCGTCGCCGCTTAGGTAAGCTGACAATCCAGTCTTCTCGAGGGAGTGCACCATGCAGAGTCCCCGTCGAGTCGTTGTCCGGGCCGTCACTGTGGCGGGAGCGTTGTCGCTCCTGATCGTTCCTGGGGCGTTGGCCCAGGCGCAGACCGACGTCACCTTTACCCGCGACATCGCTCCGATTCTCCAGCGGAGTTGCCAGCATTGCCATCGGCCGAATTCCGTTGCGCCGATGTCGCTGCTGACCTACGAAGAAGTCCGGCCGTGGGTCCGCGCGATCAAGCAGCGTACCGCGCTGCGGAATGAGCGCGGGGCGATGCCGCCGTGGTTCGTCGAGAAGGACATCGGCATCCAGCATTTCAAGGACGACCCCTCGCTCAGCGACAAGGAGATCGACATGATCGGTCGCTGGGCCGACAGTGGCGCTCCGCGCGGCAATCCGGCCGAACTGCCCCCGCCCCGCTTCAACGACGGGGACGAGGACGCTTGGCGTATCGGGACTCCTGACCTGGTGCTGCGGTCGCCCGAGATTCTTGTGCGCGCGACCGGCGCCGATCGGTGGGAGCCGGTCGGTCTGGTCCCGACGGGGCTCACTGAGGATCGGTATGTCGCGGCGGTCGAGATCCGCGAGGTCAACGACGTGCCGGCTGAGGGGGGAAGCAACACCGTCGGCGGGCGCTTCGTCTTCCATCACCTCAACTGGTCGTCGCACCCGCTCGAGGACGAGGACCCGGACGCCTTCACCTCCGACAAGACCACGGTCTGGCCGGTGCACGAGGTGGGACGAAACGCCGACATCTTCCCGGACAACGCAGGCCGGATTCTGTCGGCCGATTCGGTGCTCAACCTCGAGACCGCGCATCTCCACTCGAACGGTCGAGATACCCTGGCGTATCTGGAGTTCGCGTTCAAGCTGCATCCGGTCGGCTACGAACCTGAGGTGCAGTGGGTGCGGCGGTTCACCGGAAACGGCATCGACATCTCGGTGAAGCCAACCATGAAGGACCAGGAACTTCACGCCTATGTCGTGCTTCAGCAGAACACCAAGATCCTGACCTTCGAGCCCCATATGCACGCGCCCGGAATCCGCATGTGTCTTGAAGCGATCTGGGGACACCAGATTGAGACCCTGACCTGTGCGGGCTACGACCACAACTGGGTGCGCAGCTACGTGTATGCTGACGATGCCGCACCCCTGCTTCCGGAAGGGACCATCCTGCACCTGACCGGATTCATGGATACCACGCCCTCGAATCGAAATGTGGCGGACCCGCGGAACTGGGGCGGTGGAGGACGCCGGTCGGTGGCGAACATGTTCATCGATCTGGGTGAGGGCATTGCTCTCTCCGATGAGGAGTTCGAGCGCGAGATGTTGGCGCGCCGGACACGTCTGAACCTCACAAAGAACGACTACGTGGTTGGATGTCCGCTGTGTCTGGCTGAGTTTCCGTCCCAGATGGAGGCCGAGGGTGGCCAGTAGGGTGACGACCACCGGCGGTGGCGTCAGGACGCTCGGGGCGCTATGTCTGGGGCTCCTCGTGACAGCGAACGCCGCGGCACAGTCGAGCTACTCGCGGGGCCAAGGCGTTTGGCCGGCGTTCGAAGGCTGGTGGCAGAACGGAGACGGCACCTATACGCTGTTCTTCGGCTACATGAACGACAACTGGGAGCAGGTGCTGGACGTACCGGTCGGTCCACTGAACAACATCGAGCCTGGCGGGCCGGACCAGGGGCAGCCCGCCCGATTCTTGCCCCGGCGTAACCTCTTTCGTTTCGAGATCGTGGTGCCGGCCGACTTTGGCGATAAGGAGTTGGTCTGGACGCTCACGGCGAACGGACAGACGAACCGGACCTATGCGTCTTTGCGCACCGACTACCTCGTCGACAAGCAGACGATCGCGACAGAGGTCGGGGCGAATCGGGGCGGGGTCAGCAAGGACTGGCAGTGGAACGAGCCGCCGGCAGTGCGGCTCGATGCGGACGAACCGCGGCGGGTCAGGGTCGGGGAGCCACTGATGTTGACGGCCTGGGCGAGCGATGACGACGGCATCCCGTCTTCGACCAAGAGCGGCGTTACCCTGCGGCCTCAGGGGCCGCGCTCGGCACGTCGGGACCGGCACCCGGCGTACACGCCGCCGCGGCAGATCGTGCCCGGAAACAACAACGGTCTCCGATTCTCCTGGTATGTCTATCGCGGCGAGGGGGAGGTGACGTTCGACCCTATCCAGATGAAGACCTGGCAGGATAGTAGGCCGTACGCGAATTCACCCTGGTCGCCGCCGTTCGAGCTTCCTCCCGTGCCTGAAGACGGTAAGTACGAGGTGACGGCCACCTTCGACCAGCCGGGTACCTACGTCTTGCGGGCGGTCGCCGGCGATGGCGCGCTCTTCTCTTGGCAAGACGCCATCATCACTGTAGATCCGTGATGCGTGCGTAGACCCGGATGACGCGGCGGTTTCGGCCCATCAGCGTGAAGGTGTCGCCCGGGATGTCGTAGTCCCAGCGGAGTGTCTGGGCGTCGTCCTCGAGAATCAGGTGGTCGCCCTCGCTCGTGATCGCGAAGCGTCGTTGTGGAATCTCCGTTACGCGGAGGGGCGCATCCTCGGGGGACCTGCCCCGGCGGTCTTCCGACCGTTCGTAACCATAGGTCCACCCGGTCGCATCCCAGCTGTAGGAGCCGTATCCGGCCGTCGACTCGAAGTCGCCCTGTCCCTGGCGGTGTCTGGTGGCCATTACCCAGCCGTCGTGGACCATCCACATACCCTCCATTTCTGGTGGGCGGAGCACCCGGTCACCAACGTGCCATTCGACCAGCCGCCACGTCCCCTCGATGACGTCGC
Organism: Acidobacteria bacterium UBA2994; assembly: GCA_002346545.1. Lineage (GTDB taxonomy): Bacteria > Acidobacteriota > Vicinamibacteria > Vicinamibacterales > UBA8438 > UBA2994. Next base: position 8,728 of record DEAA01000001.1, read on the forward strand.
GGATGTCGTCGGCGGGGCGGTCCTGCACTGCCGTTGGCGAAGCTAGTAGCAGTGCGACCCCCAGCACGGCGGTGGCGCTATGGATGCCTCGTCCTGGGCGGCGAACCATTCTTGGCATGCGTCCTCCTGGAAGTGAGTACCAACGGATGATACGCGGGCCCGAGACCTGCGTATAATCGCGCCATGCCTCGCCGACAAATCGTCGATCGTCGACGATTCCTTGCGGAAAGCGCCGGCGCGATGGGCGCGGCGTTCTTTTCCCGGCTACCGCTCGAGGCAATGGCCGAGCAGGGCGTCCCGCCCGCGGTCCAGGACTGGGACGTCGGGGCGGTCCGCCATCTGCTGCCGCAGGTCAGCGACACCCGCATCATCGTGAAGGCCTCCTTCGGTGAGCCGCATTCCCGGGCGCCTCGGCTACAAGTCGGTTCGACTTCGGTCGACGGTGAGATGAGCGACACCGTCGGCGAGTACTGGCAGTTCGATGTCGGGAATCTCGAGCCGGGCCGTCGCTACGAGCTGTCGCTCGCGGATGCAGGCGGGCGTGCGCTCTGCGAACCGTGGCCGCTGTCGACGTTTCCGTCGCCAGACAGCCAGCCGGACCGGTTTCGGATGCTGTTCTTTACCTGCGCCGGTGGTCCTAGTGGTAGCTATGAGGGCATCGGAGAGCGCCAGGGGTTCTTGCCCACAGCCATCCGGAACCGGCTACTGCGGCGGGCGCTGTCGTTTGCCCCCGATGCGGCGGTCGCCAATGGCGATCACATTTATTGGGATCTGCACACCTGGCAGGGTGAGAACGCTGGGCAGCTGAGCGCGAGCGGACGGCGATCGAATTTCGATTTCTCGGCGTCGGTATTCGGTCAGAGCAACGAGGTGGCGATGAAGGCGGCCGTTGCGCCGCAGTTCGTGCCAGTTTATGGCGCCGATTTCCGGTCGGTGCCCGTGTTCTTCCTGCAGGATGACCATGACCATTGGGAGAACGATGCGGTCACGGACCTCATCGCCAGTTTTCCGGTACCGTGGTTTCAGTTGCAGCTGGCCCGCGCGACACAGCGGCTGTTTTATCCCGAGTTCCTTCCGGACGCGCGGCGCCCGTTGGGGCTGCCGTGGTCCGGCACGTTCGACCGTGGTGACGTCTCCGAGAGCTTCGGCACCGTCCGCTACGGCGATCTGGCCGAGGTGCTGCTCTATGACGTCCGCCGCACCATGAACTTGGGTGGGCCTAATGCAGTGTTCCTCGACGGACAGGTCGAACAATGGCTTAAGGATCGGACCGGGACCGAGGAGACCCGCCATCTGGTGCATGCGCCCTCGAACCCCTTTGGTTGGAGCGCGGGGAAGTGGGGCGAGTGGTATCCGGATGTCCTCGACCCTGAGCGGGGCGAACTCACGACCGCGGTCGAGAAACCGTACTGGCAGGAAGGGTGGCTCCGCCAGCACGACAGGTTGCTCCAGGCGATAGGCACTCAGCGCGAGCGTGCACCGCTGGTCATTAGCGGCGACTTGCACGCCATCGGCACGGGGCGCCTCCATCGCGCGGGAAGTGTCAACCTAGCCGCGCGTCCGGTGACAGCGGTGCTGAGTGGCCCGATTGGTACCTCTATTCGTGGTTTCCCGTCGGTGGTTCGTGGGATCGGAGCTACCCCGCCGGCCCATCTTGATGTGGAAGAGTCGGCAGCGCCCATCGAGGATCACGGTTTCACACTCGTCGACTTCGAGCGGGATCGAGTGTTGATTAGACAGTTCAAGTGGGATGTCGACCGTCAGGGCCTCGATGCGATTGACGACCTTGAGCCGTTCTACGCCACCGAGCTTCTACGACGGGGCTAGGAGGCCATTGGTCGAGGGGCGAGGATGACCGCAACACGTCGAGAGTTCCTGAAAGCAGGTGCGGTGACTGCCGCCACGCTAGGTACGGAGTCCGCCCGAGTGCGGAGCATGTCTGGAGAGTGGGCCATGCAGGCTAGGGTGCGGACCGTGCGGACTCCGGTTCTGGAGATCGGATACGAGGAGCATGGTCCAGTCGATGGGTTTCCGATCATCCTTCTGCACGGATTTCCCTACGACATCCGGTCATGGGACGGCGTGCCAGAACCACTGGTGTCGGCGGGGCATCGGGTACTCGTGCCCTATCTCCGCGGGTATGGCCAGACCCGATTTCTTGATCCCGATGCTCCCCGGATGGCCGAGCAGGCGGCCATCGCGCAGGATGTGGTCGACTTCGCTGATGCCCTCGGTATCGACCAGTGCGCGCTGGCTGGATTCGACTGGGGCAATCGGGCAGCGTGCATCACGTCCATCCTCTACCCGGAGCGCGTGCGGGCGCAGGTAGCGATCGGCGGCTACTCGGTACAGAACACCGTTACGCCGGGCCGGCCAGGTCGGGCGGTGGGCGAGGCTCGGCTCTGGTACCAGTGGTATTTCAATACCGAGCGCGGTCGGGTGGGCCTCGAAAGCAATCGGCACGATATCGTCCGGTATCTTTGGGATACCTGGTCGCCCGGCTGGGAGTACACCGACGAGGTGTACGACCGCTCCGCCCCATCGTTCGATAATCCTGACTTCGTGGACATCGTTATCCATTCGTATAGGCATCGTCACGTCAACGCGCCAGGAGAGGAGCGCTTTCTCGAGGTCGAGGGCCGGTTGGCTGAGCGTCCACCGATCACGGTGCCGGCCATTGTGCTCCGTGGTCTCGACAGCGGGTTCGGTCGACCGTCGTCTGATCCAAGCGGCGATCAGCGTCGCTTCCCGAATCTGGTCGCGCGGCGTCTCGTGGAGGGTGCCGGTCATGACCTTCCCGCGCACCGACCGGATGCCGTGTCGGATGCGTTGCTCGAACTACTGGCCTGACTATGTCGACACCGCTAACCATTCGCCGCATCCGCGCACGACCGGTGCTTGTACCGTTGGCGAGACCGGTGGTGATCCGGATCTCGACCATTCACGAGTGGCCGCTGATTCTCATCGATCTCGAAACGGACCAGGGCGTCGTTGGACGGAGCTACCTTGGTCCCTACACGGCGAAGACTATGCGGTACCTAGTTCCAGCCGTTGAGGATCTTGGTGAGTTGCTGTCGGGGCGTCCCGTGGCGCCGGTGGACCTGTTCGAGGACTCCAGGAAGTCGCTGCACTTTGTCGGTTACGAAGGAATGGCGGCCATCGCCGTGGCTGGGGTCGACATGGCCGCGTGGGATGCCGCGGCGAAAGTACGGGAACAGCCGCTCTGCGATCTGCTCGGGGGGACGGTCGGACCAGTCCGAGCCTACAACAGCAACGGGCTCTGGCTGCTCGAGCCCAAGGCTGTGGCCGAGGAGGCTAGCGAGTTGGTGGCAGAGGGTGGCTTCTCGGCATTGAAGCTTCGTCTCGGCCGCGAGCGGGCGGCGGACGACCTCGAGACGCTGGATCGCGTTCGCGAGGCGGTCGGACCGGACGTCGAGTTGATGGTCGACTACAACCAGAGCCTTGATTTGGAGCAGGCGATGCGCCGCTGCCATCAGATCGACGACCGCGGGCTCTGCTGGATCGAAGAGCCGATCGTCTATGACGATCTCGATGGCTACCGGACGCTGAGGGAGCAGCTGTCGACGCCACTCCAGATCGGTGAGAACTTCTACGGTCCCAGGGCGCTGCACCGGGCAATCGTCCATCGGGCGTGCGACCTAGTAATGCCAGACTTTATGCGGATCGGCGGCGTGACCGGGTGGCTTCGGGCGGCGGGCATCGCGGGCGCAGCGGGTGTGCCGATGTCGACCCACCTGTATCCGGAAGTCGGGGCCCACGTGATGCGGGTGACCGAGACTGCGCACTGGCTTGAGTGGCAGAGTTGGGCGGATCCGATTCTGAAAGAGCCCTACCCGGTAGTGGACGGTTCGCTGCAGATACCCGATACACCTGGTGTGGGCATGGATTGGGACGAGGACGCCGTTGCCCGGTACGGCGTTTAAGGGTCTTGACTTGCGAACGAGCGCGACCGGGTCTACGCTGTGGGACAGGCAGACAGGACACGAAGGAGAAGCACCGTGATGAAGAAGTGGCTTGCCGTCGGCGCCGTCGGATTGATCGGAGTAGGGTTGGCTTCGGTGGTGGTGGCACAAGAGGCCGACCGGACCATGCCTATGCAGACGCCGGATGGACAACCCGACGTGTCCGGCATCTTCACCTTCCGCACCATCACGCCGTTCCAACGTCCGTCGCAGTTCGCCGACCAGGAAACACTCGACGCGGAAACAGCTGCGGCATTCGAGGCATCTGAGCGGACTAGGCAGAATCGCGACCTGTTCGATCCTGAGAGGGGCTCCGGAGGCTATCGGCCACGTGCTGAGGGCGGCGTGCTCTCCTACAACGAGTTCTGGTACGAGCGCGGCATCGAGCTGACGTCGGACAAGCGAACGTCGCTCATTGTCGACCCCTCGAACGGCCGGCTACCGGAGCGGGTGCCGCAGTCCACCAATTCGGATATGCCGCAGCTGACCCGCGAGGAGCGAGTGGCCCGGGCCTATAACTCCTATGAGAATCGCAGCACGGGCGACCGCTGCATCATGGGATTCAATGCCGGTCCGCCGATGCGGTCGAGTGCCTACAACAACAACGTGATGATCTTCCAGGCGCCCGGGTACGTGGCCATCCTGAACGAGATGGTGCACAACGCGCGGATCATTCCGATCACCGAGCCGGGAGCCGAGGAGGCCGCGAAGCCGCCCTTCGATCAGCGCAGCGGCGTGTCGCGGGCGCACTGGGACGGGGAGACGCTGGTCATCGAGACCACCCAGTATGCTGGGGGCAGTAGTGGACTGACGTCGACCAATATGCATCTGGTGGAGCGCCTGACGCGCCTGGATCCGGACACGGTGGCCTATGAATACACGGTGACCGACCCGACCGTGTACACCCAGCCCTATACGGTGATGATGCCGTTCCGCCGAACCGACGGACCGCTCTTCGAGTACGCCTGCCACGAAGGCAACATTGGCCTCCACGGAATTCTGGCCGGCGCGCGGAATCTGGAGCGCCTGGGCCGTGAGCTGAGACCGTAATCGCTAGCAGTTGTTGGCGGTCTGACCAGGCGTGGTCTGCGTCGCAGCACTGACGTTTAGGGATCGCATCGTGATCATGAGGGCGGGGCCCGGCTAGGGCTCCGCCACGCACCTGCCTCTGGGTTGAGAGAGCACGCGCCGGCCTTTGGTTAAGGTGGCGATCTTTGCCGCCACACACCGCTGGTAGAGCGAGCTCGACGTTCCAGCTTCCGCACCGCTCTGCTGGCGACCTTGGGCGCCAAGCTGTTGTTGTGTGACCTGGTCCTTGCGCAAGCCTCTGCACCAAACCCGATAGTCGCTCCGAGTAGCAGGGTCGCAACTAGCGTCACGTTCGATGGACGGCTGACGGGCTAGGGAGACCTGTCGCTTAATCGTTCCGCCTCCCACGCCGGACTGGGAGTGAGGGTTTGACTGGGCCGCCTGTTCGATATTGAGCCCCCCGCGTGCCCGCAGTAGGATCCAAGTACATCACAGCGTCGCCGGCGGAGAGAGCTGTAGAACCGACTGCCTTCGGCTAGAAGACGACCCTGAGGCAACGCTAGCCGAAAAGGCTTCAGCCAGGCCACAGAGATCGTCAACGTGCTGAGGCTATCGCGTACGCTTGATTGTGTCTCGATTTCGGTCCCGCGTATTGATGTGGCCACGATCGGGTAATTGCTTCTCATTAACCAAGGAGGACGACATGAAGTTTCTAGTCAGCTGGACCAGTGCCCCCGGAGTTCGAGAGGAAGGCTACAAAGGTTTTGCTCAAATGTCTGACGCGGACCATGCTGCTGATCATGCCGGCGTGACCATCATCGGCCGATGGCACAATCTTGGCCAGGGATCTGGCCTCGCAATTTGCGAGAGCGATGATGCCGCAGCGGTGCATGCATGGGCATTCAACTGGAACAAAATCCTGGACATTGACGTCGCTCCGGTGCTCGACGATGACGAGGCCAGAGCTGTCGTGAAGGCCGGGCTGGGACTCTAGCAAATCACCCTGTCGCGAGAGTCGACGGTCCACGGTAAACGTAGCAGCGTTAGGGGGAGGGGGTATCGGCTCCCTCCCCTCAACGCCATCGAAAAAGAGCATTGTGTGCCCGCAGAGCGTCAAGGCCTAACGCCTGGTTCTCTAATGAGACAAGGCACACACACGGCGGAGGGAACATGAGCGAACAGCTCCAACTCGTCTATGAATTGAACATCATTCCCGGTAAGGCAGAAGAAGTGCGAGAGCTCGCTCGGGACATGGTTGCGTTCAATGATGAAGGCGAGCCCGGTACTCTCAGGTACAACGTCTATGTGAACGATGATGAAACGCGCGTAACCTTTTTAGAGGCCTTCCTTGATTCAGAAGCCTGCCGTGTTCATGGCGAAAGATTCGCCGGCGGGCAGTTCGTTGGGAAGGTGCTTGAACGCACCGATGGTGGGCGACTGTGCGTCTTTGGCCCAGCGTCAAAGAACTTCAAGGACTGGGCTGCTGAGGCAGGGTTTGAGGTCGAATATTTTGGTCTTGTGGGTGGCTTTCATCACTGAGGAGGAACCGCATTCCGTTTTTTGGTGCATCCGTGTTGGTTTTCAGTGGCCATGAGTTGGGT
>DEAA01000038.1 GCA_002346545.1 Acidobacteria bacterium UBA2994
TTCGACTCCCGCCGCCTCCACCAACACGACGTCCAGCCAGAACGGTCTCGCCGTTCAACCCCGGCGTGCATTCGTCCGGAAGACCGCATTGCGCGGTCGTGCCGGAGGGCACCCGCGCCAGGGACTAGTTCCCGGGAGCCAGCGCGAACACGTAGAGGGTGCTGCCCGCCCGACGGAACCGAGCCGCCGCGTCAGCCTCGGTCTCGTCCGTGATCTGGCCGGGAGCGTTACGCTGGCTGCCGATGATGGCGACATATTGCCGGCCGTTCGGACCAAGGTAGGTGATGGGCGAGTTGCGGAAGCCGCTTCCCGTCCGGAACGTCCAGAGGACGTCCCCGTCTCGGGCGTCGAACGCGCGGACCATCCCCTGGTCGGGGCCACCCTGAAAGACCAGGTCCCCCCCGGTCGCCATGACGGGGGCCATGTTGCGTTCGTTCCAGTCGATCCGCCAGACGGTTTCGCCCGCTACCGGATCGTTGGCCTGCAGGGCCGCGACGTGGTCCTCCCCGGGAGGACGCGGGATCTGTCCGCCACGCTCACGCAACGTGTAATCGTTACCCGGCACATACTCACCTTCGACCATCCGGAGGTAGTCGCATTCATTGGATGTCGGGGTGTAGACAAGCCCGGTGCGCGGCGAATACGCGTCGTTCTGCCAGTTCCTCGCGGCGATGCCGGGACACCAGCCCACGGCCACGTTCTCGGCATCGGGCACGTATCGTTGCCGATCCTCGAGGTCGGTGAACATGATCTTGCTGAGGTCGTACCGTGGTCGACCGGTCTCCATGTTCACACCCTGGATCAGATCGTTGTAGACGAAGCTCCAGGGCTCGAGGAGCATCTCCCCGGTCGCGCGATCGAACACGTAGAAGAAGCCGTTGCGCCCCGGGTGGACCAACGTCTCTCGGAGACGGCCGTCAATCTCGAGGTCGACGAGAATGTTCGTACCGGGCTCGTCGATGTCCCACTGGTCCTGAGGCGTGACGTTGTAGGCCCAGATCAGCTCGCCGCTATCGGCATCGCGGGCCAGGATCGACGCACAGTAGTTGTTCCGGTAGCTGGTGAGCCCCCCGTCCTCGTCCAGTTCCACCACACCCCAGGGCCGGCGATAGTCCGGGTTCCAGGGGCCGCAGTTGGCGGTGCCGTAGTAGAACAGGTTCAACGCCGGGTCGAAGGTGAACCAGCCCCAGACCGTGCCTCCGCCGCGTCGCCAGGAGTCACCAAACCAGGTATCGAGGGCCGGGTTCTCGATACGATCGTCGGGGTAGAAGGGCGCAAAGCGGGGTCCGATGCCAACCTCGTTGTTCGGCCCCATGCTGTAGTAACGCCACCGAAGGTTGCCGCTCTCGATGTCGTAGGCGGTGACGTGGCCGCGCACGCCGCGTTCCCCACCCGCTACGCCGACGATGACCTTGTTGTTGACGACCAGCGGCATCGCGGTCACCGTCTCGCCTGTGCTGATGTCGGCGTTCTCCGCCCGCCAGTTGACCTCGCCGGTCTCGGCGTCGAGCGAGAACACCTGTCCGTCGAGGGTGGCGAAGAAGACGCGGCCGTCGTCGTAGGCCAGACCCCGGGTCTGCGCTCCGCAGCACGCGCTCCGCAGGGTCATCTCGAAGTCGGCGAACTCCGGTCGAAACTCCCACTTGATGGCGCCCTGCCGGGTCAGATCGAGCGCGTAGACGTGATTCGGTTTCGGGGTCACGAGATACATCGTGTCGCCAATTACGAGCGGCGAAGCCTCGAACGAATCCTGGATGCCGAGCTGCATGGTCCACGTCATCGCCAGGTTCTCGACATTGTCGACGTTGATCTGGTCCAGCGGGCTGTAGTTCCAGCCTGCATAGTTGCCATTGGGCATGACCCATTGCGAGCCGTCACTTTCCGACGCCGGCTGACCGAACGCCGGGTCGGGGGCCGGGGCGATCCACAGTAGCGAGAAGAGCGGAATCCAGCTCCAGCGAAGTCGGGTGGTCGGAAGGTTCATCGCACGCTCCTTCGATTCAGTCATGCGTCGCTCAGTCGTCTTCGGCCTCGTGTAGCCGGTAGAACCCGACCACACGCAGGTCGACCACGATGTCCTGCTCGCCTTCGTTGTTGAAGTACCAGCCGTGAATGCCGTCGAAGGGCGCCGCCAGCGAGCCCTGTTCCCGGTCCGCCTGGTGGGAGTCATAGATCATGACCGTGCCCGGTTCCTCGCCCTGGCGGATCGTATGGCCGTGGAACTCGGCGGTGAACTGCCCCGGCTCGACCTGGGTGGTCCACCGGTAGGTGATGGTCTCGCCGGCGTCCATCTCGAGCATGAACTCCAGAGCCTCCCCGGCGGGCACCAGAATCTGATAGTCGCCTTCGTGCAACTCGCCGGTCGTCGCGAAGAACGTCCCCTCGTCCAGGGGCGCCTCGATCCAGGGTCCTGAAGCGGTGCGGCAGCCGGCGGCAACCGCCACCATCGTCACGAACAGCGGGATGGTAAACGCAAGTCTCACGAGAGTCCTTTCGTATGGCACGGCCCCTTGTACCACAGCCTGGCGAGAGTGAGCGGCTCGAAGCACTGGTGGACCATCTGACACCCCAGTAGCGTGCGATGTCATGGCCAGTGCCGGGGCGCCTCCAAGTAGAATGCCGCGGTCAAGGAAGATCGCAGATGAGCACACTTCTCCAGAGCTCGGCTAGATGCTTCGGCGTGATCGTGGCCGTCCTGGGTGTCGCCCTGTGTTGGCCACACCCAACCAGCGGGCAGTCACCTTCCGGGGTTGCGGCCGTGCATGCGCTGGCGAGTTGACCGTGCTGTTCGCTGCCCAACACCTCCACTCGCGTAGACCCTGGTCGTCGTTGCATCGACTGTAGCTCTGCCCCAGGCCAGCCGCCGCTAAGGTGCATCGGCAGTAAGTCACCGCACCCATCACTCTGTCAGTACCAGCCCGTCTCCGCTTCGTGGATGGGGTGACTTCACCTCAGCTTGATAAGCGACTCCCCCTCCCCCCACAGCTACCGCGGGCCCACTGTTGGCGTCATCGACAACAATGCACGGGCGATGGTGCCTCGTGTGCGTCAGCGTATAAGTACAACGGGGATGCGGTCGGGGGGGCGTCTCCCCTATCTCTCCCTGACTGGGGTTCACTCAGGCGTATTGCGGTGGACACCAGTGCACAGGCGACCAGCGACACGGGCACAGTGAATACGG
>DEAA01000041.1:0-5593 GCA_002346545.1 Acidobacteria bacterium UBA2994
CCAGAAGCTCGGGCCGACGGGTTCTTCGAAGTCACTCCGCGCGATGAGGTATCCCTCGTCGTCCACCGTGATCGGCAGCTGGGGGAGCGGGCGGGCGGCCGGACCGAAGATCACCTTGGCGCCGTCCGCGACGTCGAACTGAGACTGATGGCACGGGCAGAGCAGGTGATGCGTCTGCTGCTCGTACAAGGCGACCGGGCAGCCCACGTGGGTGCAGACCTTCGAGTAGGCGATGATGCCGTCGTAGGACCAGTCGGCACGCTCAGGGGTCTCGATGAGGTCTTCCGGAGGCATGCGCATGAGGAGGACGATCGCCTTCGCCTTCTCCTCGAGGTAGCCCTCCTCGTGGCTGAGTTCGGCCAGCTCGGCCGGGATCACGTGCACGGCCGAGCCGAGCGTGACGTCTGCGGCGCGGATCGGCGTTCCCTCGGGGTCGTGAGCCAGACGCGACCCTTCCTTCCACATGGTGTGGCTGAGGAGGTAGACCGGGTCACCCGCGTGAGGGTTCTCGGGAGAGCTCTCCGGGGCGAGACCTCGGAACAGGGTGATGCCAGGAACGACCGAAGCGGCCAGGGCGGCGATCAGCGAGTTGCGGATCATGGCGCGACGACCGAAACCGGACTCTTCGTTGGCGGCTTCGAAGACCGCCACCGCACCCTCGCGGGTGGCGTCCCGGCCGCGCGTGGCGTGCCGCGGCTCGATGAATTCCTTGTCGGGCATCACGGCCTTGGACCAGTGGATCGCGCCGATTCCGATCGCGAGCAGCGCGAGCGCGATGCCGAGACCCACGAACAGGTTGTTGTTGCGGATGTCGACGATCGATCCGCTCTCGATCGGGAACAGCATGTAGGCCGCGACGGCCCAGATGCTGCCGGCCACCGAGAGGTAGAAGAGCGTGTAGACCGTGCGGACGGCGCGCTTCATCGCGGCCGGGTCCTTGTCGGTCATCCGCTCGCGGTGCGGCGGAAGATCGGGTGTGCGCACCGGGTCGCTCACCGCGACGGCGAGCCCGGGGGAGGGCTTCCACGAAGCCCTCTCGTGCTCGAGCGCGTCGTGCTCGTTTGCCATGGTGCTCCTCGTAGGTGCTTGCAGTGTCAGGGGTGGGTCAGTTGGATTTCGCCGTGATCCAGACGGTGATGGCGATCAATGACCCGATGCCGAAGATCCAGATGAACAGGCCTTCGGAGACCGGTCCGAGCGATCCGAGCTTGAAGCCGCCCGGGGACTCGTTCTCCTGGATGAACAGCAGCGACGAGATGATGTCGCGCTTGTCCTCGAGACTGAGGGTCATGTCGTTGAACACCGGCATGTTCTGCGGGCCGGTGACCATCGCCGCGTACATGTGGAGGGCGCTGGTCTCGGTGAGCTCGGGCGCGTACTTGCCCTCGGTGAGCGCGCCTCCGGCAGCCGCCACGTTGTGGCACATCGCGCAGTTGATCCGGAAGAGCTCGGCGCCGCGCGCGATGTCGCCTTCTCCGTCGAGGATCTCGGGAGAGGGGAACTCGGGGCCGGGCGACGTGCTCTGCACGTATGCCGCCATCGCCTGGATCTGCTCCTCGGTGAACTGCACCGGCTTCTGCGGCGCCTGCGGGCCCTGCATCTGCAGCGGCATGCGCCCGGTCGCGACCTGGAATTCCACGGAGAGCTCGCCGACGCCGTAGAGCGACGGGCCGCTCTCGGTGCCCTGCAGGTCGAGTCCGTGACAGGTTGCGCAGTTCGCCTGGAACAGCTTCTTGCCGTCTTCGACCGTCAGGGCCGAGGCCGACGTCTCGTCGGTCGTGGAAGCCATAGCGGCGGAGGCGCCGGCATAGGCACCGCCGGTGAGCAGCAGTCCGACGCCGATGAGGGCGGCGGCCGCCCACGGACTGCGGCGGCCCTGGGAGCGGCGCGGTTTCGTGCGTGCCATGTGGGGGATCAGCTCCGCTCTATTTCAGGAAGTAGATGACGGCGAACAGGGCGATCCAGACGACGTCGACGAAGTGCCAGTAGTACGAGACCACGATCGCCGAGGTCATCTCCTTGCGGCCGAAGTTCTTGACCGCGTAGGCGCGACCGATCACGAGGAGGAAGGCGACGAGTCCGCCGGTGACGTGAAGCGCGTGGAATCCGGTCGTCAGATAGAAGGCCGAGGCGTATGCATTGGCCGTGATCGGCATGCCTTCATACACGAGCTGCGCATACTCCCACACCTGTCCCGAGACGAAGATCGCGCCGAGAGCGAAGGTCAGCCAGAACCACGGCACCATGCCCCACCGGCGGCGGCCGCCGCCCGTGGAGGTGTACGGCTGGAAGCGCTCGGCGGCGAACACGCCCATCTGGCAGGTGACCGAGGAGAGCACGAGGATGACGGTGTTGGCGAACGCGTAGGGCACGTTCAGCAGCTGGGTCTCCTCAGCCCACAGATCGGGGGAGGTGCTCCGCAGGGTGAAGTAGATCGCGAACAGTCCCGCGAAGAACATCACCTCGCTGCCGAGCCACACGATGGTTCCGACGGCGACCGGGTCCGGGCGCTTGACAGAACGCATCGCCTGGGCATAGGTCGCTGGCGTGGTCGTCACGTCCACCATTATTGCCGATTCCGGAGCGGGTTTTCCCCATCTGGACACCCTTGTCGCGCGCGATGAGAAGTAAGGGCGCCCTAAGAAGTGACGGTAAATCACCGATCAGGACGCTGTGGGCGGGCTGACAGCGGGCCGGGCGCGGGCCGTGAATCCGCACAAGTCGGCCGACGGTAGGCTCGGTGGCATGTCGGAGTCGTCTTCGTGGCCCGGAATCCTCACCTCACTCCTGCATGGGCGCGACCTCAGCGTGTCGGAATCGACGTGGGCGATGCGACGCATCATGGCGGGGGAGGCGACGCCGGGTCAGATCGGCGCTTTCCTCATCGCGCTCCGCGCGAAGGGGGAGACGATCGACGAGGTCGTCGGATTCCGTGACGCCATCCTCGAGGCTGCGGTGCCGCTGCCGGTGAGTGCCGAGGTGCTCGACATCGTCGGCACCGGCGGCGACCGCTTCGGAACCGTGAACGTGTCGACGATGGCATCCGTCGTGGCCGCCGCCACCGGCATCCCCGTCGTCAAGCACGGCAACCGCGCCGCGAGTTCGGCCTCCGGATCCTCGGATGTGCTGGGGGCGCTCGGCGTGGAGCTGACCCTGGATCCTGCCGCGGTCACCGAGACGCTGGAGCGGGCCGGCATCACGTTCGTCTTCGCGTCTGCCTTCCACCCCGGATTCCGTCACGCCGGTGCCGTGCGCAAGGAACTCGGCGTGCCGACGGTGTTCAATTTCCTCGGGCCGCTGTCCAACCCCGCGAGGGCCGAAGCCAACGCAGTGGGCGTCGCCAGCTTGGAGCGTGTGCCGCTGATCACCGGCGTCTTCCGAAATCGCGGCGCCACGGCCCTCGTCTTCCGTGGCGACGACGGACTCGACGAACTGACCACCACCGGCCATTCCCGCCTGTGGGAAGTGAGCCGCGGAGACGTCCACGAGCACGACGTCGATCCGCGGGACCTCGGCGTTCCGCTGGCCGAGATGGCGGATCTCATCGGCGGCGACCCGACGCACAACGCCGAGGTGGTGCGCCGGGTGCTGGCGGGCGAGGCGGGACCGGTCCGCGACATCGTTCTGCTCAATGCCGCCGCGGGAATCGTCGCCTATCGCCTTTACCGCGATGCCGCGCAGGTGCAGCGGCCGATCCTCGACCGCCTCGGCGAGGCGATCGACACCGCACGAGAGGCGATCGACAGCGGGGCAGCCTCGCGGACGCTCGACGCGTGGGTCGCCGCCACGCGGGATCTCGCGGGCTGAGGGTCGGGATGAACCCGCACGACGCGTTGACGGAGATCGCGACGCTGCTCGAGCGGGAGCGTTCGTCGCGCTACCGATCCAAGGCGTTTCGCACGGCGGCGGATGCGATCGCGGGGCTGAGTGATGCGGAGCTTGCGGATACGGCGGCGCTCCGTCGCCGCAAGGGGATCGGCGAATCCTCCCTCACCGTCATCGCTCAGGCGCTGGCGGGAGAGATGCCCGAGCGGCTCGCGGCGCTCCGCGCGAGTGCCGGGGTCGAGCAGTCGTCTGAGATGCGACGGCTGCTGCGGGGAGACCTGCACAGTCACAGCGACTGGTCGGACGGACTCACCCCGATCGACCTCATGGTCGACGCCGCACGCTCTCTGGGCCACGAGTACCTCGCCCTGACCGATCATTCGCCGCGGCTTCGCGTGGCGAACGGGCTGACGGCGGATCGCCTGCGGGAACAGATGGTGCTCGTACGGGGCTTCCATGGCGACGGATTCACCCTGCTGACGGGGATCGAGGTGGACATCCTCGAAGACGGGGCGCTGGATCAGGATCCCGAGCTCCTGGATGAGCTCGACGTGGTCGTCGCGTCGGCGCACTCGAAACTGCGCATGGATCGCGGGCCGATGACGCGCCGTCTGGTGGCGGCGGTGTCGGATGCTCGGGTGGATGTGCTCGGGCACGTGACGGGAAGGCTCGTCGAAGGGAGCCGAGGGACCCGTCCGCCGTCGCAGTTCGACCCCCGTGCAGTGTTCGAGGCCTGCGCGGAGCACGGAACGGCCGTCGAGATCAACAGTCGCCCGGAGCGTCAGGATCCTCCCGACGAACTCATCACGCTCGCGCTGGAGGTCGGCTGCCTCTTCGCCATCGATTCGGATGCGCACGCCCCCGGACAGCTCTCCCTCTTGGACCACGGCGCGGCACGCGCTGAGCGGCTGGGGGTGCCGCCCGAGCGCATCATCACCACCTGGTCCCTCGATCGCCTGCGTGACTGGACGGCGGCGTGAACGGCGCGCGCATGGTCGGAGGCCTTCGGGCGCATCCGTAGACTCGACAGGTGAGAAGCCGTTCGGAACCCGTCGTTCGCGGCGCGTTCCCCTGGCTGGTCGTCGCGGGTATCCTCGTGGCCGCTCTCAGCTTTCGCGGACACATCGTCGCGCCGACGCCCGTGCTTCGCGACATCGAGGTGGACCTCGGCATCCCCTCCGCGCAGGCAGGGCTCCTGACGACGGCGCCGGTGCTGATGTTCGCGCTCCTCACCCCGCTCGCGGCCATCGTCATCCGTCGCGCGGGGGCGGAGCTCGCCCTTCTGCTCTCGCTCGTGGGAGTGCTGGTGGGGACGGTCATCCGCACGCTTCCGGGTTTCGGGTGGCTCTTGGCGGGAATGGTGGTCATCGGGGCGTCGGTGACGATCGGTAACGTCGTGACCCCTGTCGTCATCCGACGCGACGTTCCGGGCGAGAGGGTCGGTGTGGTCACGGCGGCCTACACGGCGACGCTGAACGTCGGATCCCTCCTGACGACGCTGTTGACCGCGCCCGTCGCCGAAGCGATCGGATGGCCGCTGGCGCTGTTCGGCTGGTCGGTTCTCACGGTCGCGGGCATCGCCGTCTGGAGCGTGCATCTCGCCCGGGAACGCCGCGCCGGCGGCGCCTTGGTTGCGCACCTTGCTCGGACTCGCCCGGACGGTTCCTCGTCGCGCGGATGGGATCCCGCCGGCCTGACCGGACCCACGCCGGTCGTCACCTCGCGGCGCGGACGCTCCTACCTCGCGCGTCCGGTGGTGTGGCTTCTC
>DEAA01000041.1:5892-6911 GCA_002346545.1 Acidobacteria bacterium UBA2994
CCGGTGGTGTGGCTTCTCGTCGCCGCATTCGCCTCGCAGGCCTTCTTGTACTACGGCTACAGCACGTGGCTGCCTGCCATGACCGCCGACCTGCTCGGGGTCGGCGCTTCGTCCGCCGGTGCAATGGCCTCGGTGTTCCAAGGTGTGGGTATCGCCGGTGCGCTGGTGATCCCGGTTCTGACGCGGTTCACGCCGCGCCTCGTGCCCGCCGCGGTGGTCTGCGCGTCATGGATCATCCTCGCCGTCGGAGTGCTTCTCGCGCCCGAGCTGCTCTGGGTATGGCTGAGCATCGGGGCGATGGGACACGCGGGAGGCTTCGTCGTCGTCTTCAGCACGCTCGTCGCGGTGGCACGCACCGACGCTGAGGCGACGGGGATCTCCGCTCTCGTGCAGGGTGGCGGGTATGCCCTCGGTGCGACGGCGGCGCCGATCCTCGGCGGCGTGCACGATGCGACGGGATCGTGGAGCGCCACCCTCTGGGTGACGCTGGCGCTGTCGGTCGCCTACGCGGTGCTGCTCATGAGCGCCGTGATCACCGCACAGCGCTCGCGCTGACTCGCGACTCAGGCTCGCGCGGTCAGCGCTTCGGCTGCACGCGCCATCGACGAACCGAGCGACCACCGCTCCGCGACGGCGGCGGTGCGGGAGAGGAGATCGTCGGGAAGCGGCAGCAGTGCGCCGTCGACATCGGGGAGATCGAGCGTGCGCACGACCTCGACGACGCGGGGTGCGACCGCCAGGTAGTCGGATGCGGCGAGAACCTTGGTGCGCTGGGCCGGGGTCATGCCCGTGCCCGCTTGGGCCGCCGCGGTGATGCCGGCGATGTCACCGTGCGCCGCGAGCAGTGTCGCGGCCGTCTTCTCTCCCACGCCGGCGACGCCGGGGAGGCCGTCGGACGAATCGCCCCGCAGGGTCGCGTAGTCGGCGTACTGCAACGCGTGTACGCCGTACTTGCCGACGATGAACGCGTCGTCGACGAGATCCAGATTGCTCATTCCTCGCGCGGTGTAGATCACCCG
>DEAA01000017.1:0-5508 GCA_002346545.1 Acidobacteria bacterium UBA2994
TCCGCCGTAGCCCATCGGCACGCCGAACCGCTGGGAATTACCAACAACCACATCGGCCCCCACCTCGCCGGGTGGCTTCAGCAAGGTTAAGGCGAGCAGGTCGGTAGCCACCGCCACCAGCGCGCCGGCACCGTGGGCGCTGGCAATCACCCCGTCGAGCGGCGCGACCTCCCCGTCCTCAGCCGGATACTGCAGCAGCACGGCGAACACCCCATCGCCTTCGGCCACCGACGTCGGGTCGCCTACCTCCACATCGATGCCGAGCGGCTCGCACCGCCCCCGCACCACGTCGATGGTCTGCGGGAAGCAGGCTGACGACACGCGCACCCGGTTCGCGTCCGGCCGCCGACGAGCCTGCACCCGATGCAGCAGCGTTACCGCCTCGGCTGCTGCCGTGGCCTCGTCCAGCAGTGAAGCGTTGGCCACCGGCATGGCGGTCAGGTCTCCCACCATCGTCTGGAAATTCAAGAGCGCTTCCAGCCGCCCCTGGGCGACCTCGGCCTGATAGGGGGTATAGGGCGTGTACCAACCCGGGTTCTCGAAGACGTTTCGCAGGATCACGCTGGGCGTCAGGCACCCGTAGTAGCCGAGGCCGATCATGGCCCGCCCGCCCTTGTTCCCCTTTCCTACTTTGCGGATCCTAGCCAGAAACTCTAGTTCCGTTTCCGGACCTGGCACGTCTAGCGGCGCACCGAGCCGGATATCGGCCGGCACCGCCTCATCGATGAGGGCCTCGAGCGACGAAGCGCCTACCTCCTCCAGCATCCGCTCGACGTCTGCCGCGCTCGGCCCGATATGACGATCCTCGAACCTATCCTGACGACCCTCGTTCACTGGCTCTCCACCAATTCGCCATACTCCCTCGCGTTGAGCAGGCGCTCAACACCCACCCGAGAGCCAGGCTTACCTTCAAGTTCAAGCTCGATGATCCAGGTCTCGTGTGCCAACTGATTGACCGACTCAGGCCGGTCGATCAGATCCGCGTTCACCTGGACCACCTTGCCAGCCAACGGGCAATAGAGATCGGACACCGCCTTCACCGATTCGATCGATCCGAACTGTGCCCCGGCTGCGAACTTCTGACCAACCTCGGGCAACTCTACGAAGACGACGTCACCGAGCTGCTGCTGTGCGTAGTCCGTAATGCCCACCTGCGCCATCGTGCCGTTATCGGACACCTCTACCCATTCGTGCTCGCGTGTGTACAACAAATTATCCGGATACATGGTGTTTCATCCTTTATCACGCTTGTAGAACGGCAGTAATACCACCTTGGCCTCCACCGGCCGATCCCTGATCTCGATCTCAAGACCAGTGCCCGGCTCTGCCATCTCACGCGGCACGTACGCGAGTCCCACCGCCCGTTCGAGGAACGGCGTTCTGGTGCCACTAGTCACCCTGCCCACGGCCTCGCCGTCTCTCAAGACGCGATAGCCGTGACGAGCAATCCCACGTCCCACCATCTCGAAACCAACGAGCTTGCTGGTCACACCTGTCTCACGCTGCCGAACGAGCGCTTCGCGGCCAATGAAGGCCGGCTTGTCCCAGCCAATCGTCCAGCCCAGCCCAGCCTCGAGCACCGTGGTCGTGTCGTCGACGTCCTGCCCCGACAGCCGCATCGCAGCCTCGAGCCGTAGGGTATCCCGTGCGCCGAGTCCGGCCGGCCGCAACCCCTCGCCGTCGCCCGCCGACAGTAGTGCGTCCCACAGCCGGTCGGCACCCTGCGAAGGCACGAACACCTCGAACCCGTCTTCGCCCGTATAGCCAGTTCGCGAGATCGTCGCCCGAATGCTCGCCACTTCGCCCGTAGTGAAGCGGTAGTAGCCGATCCGGTCCAATTCGACCTCGGTCAGCGTCTGCAGGATTGCCAGAGCGCGCGGTCCCTGCACGGCAATGAGCGCATAGCGACTGCTCGTGTTCACCGCCATCGCGTCGCCGATCCCCTGAATGTTCTGCTGGATCCACGCGAAGTCCGACTCGATGCAGCTCGCATTGACCACAAGCAGATAGTGACTGTCGGCTAGGCGGTAGACAAGGAGGTCGTCCACGAACGTACCTGCCTTGGTCGAGAGCACCGAATACTGCGCGTGTCCGATCTCAAGGCTCGAGGCATCATTGGTCGAAATCCGTTGCACCGCCGCTAGCGCGTCGTCACCGGCAATCTCGATCTCGCCCATGTGACTCACATCGAAGAGTCCGGCCGCGCGGCGCACAGCCAAGTGCTCCTCGGTGATGCTGGAGTATTGCACCGGCATCTCCCACCCCCCGAAGGAGACCATGCGAGCCCCCATCGCGACGTGACGAGAGTAAAGCGAAGTCTTCCGGAGCGTCGCCGAAGTGTCGTTCATGGACCGGTGGCACCGGCTGCCTCAAGGACAGTCCGAACCGCATACCGCGGTTCAAAAAAAAGATGCGAGATGTGCAGGGGCGGCCGCAGGCCGGAGACCCGAGAACTCAACTGAGGTAAACGTACTATCGGGACCCGGTGACGGTCAAGATTCGGCGCCGGTCAGCCAGAGTCGGACGTGGGCTCCGACGTCCTTCGGCAAGCGTGACAGCGGCAACCGTGATCAGCTGCCTGGTGACCCTGGTTGCCGGGTCTACCCTGAGCGGTCTCGCGACCGGCGACGTCGCAGACCTGTGCGCACCAGTCCCACGGCCGCGAAAGGCCCGATTACCGCAAGCTCGACGGCCACAGCACGCCCGAGCGACGCCCAGCAGCCTACAAGCCAGTATTGCCGGCAGACCGGATGAAATAATTCGACGGACGACATATAGAACGCAGTGTCGATCGGCCACAGCGCCATCAGCCCAAAAGGCGCCACGGTGTCGGTACCGAGCCAATCAAGCACGACGTGTGTCAGGTAGGCGGCGCCGGTGGCCGCCCAGATACGGGGCTGGCGCGGCACGACCAGTACTCCCCCCCCCACGACGAGGAGCACCGCCCCGACCGAATGGGAGGCCTCTCGATGCGCTCCGACAAGAAAGTCGGCGTCTGGCAGCATCCCTAACACCGCCAGTAGCGCCAGCCACCGCACCAGACGGGATCGGTCCCCGTCGGTCTCGGCCGCCCCTCCAATGAGCGTTCCCGCCGCGATGCCCCCAAGTGCGTGTCCAATCGGTGTCGGCATGCCTATTAGTTGATTACCATATCGCCTAAGGGACGGGATCATGCGACTGCCTCTCTTAATCTCGCCTTCGTCGCCGGGCCCCTGCATGAACGGCTGGAGTTGATCGAGCACGACGGCCGGTGGTATCTCTTTACCGTCTGACGATTACTGCTCCAGGAGCCCGCATGTTCCAACACCTCCGCCGTCTCACCCACACCCTCACCGTGGCCGCGCTATGTCTTGGCGCCACCTCATACGCTCAGGCCCAGCCAGGCCTGGAGATCTACTGGGTGGATGTTGAAGGGGGCGCCGCCACGCTCGTGATCACGCCCAGCCGGGAGGTGATCCTAATGGACACCGGCTGGCCCCGCGACGATGCCCGCGACGCCGAACGGATCCGCAACGCCATGGCGCATGCCGCGGTTGACGAGATCGACTACCTGCTCTTCTCGCACTTTCACACGGATCATGTGGGTGGGCTGGGGGCGCTCGACGCCCGGGTGCCAATCCGGACGATCATTGATCACGGCGACAGCGTGGAGCGTGACACCGAGCGCGGCCGTCCGCTCTGGGAGGAGTATCTTCGTCTGGCCGGCGACCGGCGGCGCTCCATCGTGCCCGGAGACAAGCTTCCCTTCAGTGGCCTCGAGTTCACGTTCGTCGGCGCCCACAGGGAGTTGATCGACTCGCCGGAGCGACGCCTACCGAACCCGCGTTGCGCCGGCATCTCTTCTCCTGAGCCGGATCTGGGGGAGAACGGACACAGTCTCGGCTACATGATCTCCCTAGGAGCGTTCCAGTTCCTGAATCTAGGCGACATGACCCCAGATCGGGAGCACGCCCTCGCTTGTCCAGAAAACCGGCTCGGGGTCGTCGACCTGTGGCAGGTAGCCCACCATGGTGGTTACGGAGCGATCCGACCCGAGCTCGCCGGCGCGCTCGAACCGACCGTTGCGGTCGTGAACAACGGTCCTCGGAAGGGCGGCACACCCGATTCGCTGGCGGTCATCCAGCAGACCGCCGAGGTCGGCGATGTGTGGCAGTCACACCGCGCCATGATGGACGACGCCGCCCACAACACGGACGAACCACTGACGGCCAACCTAACCGAAGATGCGGAGTGCCGCGGACACTGGCTCAAGGCCACCGTGGCGCCTGATGGTCGCAGCTGGACGATGACCAACGGCCGTACCGGCTACAGCCGCAATTACCTTTCGAAGTAGCTCCAGCGTGCAGAGGGGGAGCAATCAGCGCGACACCGTGCCTGTCGGGTGCGCGTGGTGTTCGAGCGAAGCCCATGGACGCATTAGTCGAGCTCGATCTCGATCGCGCCGGCCACCACCCTAAGCGGATGCGCACGGAGCCTCCCTCCTGCGGGTGGGGTAACGGGCGCACCGTCAGCCACCCGGAACTGGGCACCGTGCCAGAGACAGGTCACGAGACCGTCCTCACAGGCCCCCTCCGTCAGCGGTCCCCCGTTATGCGTGCAGTAGTCGTCGTAAGCCCGATAGATCCCGCCGTCATTAAATAGGGCAATCTTCCGGTCCTGCAGCCGCACACAGCGGGCCTTGCCCGGCGCCACGCCTCCCTCACTGCCTACACCGACCCATCGGCCCATCCGCGTCTCCATCCGCCGTCTGGCGATTACGCTCCCGGCTCAGACCGGCGTGATTGTCCCCGGTCTTTGTCATCCTTCAGTTCAGTCCACCACCAACCCTCATGCGCCCATTCTCCCCCGCAACGACGCACCGCGCCACCACCCCAGCTACCGGCCGGACGGCGGTCAGTCCAGTGCGCTACAATGTCGCCGCTGTCACCCGACCACCGCCAGCTGGTGAGCGTCTTACCCAGCACGCGTAGCCGTCAGGGCTCCTGAAAGCTTGTGACTCAGGCCCACGGCATGCGGGCGAGGTTTTATGTCGCCAGGCTGGTCAAGGCGCTCGCGCTGGTCGACGACGAAGCTGCCGCGGTGGCAAGCTTCTGAGCCGCGTCCAAGGAGGAAGCCTAGATGCTCTCGATCCTGTCGCTATTGCCCATCCTGACCGTCGCGGTGTTTCTGGTCCTGTTGCGATGGCCGGCTAGCCGGGCCATGCCACTGACCTACGCCGTGGCCGCCGTGCTGGCGCTATTCGTCTGGCAGGTTCCGGGACTCCAGGTCGTCGGCGCCACCATCAACGGCGTCGTAATCGCACTCACGTTGCTCTACATCATCTTCGGCGCCATCCTGCTGCTGAACACGCTCCAGCAGAGCGGCGCGATCTCCGCCATCCGTCAGGGATTCACCGATATAAGCAGCGACCGGCGGGTCCAGGTCATCATCATCGCCTGGCTCTTCGGCTCGTTCATCGAGGGCTCGGCGGGCTTCGGCACTCCTGCAGCGGTAGCCGTTCCCCTGCTG
>DEAA01000017.1:5854-17089 GCA_002346545.1 Acidobacteria bacterium UBA2994
GTCCGGCATGATCATCCAGAGCACGCCGGTCAGCTTCGGCGCACTTGGCACCCCTATTCTCGTCGGGGTGAACACGGGGCTCTCCGCCGATCCGGTAATCGCCGAATACGCCGCCACCTTGGGTTACGCTCAGTGGGAAGAGTTCCTCGGTTTCGTGGCGCTACGCGTAGCCATTCTCCACGCTATCGCCGGCACCCTCATCCCTCTGATCCTCGTTTCGTTCCTGACCAGGTTCTTCGGGAAGGAGCGGTCGTTCGCCCAAGGCTTGCGCGTATGGCCGTTCGCGCTGTTCTCCGCCTTCGCCATGACCGTGCCGTACGTGCTCGCGGCCCGGTTTCTCGGTCCAGAGTTCCCTGCCCTTATCGGCAGCCTGACCGGCCTGGTCATTGTCGTCTCGGCTGCCAGGGCCGGCTTCCTAGTGCCCAAGCAGGAGGACCAGTGGGACTTTGAAGACAAGAGCCATTGGCCGGCAGAGTGGACCGGCTCAGCCGACTTCAAGGACGACGACACCGGGCCGCGCATGAACCTCGTAAAGGCGTGGATGCCCTACGTGGTCGTGGCGCTCCTGCTTCTCACCTCGCGCGCCGTACCATTCTTCCGGACCTTGCTCCAGTCGGTCACGCTCACCTGGGACGGTATCCTGGGAAGCACCATCAACATGGGCGCCGTGCAGCCGTTTTATCTGCCCGGCACCTTGTTCATCGTGGCGTCGCTCATCACCGTGGCCATGCACGGCCTGTCCATACCAGCCTACGCGAAAGCGTGGTCGACTTCCCTCAAAGTCTCAGCGGCAGCCTCGGTAGCCCTGATCTTCACCGTTCCGATGGTGCAGGTCTTCCTCAACACCGGCGGCGGTGCGGCCGGCTACGACCAGATGCCAATCGTGCTCGCCGACGGGGTGGCCTCACTGGCCGGCGGCGCCTGGCCGATCTTCGCGCCCTTCATCGGCGGCATCGGCGCCGCCGTCGCTGGGAGCAACACCGTCAGCAACATGATGTTCTCGCTCTTCCAGTTTGGGATGGGCGAACGGATCCTGGCCGACCCGGTCTGGATCGTGGCGCTGCAGGCGGTCGGTGGCGCCGCCGGCAACATGATCTGTGTCCACAACGTCGTGGCGGCCTCGGCCGTCGTCGGCCTACTCGGCAAGGAAGGCTCGATCATCCGGATGACCCTGCTGCCGTTCACCTACTACGCACTCTTGCCAGGCGCCGTGGGTTACCTGATCGTGTCCTACTCCAGTTCCGGCCTCTTGAACGTGGGAACGTTGCTCGTGGCCTTGATCGCGGCGGCCGCGGCCTATTTCATCATCAAGTACGGCCGAGCCTCAGCCACCGCCTAGGCGCCATGAAGCTCTTCACCCTTGGCGCCCTCGACAACGAGGCGTCCGACCCCGACACGTTCGTCGGGTCGGCGCGCCTGACCAGGATGAACGGCGTGACCTCCAGCCCGCCGACCAACGTCTATCGTGTTGCGTTCGAGGCCAGCGCGCGCACCAACTGGCATACCCACTCCGGCTACCAGCTGCTACAGGTGATCGAGGGCGTCTGTCGCTTCCAGAAGGCAGGCGAGTCGGTTCGCGAGGCGGCGGCCGGCGACCTGGTCTCCATCGCCCCTGAAGAGCGACACTGGCACGGCGCCTCGCCGGACGGACCGATGACCCACATCGCTATCAATCTCGACGCCACGACAAATTGGTTCGGCCCTGTCTCCGACGACGACTACGCCGGCGGGTAGACCACGGTCATGCCCCGGGTCGTGGTCACAACCACGGATGGTCCCTCCACGGAATTGGAGGACCGCGCGCGGAACCTAGCCGCGCGCCTGCATCAACGGTATGTCTCACGAGAGCGCTTAACACTGCGCGTCCTGCTCGACCGGGCAGACGCCGCCGCCGTGCTGGTCCTCGGCGAAGAGTCGCTTCGCTACGGCATTCAGGGACACGCCTACGGCTTCCACCCGAACATGGCCAGGCACCGCGTCGCCACGCTGATAGCGGGACGCGCTGATCGATTGACTGACGTTGCCGCCCTGGCGTCAGGAGACCGATTTCTCGATTGCACCTGTGGACTCGGCGCGGACGCCATCGTAGCGGCGCACGTGGTTGGTACGACTGGCGCGGTAGACGCGCTCGAGGCCTCTCCCGTGCTGGCGGAGCTCGTCGCACACGGGCTGCGCCGATACCAACACCGCGATTCAGACCTCGTAGGGGCGATGCGTCGCGTGAGAGTGCGGGCCACCAACTACCGCAATCTGTTACCGACCCTTGACGACAAAAGCTGGGACGTCGTATATCTCGACCCGATGTTCGAGACCCCTATCCTCGCCACCCACGGCCTCGACCTTGTGCGGCGCCTCGCCGTCCCCGATCGTCCCACTCGAGCAGACATCGCCCAAGCACGCCGGGTCGCCCGACGGACCGTTGTCGTAAAGGATCGAGCGCCCGGAGCCCTGCTCCGCGCGCTGGGCGTCCCCGTCGTCTCGAAGAGCCGCCGGATCTGGTACGGAAGACTTTGAACCCGGACGCTGGCTAGTTAGATCGGATTGGAGTGGTGGCTGGCCAGCCGCACGACCGTTCGGCGTTCTGCCCATCCAGCCACCGCTTGAGTGGAGCAAAGTAGTCGAGCATCGCCGTCGCGTCCATTTCTCGACGTCCGGTGACCTGCTCCAGAGCGTCGGGCCACGGCTCACTGGCCCCGAGTTCCAGCATCCGCCGTAGGCGCAACCCCGCCTCGCCGCTTCCATAGATGGAACAGCGATGCAGTGGGCCCTCAAAACTCTCGGCGTCGCAGAGCGCACGGTGGAACTGAAACTGGAGGATGTGGGCGAGGAAGTAGCGTGTATACGACGTGTTGGCCGGAATGTGATACTTCGCGCCCGGGTCAAAGTCGGCTTCGCTGCGCCGTACCGGCGGCCGAATGCCCTGGTACCGTGTACGAAGATCCCACCACCCCTGGTTGTAAGCCTCCGGTTCAATCTCTCCCGAGAACACCTTCCATCGCCACTGATCCACCATTAGACCGAACGGCAGGAAGGCCACCTTGTCGAGCGCCAGGCGCATCAACAAGCCAAGGTCGTTGTCAGACGGCGGCACCCAGCTGAGCAGCCCGACCTCCGAAAGATACTCGGGCGTGATCGACAGTGCGATCGTGTCACCAATCCCTTCATGGAAGCCGTCGTTCGCGCCGGTTCGAAAGAGTGGAGACTGCTCCTGATATGCTCGCTGGTAGTAGTTGTGGCCCAGCTCGTGGTGGATCGTAACGAAGTCTTCATCGTTGATGCCGATGCACATCTTGATCCGAATATCCGACTCATAGTCCAGATCCCATGCGCTTGCGTGGCAGACCACGTCTCGGTCCTGCGGCTGGACGAACTGCGATCGCTGCCAGAAGGTCTCGGGTAGCGGATCGAAGCCGAGCGAACTAAAGAACCGCTCACCATAGCGCACCATCTCGAGCTCATCGACGCGATTCGACTCAAGCAGCGCCGTCAGGTCATAGCCGGGATCGGCGTTCGGAGGAGCCACCAGGTCATAGATGTTCGACCAGGTCTGACTCCACATGTTCCCCAGCAGATGCGCAGGAATCGGTTCGTCCTCGGGCACGACGGCCGAACCATACTCCGCCGCCAGACCGGCGCGGACGTGGCAGTGCAGCGCCTCGTAGAGCGGGCGTACCTGTCCCCAGAGGCGCTCTAGGTCTGCGGTGAATGCGTCGGGTGACATGTCATACCCGGCCCGCCACATCTCCCCGAGGTCGACGAAGCCAAGCTCCTTGGCACCTGCGTTCGCCAGTTCCACGAAGCGCACGTACGAGCTCCGCATCGGCGGAGCTACCTGGCGCCACCCCAGCCACAAATCGAGCAACTCGTCAGTATCCCGGCTCTCGGCCAGGCGCCGCTCCATCTCCGGCAGAGACAGGCACCTGTCGTCACCCCCGGGGCAGTAGACGCCGCGGCCATACGTGCTCTCCATGCCAGTCGTGATCTGGGAGAGCTCAGCCTGCAATGCCGAATCGGACGGCGCGGCCACTCCCATCGACGTCTTTAGGAGCAGCAGCTTGCGCCGAAGCTCCTGTGGCAGGTCGACCTGGTCAAACTGAGCAGCCTCGGAGGCTAGTCGCATCGTGGCCCCAATGACCGCGGTCTGCGCGTCAGCCGCCATTCGCGTGGTTTCTTCGGTGATGTAGGTGCTCTGCACCCAAGCGGCACGTCCCGCGTCTATCCAGAGCGACAGCAGCTCCTGTTCAGCGTCGGCCAGGAACAGCTCCGCGTCGTCGGCGGTCGGACCAGCCTCGCTACAGCCAATCCAGAACAACACCGCGGTCAATAGCATCGCCAGTCGCCATTGCACCCTGGTCGCAGATTGCATCGGTTCTCCTCAGAGACGAAACGGATCATCTCCTAACGCGCAACGCCGGAGCGAGACCAACCAGGAGAGACGGTCAGGGCGCTGGGGCCGCTACGGTTCGTTCGAGTTGCCAGCGGTCGATCAGCCCGTCTTTAACCAGGATCGTGTCAGCGCGATCCGACCCGGTCGACACAATCGCGACCGGAACCCCCGTCACTTCTTCGAGGCGGCTCACATAGGTCCGCGCCGCCGCGGGCAGGTCTTCATACCGACGTATCCCTGCCGTCGGAGAATCCCATCCGGGAAGCCGCTCGTAGATCGGCTCACACTCCGACAGTGCAGAGCCGTTCGAGGGAAACTCGGTGATCACGCCGCCGTGGTAGCGATAGCCGGTGCAGATCGGGATCTCCGCGAGGCCGTCGAGGACATCCATCTTGGTCAACGCTAGCGCATCGATCCCATTAATCCGGACCGCATAGCGTACCGCCACAGCGTCGTACCAGCCACAGCGGCGCGGCCGACCGGTCGAAGCGCCGTACTCGCGGCCACTCTCGCGCAACTCGTCACCCTCAGGGCCGTGCAGCTCGGTCGGCAGCGGTCCCTCTCCCACGCGGGTGGTATAGGCCTTGGCTATGCCGAGCACGGCACCGACTGCCCTCGGTCCCACGCCCAGTCCGGTGCAGATCCCGCCAACAGTCCCATTCGAGGACGAGACGAAGGGATAGGTCCCATGGTCAATGTCCAGCATCGTCCCTTGCGCGCCTTCGAACAGCACGCACGATCCCGCCTCGATCTCGCGAGTTAGAGCCAGGGACGCATCGCCCACCCATGGCTCGAGGCGATCCCACGCAGCCCTAACCTCGCTATGCACGACGCGCCAGCCCACTTCCGCTCCGCCCACCGCGCGATTACGCACCGAAACGTTCTCGCGTATCGCGTGCGCTAGCGGACCATCGTCGGTCCGGTCGGACAAGTCCGCGAGGCGAATACCCCGACGGCCAACCTTGTCCTCATAGCTGGGCCCGATGCCACGCGACGTGGTCCCTATCTTCCGGTCGCCCCGCCGAGCCTCGGACAGCACCTCGAGCTCACGGTGATAGGGCAAAATGAGATGCGCCTTGTCACTGATGAGCAGGCGGTCGCCAACGTCGATCCCCTGCGTCTCCAACAGGTCGACTTCCTTGAAGAGCGCGTCTGGATCGACTACGACACCATTACCGATGATGCAGCGCACACCCTGATGCAGAATACCGGACGGCAACAGATGCAGAATGAACCGCTCCTCGCCCACGATCACGGTATGTCCCGCGTTGTGCCCGCCTTGATAACGCGCGACCACCGACACGTGTCCTGTCAGCAGGTCTACGATCTTGCCCTTTCCCTCGTCGCCCCACTGGGCGCCAATCACCGCGATGTTCACACTGTTCCTCTGACTGTGGAGGCGACGCGGCCAGACCCGCTCGCCACAACCCGAAGCGACCGATCGTAGCAGAAGGACTACCGGCACGCACGACTCGGCCCACCCCGAGCAACGACCGTTCCGGCGTCTCGTGTCACCCCCTCATCGAAGGGTCCTGAAAGTCAAGCACGAAATACGCGCGCACCTCCGAAACGAGGTTTGACAATCGGCTCACGCATTCTTTAAGTTCTATCCTTCCAAGTCGTCATCCACTATCTCAAACGACCGCGCAAACGGTCGCGTCGAAGAAAACGAGTGCTGGCTGAACGCCCCGCGATCGAACGGAGAATCATCACCGCGCTGGACGCGTCCCCCGCCCGGGTCCCGGTGCTCGTCGGGGGCTGCGGCAGCGGCCGGACCACTCTGCTGCAACGGCTCCAGCAGCACCTCGGGACCTCCGCGGAGTATCTCGACGTAGAGCGGGTGGCGACAACTCCGGAAGGTTTCCTTTCATCCATCACGGCGGCCACCCACAGCGACACGCCAAGCAAGCTCCAGCCCGAGGAGGGACAACGTTCCGCCCGCATCGCCTTCGACCGCGTGTGTCGGTTCCTGCAAGAGGCCCGAACTCCAACTGGGGAAGGTGTCACCTTTCTGCTTGACGAAGCCTTGGAGGTGCGCACGTTCGAGAGCTTTCCTGGCCTTCGGGGAGCATTGCGCGAACTCTGGGCGACGCTCTGCACCGGCCCCAACCGTTTCGTCCTGACAACCCGTTTCGTGACCAGGACACACCGGCTCTTCCGAGACGCTCCCGAGCAATTCGAGTTCATTCACATTCCGCCGCTCACTCCGGCCGAGGTCTCGACGGCGCTCCTTCCTCTCGAACTCGGTGAAAGCGCAGACGAGCGACTCGAATTAAGCCGCATCCTTCACGCGCTCACCGACGGCCGACCGCTGTACCTCCAACTCCTTGCCGCCGCTACCAAGGCGATGGGCTCTGGTGACCCCGTTAGCGCGCTGGCTTCACAGCTAGCACCGGGAACGCCGCTGTCGATGGCCTGTCGCTTCTCTTACGAGCTGCGTCTGCATCGAGCCCGCGGCTATGGGGCACTCAAGGCGATCCTGCAGGTACTCTCGCACCAGGAGCCGCTCACGCTGACCGAGATCGCGCAACGGCTGGGCCGAACCCCGGGATCGACCAAGGACTATCTCTCGTGGCTCGAGGATGTCGACCTGCTTCAGGTGCAACAGAAGCGCTACAGCTTCTCGGATCCACTGTTGCGGCTCTGGGTCCGACTGCACGGCCTGGCGCACCCGCCCCGCGACGAGGACCTCGCACGTGAGGCGCAAGAGTATGCCGTGGCGCGGTTCCCGTACATGGAGCCAGCCCTGCTCGCGGAGCCGAGCGTGGCAACCCCTCCGGCGCAGGAGCGATCCTGGGGCATGATCGAGATCGACTAGCCCTCGTTCGCGGAAAAGTATTCCAACGCCTGCTGCGCCGCCTGCTGTTCCGACTCCTTCTTGCTCCGGCCATCCCCCTTGCCGAGCTTCCGCTCTCCCGCGACCACCTCGGACGTGAACACTCTTCGGTGCGGAGGACCCGCCTCTCCGACCAGCCGATAGCGGGGCAAGCCGAGTTCGCGCGCTTGCATCGATTCCTGTAGCGCCGACTTGTAATCGGTCTGCAGCCCCGCGGCTAATTCGCCTTGCCGCACGGCGTCTAGCGACTCTCGGAACCAGCGCTCGATGAACTGGTCCGCCGCCTTGATGCCACCATCTAGATAGACCGCGGCCACCACCGCCTCGAAGGTGTCGGCGATTAGGGAACGCTTCCGACGTCCGCCGGTTTTCTCCTCCCCGCGCCCCAGCAGCAGATGCTCGCCCAGGCCGACCTGTTCACCGATACGGGCCAACGCCGTGGTAGATACCAGCATTGCCTTCGCCTTGGACTTCTGGCCTTCGTTCCATTCCGGACATTCTCTGAAAAGGCGATCCGCAATGATGAGCCCCAGCACGGCATCCCCCAGAAACTCCAGCGACTCGTTGTCCCGCACCCCTCCGCTCGCGTCTTCGTGCGCCCGGGAACGATGGGTCAGTGCGTGCTCTAGCAGCCCCGGATCCGAGAAGCGGTAGGCGATGGCACCCTCCACCGAGCGAAACTCGTCACGGATACTGGTGAGTTCCAGCGAGACCTCGGGCCGAAATTCCTCGATGAGCTCGCGAGCGCGATCGGCCTCCTCTGAGCGAACGGCCAGGCTCGCCCCGCTCAGGCCACCAAGCGGGAAAATCGTCTGGGGCGCATCGATCGACGTAATCGCCTCGATCCCGCGAGTCCGCAGCAAGCCCCGAACAACATCTGCCTCAATCGCCGACTGGGTCTGGAACACGACCACAATCTTGGACGTGGTCACGCTGTCGCGCCCCCAAGGGCGTCGACTCGCAGCAGAACGATGGTGATGTCGTCGTGCTGGTCCGCCCCTCCAGCGAACGCATCGACTGCGCCGAGAATACGCTCGCGCAGATCCTCGGATGACAGTTGCGCATGCTCTGCAAGCAGACGACCGAGCCGCTCCTCGCCGAAGAGATCCAGGTCTTCGTTCATCGCCTCGGTGATTCCGTCGGTGAAGAGCGCAAAGAGATCGCCTTGGGCGATCTGAACCGTGCACTCCTCGAGCAGCTCGGCGAACCGCGTCTCGATGCCCTCGAGCTGCAATCCCACCACAAGTCCACTAGGTACCAAGACCTGTGCTTGGCCCCGAAGCGGTCCCTGTGATGAGACATGCATCAACGGGGTGTGGCCCGCACGAACGTAGGTAAGCGTCCGGGCCCGGAGGTCGACCACGGCATAGGTCATGGTAATGAAGGTTCGGTTATCGAGTTCCGTCGAGAGAATCCGATTGACCTCGATCAGGAGGCGTTTAGGGCTGTCGTAGACCTGCCCTAAGGACAGGATCAATCCCTTCAGCTCGGCCATGTAGAGCGCCGCCGATGTCCCTTTCCCGGACACGTCGGCCACCAGAACCCCGAGTCTGTGCTGGTCGAGGGCGACGAAATCGTAGTAGTCCCCGCCCACCTCGCGCGCCGGCCGGCACAGCGCAGTGACAGCCAACCCGGGCAGACTCACCGGTGCGTCTGGGAGCAACGACATCTGGATCTCGCGAGCGATACGCAACTCCTCCTCGAGCCGGCGCTTTTCTTCTGCCTCTTGCAGTAAATCTGCGATGCTCCCGGTCATGGCATTGAACGACTTGGCCAACTCGCCTAGCTGGTCACGTGTCGCGACCTGGATTCGATGATCGAGGTCCCCCTGCCGAACTCGCTCGGTTCCCGTGAACAGCTCATGTACCGCCCCCGTAATGGATTTCGCCAGCGCGAACCCCATCACAAGGGCGACCGCCTCGATAGTGAGAAACATCGCGCCGATCGCCATCAGCACGAACAGCAATGCGCCCGCGTAGCTAGAATTTCCACCCTGCACCACCTGGCGGTAGAACACCACCGGTTGAACCAGGAACGACACCGCACCGCTGACATGTTCGCCGGTACTCCACTCGAGCAGGTCCAGGAACGCTATAGACGGCAACCCCGAGGTCAATGAAGATTCAGTCGGCGCCGATCTGAATTGCACGTCCGGCATCTCGGCCGCGTCGGGGACGCCCGCGGACACCGGCGACCCACCGATCGTGAGCAGTTCGACCCCGGTCGCTCGCTCCATGCGAGTCAGCACCGTGTCCGACACCGGCAGATCCGCAATGACCAGGAAGCGACGCCCATCTAGCATGAGAGGAGCCGTCCCGCGTGCGGTCACCCGGCGCCCCTGCGGCGTATCCACAATTACGAGCCCTTGAGTCAAATCGGTGACCCAGTTAGCCACAGGATCCATAGGCCACGCCCCGACCCCTGCCTGGAGCCTGGTTTCCGCGACGGACGGGTCGAGACCACGCACCGTGATCCCAGCCTCCGGATAGCGTTCGCTAAGCGTCGACACGCGCTGCTCGAGCAGCGCACTCGCCATCAACGGCCTGTCGTGAGCACCAAGCTCGATCGACGTAGCCCGGACGAAACCACCGACGTCATCGATGACATCTTCGAAGCTGAGCTGGACTAGGAGCGAGGTGACCGTGGACAGCAGGAGGGTACCCGCAAGCAGGAAGAAGGAGACCAGCAGAAGAATCGGGACGAACCCAATAAGGAGGTACGAGAGGACCAGTTTCCGACGGACTCGCCACAGCACCCTTCGCTGAAGCAGCGCCACGACCCTGAGCAAGAACACGCCGAAAGCTATGACCAGGATGATCGTCGCGGCGGAGTCGACTACACGCAGCCACCTCGGCGCTGAATCACCGAAGAGCGAGACGGTCAATTTGGCCAGTACCGCGACGGCCGTCGAGCGACCGAGCCAAGACCTTAGGGCGGTGCGCAGAAGCGCCCCCAGGCCATCGGAGGTCCCGGGACGCCCGTGTTTCTGCCCCACGACCGGCAGTACCGGTAGCGAGTCGGGCGAAGACGATTCAGCCATGAGGATCAGGCGCCCTGTTCAGGAATCCGCCGTGGGAGAAGTATCCAGCTCGACGGCACCCTCGATCCAGTCGAGATAGCGCTCATCTCCCCCGATCACCGGCACTACCAGAAACTCCGGTGTGTCGTAGGGATGCAGATCATTCACCATCAGACGCAGCGCCTCTAGCCGCACCGCCTGGGTCTTGATCAGCAGCTGGCGCTCACGCCCTCGCTCAACGCGCCCGTCCCATCGATAGAACGAGTCCATCTGCGGTAGCGCGCTGACACAGGCCGCGACTCGGGCCTCGAGCAGTGCCCGAGCGAACGCCTGCACGTCGGCTTCGCCTGGCCAAGTCACGAGCACAACGATGGCCTTCGTAGTCATTCCGTCCACAGCCCTAATCTTGTTCTCGTCTCGGTCCGAAACTACGCATACATGCCGCGACGCGCTCAGTCCTCCTCGTCCCCGGCGCGGTCCTCAGCGACTCGCCCGCGGGCGCCGCGTCAGCCCACACTGCCGCTACGGCCGGCGCGTACGGGCGCGACCAAGGTGCGCCCAGCCAACGCGCCACCTTCGCTCGGGCAGCAGGCGTTGCGTTGGGTGGCCGCACTCGGCGCAGCGGTACTTATCGCGAACGCCTTAATCGGGGAACGCGGGTGGCTGGCAACCTCGCGCGCGCGGCAGGCCCAACGAGACCTGGCCAACGACATCGCGCAGCTGCAGCACCAGAACTGGATGCTGGTCAACGAAGCACGACGCCTACGCGACGATCCCACCGCCATCGAGGAACTTGCGCGCAGCGAGCTGGGGCTCATCCGTCGTGGAGAACGCGTGTTCATCTTCACCGACCGCTCCGGCGTTCGCTGAGCATCCGTGGACGGTCGTTGACCGCGTCCTGGGAGCATGGTACCATGCCTCAACGCTTGTGTTATCAGGCACTTGACGCGGGGTGGAGCAGTCCGGTAGCTCGTTGGGCTCATAACCCAAAGG
>DEAA01000017.1:17411-19223 GCA_002346545.1 Acidobacteria bacterium UBA2994
GTTCAAATCCCCCCCCCGCAACCACATTTCCGCAGAACACCGACCCAAGGGGTGACAAAGAGTCACCCTTTTTTTCGTGACGGTTCCTCTCACCCTTAACCCGGAGAGTCTCCATGACCGTTCTCCCTCAACAGCACGGCGCCAGCTTTCTGCTTGAAACAGTCGGCCCCGAGGATGTCGTCTGCCCCGAGGACATGGGCGACACCGAACGCCTGCTCGTCCAATCCATCAAGGAGTTCGCAGAGCAGGAGGTATCGCCGCTACTCGACGAGGTCGATGCGCGGAACATCGACGTGATCCGCCCGCTGTTCAAAAAGGCAGCCGAGTTAGGCATCTTCGCGGCCGAGGTGCCAGAGGCCTTCGGCGGACTTGGCCTTAGCGTCCTTGCGATGGCTGGCATGAGCGAGTGCCGGTCCTATCTGGGCGGCTTGTCATCGACGGTTTTCGCCCACCAGGGCATCGGAACCCTTCCGCTGATCAACTTCGGCACCAAGGACCAAATAGACCGCTATCTCGAGGGTTGCATGACCGGCGAGCTAATGGCCGCCTTCGCCCTGACCGAACCAGCCTCTGGCTCGGACGCGATGAACATCACTACCAGCGCGGTGCTCAACGCAGAAGGGACGCACTACATCGTTAACGGATCCAAGCAGTGGATCACCAATGCGGGCTGGGCCGACCTGTTCATCCTCTTCGCTAAAGTCGACGGCACGGCTTTCTCGGCTTTTCTCCTCGAACGGGACAGCCCGGGACTCTCGGTCGGAGGACACGAGAAGCTCCTTGGCCTGCAGGGCTCTTCCGTGTGCGCCCTGCAGCTCGACGACGTCGCTATCCCGGTAGGCAACCTGCTTGGCGATGTAGGCAAAGGCCACAAGGTGGCCATGTGCACGCTCAACCTGGGCCGCATGAAGATGTCAGCCAACTGCGCGGGCACCTCGAAAAAGATCCTCGCGACAACCACGCAGTACGCCACGGAACGGCGGCAGTTCGGCCAGCCGATCGCGGACTTCGGGCTGATTAAGCGCAAGCTGGCCGACATGGCCGCTCGCGCCTACAGCGCAGAATCGGTCGCCTATCGCACGGCGGGCCTAGTCTACACGGCAGCCGAATCGGCACAGTCGGACGACGACAACGCGCTTGACCTTAAGCTCAAAACCCTGGCCGAATTTTCGATGGAATGCGCAATGGCCAAGGTCATCGGGTCGGAGACCTACAGCGAATTAGCAGACGAGGCGTTGCAGGTGTATGGCGGAAACGGCTACAGCGAGGAGTACCCCGCCGCCAGATGGTATCGCGACTCCCGTATCACCCGCATTTACGAAGGCACGAGCGAAATCTGCCGGCTGAGCATCGCAAAGACGATGTTGAAACGTACCGAGCGTGGGCTCCTGCCGTGGCGTGAGACGGTCAGCAGGTTTGGGTCGTTCAGGTCGGTCAGCATGCCCACCACTGCCACGGCCACTCGGACCCTGGAGTCGATGGAGGCACATCTACCAGGTTTCAAACAGATCTTCTTCTTCACGCTAGGGCAAGTCTGGGAGAACCTGGAGAGCGAGGTGCTGCTGGCCCCCGCGAATCAGCAGTATCTCTCGAGCCTGGCGGACATCGCGATCGAGACCTATCGAGCCGAAAGCACAGTTCTCCGGGTGCTGAAGCTAGCTGGCTCACGCTCAACCGACGTGACGCTCCAGACCGCGCTCGCCAGCCTGACATTACATTCGGCCGCCGACCGCATTCAGCGGGAGGTAACAGAGGTAATCACGGCGCTGTCTGACGACTCTCCATTGGACGCGAGCCAATCTCTCGAGGACG
>DEAA01000017.1:19517-51927 GCA_002346545.1 Acidobacteria bacterium UBA2994
GAGCCAATCTCTCGAGGACGCCCTGACCTGGGTGCGAAGGACGCTCCCCACCCCAGAGGGTCTCATTCAAACCCGGGCCCTGGTCGCCCAGGAATTGGTCACGCGCAACGGCGCCCTACCCTAGTGATTCCCTGGAGGCTTTGGCCCAAAGCCCACGTGGGACTCCTTCGGCTCGATAGCTGGCAATTGGTTGGCGGTCCCGTGACAAATGTCAGGGCTGCGCCATGCAGCCTCACGACTCACTCCCTTCGACAACTGCTCTGCCGCTGCTGTATAGTTGCGGCACTCGGTAATTGACTACCTCCTCTGCGGGCGCGCTCGACTGCCACGAAAGTGCGTAGAACGAGCGCGCGTGACTGAGTCCTCAGCGAAGGAGAGCCAGATGAAGCTCATCACAGCGATCATTAAGCCCCATGCCATCGACGAGGTGCGTGACACGTTGTCTGGACTCGGCGTCACCGGCATGACGGTGACCGAGGTCAAGGGTTTTGGACGACAAAAGGGCCACACCGAGATCTATCGAGGCGCCGAGTACACCGTCGACTTCATTCCGAAGGTCAAGCTCGACATCGTGGTGGGTGACGACCAGGCCGAAGCGGTCATCGACGGCATCAAGACTGCGGCGCGGAGCGGCGCGATCGGCGACGGCAAGATCTTTGTCAGCAACATGGAGCAAGCGATTCGCATCCGTACCAGCGAGATGGGCGAAGACGCAATCTGACAGCACAGCGCTCCAGCAGAGGGGGAAGGAGACAATTATGAGGCTAACACGGACCACCGGCGTGCCACTCTTCACCGCGGCCTTACTGTTCGGCGCACCATCGCTCGCCGCCGCCCAGGATGAACTTAGCTCTGGCGACACCGCCTGGATGCTGACCTCCAGCGTGCTCGTACTGTTCATGACCATCCCAGGGCTATCACTCTTCTACGCGGGACTGGTCCGCACCAAGAACGTGCTGTCGGTGATGATGCAGTGCTTCGCCATTACTTGCATGGTCACCATTCTGTGGACAGCCTACGTCTACGGACTGGCGTTCGGCGACGGCGGCAGCCTGAACAGCTTCATCGGTATGGGTAAATTCTTCCTGTCCGGAGTCGAGGTGGACACGGTATCTGGCACGATTCCCGAATCCGTGTTCCAGATGTTCCAGTTAACCTTCGCGATCATCACCCCGGCCCTGATCGTCGGCGCGTTCGCCGAGCGGATGAAGTTCTCCGCAATGATGGTGTTTATGGCGCTGTGGGTCAGCGTAGTCTACGCACCGGTCGCCCACTGGGTTTGGGGCGGCGGCTTCCTTGCCGACTTGGGTCCCAACGGCGTCCTGGACTTCGCGGGCGGCACCGTCGTCCACATCAATGCTGGCATCGCAGCGCTCGTCCTTTGCATCATGCTGGGAAAACGACACGGGTACCCTGATGCCCCGATGTCCCCCAACAGTCTGGTGCTGACTGTAGTTGGCGCGTCGATGCTCTGGGTCGGCTGGTTTGGATTCAATGCCGGCAGTCAGCTCGCTGCCGACGGGGCGGCTGGGATGGCCATGGCGGTCACCCACATCTCCACTGCGATGGCCGGCTTCACCTGGATGATGATGGAGTGGGCCGGCCGCGGGAAACCGAGCGCTCTGGGTATCGCGACCGGGGCGGTCGCCGGCCTAGTCGCCATCACTCCCGCATCCGGCTTCGTAGGCCCGATCGGGGCCTTGGCTATCGGCCTGGCCTCAGGCATTCTCTGCTACTGGGGCGCCAACAGCCTTAAGCAGCGGCTCGGCTACGACGACTCGCTCGACGTGTTCGGCGTCCACGGCATCGGGGGCATCGTGGGGGCGATTCTGACCGGCGTGTTTGCATCGAGCGCGCTTGGTGGATCAATAGCCGACCTGAACATCGCCAACCAGGTCTTCTGGCAGACAGTCGGCGTGATCGTCACGTTGGCGTACTCCGGAATCCTGACGGCCATCCTGGTCAAGATTGTCGACGCGACGATCGGGATACGGGTCACCGCCGAGGAGGAAAGCACGGGCCTCGATATCGCGCTCCACAACGAGCGCGGCTTCAACCTGTAGGCAGATGGGGCGCCGCGGCGACCGCGGCGCCCCATCTGCTCACCCGTCCAGGGCGGCGATCACGGCAGCGGTCATATCAGCCGTCGTCGCGTTACCTCCCAGATCGCCCGTTCGCACCGTCCCCGCTTCCAGCACCCGCTCCACCGCCTGGGCAACTGCCAGGGCGGCCTGAGCCTCCTTCAGGTGCTCGAGCATCATCACCCCAGTCAGGATTTGAGCGATCGGGTTCGCCACGCCCTGACCGGCAATGTCCGGGGCTGAGCCGTGGACCGGTTCGAACATCGACGGCGCCGTGCGGTCTGGATTTAGGTTTGCGCCCGGAGCGAGACCTATCGACCCAGCGACGGCAGGTCCGAGATCCGACAGGATGTCACCAAAGAGATTACTCCCCACGATCACGTCAAACCAGTCTGGGTGCTGCACGAGATGCGCCGCAAGGATGTCGATGTGATATTGGTCGGTCTCCACATCGGGGTACGACGCGGCCATCGCCGCGAACCGCTCATCCCAAAACGGCATGGTGTGGATGATCCCGTTGGACTTAGTCGCGGAGGTCAGGTGCCGGTCCGGACGTGACTGCGCTAACTCAAAGGCATAGCGCAAGACCCGGTCCACCCCCTCTCGCGTGAACACTGACTGCTGCACAGCGAGCTCGGCGTCAGTGCCCTCGTAGAGCCGTCCTCCTATCTCGGAATACTCGCCCTCGTTGTTCTCTCGGACGATAACGAAGTCGATATCTGCCGGCCCACGGTCAGCCAGCGGCGTCCGCACTCCCGGGAAGAGCCGGACCGGCCGCAGGTTCACGTACTGCCCAAACTGGCGACGAATCGGGATCAATAGGCCCCATAGCGAGACGTGGTCAGGCACCCCAGGGTAGCCGACCGCGCCTAAGAAGATCCCGTCGAACCGCCGCAGCTCCTCGACATCGGCGCCCCCAGTCATGCTGCCGGTGTCCGAGTATCGTTCGCAGGACCAATCGAAAAAGGCCCACTCGAAGCGCGCCCCGAATGACGCCCCCGCCGCGTCTAGCACTAACTGTGCCGCCGGGACCACTTCCTTCCCAATTCCATCTCCTGGAATCACTGCAATCCGATGCGTCCGTTCCGCCATGTCCATACTCCCACTGCCGATTCAGATCCGACGAACACGGCTGAACTATCCAACCGCCCCTGTCTCGCGTAGCCCGACGATTTCCTCCTTCGTATAGCCTGTCTCAGTCAGCAACTCGTCGGTGTGTTGCCCCAAGGTCGGTCCAGGCCGTCCCGGCTGAAGGGGGGTGTCGGAGAGCTTCACCGGCGTCCCCAGCGTGTCGATTCGCCCCAAGGTCGGATGATCCGTCTCCACGACGAGCTCTCGAGCACGCACATGCGGATCGGCCATCACCTCCGCGTAGTCGTTGATCGGCCCACACGGCACCTTGTGCCGCTCCAGAATCTCGAGCCAGTGACGTCGGTCGTGCGTAACCATGACCGCCGAGATTCGCTCCGCCAGGTCCTCTCGGTGGCGCACCCGCTCCGCATTGTCGGCGAACTCAGGAACAGAAGCCCACTCCCGATGTCCAAGCGCGTCACAGAGCCGCTCGAAGCTCCGGTCGTTGGCGGCCCCGATCGTCATATAGCCATCGGCGCACCGGATCGCCTCATAGGGCGCGTTCATCCGATGCGCCGATCCTAGAGGCTCCGGAACCCCACGGCCCGAGAAGTACTGGGTCGCCTCCCACACCGAAAGCGCTACACCGGCGTCGACCAACGAAGTATCTACCCGTTGGCCCCGGCCGGTCCGGTCGCGTGCGAGCAACGCCGCGAGGATTCCGGTAACAGCGAACAACCCCGCGCCTAGGTCGGTGATGGGCACGCCGACCTTCACCGGCGGCTGTCCAGCTTCGCCGGTGACCGACATTAGGCCGGACACCCCCTGGGCCACCAGATCAAAGCCACCTTTGGCGGCGTCCGGTCCGGTCTGCCCGTAGCCCGAGACAGAGGCATAAACCAGCTCCGGATGGCTCGCGCAAAGCTCCTCATACCCAAGGCCGCGCTTTGCCAGAGTGCCAGGCCTGTAGTTCTCGACGAGTACATCGGCCTTCGTGACGAGACGTCGCACGACACCGATCCCGCCGGGGTGCTTAAGATCGATGACAATGCCGCGCTTTCCCCGGTTCACCGCATTGAAGCTGGGGCTATCGCTCCCAATCGCCCCAGGCATACCGCGGGTAGAATCCCCGCCGGGCGGCTCGACCTTGATTACATCGGCGCCCATGTCGCACAGTAACATTGCGCAGAAGGGACCGGCCATGACCTGAGTCAGGTCGATCACGCGTACCCCGTCAAGTGGTTTCGCCATCGTATCGTTCACCTACGCCCCCGGGTGCTCATCGCCGGCCCGGCCGAGGAGTTGCACTTCGTGTCCACCTCTCACACGACCTTCGCAGTCGCCGACGCCGTCGCCACGCTGACCTTTACCCGTCCGGAAGCACGCAATGCCATGACCTGGGCGATGTACGACGACCTGATCGCAACTTGTGACACCGTGGACGACGACGAGACCATCCGGGTCCTCGTGCTCCGCGGGATAGACGATCGGGCCTTCATCGCCGGCACCGACATCTCCCAGTTCACCTCGCTTAAGACCCGTGACGACGCGATCGCCTACGAGACCCGGATCGACGAAGTCGTCGGACGCCTCGAAGCAGTCACGGTGCCGACGATCGCCCGGGTCCAGGGGCCCGCGGTCGGTGGCGGCTTCATGATCGCCGTAGCGTGCGACATGCGCCTCTGCGGTCCAGACGCGCGGCTGGGCATCCCGGTCGCGCGCACCCTCGGCAACTGCCTGTCGGCGGCCAACTGTGCACGGCTCCTGGCCCTCGTCGGACCAGCCCGAGTCAAGGACCTGATGTACACCGGCCGTCTACTGGACGCTGATGAGGCGCTCCGCCTCGGTGTCGCAACCCGTGTCGTCCCCGCAGAGGAGCTCGACCAGCTCGTCAGCGAGACTGCGGCGACCCTGGCCAACAACGCTCCGCTCACCTTGCAGGCCACGAAGGAGTTGGTCAGGAGACTCGAACGATCGGGTCGAGATTCTCCGGAACTCGCCTACGACCTCATCACCCAGTGCTACACCAGCCACGACTTCCAACAAGCGGTGCGGTCCTTCGTGGCGAAACAGCGGCCGCGATGGACGGGTCACTGACGACCGGCCAGCCCCGCGACGATGAGCGATTCCAACCGGCGCAACCCCTGGTCCACATCCCCTGTCAGCTGAACCCTGAGTAGCCCCCGGCCCCGTGCTTCGAGCACCTGGGCATCGCCCTGAGCCTGCGCCGCTTGCACCACCCCGAATGAATACGGATGGTCCGGAATCGGCACGTCCTCAACCTCCTCGATGGTCACCTGCAAGAACACCCCGCTGTCCGGCCCTCCCTTGAAGAGCTGTCCAATCGAATGGAGGAACCTCGGTCCGAAGCCGACCACAGTCGCCACCTCACAGCCCTCCCGCACTGCCGCCCGAATCCGCGCAGAGGCCGCCATCGTCTCAGCGTCACGACGCAGGTACAGGAGTAAGGCGAAGTAATCTCCGGGCCCCAGCAGCGCAAGATGGGCGGAGATCAGCGCTTCGACCGTTGTCCTCCCGGCATCAGCCTTCTCTGGCCGCTCCGCGGCCCAGATCACCGACACCGCACCATCTCGCGCCCGCTCGTAAGTAGCGGGCAGGTTCCCGTGCTCCTCGTAGCTGCGCATCAGTTTTCGGCTCTCGACCTTACTAGCCTCCACGTCCGGCTGGTCGAAAGGGTTCACGTCCAGGACCGCACCACAAACAGCGGTGGCGATCTCCCAGCGGAAGAACTCGGCGGCCACCCCTACACGCTCAGACATCGTCCAACTTGCTACCGGATGACCAGCGGCAGCGAGCGCCGCGACTGGCTTATCGAGCGTATAGTCGGCTCCATCACGCACGTACACGAACACCCGATCCTGACCGTACACGTCGGATGTTCCGAGCGGCTCGTCCACGATCGGTATCACACCTTGCCCCGCCTTACCGGTGGACTCGGCAACCAACTGTTCGACCCACCAGCCCAGCGGCGCCAATTCGGGAGCCAGCACCAGGGTCACCTTGTCTCGCCCCATCTGCGCCGCTACGCCGAGCAACAGCCCCAGGCGCAAGCCTGGATTCTCAGTGACCGGGACCTCGGGACCACACGCGGCTGCCATCGCCTGCGCCTCGGCGACAAGTCGCCTGATATTGAGCCCGGTCACCGCAGCCGGCACTAGACCGAAGTTCGAGAGCGCCGAAAATCTACCGCCGATGGTGGGCTCTCCATGCCAAACCTGCCTAAAGCGGTAGGCACGAGCAAGCTTCTCCAAGGCCGACCCCGGATCGGTGATCGCCAGACATCGACTGCCTACGCCGCCTTGGCCTACGGTCGTTGCCAGCCGCTCGAGTAGGTAGTCAGCCAGCCTCGACGTCTCCATCGTGGCACCTGACTTGCTCGACACGATTACCAGCCCACGTTCGAGATCTACCCGATCGACCGTCCCACGCACTTGATCAGGGTTGGTCGAGTCCAACACGTGGAGTCGCGTCTCCGGTCGGCCGGCCAGCAGCTGCCCCAGAACCTCTGGAGCCAAACTGGACCCTCCCATGCCCAACAAGAGCACGTCCCGGATCCCCTCAGCCGCGGTCTCTCGCCGCAAGGCCTCCAGCTCCTCCAATGGAGCCAGGGTCGGCGCCTCCAGCCACCCAAGCCACCGGTCCTCGCCACTCCCCGTCCAGAGTTCGGCATCCCGCGCCCACAGCCGCTCCACACCGCGCTGGCGCTCCCACCGCAGGGCCGCGTCGACCATGCCGGTGTGCAGCAAGGGCGGGACCGTCAGCGACATCACGCCCTCAGACACTCTGGTCTCCTTCTCCCGCCGCGGCCCGATCGAGCCACCAGTGCACCTCTCCTTCACACCGGCGCGCGCCGTGCAAGGGGAATCGGACTGGATCCGATGCCGCCCGCCTAGCCTCACGCACCGCCGCCGCCTTCGCTGGTCCGGTCGCCACGATATGCAGCTGTCTCGACCGCCTGAGCAACGTCCACGTCATGGTGACACGCTGAGGCGGCGGCTTAGGGCTGTCCTCCACCGCGACCACCCACGCACCCGTGTCCACTCGCACCCCCGGGAAAAGTGACGCTGTGTGTCCGTCTTCACCGATCCCCAGCAACACCCAATCTGGCCGACCGTCGCTCATCGCCCAGACATCCCGCAGTCGCCGTTCATACTCTGCCGCCGCGGCTCCCGGCGCCGATAGCTCCGTCGGCACGGGGCAGGCCACCTGACGTACATCCAGGCCAAGGGG
The DNA here is from genome assembly GCA_002346545.1 of Acidobacteria bacterium UBA2994. Classification (GTDB taxonomy): domain Bacteria; phylum Acidobacteriota; class Vicinamibacteria; order Vicinamibacterales; family UBA8438; genus UBA2994. The sequence continues at coordinate 26,921 of DEAA01000017.1, forward strand.
ATCGAATAGTCCCCGCCGAGCCTGGGCGAAGTTCGAGGCCCTGTCCGACACTGGCACCCACCGCTCGTCGGCCCAGGCGAACCGCACCTTGTCCCAAGGAAGCTCGTGCCGGTAGTCTGAAGCCAGACGACCAAAGAGCGGCATAGGCGAGTTCCCCCCTGGCAACACGACAAAGAACGGCCGCTCCATGAGGATCCGCTGAGCTGCTTCGACGAAGGCCGCTGCGAGGCCAGCTGACAGAGCGTCCGCGTCCTCCGCCACATGCACCAGCGGTCTCCGATCCTCGTCGTAGACCTCATTCGCCATGAGGCCCCGCTCCCGCCCGGCTAGCCAGCACGCTCTCCGCGAGCTGGTCAAGACCCGCACTCCGCGTGACCTGATACACCGCCGGGGATTCGAGGCGACGCACCGCACTCGGGAGTTCCGCCACCGCCGTCCGGCATCGACTTCGGGCCTCCAGCGTCGATACCGGAGCGACGGTCCGCTCACCTCCGCGCATGACCTGTCTCAACAACGGTTCAAACCCCATCGGACCTGGTTCGTCACACAGTCCGACCGTGTCGCCGACCGCCCGACCGCCGTCGCGCCGGCGCCAGACCTGTTTCCTGCCAGGCGCCGTTCGCTTGCCCGTGCTCAGCTTCATCAGCGGAGTCAGCACTCCACCCTGCTCGACCTCCACGATCTTGTAGACACCACTCAAGAACGGGGCATCGGACGACGTGCTAAGCGCCGTCCCAACACCAAACCCGTCGATCGGTGCCCCCGAGGACGCCAGCGCCGCAACCCGGAACTCGTCGAGATCCCCACTGACGATGATCCGCGTCTCGGTCAATCCTCCAGCATCCAACCGGGCACGCACCGCCCGGCTGAGCCCTTCGAGATCACCGCTATCGAGACGGACCGCTGCCGGCGCCAGTCCCGCCTCGGTGATCGCGTTGGTCGCCACGATCGGATCGTAGGTGTCGATCAGTAGAACCGCCTGATCGCCAAAAAGTTCAACATACCGACGGTACGCCGTGATCTCATTGTTCGACGCCATCACCCAGGAATGCGCCATCGTCCCCGCGACCGGGACCCGATAGCGGAAACCGGCCGCGGCGCTCGACGTCGCGTCACATCCCCCCAGCACCGCCGCGCGTGCCGCCGCCACGGCGGCCTCGACCCCGTGTGCTCGACGTCCTCCGAACTCGGTTACCGCACGGCCGGCCGCGGCCTCGACCACGCGTGCTGCCCGGCTAGCCACTGACGTCTGGAACAATACCGTCGACAGCAGCGCTGTCTCGACCAGCTGGGCTTCGGCCAGCGCCCCCCTCACCAGGAGCAGCGGTTCTCCAGCGAAGACCGGCGTCCCCTCCGGCATGGCCCAGACGTCACCACTGAATCTCAGCCCTGGCAGATACTCGTCGAAGAACGACGCTGGAGCTCCGGACAGCGCTGGCACTGACCGCAAGAACTCGATCTCTTCCGGGGCGCATTGCCACGAGGAGAGGAACTCGAGCACTGGCTCCAAACCCGCGGCAACAAGATAGCCACGTGTCGCCGGAAGCTCCCGCACAAAGAGCTCGAACGACCCGTGGGCCTTGCCAGCACTCGCGTAGTAGCCCGCGGCCATCGCGAATTCGTAGAGGTCGGTCGAAAGCGCTCCGGCGGGGGCCATGGACAGTCGGCTGAGGGTTAGTGTTGTTGGCGCGGTGGTAATGTATCACCGATGCCCACGACGGCCGGCCCAGGTGTCCAAGACCCAACCGCACTTCTATTAATCGACCTGCAGCGAGACTTCTGCCCTGGAGGAGCGCTCGCCGTGCGCGGCGGCGATTTCGTCATTCCCGTCGTGAACCGGCTGTTACTCACCTCCCCCGCCGACTGCCCCCTCTACGCCACGCGCGACTGGCACCCGCCCAGTTCCACCCATTTCAAGCCCCATGGCGACTGGCCCCCTCATTGCGTCGCCGAGTCCGACGGCGCCCGCTTCCACCCCAAGCTTGCCCTGCCCCCCAATGCGCAGATCGTGAGCAAGGGAGTCGAGCCGGAAAGCGATGGATACTCGGCATTCGACGGAGCGCTCGAGAATGGCACCTCACTGGAAGAGGAACTACGTGGCAGGGGAGTGACTCACGTAGTCGTCGCTGGGCTCGCGACGGACTACTGCGTGCGCCACTCGGTGCTAGACGGGCTCGGATGCGGGTGGGCGGTGACGGTGGTCACCGACGCGATCGCGCCTGTCGACCTACGGGTTGGTGATGGAGAGCGGGCACTACAAGAAATGAAAGCGGCCGGAGCTACGCTCCGGCCGTCTCATAACCTCTTCTCGCGGAGCTGACCCGCGACGCCCCACCGAAGCCCTAGTTTCCGGACATCGGGCTCGGCCCGCCGCGGAACGTCAACAGGTAGTCTCGAATCGACTCAATCTGAGCTACTCCGTCCTGCTCGAACTGCGGATAGAACGACCCGGGATACTCGGTCCAGAACGTCGGCATACGCGTGCCCGGCTGAATCCCCAGGGGGTTCACCAACCAGTCGACGATCCAGTCCGGTTGCAGGCGCTCTCGCGCCATCCGCAGGTCTGGCGCGAGATTGGACAGCTCCTGGTCTTCAGGAATGGTGTCGAGCACGTGGCACTGCTGGCAACGCAATAGATCGAAGAGTTCCTCACCCGTCTGGATGGTCTCGTTCGAGGGCACCTCCTCGTGAGTGCGGAACTCACCAATAGAGCCAGACACGGCAGCGAAGTAGTCGATCACCCCGTTCCAGTGCTGATCGTCGAGACCGAAGGTTGGCATCCGCACCTCCAGCCACGGGCGAATAGTGATCGGCCCTCGGAAGAATGCGTACATCCAGTCCGGCTTGACCTTCGCTCCCTGTGGGGTAAGCATCGGCGGCGCCAGCGAGGGCTCCTCAACCAACGCGACGTAGTCACCACCGTCGGCCTCAATCTCGTGGCATGCCACACAATTTCGACGTCGGACCAGGTTGCGCCCCTCGACGAGCGCATCCTCCTGCGCACCTCGAGGTCGCTGCGCCTCCTTCGGCTGCACGTCCCGCTGGAAGCTCAGGACAGCGGTCGTCAGCAAACGCGCTTCGTCCGCCGAGAACCCGAAGTTCGGCATCCGTAACTTTTCGAGCGGCTGCAGGATCCGGTTCGTGTCATAGATCCGCGGATCGACTAGCTTCTGGTTGATCCAGTCGCGTTTGGTGTGAGGAATATCGTGCACGAACGCAAAGTCGAACTGCGGAAGCAGCTTGCTACCTTCCTCGGTCAGCTCAACGCCGATAGGCTGGACATCCTCGAAGCCAGTGATCTGGTGGCAGCTGTAGCAGCCGTAACGCCCGATGGCCCGACGTCCGAGATCGTGCTGCTTCTCTTGAGCGCTCATCCCAGCAATAGTGCTCTGGGCCTCCTCGAACGGCACGATGGCACGCATGTAGTCAAGAAGCACCGCATCAACATCTGCCTGCTGGTACGTGGCGGTGGCCGGCGTCCCGGCCCTCCCGGTCAACCCCTCCAGGTACGTGGCCACGTCTGCCACTTCGGCATCAGTGAGCCGCATATCCGGCATGTAAGTTTCGCTGCTGTAGTGCTTCGGATCGCGGACCCAGTCGAAGATCCACTCGTACGTGGTCTTGCTTCCCAGGGCCTGGAGCGGCTGTCCGAACGTCCGTCGCGGTCCGGCGGCCTCACGGCCTTCGTCGCCCGTGATGTGACAAGCCAGGCAGCCGACCGATTCAACAATCTGCTGACCGTTCGCCGCGTCGCCACGCGGCGGCGCAGACACCGCAAAGTCGTGGTCCTCGGAGTTGGCAAACAGATACGCCACAACCGCGTCGATCTCGACTTCATTGCGCACCGGGAAACCCTCGTCCTCGGCACTGTTGTTCGAGTTGTACCAGACCTTCGGCATCCAGGTGCTCGGCTTGACAGCACGTGGATCACGGATCCAGTTAGCCACCCAATCTTCATCGAGCTTGGACGCTACCCTCGTCAGATCCGGGCCCGGCTTCCTAAGATCGGCAAAACCAGCAGTGTTGTGGCAGGCATAGCAGCCGGCTCGCTCGTACATCCCGTAGGCCACGTTGAGCTTCTCGGCACCCGGCACAAACACCTCGCCCTGGTGGCACTTGCGGCACGACGCCTCAGCCATACCATTGGGCAGCATCGGCAGATCCCAGTAGTGCTGCTCTTCCCAGTCGTACTTCTCTTCCCACTCGGCCATCTGCTCGTCCGATGATGGCGAGTGAGCCGCTTGGACGAAGTTAATCGTCTGCCCCATCCCCTCGTGGCACACGGTGCACCCGGTAGACTCGAGGGAATGGGGTGACGCACTCCCGACATACAGGTCAAGGTTGGGGTGGGTACGGAACGGCTGCGGGTAGTCCTCGTAGCCTTCCCGATCGATCGCCAGATGGCAGGTCTGACACCGATCCATCTTCGCCACGCGGGTGAAGTTCACGTCGTCGACAACGTTCGGCGTGATGGTCTGTCGCACCGTCAGGGACGGGGCCATAAAGTCGAGCAACGGAGCATTCAGTAAATAGTCGTTGATCAGGCTCGGCTCGAGATCGTCGACCAGCCCCTGTAACCGTTCCGTTTCTCCGACCAGGCCGCCTAGCTCCGCGGTAAGGTTATCTACCTGCGCGGTAATCGCCCCGATCTGGTTCCGGATCTCGCCGCGTTCGGCTTCGAGACGCTCCACCTCGAGGCCTTCCGCGACCCAGCGCTCATAGAGGGCGGTGACGTCCTCCTCGCCCGCAACCTCGTGGTCCTCGCCAGCGCCATGCGCTTCTTCTCGCTCCACCTCAAACGCGTACCGATCAACGTCGTATTCAGCCTTGGTAAAATTGAAGGCCTGGGTCGCGATAAAGAGTTGTCGCTCGACTTCCGCTAGCTGCCCCTCCAGGTCGTCGACCTGCGCCTGACTCGCACCCACCTGCTGCGCCGCCGCGTCCCGTTGGGCCGTGACCTCGGCTACCTGCGCCTGATTGACGTTGGCCTGCTCCGCCACCAGGCTCGCGCGCGTCACCTCCATCTCAAGGGAACTGAACTGGCGCTGGTAGTTCTTCCACTCCCGGTCGTAGTCGTCCCACACCATCCAGACTGTCGAAAAGAGCACAAACAAACTGGACGCGGCGAAAACCACGTTCAGGAAATCGATGTTGTAGGCGTGTCCGACTGCCCGCTTATCTGCCATGGCGCAACATCTCGCCGTCCGAAGACGGCCTCAAAAGCAACGATCGTGAACTCAGCATCTAGATATTGAAGAAATACTCCGGAATCGACACGACGTACTTCAGATTAAACAGCCACCGGAGCAGCATCTTGACCGGCAACGAAAGCATCGCGAGAAACAGCGTGACAGTCACATAGAACCGCGTCGGACCCAGCTTCTCGTAGTAGCGGCTAAGGCCCTTCTTGGCCAGGGCGACGGGCAGCACAAACACGTACACGAGCGTGAGTAGGATGCCGAAACTTTCTCGAACCAAGGGATTCTCAGGTAGGGCCATCCCAAGCCCACGTACCCAGATATAGTCCGAGAGCTGGACGCTGGTCAGCGCCTCGAGCTTGTGTACATCCCAGTATTCGAATGGGCCGAAGAAATTCCAGTTCGGCCCCCGAAGGAAGGTACCCAGCACGATCAGCGAGTTCCAGAGAATGATGAAGCCGAACAGGAAGATGACGATCTCGGCCTTCCGCTCGACGAACGTGTAGTATCCGTTTCCCTTTGGGTTCTTGTCGACGTAAGGAATCGCCATCAGGCCCACGATGATCAGTGACGGCAGGACCACCCCGGCCAGCCACGGATCGTAGTAGACCAGCATCTCCTGTAAACCGAGGAAATACCACGGTGCCTTGGAGGGGTTCGGCGTGTTGGCGTTGTTGGCCGGCTGCTCAATCGGGGCCTCGAGGCCGATCGACCACACGATCAGAATGACCATGCAGACGACCATCGCGATGAGTTCCGTATAAACCAGGTCGGGCCAGGTCCAGACGCGATCCTCTTCCTCTTTCTCGATGGGTTCCTTCCCAGCGGCGATCCGCTGGTCGTTGCGCACCCCTTCGCGTACCGAGTACCAGGTAAAGAACACCAGCAGGAAGATCAACGCCACAATAGGTACGTTGTCTGGCTTGGTGATGATTTTGTTGAAGTTCTCGTCAGTCAGCCCAAACGCGAAGAAGATGGCCAGAAAGACCATCATCCCCCAACCCCAGCTGTTGCTAGCCCACGCCTCGCGCTTCCAGACGATCAGGACCAGTGCGACCACTGAGATCGTAAAGAACAGCCGCGGATCGGCAAAGAGGTCAATGAAGCCTTTTATCGCGTCCATGTCTCGTATCCGTCAGATTCCGTCTTCGCTGTCTGACTCTCGATTCCTGCCGGTCCCTAGAGCGGCCCCGAGATCCCGCCGTCCTTCCGCACGCGCCAGAAGTGCACGGCCATGAGAAAACCAATGACCAGCGGCAATGCCACGCAGTGGAGCACATAAAAGCGCAGCAACGCGCCCTCGCCTACCAGCGTGCCCCCGAGCAGAGCGAACCGGGCGTCATCGGCCGCGTGCACCAGTTGGACGTCACCCAGACGCATCAGCTGAAAACCTGGGCCTTCGTGTCCGAGGAACGGTGTCGCCCGGGCCATGTTCGAACCAACGGTAATCGCCCAGATGGCCAGCTGGTCCCATGGGAGCAGATAGCCGGTAAACGACAACAGTAACGTCAACACCAGCATGATGACGCCGACGTTCCAGTTGAACTCCCGAGGTGGCTTATAGGAGCCCGTCATGAAGACCCGGAACATGTGGAGCCACACGGTAATGACCATGGCGTGCGCACCCCAGCGGTGCATCTCGCGCATGATGCCCAGCGGCACGTGCTCGCGCAGCCCGACGATATCGGAGTACGCGTACTCCAACGTCGGCCGGTAGTAGAACATCAACAGCAATCCGGTAAAGGTCAGCACCAGGAAGAGGAAGAAGCTGATGCCGCCCATGCACCACGTGTAGCGCAGACGCACACCCGACTTGCGGAGACGCACCGGGTGCATGTGCAGAAAGACGTTGGACAGCATGACCAGCACGCGATTCCGATCGTTAATCGGAGCCGTGTGCCGGAAGATCGACGTCCAGATCTGGGTCTCGGTGATCCAGTCCCACGCCCGCACGAGCGCCGGAGCCTTCGGTTCGATGGTCTTGGTGTCAGCCATGATCGCCTAACTAACTAGATCTCCAGGAAAGACTCCTGGTCGGTCCACTGACCCAGTTCTTCCTGGAACTTCCGACTCTTGTCGATGAGAATCTGGCCGTCCTCTGCCCGCACGATCCGGGTGCGCTCGAGCGGCCTTGGCGCCGGTCCCTCGAAGTGAATACCGGTCGGGCGGAACCCACTCCCGTGACACGGGCACTTGAACTTGTTCTCGGCCGACAGCCAGTTGGGCGTGCAGCCCAGGTGGGTGCAGATCGAGAAAAGCGCGTAGAACCCGGATGCTTCGTGGGTGTAGTCGTTCTCTGTCCTGACTATCCACACCCCCCTCGTGTCCTTGAACCGCTCGTCGACCCCGTTCCCGTAGTCCTCAGGGAACCCGATCGTGAACTGCTGCGGCGGTTCGTTGAGAACGTTCGGGAACATGAACCGACCGGTCGCGGCCAGGCACCCGGCGGACGCCGCGGTGAAGGCGCCCCAGGCGAGCCCCATCCAGCCACGTCGCCCCATGAGCGGCGACATATCGGCCTCGGGCGCCTTCTTACCCGCCGAGCGCGCGGCCGGACTAGTCGTCCGCCCCTTGAGCTTGGCGTCGTTGGCGGCCGCCGCTGCCGCAGCGGCAGGTTTCGGCGCAGCCGGCTTCGCCTCGGCGGCGGGCGGGGTGTCTGCTGGCGGCGGAGTCTTAGGTTCGTCAGCCATGCTCGTGTCCTATCTCGTACCCTCGTCGCAGGTCGCTCACCTGCCTCACAACTCTACCGTTCGGCGACGTTGCCCTCAAAGGGCGTGCCGTCGAGCGCGCCCAGCGTCTCCATGGCCGCCTCGCGCACTGTCAGATTCTCATCCGTGTCAGCGAGGCGTTCTACCGGCCCGCGCAGGTCCGCCTCGACGCTGACCGTGCCGAGCGCGGCGACCGCCTTGAGCCCGCTGACCATGACCTCGCTCGTCGGGTCCGCGAGCGTCTCGGACGGCGTCACGTGCTCGCTCACGTACTCGCGATCCAGCATCCGCCGCAACACCGTCAAGCCCCGCCCGTCGCCATGGCGCGCCAGCGAGACTGCCGCGTTCCACTGCACATCCGGCACAGGGTCGCTCAACGCAGACCTAAGCGTCCGGTGCTCGCCTCCATCGTCGTCGGGCAGCACCCCGAGGGCGTAGACCACCATCTTGCGCACACCCGGGTCGGTCGCCTGATACAGCTTTACGATTTCCGGGACGACGGCCTGGTCCCCAAGTGAAGCCAGGGCCCACAAAATACTGATCAGCGTCTCAGTATCAGACTCGTCGAGCGCCGTAGTTAGTGCAGCAACAGCCTCACTGGGAGGCGACTCCAGGCGCCCGATGGCTAAGGCCAAGTATCGACGGATCCGCGGGTCGTCGCCGTCGGATTGCACGAAGGCGCGCAGCAGCGCCGGCGCGAGGTCCGGATGCTCCGCCTGCAGCTCGGGATCGCCCATCAGCCGCGCCAACTCGTACGCCGCCGGCCACCGCCGGTCGCGTCCACCCGTACGGACATCATTCAGGTACTCCTCCGGCGTCCGCTCGTCGGCCACCATCATTCGGAAGCCGCCATAGATGGCCACCACGACGGCAACCACCGCGAGAGGGATCAGGAAGAACTGAACGGCCAGAGACGGTGCAGCCGCGAGACGGCTATCCGAACGCGCAGGCTCGCGCTCGCCAAGCTTCTGCATCAGTGCGTCGGGGGTAGGAGGAGACGGAGCGTATCCACGATTATCCGTTGTTTGTGCATCTAGGCACAAGCTCTGCCGTGTCGGGCCTGAAACAACGGGCGGATCCTATAATGCGACACGCGACCGGTCAAGGTACGACGCACTCCACTCTTACCCCTCAAATGCGAGGTAGCGTGACCTCGAGTTGCGATTGATACTTGCCCTTCTTATCGCCATAAGACACTTCGCACGACTCGTCGCTCTGAAAAAACAGCACCTGCGCTATCCCCTCGTTGGCGTAGATCTTCGCCGGCAGCGGCGTGGTGTTTGAGATCTCAAGCGTCGCGGTACCTTCCCATTCCGGCTCGAACGGGGTGACGTTGACGATGATCCCGCACCGCGCGTAGGTCGATTTACCCAGACAAACTGTCAGCACGTCGCGAGGAATCCGGAAATATTCGACGGTCCGCGCTAGCGCGAACGAGTTCGGCGGCACGATGCAGAGGTCGGACTGGATGTCGATGAACGACCGCGGGTCGAACGCCTTCGGGTCTATCACCGTATTGTTGATGTTAGTAAACACCTTGAACTCGTCGGCCACGCGAATATCGTAGCCGTAGGACGACAGGCCGTAGGACACGACGTCATCTCGGACCTGGCTCTCGACAAACGGCTCGATCATGCCCTTGGCCGCCATCTTCTTGATCCACCGGTCCGATTTAATCGCCATGCTCCTCCTGTTTGCTACCGGCGCCAAAAAGATAACGCCAATGTCAGGGCCACACTAAGCAGCACGCCGGTCGCCAGCGGCATGTAGATGGTAACGTTGCCACGTCGATACACGATGTCTCCGGGCAACCGACCTAAAGGGAGTCCCAGCATCAGCAGCGCACCGACGCTGGCGATGGCCAACCCAACCAACACCAGGACCTTGCCCACAAACCCTCAGTCCAGCTCGACTCCACGGAAAAAGTAGCCGAGTTCGAATGCCGCGGTCTCTGGTGCGTCTGACCCGTGAGTGGCATTGTGCTCGATCGAGGACCCGAACCGCTTCCGGAGGGTACCCTCTGCGGCCTGTGCGGGGTCGGTCGCCCCCATCAGAGCGCGCCATTTAAGAATGGCATCCGGCGCATCCAACGCCATAACGATCGCGGGGCCGGACGACATGAAGTTGGTCAGGCTATCAAAGAACGGCCGCTCACGATGCACGGCATAGAAACCCTCAGCCTCGACCTTGGTCAGGCGCACCAGTCGCATCCCAGACAGAAGGAAGCCGGCATCCTGAACGGCGCTCAGAATCGCCCCGGAGTAGCCTGCCGCAACCGCGTCCGGTTTTATGATCGCGAACGTCCGCTCCATGCTGTTCCCTTCGCTCACCCGAGGCTCTCCATGATCTCGTTGAGCACAGCGCGCGGCGGACGCACCTGCTCCTCAGACAGTGCCGCCAGCGGCTCGTCCACCAAGTTCAGCGTCGTGATGAAGTCGTCGGTCACCGGCTCGACGTAAATCAGCCCGGTAGCAAACTCCCCTCGGCCGTGCGTCTCGTGCAACACGCGCTGCGCCTGCAGCTTGTCGGTCGGGTTGTAGCTCTCGTCGAGCTTCTTGAGATACAGCCGAGACCCATCATGAAGTGTCACTTCCTGGGTCGTTCCAGGCTCGTGCTCAATCGAGATATCCTCGAAGAAGGGCACGAAGTCGATCTCCTCGAGCGGGTCATCGTGGCTCTTGACGTAGGCATAACTCTTGGTTGAGCCTTCGTGGTCATTAAACGTAACGCAAGGCGACAACACATCAATCATCGCCGTACCCCGATGGCTAAGAGCAGCCTTCAAGACAGCAGTCAGTTGCTTCTTGTCGCCCGAGAAAGAACGAGCCACGAAAGTGGCGCCGAGTTGAATCGCGAGCGCGCAGGTATCAATAGGCGGCAGATCGTTAACGACGCCAGTCTTGAGCGTAGAACCAACATCTGCGGTGGGAGAGAACTGGCCTTTTGTCAGTCCATAACACCCGTTGTCTTCGATGATGTAGATAATCGGCAAATTCCGCCGCATCAGATGCACGAACTGCCCTATGCCGATGGCGCCCGTGTCACCATCTCCGCTAACACCAATGGCCACCAAGTGCTTATTGGCTAGCATGGCGCCAGTCCCGACCGAAGGCATCCGGCCGTGCACGGAATTGAAGCCGTGGGACGAGCCAAGAAAATACGCCGGGCTTTTACTGGAACAACCGATCCCAGAAAGTTTCACGACCTGCTGCGGGTCGATGCCCATCTCAAAACAGGCATCGATGATGCGCGAGGAAATCGTGTTGTGGCCGCAGCCGGCACAGAGTGTCGACTTACCGCCGCGGTACACCGATGGCTCAAGCCCAATTCGATTGGTTTTTGGTTTAGTTGTCGCAGTAGCCACGTGTTCCTGCCTCGATAGCCGGCTCAACCTCCCGGCCGGATGTCCCCCGTCTGCCAGACGGCTTACTCGCCGCCAACTCCCGCGTCGTGTGGAACCCCTCCTTCGTGAGCGGAGTACTTCACCCGATACCCTTCCTGAATCAGGATGTCGTCGGTAATCGTCCGGGCATCGATCGGCTCCCCAGCATAGTGCAGCACGCTGCGCAGCCGGCCGGCGAGTTCCGACCGTAATTCGAGACGCATGAGCGTCGACATCTGCGCGTCGCGGTTCTGCTCGACCACGTAGACACGGTCGTGACGCTCGATGAACGAAGCAAGCGCGGACCGGAACGGATACGCCCGAAGCCGGTAGTACGATGTCTGAAGATCCGCTTCCGCAACGAGCTGGTCACGCGACTCGGTGATCGCCCAGTGGGTAGTACCAAAGGCCACGATCCCGATCCGAGCCCGCCGGTTGATAGTCACCTCAGGTGCCGGCATCCAATTCCGAGCCGTCTCAAACTTACGGGTCAACCGGTCGAGGTTCTTCTTGTAGTCGTCTGACCGCTCGCTGTACTGCCCCCATTCGTTGTGCCCAGACCCGCGGGCGAAGTAGGCGGGTAGCCCGTTCCCCGGCACCGTGCGATAGGGAATGCCATCTCCGTCGACATCGCGATACCGACCGAACTTACCAATACGCTCAAGGGTGTCCTCATCGAGAACCTTGCCTCGGTCCAGAGCCTTTTCCGGATAATCGAACTTGTCCGACATCCACGTATTCATCCCGAGGTCAAGATCGCTCAGGACAAACACCGGCGTTTGGAATCGTTCGGCCAGATCGAACGCATTCATCGCCATTGTGTAGCACTCGTCAGGCGAACTCGGAAAGAGCATTGGATGTCGAGTGTCGCCGTGCGACAAAAATGCTGTCGACAGCACGTCGCCCTGGGCTGTCCGCGTGGGCAATCCAGTAGACGGCCCAACCCGCTGCACGTCGAAGATCACGGCCGGCACCTCGGCGTAGTAGCCAAGTCCGGCAAACTCTCCCATCAGCGAAATGCCAGGCCCCGAGGTCGCCGTCATCGAACGCGCTCCTGCCCACCCCCCTCCAAGAGCCATCCCCAACGCCGCGATCTCGTCTTCGGCCTGCACCACCGCAAAGGTAGCCTTGCCAGACTTCTTGTCGACCCGGTACTTGCGGAGATAACTGATCAGCGTCTCGCAGAGCGATGACGAGGGTGTAATCGGATACCACGCCACCACCGTAACGCCGGCCATCATGCACCCGATCGCAGCCGCCGCGTTTCCGTCGATCAGGATCCGTCCTTCGGTCGCATCCATCGGGGCGACGCTGTAGGGATCCTGCTTCTCGAGCTGCTCGCCAGCGAATGTGAAACCGACGTCGAGCGCCTCCTTATTGATAGAGACGATCTTCGGCTTGCCGCCGAACTGCTTCTTGAGGGCCTCCTCCATCTGACCGAGGTCGATCCCGAAGAGCCGAGACAACACGCCGTCATAGATCATGTTGCGGACGCGACGGCGAAGCTTGACGTCTCGTGACACCTCAGCGACGAGCTTGTCGAACGGTACCGGATAGAAAAAGAGGTCGCGGCGCAGCTCACTCAGGCCCAGCGGCTCGTCGTACACGACGGCGGCGCCCGCCTGCAGACTCAGAACGTCTTCACGTGCCGTTTCCGGATTCATCGCCACCAGCACGTCGATCTCTTTCTTTCGGGCGATGTAGCCATCCTTGTTCGCACGGATCGTGAACCACGTTGGCAATCCTGCGATATTGGACGGAAACAGGTTCTTCCCAGACACCGGAACACCCATCTGGAAGATCGCGCGCAACAGCACCAGGTTCGCCGTCTGGCTCCCGGAACCGTTGACAGTTGCAACCTGAATACTGAAATCGTTAACGATAGACTCGGAGGACTTATTGGATGGACGTTTTTCGACGGCAACGTCGGACGGGGGCATTCAGATCCTCAAGGCGACAGAAGGGGTCGGTGGGTGATGAACTCGCTAGTGTCCTCACACGGAAGACGGTAAAACTTTCCCATTCTAGCAGAAGAATGTTGGGTTATGTCGGATGCCCGCATGACGGCGTCATGCCGAGAGCCGCTTAGCCACCGCTTCACCGATCTCGGCAGGACTCTGTACCACCTCCACCCCAGCGGCCGAGAGCGCAACCATCTTGCTGTCCGCCGTTCCCTGCCCCCCGGAAATGATCGCACCGGCGTGCCCCATGCGCCGCCCCGGGGGCGCACTCTGACCGGCGATGAACCCTACGACCGGCTTCTGGATCTGTTCCTTGATGTAGGCAGCCGCATCCTCTTCGGCGTGGCCGCCGATCTCACCGATCAGGACGACCGCCTCCGTCTCGTCGTCCGCCTCGAACAACTCGAGTGCGTCAATAAAGCTCGTCCCAATCAGCGGGTCGCCCCCGATGCCGATGCACGTGGTCTGACCGAGGCCCAGCTGGGTCAACTGGTAGATAGCCTCGTAGGTCAGCGTGCCGCTCTTGGAAACGACGCCAACCCGCCCCTCCAGGCAGATATGTCCGGGAATGATGCCAGCCTTGCCCTGCCCCGCGCTGATAAGCCCCGGGCAGTTCGGACCTATGAGCCGGCTCTGCCGGCTGCGCAGGAACTCGAGCGCCCGAATCATGTCAAGCGTAGGAATACCCTCGGTAATACAGACAATTAGCGCCACCTCGGCATCCGCCGCCTCCATCACCGCGTCGGCCGCCACCGGTGGCGGGACGAAGACCACCGAGGCGTTCGCCCCCGTCTCACGCACCGCCTCGGCGACCGTATCGAAGATCGGCACGCCGTTCTGAGCACCGCCTCCCCTGCCCGGCGTCACCCCGGCAACTACCTGGGTGCCATACTCGGCTGCCTGCCGCGCATGGAAGCTTCCCTCACGGCCTGTGATCCCCTGTACGAGCAACCGGGTGTCCCGGGTCAACAACACGGCCATCGTTAGCGCCCCGCCTCCTCGCCAGACAGGCGAACGGCATGCTGGGCACCCTCGCCCATGCTGTCGGCGGTCGTAAAGTTGAGCCTGCTCTCCCGCAACATGCGCTTCCCTTCTTCGACGTTGGTCCCCTCCATGCGAATCACTACCGGCACCTCGACGCCGAGATCAGTCACCGCCGTGATCACACCCTCGGCCAACACGTCGCAACGCAGGATGCCGCCGAAGATGTTGATCAGTACGACGCGCACCTTGTCGTCGGACAGCAGGATACGAAAGGCGTTCCGGATCTGTTCGGCGTTGGCGCCCCCACCGACATCTAGGAAGTTAGCCGGCTCCCCGCCAGACAGCTTAATGATGTCCATCGTGGCCATCGCTAGACCAGCGCCGTTGACCATGCAGCCGATGGATCCGTCGAGTCGGATGTAGCTGAGCGAATGCTTGGAAGCCTCAATCTCGAGAGCATCCTCTTCGTTGAGGTCCCGCAGGTCGCGCAGATCAGGGTGCCGGAACAAGGCGTTGTCGTCCAGCGTCACCTTTGCATCAAGCGCCAGAACCTCCTCATCCGCCGTGACGACGAGCGGATTGATCTCGACAAGTGACGCATCCCGCGCAACGAACGCCTGCCAGACCCTCAGCATGAGCGCCGCAGCCAGGGCGGCCGGCTTTCCTCGAAGCCCCACCGCAGCGGCGAGCTGACGGGCTTGGAATGGAGCGAGCCCCAGACCGGGCGCGATCGAGATCCGATGAATCTGGTCCGGTGTTTCTGCGGCGACCTGCTCGATGTCCATGCCGCCCGCCGCACTCGCCATGAGCACGGGCCGCTGGTTGGCGCGATCGATCAGCAACCCGAGGTAGAGTTCCGACGCAATGTCGAGACCTTCCTCGATGAGTAGCCGGGAAACGACGCGCCCGTTCGGCCCGGTTTGCGGCGTGACCAAGGTCATGCCGAGGATCTGGTCGGCTGTCGCGGCCGCCGTCAGTGCATCGTCAGCCAGCCTGACTCCGCCGCCCTTGCCCCGGCCGCCCGCGTGAATCTGCGCCTTGACGACGACCCGCCCCCCGAGACGCTTGGCGGCCCCCTTCGCCTCCGCGACCGAGAACACCGGCTCACTCCGCGGCACGGGCACCCCGTGCTCGGCGAGCAGCGCCTTGGCCTGGTACTCGTGGATCTTCAAGGTGTCATCCCGCGTCAGGCGCCGGCCAGGCCTCAGAGGCCGAGTACATCGACCAGTTCCTTGACCGCGGCCGCGGACTTGTCGAGGGCCGCGCGCTCGTCCGGCTCAAGCGAAATCTCGACGATCTCCTCCGCCCCGCCGGCACCGAGCTTGACCGGTACCCCTACGTAAAGGTCATTGATACCGTACTCTCCCTGTAGAAACACGGCACACGGCAGAATCTTCTTCTTGTCCTTCAGGATGGACTCGACCATCTCGACGGCCGCCGACCCCGGCGCGTAATAGGCGCTGCCCGTGCCAAGTAGCTTGACGATTTCTGCACCGCCGTTAGCTGTCCGATCGACGATCGCGTCGATCGTCGCCTGATCCATCAACTGGGTAATCGGTATCCCGGCCACAGTGCTGTACCGCGGCAGCGGAACCATCGTGTCGCCGTGCCCTCCGAGCACGAACGCATGCGTATTTTCGACCGACACGTTGAGCTCCGCGGCGATGAACGAACGCATACGCGCCGAATCCAGCACCCCGGCCATCCCCACGACCCGTTCGCGCGGAAAACCGCTCTCACGGTGGACGACCTGACACATAGCATCGAGGGGGTTGGTAACCGGCACGATGATGCACTCTGGCGAGTGCTTGACCACCTCGGCCGTCACCGACTTCATGATCCCAGCATTCTTGTTCAAGAGATCGTCCCGACTCATACCAGGTTTGCGCGCCAGACCAGCAGTGATGACCACCACGTCAGAGCCAGCGGTGTCGGCATAGTCGTTAGAGCCAAGCACGCGGGAATCGGACCCTTCGATAGGACAGGCCTCCAGCATGTCGAGACCCTTCCCCTGGGGGACGCCTTCGAGAATGTCGAGCACGACGACGTCGGCGAGTTCCTTGTCCGCGATGCAGCGTGCCGCCGTCGCTCCCACGTTGCCGGAACCGATGACGCTGACTTTTCGATTCATGGTGATCTAGTAGCTCCCTTCCACCGACTAGCTGACAGCAGCGTCGCGAAACGAACTTCGACGCGGAGTGTCCAATTACCGATCCTGCAAGTGAGATGAATTAGGTCCGGCTAACCACATGTCCCGCGGTTCAAACCCGGGGGTTTAGGGCACGTCCCCGTGCCGCGTCAGAAGATCTTCACAGAACCTGTGGAAAACCTTGTGGAAAAATGCGCCCTAGGTTGCACCTGAGCCGCATCAACCGGGAACTTCTAGCGATTTGCACCATCGTGGTGCGACCGGACTGGCAAGTAATGGTGACCCGCCTGCCAGCGAGCGCTAGGCGATTATACTGTACTGCCCGTTCGGCTCTCCTAAGAGGTACGGAACACACGAAGGCTCTCGACAACGCACCCTCCTTCCCTCACTGAGGAATTTACCTTGAAGATCGTGATTGCTGATCCACTGCCCAGTTCGGCCGCCGACCTCTTCCGCGAACGCGGCTGGGAAGTCGACGCTGAGACCGGACGCGACCCCGACGTGCTTTACGAAGCACTCGCTGACGCCGACGCTATCGTAGTTCGCAGCGCCACCCAGGTCGACGCCGCGCTTATCGCCCGCGCGCCGAAGCTGCGCGTCATCGCCCGGGCCGGTACCGGCGTGGACAACGTCGATCTGGATGCGGCCAGTGCTGGCGGCATCCTGGTGGTCAACGCTCCAGGGGCCAATAGCATCAGTGTCGCTGAACACGCCTTCGCTCTAATCCTCGCCTCGGCCCGAAACATTGCCCAGGCGGACCATCACATGAAAGAGGGGCGTTGGGAGAAGAAGCGCCTCACTGGGACCGAGCTGCGAGGCAAGACCCTCGGAGTGGTCGGTTTGGGCAGGATCGGCCGTGCGGTTGTCCAGCGAGGACATGCGTTCGGGATGCGTGCTGTCGCCCACGATCCATTCATCGCCGAACAGGCAGCCGACGACATCGGCGTTACCTTGCTCGAGCTCGACGGCCTGTGCGCCGAGGCCGACTTTATCACCCTCCACATGCCTGCCACCGGAGACCGTCCGCTGTTTGACGCCCCTCGGCTGGCGCGCTGCAAGCCAACCGCCTGCATCGTAAACACAGCGCGGGGCAGCCTCATCGACGAGGATGCACTTGTCGCCGCCATCGAAGAAGGCCGCCTGGGAGGCGCCGGGCTGGACGTCTTCGCAAGCGAGCCGGCGACCGACCGGCCGGTCACGCGCTTACCCCAGGTCGTTGCCACCCCGCATATCGCCGGTTCGACGCGTGAGGCGCAGGAACTTGTTGCTATCGAGACCGCTGGTTGCGTGCGTGACTACCTGGAAACCGGGCTCGTGCGAAATGCGGTGAACTACGCGTCGCTCCCACCGGATGAATTGAAACGGATCCAGCCCTTCGCCACTCTCGCGGAGCGACTCGGCACCTTCCTCGCTCAGGTCGCCAAAGGGCGCACCGAGACTGTCGCTCTCCGCTATTACGGCGAACTCGCCGAGGGAAACAACGAGCTACTCGTCGGCGCGACCCTGGTGGGATTCTTCGGCGCCACCCTTTCGTCCCAGGTGACGCCGATCAATGCGCGAGCACTCGCTCGGGAACGAGGGATCGATATTGTCGAAACTCGCAGCACACGGCCACGAAATTTTACGAGCCTGATTTCGGTGAAGCTACACACAAACGAAGGCGAGCACTGGGTCGAGGGCGCTATCTTCGAGCAAGCCGGGCCACGCCTGGTCCTGCTCGACGGGGTGACGGTCGAAGCTCCCCTCGAGGGCACGCTTGTGGTGATCCGCAACGATGACCGTCTCGGCGTAATCGGCGAGGTCGGCACGATCCTCGGCCGGCACGAAATCAACATCGCTACGCTGGCGCTGGGACGCGGCACCGACGGCGCGGTCTCTATCTACCGAATCGATCAGACTCCAGACGTAAAAAATGCGGTCACGGACGTGGTCCTCTCGGACCTCGACGGAATCGATGCCGTCACCAGCGCCGAGATCGTGGTGCTGCCTTAGTATTCCAGCCGGGCGTCGCCCCAACTGCAGTTTTGCGACGCAGTCTTGCCGAGCTGCCTAACAGGCTCATTCTTCCGCCGTCTACTAGCGGCGAACAGCTAGATCAGGGAAGGGTGAGATGCACGGTGGCGTCGCCCTGTCTATCCCGGAGCTCGACGGCGTCGTTCGACACGGCGCGCACCAGATATCGGCCAATGACGTCGTCACCGACGTTCGCAAGGAAGACTCGACCGGACACTGACAGGATGGCCGTGTAGCGCACCCCGGTGGCTGTCGGCTCGCTCCCGACGCCGGCCAAAGTCACGCTGGGGTGGCGTCCCGACGGAGCGTCCGCCAACTCGCGCAGACGCCTCTCCTGGGGCCCGCGCATCGAGACCGTCGGTGGCGCGGCCGGAGCGACGACCGGATTGCGGGGACGGAACGCAAACGGGTTTCTCGCCGGGACGCGTGGCCGCGGCGCGTGCCCCAGCCGGGCCGTCAGCCGGGTCACTTCATGTGCGAGATCGACCTGAGCCGGAATTGGCCCCGCCTGCTGCGCTACGACGGCCGCCGTTGGCATTGTGGTCGGCAAAGATGGGACGGTTGTGGCAGACGAAAACCATGCCGCAGCCAGTGCGGCACCCCCCGCCATCAACACCACTTTCGATCGCGTCATCTCTGTACTCCTATCGATCGTACCACGTACCCCTGCTTTTCGAGGTTAAAGGCACGCGAACTTCAAGCGAGAAGCCCCGGTAAACTGCCGTTCTGTAAAGCCATGTAACATTCCGTGTTAGCATTCGTCGTGCACCCTCGAGCACGCTCCTCTCAGTCGCCTTCGTTCGCTTCCTCGTCTCAAGTTGTCGCCATCATCCCCGCCCGCTACGCCTCGACGCGGTTGCCTGGTAAACCGCTTGCCGACATCGGAGGGCGCTCGATGGTTGAACATGTGCACCGACGAGTGAGCACCGCCAGAAGCGTCCACGAGGTCCTCGTCGCCACCGACGACGAGCGCATTGCGGACGCCGTCCGCGCCTTTGGAGGCGACGTTCGGCTGACTCGCTCCGACCACCTAAACGGCACCGACCGCCTAGCCGAGGTCGCGGAAACCCTCGACTGCGACCTTGTTGTGAATGTGCAGGCGGATGAACCGCTGATCGAGCCATCGATGATCGACAGTGCGGTGGCTGCCTGTGCGAACCAGGACAACGTGCAGATGTCGACCTTGCGTTGCCAGCTGCAAGGCCCAGACGACCTCGATGATCCCCACGTCGTAAAGGTTGCCGTGGACCATGCCGGCTACGCGCTGTTCTTCTCCCGCGCCGCCATCGGACGGGATCGCTCGGGTGCGCCGCCGGCAGATGCCGTCGGCAAGCACATCGGACTGTATGTCTATCGTCGTGATTTCCTCGTCGACCTAAGCAGACTGCCGGCCACCGCCCTGGAGCAGTCCGAACGGCTGGAACAACTCAGGGTGCTCGAGTACGGCCATCGGATTCTGACCACCGAAACCCCACACGACCCGATCGGCGTCGACACGCCGGCCGACCTCGAGCTCGTCCGACGTCTCGTGGCTACCGGAGCCTCTGCATGAGCGAACCGATTCTCAACCGTGACGGCCGCCCCGTGAAGTTCATCTTCGTAACCGGCGGCGTCGTGTCCTCGTTGGGCAAAGGCCTAGCGGCCGCATCGATCGGCTGCCTGCTTGAAGGACACGGCTATCGGGTAACGCTCCAGAAGCTCGACCCGTACGTGAATGTCGACCCCGGAACGATGAGCCCCTACCAGCACGGCGAGGTCTATGTCACCGATGACGGGACCGAGACCGATCTCGACCTGGGACACTACGAACGCTTCACTAACTCCGTGACGACCAGCAACCACAACTGGACCACGGGCAAGATCTATCTCTCGGTGATCCAGAAGGAACGCCGGGGCGACTACCTGGGCGGCACGGTGCAGGTCATTCCGCACATCACCAACGAGATCAAGAGCTGCATACGAGTCGTCGCTGAGGACGTGGATATCGTCCTCGTGGAGATCGGCGGCACCGTCGGCGACATCGAGAGCCAGCCGTTCCTCGAGGCCATCCGGCAATTCCGCCAAGACGTGGGACGAGAACACACCCTCTATGTGCACCTGACTCTCGTGCCGTTCATCGGCGCGGCGGGCGAACTTAAGACTAAGCCGACCCAGCACAGCGTGCGCGACCTGCGGTCTGTCGGTATTCAGCCGGATCTTCTGCTCTGCCGGACGGATCGCGTTCTGCCGGCAGACATCCGTCGAAAGATCGCGCTGTTCTGCGACGTTGATGAGGATGCCGTGATCACGGCCAAGGACGTCTCGTCCATATACGAGGTACCGCTGGTGCTGGGCGACGAAGGGCTAGACCGCCAGGTGCTCAGCCGCCTGCAACTCCCCGACTCATCTCGCACGATGGACGATTGGCAATCCCTGGTCGATGGTATCAAGCACCCCACCGATCGACTTACCATCCACGTCGTCGGCAAATACGTGGGTTACGAAGACTCATACAAGAGTCTCAACGAGGCGCTCTATCACGGGGGCTTCCGGCACCGCCTGGCCGTCGATATCGCATGGGTCGAAGCCGAAGCGCTCGAAAGCGAGGAGGGGGCCCGCCTGCTCGACGGAGCCGACGGAGTCCTCGTGCCAGGGGGGTTCGGCGACCGAGGCAGCCGAGGGATGATGCGCGCCGCTCAGATCGCGCGCGAACAAGGCATCCCGTATTTCGGTATCTGTTACGGCTTCCAATGGGCGGCAGTCGAGTACGCGCGAAACGTCTGCGGGCTTTCAGGCGCCGACTCCACCGAGTGCGAGCCTGACGCCGAGCACAAAGTGATCTACAAGCTCCGCGACCTGTTGGGAGTGGACGAAATGGGAGGCACCATGCGACTCGGCCAGTACCCGTGTCAACTGACGCCGGGCTCCCTAACACAGCGGATCTACGGCCGAGACGAGGTCACTGAGAGGCACCGGCACCGGTACGAGTTCAACCGTACCTACGAACAGAGACTGACCGAGGCCGGCTTGGTGCTCTCCGGACATTCTCCCGACGGCAAATTCGTCGAGGTCATCGAGATTCCAGAACACCCGTGGTTCGTGGCGGTGCAGTTCCATCCGGAATTCCAGTCGAAACCACTCAGCCCGCACCCACTCTTTGCCCATTTCGTCGAGGCTAGCTATCAGCACAAGGTCGCGGCCGCGCCGCAGTCGACCTCCGTGATGAGCTAGCCCAACGCATCGTACTTATAATTGAGCGGTGTCCGAGATAAGGATCGGCGGCCTCAGGGTGGGCAACGGCGCTCCTCTCGTGCTCATCGGTGGCCCCTGCGTCATCGAAAGCGAGACGCATGCGCTGACGCTCAGCGGCGCGATCGCGGCAATAACGGCCCGCCTGGGCGTGCCCTTTGTCTTTAAGGCATCGTTCGATAAGGCGAACCGAACCTCACATCGATCATTCCGCGGGCCTGGTCTCGATCAAGGACTTAAGGTTCTGGCGGCGGTCAAATCGACCCATCAGGTGCCGATTCTCACCGACATCCATGAACCCGCTCAGGCACGCCCGACGGCCGAGGTCGCCGACGTACTTCAGATCCCGGCCTTCCTCGCGCGTCAAACCGACCTACTCACGGCTGCCGCCGACACAGGCCGTGCCGTGAACATCAAGAAGGCCCAGTTTATGGCGCCGGACGACATGCGGCACGCGATCGAGAAAGTGCGAGCGCAGGGCAACGAGCAGATTCTCGTCACCGAGCGGGGCGTTAGTTTCGGCTATCACACCCTGATAGTCGACATGCGCTCCCTCCCACAACTGCGCGCGCTCGGAACACCGGTCATCTTCGACGTCACACATAGCCTGCAGCAGCCGGGCGCAGGGGACGGAGTGACCCTGGGGCAGGCGGAATACATCACGCCTCTCGCCTCGGCCGGCGTAGCGGCCGGTATCGACGCGCTGTTTCTCGAGATTCATGACGACCCGCGCCAGGCTCGGAGCGATGCGCAGAACGCGCTGGCTCTCGACCTGCTCGAACCGTTGCTCCAGCGCCTCCTGCGGATCGACGCCGCCACCCGTTCCCCCTTGAGCGCGCCGTGACCGACCGACCCCCTCGCTCCCACACTGGCGTCGACCTCGGCCTGGCCCGTCAGGTCTTGCAGACGGAAGCAGATGCAATCGTTGGCCTGATCGATCGACTCGACGAGCGCTTCGAGCGCGCGGTGAAGCTACTGGCCGACTGCCAGGGCCGCGTCATCGTGACCGGCATGGGAAAATCCGGCATCATCAGCCGCAAGCTAGCTGCGACGCTCGCCAGCACCGGCACACCGGCGTTCTTCCTGCACCCGGCCGAAGCGGTACACGGAGACCTCGGGGTCGTGCAAGGTGACGACATCGTACTGGCCCTCTCCCACAGCGGAGAAACCAGCGAGATCCTCCGGCTCCTGGAGACGATCCGCCGGGTAGGCGCGAAAGTCATCTCCCTAACCGGCGCCCCTAGATCGTCTCTGGCGGAGACGGCCGACATCACCCTGGACTGCAGCGTGACCGGCGAGGCCTGTCCGATGAACCTCGTGCCGACGGCTAGCACGACAGCGGCTCTGGCACTCGGAGATGCACTGGCGATGACACTTCTCGAACGAAAGGGGTTCCGGAGAGAGGATTTCGTGAGCCTGCACCCTGGTGGCGGGCTCGGCAAGCGGCTACTGCGCGTCGACCACCTGATGAGTAGCGGTCCTGCCCTGCCTCTGGTTCGGCAGGAAGCATCGGTGGCCGCGGTGCTGGCGGAAATGTCCGCCAAGGGTCTCGGCATGACGTGTGTCATCGATGCCGACGCCCGGATCGCTGGTGTCATCACCGACGGTGATCTCCGTCGCCGGCTAGCCTCCCGCGGCGGCGCACTCGAAGGAGCCGCCAGCGCGCTGATGACCGACACTCCGCGCACGATTGGCCCGGACATGCTGGCTGCCGAGGCGCTTCAACTGATGGAAACGTATCGGATCACCTCGCTGGTGGTCGTCGACCCAGACAAGCGTCCGCTCGGGGTCCTCCACCTGCACGATCTCTGGCGCACCGAGCTGTTCTGATGGACGATAGCCTGACGCTCCTCTCCGTGTTTGTGACGCTACTGGCTGGACTCACAGCCGGCAAGGCCTGGGAGCGATACAAGCTACGAGAGGGCCGCTGGATCGACCGACGTAAGGCACGCGAATCCCCGCACTACATCCTGGGCCTCAACTTTCTGGTATCGAACCAGCTGGATCTGGCGATCGAAGAACTGACGACGGCTGCCGCCATCGACGCCGATGCCCTAGAAATTCACTTGATTCTGGGCAACTTGTACCGCGAGAAGGGGCAGGTCAATCGCGCCATAAAGATGCACCAGCAGCTACTGCAGCGCCCAAAACTGACGAAACTGGAGCAGGCCTACGTCCTTCTGTGCCTGGGCCTCGACTTTCGTCGAGGCGGTTTCGTGGATCGGGCACTCGAAGCCTTTACCGAGGTTCTTCGCTTTGACGGCAACAATCAGTACGCCCTCCTCAACCTGCAGAAGCTGTACGAGGAACAGCACCAATGGGCGGAGGCCCATGCAATCCGCGAGCGGCTCGCCGCACTGACCGAAGATCAACAGCAGCCGATGCACCAAGCGATTCTGGCCTACCTGGAAACCCAGATCGGGCTCGACGCCATGAGCCGCGACGAGGCTGACGCGGCGGTTAGCCGCTTCGAGTCGGCGATCGCGCTCGACGAAGCTGCGCTTCCCGCCTATCTCAATCTTGGCGACCTCGAGCGCCAGCGTGGGCGGATCGCCGAAGCGATTGATTTGTGGGAACGCGTGATCGAGATCGCGCCTGAAAGAGCGTATCTCGTGTTCGACCGGATTGACGCTGCTACCCGCCAGCAGGGCGACGACCGGAGGTTCCCTGCCCTGTGCCGGCGCCTCATCCAGACCAATCCGCAGGACTGGCGCGCACGGCTCGCGATAGGACGCCATCTCACCGACCATGCGCAACCGGCCGAGGCGTTGACCCACCTGTTCGACTCCCTGGTGCACAATCCGCACGCGCTCTCGATCCACCAGGCCGTTTGGCAGGCGCTCGCCGAGATACAGTTCGATGCCGAACGGGTACAGCGCTACATGGAGCTCACGCGAGAGGCTGTGTTCTACCTCGACCCCCACATCTGCATACGGTGCCGCTATCGCAGCACCGAGTTGCTCTGGCAGTGCCCCCAGTGCCACGAGTGGAACACCTTCGTCGAGGAACGCATGACCCCAGCGGAGGATCGTGAAAACGCGCCCCGCTGAGACGCCCGCCCGTGTGCGACGCGTCGTACTGACCGGAGGCATCGCGACCGGCAAGAGTTACACGCTGCAACGGTTCGCCATGCTTGGCGCGCCGACCTGCGACGCCGACGACATCGCCCGGACCGTACAGGCACCGAACGGGGCCGCCTGGAGCGGACTACGCGACCGCTTCGGCCCAGACGTGTTCGACGCCAGCGGACACCTGAACCGGCGAATGCTCGGCGCGGTGGTATTCAGTGACCCACAGGCCCTGGCCGATCTCAATGCCCTCGTCCATCCCCACGTCCGGCAGGCTATCGAGCATTGGCTCGCCGAGCTCGATCCAGCCTCGGGG
>DEAA01000017.1:52225-80679 GCA_002346545.1 Acidobacteria bacterium UBA2994
CTCGATCCAGCCTCGGGGCCAGCCATGGTCGCAATTCCGTTGTACTTCGAAGGGGATCGTGTCCAGACTTTCGAACGGGTCGTGGTAACGGCCTGCGATCTTTCGACGCAGGTGGCGCGCGTGGTCGAGCGGGGATTCACCGAAGAGGAGGCCCGCCACCGGATCGCGGCGCAACTTCCAACGGAAGAGAAGGCCCGTCAGGCCGACCATGTCGTCTGGACCGACCGCAGGTTCGCCGACACGGACCGACAGGTCGAAGAAGTCTGGGCCGTGCTCACTCGGCCCTGACGGTTCAGCGCTCGCCGACGTCAGACCGAGCCCGCCGGAGCTCGGCGGCCCGCACTGTGTTCGATAAAAGCATCGAGATGGTCAGGGGACCAACGCCGCCAGGCACCGGCGTGAGCGCGCCGGCGATCTCCTCCACCTCGGGATGTACATCGCCGACCACGGTGCGACCTCGCCGCTCGAGCACCTCGAGACGCGGAGAATCTGCTCCGAAGAGCGCGACAACCTTGTCGCGGTCGCTGACGTAGGTTGTACCGACGTCGATTACCGTCGCCCCCGGCTTGACGAAGTCCCTGTTCACGAATCCCGGACGTCCGATCGCGGCCACGAGGATGTCCGCGACCGCGGCCACCTCTGGCAGATCCACCGTGCGGGAATGACAGATCGTCACGGTCGCGCTGCGATGGAGCAGCAACATGGCCATAGGCTTACCGACGATGTCGCTGCGGCCGATCACGACGGCCTGGCGGCCCTCGATCGGGATCTCGTATTGATCGAGCATCTCGACGATACCTGATGGCGTGCACGGAGCCAGCCCCGGTTCTCGCTGCACCAGCCGGCCGACGTTGACGGCGTGGAACCCGTCCACGTCCTTGTCCGGATCGATGGCACCGAATACACGGCGTTCAGCGTCGCGACCCATGCCCGACGGGAGCGGCGATTGCACGAGAATACCGTCGATCTCGTCGGCCTCGTTGAAGCGGCGCACGCAATCCAACACCTCGTCTACGCTGGCGGTCTCTGAGAAGCGTCGCAAGTCGGCCAACATCCCGAGCTCATCGCACGCCTTCACCTTGTTGCGAACATAGATCTCTGAACCTCCGTCGTTGCCAGCGAGGACGATCCCCAGCCCTGGAGGGCGACCGGTCGCGCCGCTGAACGCTGCGATCCGCGGCCCCAGCGCTTCTCGAATCGATGCCCCCACCACCTTGCCATCCAAGCGTCGCGCCACCGTCTCTTCTCCCGTCATAAACTACATTGGCTCAGGCTGCCTAAGCCGACGCGATCTTAGCAGGGGGCGAGGCATTGGTTTCGTGTAGACTTCCCCGACCCCATCCACCGGGGGACTCCGCCATGGCAACGAGCAACAATCGGGGCACCTGGGGCTCGAAGACAGGCTTCATCCTGGCTGCCGCCGGCTCCGCCGTCGGGCTCGGCAACATCTGGGGGTTTCCCACTCAAGTCGGACAAGGCGGAGGCGCGGTCTTTGTCCTGGTCTACCTCGCCTGCGTCATCCTGATTTGTCTGCCGATCATGCTGGCCGAGATGACCATCGGCCGGCGCGCTCAACTCGACCCAGTTGGGGCATACGCCGCTCTGCGGCCAGGGTCGGCCTGGTGGCTCGTCGGCGGCCTTGGCGTGCTCGCCGGAGCAGGTATCCTCTCGTTCTATTCCGTCATTGCAGGCTGGTCGGTGGCCTACATCTGGTTCATGGCCTCGGGGGCCGTCACCGGTGACGCCGAGGCCATCGGTGGCTTTTTTCGCACCTTCACCGCCAACGGCCCTCTGAGTGTGGCGCTGACTCTGGCGGTGCTCGGCGCCACCGCCACGGTGCTGATCGGCGGCGTGCAAGCAGGCATCGAGCGAGTCACCAAGCTACTAATGCCACTGCTGATCGGACTGCTGCTCGTGCTGGCGGTCCGTGCCTTTACGCTGCCTGGCGCCTCAGAAGGTTTGCGCTACTACCTGCGGCCGGACTTCTCCCGCATCACTGACCCGGCGGTGCTGAACGCGGCCCTCGGCCAGGCGTTCTTCTCGCTCAGCCTGGGCATGGGCGCCATCCTCACCTACGGCAGCTATCTCAGTAAACGCGAGAGCCTTGTCAGTGCAGCAGGCTGGGTGGTGGTCCTCGACACCTCGATGGCCCTACTCGCCGGGTTCGTGATCTTCCCAGCTGGCTTCTCGATTGACGGCTTCAACCCGAACGCGAGCGGCCCCGGCCTGATCTTCGCCGTCCTCCCGAGACTCTTCTCCACCCTGCCCGGAGGGGAACTCTTCGGCGCCGCGTTCTTCATCCTCCTGACCATGGCGGCGCTCACCTCAACTATCTCGCTTCTCGAGGTGCCGGTCGCGCACTGCATCGATGCTCGGGGCTGGAGTCGTCCCAAAGCGGTAGCGGTGGTCACGACGGCCATCTTCGTCCTAGCCGTCCCGTCAGCGCTCTCGAACGGCGCCAATGCGTTCTTTAGCGGACTCCCCAGCGTCGGTATGAACTTCCTTGATCTCATGGGGGTGATCTGGAACAACTTCGCGCTCCCGATCGGCGGCTTCCTCACTGCCATCTTCGTCGGCTGGGTGTGGCGCGTGGATCAGGCTATCGGCGAGCTGGAACAGCACGGCGCGCGCTTCGCGGCGGCGGGATTGTGGAGCGTCCTCATCAAATGGGTGTGTCCGGTGGCGATCGGCATCATCATCGTCTACACCTTCATCACGATGTAGCCCGGAGTCAGGATGGACGTCCTCGAGCTGATCATCCAGCAGGTCAAACACTACGTCGATGACTTCGGCGTGCCGGTGGGCGATCAGGTGATCCCGCTCAAGGTCATCGCCCTCCTGGGCACCGGCTTCTTCCTGACGCTGCGACTGGGCTTTGTCCAGGTCCGCCACCTGTCGCACGGATTCGCCATCGCAAGCGGACGCTATGACAAACCCGACGAGCCGGGCGATGTCTCGCACTTTCAGGCCCTGACGACCGCGCTCTCAGCGACGGTAGGCATCGGCAACATCGCCGGCGCGGCCTGGGCTATCCACTACGGCGGACCGGGTGCGTTGTTCTGGATGTGGATGACAGCGCTCCTGGGCGCGGCGACGAAGTTCTCGGAGGTTACGCTGGCACAGAAGTACCGCGACGTCACCCCTGAAACCCACAAGCATGAAGGCACGATCGCCGGCGGTCCGATGTACTACATAGAGCGCGGGATGGGTCCGCAGTGGCGCTGGATGGCGATCTTCTTCGCCGTGGCGCTCGGCTTCACCGCCTTCATCACCGGCAACGCCGTACAGGCGAACACGCTAGCCGACACCATGGAGTCCAATTTCGGGGTCCCCAACGTGATCACCGGGCTGGTGGCAGCCACCGTCGTAGCCGCGGTGATCCTGGGCGGCATCACTCGGATCGGCCGGGTCACCGGTATCCTCGCTCCGGCCATGGCCAGCGTCTATGTCCTTGGGGCGATGGTCATCATCGTGATGAACGCCGGCGAGGTCTTGCCCGCCTTCGCGCTAATCCTCAGAGAGGCGTTCAACCCGAGCGCTGGTGTGGCAGGTACGGGCATCGGCGTGCTCTTGGTCACGCTGAACTGGGGTGTAAATCGCGGCCTCTTCTCGAACGAGGCCGGACAAGGATCGGCTCCCATCGCCCACGCCGCCGCCAAAACCGATGAACCGGTTTCCGAAGGAGCAGTTGCCCTCGTGGAGCCATTCATCGACACCATCGTGATCGTCACCATGACCTGCCTGGTGATCATCATCACCGGGGTGTACGACGACCGCGTGCCGTCGCAACTCACGCTCGCCGGCGGTGACTTGACCTATGTGACCGAGGGCGCAGACGGAAGCCTCACCGAGACCGATGCCCCGGACGCGATCCGGGTGGAAGACGGACGGCAACCCACCGGGGCTGGTGTCGCCGCCTTCGCCTGGCACGACGTGTCGGTCGAGCGCTTCTTCGTGGACCCCGCCCAGACCGAACCCTTCGACGGCGTCATCGATCCGGCAAACGGTCTGGCCCGGAGCAACGACGGCACGAGCTACACAGTGCTCTATGGCAATGCCCCGGAAGGTGGTGCCCCGTTGACCCAACTTGCCTTCCAACGCGGCCTGGCGCCTCTTGGCGGATGGGGCGGGTGGATCGTCGTGCTGTCAGTGATCCTCTTTGCCGTCTCAACCGCAATCGCCTGGAGCTACTACGGCGACCGCTGTGCGGCCTATCTCTTCGGTGGCAGAGCGGTACTCCCCTACCGCCTGGTCTACGTCGGGATGGTGTTCCTGGGCACGATCCTCGCTCCTGCGGCAGCCTGGGATCTCGGCGACATCGCGCTGGGGATCGTCATCCTCCCCAACCTGCTTGCCCTAGTGGTGTTGTCTGGAGAGACGCGGGCGCTGATGAAGAGCTACTTCGAACGCCGTCCATGGTCTACCGGGCGTCGCGGCTAAGCGCACGCAGGCTGCGAGCCCCCTAGCCGGCCCGATTGAGGAGATCGACGTAATCCCGGACGCGCGATGCTGGGTCGCCATTTCCCATCAGGTCGGAGATAACTGCCACCGACGACGCTCCTGCGGCGATCACATCTGACGCCTTATCAAGGCTGATGCCGCCGATGGCGACGACCGGAGTAGTCCCCACCTGCGCACGGGTACGTCGCACGGCATCCAGGCCGACCGGCTCGTAGCCGGTATCCTTGGTTTTCGTCGTAAAGATCGGCCCGATGGCTACATAGTCGACCGACTCTTCGAGCGCCCGAGCGACCTGTGCCTCGTCGTGGGTCGAACGCCCGATCAGACGGTCCGGACCGAGTAAGCGGCGGGCGGCATCCACCGGCAGATCGTCCTGACCCAAGTGCACGCCGGCCGCATCAGCCATGAGGGTGAGGTCAGACCGATCGTTGATGATCACCCTGGCCGCAGTGCGTTCGGCCGCCGTGACGATCGTACGACTCCATTCGAGAAGCTGCCCCAACTCGACGCCCGGTGCTCTAAGCTGCAGGCAGCGGGCCCCACCGGCGAGGTAGGCACGCGCGAGGGACACGGGATCACGACCGTGGGTCGCAGCCACCGCCACATCGACGACCGCATAGAGACGAGGCAATAGCCGCATCCTTATCCGACCTCCCGTAGGTCGAGCGACACATTTGTCAGCAACCGGTAGCCGTCGGTCGTCACCACTACATCATCCTCGAGGCGAACGCCGCCATGCTCCGGCAGATACACACCCGGCTCGACGGTGAACACCATGCCGGGCTCCAGGGGCACATCCTCAGGATCTGGCACACCATCAGGGACCCGGCGGCGACCGATCCGTGGCGCCTCGTGCACCTCGATCCCGAGGCCGTGTCCAGTTCCGTGGCCGAAGGCCTCACCCAGTCCTTTCGACTCGAGCGTACTCCGCGCCGCGTGGTCGATAGCCGCGGTAGTGGCCCCCACGCGGACGGTATCGAGCGCGGACTGATGTGCCTCCCGGACCGCACCGTGCCACGAGCGCGCTTCGTCGGACGGCGCCCCGAGACTCGCGACTCGGGTCAGATCGACACAGTAGCCCCGGTAGACTCCACCGAAGTCCAGGAGAACCAGATCCCCTTTCTTCAACACCCGGCTACCGGGCCGAGCATGCGGCAGGGCGGTGTGCGAGCCAGACGCCACAATCGTGTCGAACGCGGGCCGTTCGAACCCTGCCTTGCGGATCGCATGGTCGATATTGGCAGCCACCTCGAGTTCGGTCGTCCCGAACCTGAGACGGGTAATCTGGTCCTCCATCACCGCCGAGATACGTGCTCCGGCCTCTGTCAGGACCTGCAATTCAGATGCATCCTTCACCAGGCGTCCCGCCTCAACGAGATCGCGCGACGACACGAGCTCCGGCCCCTCCTCTGCCAGCGCCGTCTGGAGCCAGTCGTATTGGGCCAGACAAATATGCGCCGCTTCCACACCCACTTTGGAGACGCCGCTGGCCCGCAGCAAGTCGCGATACGTCGCCTCATAGGACGACTCGACGTCCACGACGGAGATCGCCTCAGACTCGATCGCGTCGGCGGCCGCCCGAGCCACGGTCGCGTAACGGTTGTCCACAATGAACCGGACGGCGTCAACTGTCACCAGCAGGGCACCCGCGCTCCCGGCAAAGCCGCTCAGATAGAAGACGTTCGGTAGATGGGTAACCAGCAGCGCCGGGAGCCCGGCCTCGTCGAGACGACGCCTAAGATCAGCCTGACGGCGATCGTGCCGGTTCCGTAATCCAGCCGATCTCTCCACCGCGCTAACTGATGGCAATGGCCACCGACTCGACCGTGGGAAGATCTTCCGCGTTATCGGTGACGACCAAGGTCGACTGGTAGGTGCGGGCCGAAGCGATACGTCGACGTCGGACCGTCGTCTGGCGCAGTTCCACCGCCTTCACGGCACTCAAGCCGATATCGAGCCCGATCAGCGATTTGGTCCTGCGCACCAACACGTTATCGTCTCCCAAGCGTCAGCCCGTCCGTAGCCGACCACTTTGCACCATGGAAGTCGCACACTTGCGAGGATCCGTCAGAGATTCGCGGCAGCGGTCACCCGTCGCCTCGTGCACTTCGGTCTATCGGTCAGGACACGCCCAGGCTGCACCCTGCCTAGCAACACAGTGGCGATGGGCACACGAAACGACCCAGGCGGACGTCCAGCCCCCACCCGTCATTGACAGCCCCTCTAATTGCCCGTATCATCGGAGTTTACGTCTGTGGCCTAGGGGGCCACTGGAGAGGGAATGTCAACATTCGTTCCAACCCCGTCCAGCATCGACCGGCAGTGGCATGTGATCGACGCTGGGGACCAGATCCTTGGACGGGTCGCCACCATGGCCGCGCGCCTGCTACAGGGGAAGCACAAGCCCCAGTACGCACCATTTCTCGACACGGGCGACTTCGTCATTATCACTAACGCGGCCAGCATAAAACTCACCGGCGCCAAGGAAGACCAGAAACTCTACCGCTACCACAGCGGCTACCCAGGCGGACTCCGGGAGGAGCGCGCCAAGGTGCTGCGGGACCGCATCCCCTCGCGCATAATGGAACAGGCCGTGCGTGGCATGCTCCCGAAGACCAAGCTCGGTAATCAGATGTATCGCAAGCTGAAGGTGTACGCTGGGGCTTCGCACCCGCACGCGGCCCAGCAGCCAAACCCACTCGAGGTGTCCTGACGTGGTGGCAACGAGTTTTTACGGCACTGGCCGGCGGAAGTCGTCGACCGCGAGGGTCTTCCTGAAGCCCGGTAGCGGCGAGTTCGAACTGCGCGGGTCGACGCTCGAGAAGCGTTTTCCGTCCGATTCGGTCCGAACCCGAATCCGGACTCCACTCGAAGTGGCCGAGGCCGTCGACAAAGTCGACATCCTCGCCACCGCCAAGGGTGGCGGAGTCGCGGGACAGGCTGACGCCTTACGGCTCGGCATCGCGCGGGCGCTCGTTGCCTTCGACCCCGAACTTCGACCGGTGCTGAAGAAGGCTGGGCTCCTGACCCGTGACGCGCGGATCAAGGAGCGGAAGAAGTACGGACTGGCCGGCGCCCGCAAGCGCTTCCAGTTCAGCAAGAGATAGACGGAGGCAGCTTGAGTTCGATCGCCATCACAGACTTACTCGAAGCCGGCGCGCACTTCGGCCACCAGACCAAGCGGTGGAATCCGAAGATGAAGCCATACATCCTTGGCGCACGCAACGGCATCTACATCATCGACCTCGCCAAGACGGCCGAGCTGTTTGAGAAGGCGGAGACCTACGTCCGCGATCTCGCCTCAGACGGTAAGACGGTCCTCTTCGTCGGTACCAAACGCCAGGCGCAGGATATAGTGGTCGAGGAAGCCCAGCGGTGCGGCATGTACTTCGTGAACCAGCGCTGGCTCGGCGGTTTGCTGACGAACTTCGTCACTATCCAGCGAAGCCTCGCTCGGCTCAAAGACCTGGAAGCGATGGCGGAGGACGGCCGCTACGATACCTTCTCGAAGAAAGAAATCGCCAGAATCGAGAAAGAGAAACGCAAGCTGCACAAGAACCTCGACGGCATTCGACACATGGCGAAGCTTCCAGACGCCATGTTCGTGGTTGACACCCGCAAGGAGAAGATCGCAGTCGACGAGGCGCGCAAGCTCAAGATTCCAGTGATCGGCATCGTCGACAGTAACTGCGACCCAGACGACGTTGACTATGTCATTCCTGGCAACGACGACGCCTTGCGATCAATCCGGCTCTTCCTTTCGAAGATTGCGGATGCAGCCATTGCGGGCCGCGGCCTGCGCAACGAAGGTGGCCAGAGCGCACCGGGCGGCGACGAGACTCCCGCCGCGCCTGCCGAAGAGCCAGAAGATTCGAAACCGGCCGCCTCACCGGCCTGACCCATTCGCACGCCCGCCGAGGCGAAGGCCGTTATTCGCCTGCGCTTCTGCTGTACACCGCACCTTCTCACCTACTGCAACGACCGCGCCTCTGGCGCCCTGAGGACTCCGACATATGGGTATTTCTGCCATCGAGGTCAAACAGCTCCGCGACAAGACCGGAGCTGGGTTCATGGACTGTAAATCGGCCCTGGCCGAAGCCAACGGCGACGTTGAGCAAGCCATTACTATCCTGCGCAAGCGCGGGATTGCCAAGGCCGAAAAGCGGTCGGGCCGAAGCACCAGCGAGGGCGTCGTCGGCAGCTACATCCACATGGGCGGCAAGGTCGGCGTGCTGGTCGAGGTGGGCTGCGAATCGGATTTCGTCGCACGCACTGACGAGTTCCAGCAACTTGTGCGCGAGATTGCCATGCACATCGCGGCCGCCAATCCCCAGGTCGTAACGCGAGACGAAGTGTCCGAAGCGGACGTCGAACGTGAAAAGATCATCTTCCGCGCCCAATTCGAGAACTCGAACAAGCCAGCCGACGTGGTCGAAAAGATCGTCGAGGGCAAGATGAACAGTTACTACCAGCAGGTAGTGCTGCTCGACCAGCCGTCGATTCGCGACCCGAAGACCTCCGTGCAGGATCTAGTCACTGCCGCCATCGCGAAGATGGGTGAGAACATCACCATCTCGCGGTTCGCCCGCTTCAAGATCGGCGAATCGGACAGCTAGCCGGGGCCCGGGTCGACCACCGGGTATAATCCCCCCACTCGATGGCTGACCCAGCCTACCGTCGCGTTCTCTTGAAACTGTCTGGCGAAGCGCTCATGGGTGAGCGCTCGTTCGGCATCGATCCTGCCGTCGCGGATCAGATCGCCGACGAAGTGGTAGAAGTGCGTCAGCTGGGCGTAGAGCTGGCCGTCGTGATCGGGGGCGGTAACATCTTTCGAGGCCTCGCTGGAAGCGCAAAGGGTATGGACCGGACGACGGCAGACAACATGGGAATGTTGGCTACGGTCATGAACGCGCTGGCTCTCAGTGACGCGCTCGAACGACACGGTGCTAACACTCGGGTCCTGACCGCGATCGAGATGCGAACCGTCGCCGAACCATTCATCCGGCGCCGGGCGATTCGTCATCTCGAAAAAGGGCGATTGGTCTTGTTCGCGGCCGGCACGGGCAACCCCTACTTCACGACTGACACCGCTGCGGCACTGCGGGCTATGGAGATCCACGCGGACGTGATCATGAAGGCCACCAAGGTCGATGGGATCTACACCGCTGACCCACTAACGGACCCGACTGCCACTCGTCTACCGTCGCTCTCTCACCTCGAAGTTCTGGAACGGCGACTGCACGTGATGGACGCCACCGCAATCTCCCTGTGCATGGACAATCAGCTACCGATCGTGGTTTTCGATCTCACGACTCCCGGTAACGTGCGGCGCGCGATCATGGGTGAGCCGGTCGGCTCGATTGTCACGGCGTAGGACGCCGCGAGACGGATCAGAAAGGCACAACATGGACATTAGCAACGGCGCCAGTGCAATCGATGCGGCGCACAACGGGATGAAAGGGCAGGTAGAGCACGTCCGGCACGAGTTAACTGGCGTCCGGACCGGTCGCGCCTCCGTCGGTATCCTCGACTCAGTACGGGTCGAAGCATACGGCACACAGATGCCCCTCAATCAGGTAGCAACGCTGTCGGTCCCGGAACCAACCCTGATCGTGGCCAACCCGTTCGACCCCACCCAGATCGCCGCCATCGAACGCGCCATCCAGGGTGCGAACCTGGGACTGAACCCGGCCAACGATGGCAAGGTCGTGCGGATCCCGGTGCCGCCGCTGACCGATGAGAGGCGAAAAGAGCTCTCGCGCATCGTCCACAACCTCGCGGAGGACGGCCGCAACGGGATCCGAGGCGTCCGACGTACTGTCAACGAAGCGCTCAAAAAGCTCCTCAAGGACCACCAGCTCTCGGAGGACGACGAGCGTCGCGCGCTCGACGACGTACAGAAGGTCACCGACGAGCATATCGCCCAGATTGACGGACTACAGAAGGCCAAGGATTCGGAGCTTCTAGATCACTAAACATTGGGCTCTCGGCGGCGCGAGTCGTGCCAGCCGATGCAGCTCTCCTAGCGCGTGACTCTCCACTTTCGGCTCGAGTGCTCGGTGCCGTGCGGCGCCGGACCGTTTGATGCGAACGAAATTCACCATCTGTGTAGCTGCGGCCGTCCACTACTCGCTCGCTACAACTGGGAATATATCGAGCGCCAGTGGTCGAAGGATGCGCCCACGCATGGCGTGCGCTCGATGTGGCGCTATGCACCGGTGCTACCGATTGCCGAGGGCGTGCCCCCCGTCACTCTCGGGGAAGGCTGGACCCCGCTCTTCCATGCCCGGCGCCTGGGGGCGGACCTAGGACTATCACGGCTGTATGTGAAAGACGAGGCTCTGAACCCCACCAACTCGTTCAAGGCTCGGGGCATGTCAGCCGCCGTCACGCGGGCTCGTGATCTCGGAGCTACAACGCTGTCTGCGCCGTCGGCCGGCAACGCCGCCTGCGCCCTAGCCGCCTACAGCGCTGCCGCCGGTCTCACCAGTAAGGTTTTCATGCCACGCGACGTGAAATTGCCTTTCATCCACGAATGCCGGCTCCACGGAGCGGAGGTGACGCTTGTGGATGGTCTCATCACCGATGCGGGACGGATCGCGGCCGAGCACGGCCGACCGCTCGGCTGGTATGACGTCTCTACGCTCAAAGAACCGTTCCGGACCGAAGGCAAGAAAACGATGGGCTACGAGATCGCCGAACAGCTCGGCTGGACCTGGCCTCACTGGATCATTTATCCCACCGGCGGTGGCACCGGCATCGTAGGCATCTGGAAGGCGTGTGAAGAGCTGGAGCGCTTGGGTTGGGTCAGCGGTCCACGCCCCCGGCTGGTCTCGGTACAGGCCACCGGATGCGCGCCCATCGTCCGTGCGTTCGATCGGGGCACTGAGACAGCAGAGCCCTGGGCCGATGCCACCACTGTCGCCGACGGCCTCCGTGTACCCGCCGCAGTTGGCGACATGCTCGTGCTCAGGGCACTGCGCGAGAGTGGCGGCAGCGCGCTCGCGGTGACCGACGAGGAGATGGTCACCGGAATGCGGGCCCTCGGACAGCGCGAGGGAATCGGAGCCGCGCCGGAGGGAGGCGCTACGGTCGCGGCCCTTCGACACCTGCGAAACGTCGGCACCATCGGCGACGACGACCGCGTTGTGCTGCTCAACACCGGTGGTTCTCTGAAGTACCTCGACGTCCTGGAAGCACCGTCGTCCTAGCGAGCCAGGCACGCTCCACCCCCACTCGATTGCGGCCTCCGACCGGTGGCGTGTAAAATCGGCGACTGCGTGCCCAGCTCAGAACCTGGGCCCTGTACACCCTTCCCCGGGGGCCGCTAGCTCAGCTGGGAGAGCGCCGCGTTCGCAACGCGGAGGTCGTGGGTTCGAATCCCATGCGGTCCACCATCCATCGATCTGCTCCCCGTCACTAGGCGTCTTCGGTCGTTGCCACCAGCCCAAGTCGTCTGAGCCGAAACCTCGCCATCATCCGGATAGCGTGGCGCGTCCGCTCACGGGCCTGCCCGGGCAGGCTTTCCCTCCGCTCCTAAGTGGACCAGTCTCATCTGACGGCTTCATTCATGACCCCCGCCGAGAAACGCTGGCAGGGTAACGGTGACAGGATGCGTGCGCCGACCGCATGCCCGTCTCGTTTCAGCGTGCTCGAACGGATTCATCGTCGAATCCGTCCATAAACAACCGCCCGGCAACCGCCTCTCATTACATTGAACTAGCCGGCAGCACCCACCTCAGACCAGGCCTCGCGGCCAGGTCGGCGACCCGGTCAACGGAACTGAAACTCCTATCAACCGGCAGCGATACGCTCAACTCCAACCGCCGAGAGGAACGCCACTGGCGGAACAGTCGGCTCGACTGCGGTATAAAGAGGAATGGCTTATCGCGCGGTGTTTCGCTGTATCGCCGGGTGTCCCGGCGAACACTCCCTCTGGACTCCAATCTACCGCTGTCCGACCTGTGGCGATCTGCTCGAGGTGTGTCACGACCTCGGCGCCCTGAAGGATCGCTCCGCCATTGCCTGGATGCGGCTGTTTGACGAGCGCTACAAGCGCACCACCTGGCCCTACGGCTCGTCGGTTTGGGGCAAGAAGGAATGGGTCTGCCCCGATGTCCGAGACGAGGCAGTGGTGTCGATGGATGAGGGGGGCTCCAACCTCTTCTGGGCAGAGCGGTTCGGGCGCGATCTCGGAATGCAGGACCTGTGGGTCAAGCTGTGTGGGAACTCTCACACCGGCTCGTTCAAGGACCTCGGGATGACCGTCCTGGTGTCGGTTGTGCGTCAGATCATCCAGGACGGCGGAAACATTCGCGCCGTTGCCTGCGCCTCAACCGGCGACACGTCGGCTTCACTCGCCGCCTACGCGGCCGCCGGTGACATCCCGGCCATCGTACTGCTCCCCCGCGGAAAGGTATCGACCGCCCAGTTGCTCCAGCCAGTCGCCAACGGCGCGCTCGTTCTCGCGCTCGACACGGACTTCGACGGGTGCATGGCGATAGTGCAGCGGTTAAGCCAGGACGACGGTATCTATCTAGCCAACTCGATGAACAGCCTCAGACTCGAGGGCCAGAAGACGGTGGCCGTCGAGATCGTACAGCAGCTCGACTGGCAAATTCCGGACGTGGTGATCATCCCGGGCGGCAATCTCGGAAACGTTAGTGCACTCGGCGCGGGGTTCGAGCTGATGGCCGAGCTGGGATTGATCGATAAGCAGCCCCAAATCGTCGTCGCACAGGCTGCAGCCGCCAACCCGCTGTATCTCGCCTACACCCGAGGCTGGGAGTTCGAGGCAGTGGCGGCCCAACCAACCCAAGCCTCCGCCATCCAGATCGGGAACCCGGTGTCGGTCCAGAAGGCGATCCGCACCCTCAAGCGCCATCACGGCATCGTGGAGCAGGCTACCGAGGCCGAGCTTGCCGAAGCCTCGGCGCGCGCCGACCGCACCGGGATGTACAACTGCCCTCATACAGGGGTCGCACTAGCGGCATTGATCAAGCTGCGTGAACGGGGCCTGATTGACGCCTCGTCACGCGTGGTCGTGGTCTCGACGGCCAGCGGGCTGAAGTTCACTGACTTCAAGCTGGGCTATCACGAGGACGGCCTGCCTGGCGTGACGCCCGAGCACGCGAACACCCCCGTCGAGCTTCCCAACGACTACGACTCGGTGCGAAAGGCCATTGACCAGCACGCCGGCGCGCACTAGCCGAGAAACATCTCGTAGGCGGGATTTCTGCCTTGCAACTCGAAGCGGTAGCCCAGCTGATCGAGGAAGGCCTGGAATGCATCCTCGTCCTCGTGGGACACCTCAAACGCGGCCAGCACGCGGCCGAAGTCGGCCCCATGGTTGCAGA
The DNA here is from genome assembly GCA_002346545.1 of Acidobacteria bacterium UBA2994. Taxonomy (GTDB): domain Bacteria; phylum Acidobacteriota; class Vicinamibacteria; order Vicinamibacterales; family UBA8438; genus UBA2994. The sequence continues at coordinate 66,043 of DEAA01000017.1, forward strand.
GCAGAATACCCGGAAGGCGCCAGGACGCTGCCGGAATGGTCACCCCGAAGACCGCCTCTCGCGCCTCCCCTAACTCGGCCCGCTCGCGCAGCCGGTCGAAGTTCATGTTGGCGCCGCTCAGCACCGCCACCAGCCGCTCAACCGGCGTCTCCAAGTCGGCCGCCCAGCGCTTCATCCCGGCGACCGAGAGCGCCCCAGCAGGTTCCATGACAGCAGGGGTGTCATCGTAAATATCTTTGATGGCGGCGCAGATCTCATCGTTGGTCACCCGCACCACTAAATCGACCCTATCGCGCGCCACCTCAAACGCGGTGGCGCCCACCTGCTCGAGCTCGACGCGCCGCCCTTCCTCCAAAGAGCGGTAGAGGGCGTCCGCGTCCATCGACTCCACCCCGATCACGAGCACTTCCGGCATCAACGCCTTGACGTAGGCGGCGATCCCCCCGATTAGCCCTCCCCCACCGACTGGCACGAACACCGCGTCGAGTCGCCCGTGGCACTGACGTCGAATCTCGTCCGCGATGGTCCCCTGCCCTGCCATGACCAGGGGATCGTCGAAGGGATGCACCGGGACCCGACCCTCCTTGGCCGCCCGCTCTTCCGCGCGACGCTCAGCCGCGGCATAGTCGTCGCCGGCCAGCTCTACTGTGACGCCGAAAGGTCTCACCGCCTCCACCTTGATGCGTGGGGTCGTTCGAGGCATCACGACCACGGCCGGCCCGCGCCGAGAACGCAACCCCCTGGGCATGATTGCCCGCGCTCGCACAGATCACGCCACGGGCACGTTCGGCATCCGTCAAATGGGCGATCCGGTTGTAGGCGCCCCGAAGCTTGAAGCTGAATACTGGCTGGAGATCCTCACGCTTGAGCAGGACCTCCGCTCTCAGCCGGGACGACAGCCCCGGTGCGACATCGAGAGGCGTCTCCCGCGCCACATCGTAGACCCGGCTACGTAGGATGTCTCGAAGAAGCCGTTCGACAGGGTCTTCTGACGACGGGAACGGCATCGGAGCTTCATGTTATGATCGGGCCGAGACACTCTTATGCCGATCTACGAGTATCGGTGTCGCGACTGCGACCACGACTTTGAGGCTCTGGTGCGAGGCCGCCGGATGCCGGTGTGTCCAGCCTGCGACAGCGACGCCCTGCATAGGCGTCAGTCGGCGTTCGCCGTCGGCGGGACCTCGATTACTGTACCGGCCCACACGGGCGGATCCTGTGGCACTTGCGGGGACCCGCGCGGCCCGGGTGCCTGTTCGATCAACTGACGGAACCGGGCTCGTCGTACCCGCCGTTCCGAGAGGATATTCACCAGATGTCGGTGCCGCGAATTTCCAAGGAAGACCTCAAGGACCTACTCGAGGGGGACACCCCCAACGCCCCGGTCATCCTCGATGCCCGGCTCAAGTACCCCTACGAGCACAGCACTGTGACCCTACCCGGAGCCGTTCGTATCGACCCCGACGCGCTGGATGCCTCTGGGTTGTCGACCGATCGCGATATCGTGGCCTACGATTCCGACCCGGAAGAGTTGGTTAGCGCCCGCGTCGCCTCGGCTCTGATCCGGCAGGGCTATCGAGCCAGCGCGCTAGCCGGTGGCCTCCCCGAGTGGACTACAGCTAAGTTCCCTATCGACGAGAAGGACGCGCCCAAGCAGGCCCCACCAAAGGCTGGCGGCCTGAAGGGCTGACCGAGACAGAGTCCGGCCCACTCCACCAAAACCAGCGCCGGACGAGGCGCCGTAATGTTTGCCGCGACCGCTCCTTGGTCGATCTCTCTCGCGCTGTTCCTCGGGTGGCTGACGCCTGCATTCGTAACTGCCCAGGCCAGCGACCGAACGGCCGCTCAGGTCCAAGCCGATCTCGAAACACGAAACGCGCTGGTCGTGGACTTCACCGCCGACTTCGTCCAGACCTATGAAGGCGGCATGCTTCGAAGCCGTCTCGTCGAACGCGGTACGGTGCGAATCAAACGACCAGGGTTGATGCGCTGGGACTACCTTGACCCCGAACCCAAGGTCTATCTAGCCGACGGCGAACAGTTCTATTCCTATCTGGAGCTCGATGCTCAGGTCATCGTGGGCGCCATGCCGTCACTCGACGAAGCGGCCACGGCAATGCAGTTCCTGGCCGGTGCCGGGAGCATCGTGGACGACTTCACAGCTGCCTTCGACGCCGTGGACAACCAGCCAGCGAATACTATCGCGCTCCGGCTGGACCCAATCCGGAGCGAGCGCGACTTCGAATTTCTCGTGGTCGTTCTCGACCAGGACACGCTAGCGATCCGCCAGCTCGTGGCCCACGACTTCGGAGGCGGCGTTTCAATTTATCAGTTCGCGAATCTGCAGGAGAACACCGGATTGACCGATAGTCCATTCAGATTTGACGTCCCGGCTGGAACCAATGTCATTGCAATTAATGAAACAAGCGCCGCGCGCTAGCGCTCTCCTAGCGTGCCTCCTGATCGGCGCATGCGCCTCTGGGGCCCGCGACCGGGCACAGCTGGCCGAACGGGCTGAAGATTTCGACCGAGCCGTGGTCGAATACACCCGCGCGCTGCAGGAACGCCCGGACGATCCGTCCCTTCGTCGCGACCTTGAACGGGCGAAGCTCCGCGCGGCGCAGCAACACTACGCCGAGGGGAGACGGCACGCTGGCCTTGGCAACTATGACGAAGCGCTCGTCGAGTATCAAATCGCGGCGGAGATGAACCCGCTGAGCGGTGAGATCCAGGACGCCGTACGCGACACCCGTCGCGCTGTGCAAACAAGACTGAAAGCCCGGGCAGACGGCCAGACCGAGCTCGAAGCCCTAGTCGAACGTACCCGCGCCCTTCCACCAAGTGGACTGGAGCTACCCGAGGACACGCTCCCGGAGTCGCTGGTCTTTCGCGATGCGAGCAGTCGAGATGTTTTCTCGGCTCTGGGACAATTTGCCGGAGTCAACGTCGTCTTCGATCCGACATTCAGTAACGAGGCGCTCTCAATCGACCTCCGCGGCAGCACCCTGACGGCGGCACTGACCGCGGTCGCCGCCTCCACAAGGAATTTCTACCGGGTCACTGCCCCGCAGACCGTGACGGTGATCCCCGACACGCCAGCGAAGCGGCGAGAATACGAAGAAGAGGTCGTCCAGACTTTCTACCTCAGTAACGCCGACGTCGCGGAGACGATTGACATGCTACGGCTGGTCATCGACCTGCGGCGCCTCGCGCCCATGACCGCCACCCGCGCCATCTCGATCAAGGACACCCCACAGCGGCTGGCGGCCGCGGGGCGTCTAATCGCCGCGATCGACAAGGCGCGTCCAGAGGTGGTCATCGACGTTGAGCTGCTTGAGGTCGACCGCCAACGCCTCCGCGAGTACGGGCTACAGTTCGCCAGCACGGGCTCGCCCGGTATCGATGGCTTCGCCACGCTGGACCAGACCAACCTCACTCTCGATGCTCTCGGGTCGCTAACCAGGGCCGATGTGTTCGTCGCGAACCTGCCTGGGCTTTTCTACCGACTGCTGAAACGTGACGCCAACACCCGAACGCTGGCGAATCCACACCTGCGTACTTCTGAGGGCACGGCGGCGACCGCCCGATTCGGGCAGCGCGTCCCGGTACCCGTCACCACCTTCGCCCCATTCGCGACCGGGGGAATCCAGCAGCAGCCGATCACGTCGTTCAACTACGAGAATATCGGCGTCAACATCGATATCACGCCCTTCACGCACCACAACGATGACGTGTCGCTCGACCTGGCCATCGAGGTGCAGAGCGTGTCTGGCACCGGCTTTGGCGACCTGCCGACGTTCGGTAATCGCTCGATCACCACCTCGATCAGACTACGTGACGGCGAGACGAACATCCTGGCCGGCCTAATTCGAGACGATGAACGCGAGGTAATGGAAGGGATACCTGGACTGAGCGACCTTCCGATCATCGGCCGGCTCTTCGCCCGCAGTCAGCAGGAAATTCAGGAGACGGATATCATCGTCACCCTCACGCCTCGCATCATCCGCGTGCTTGACCTCGACGAGTCTGATCTGCGCGCCTTCCGGGTAGAGCGCGACAGTGGGGCGGGGCTCGACATCAACGCTCCCTTACCCGCCTCGGCGGTGCCTGGCGCCATGCGGCCTGGCAGCCCAGCCGCGCCCCCGGGCGCTGGCGGCGCCGGACCCATCCGCGCCCTTCCGCTTCCTTCCGCTCCCCCGCTCGATCGGCGATAGGAGTCAGTCCTTCTTCGCCTCGATCTGAGCGCCAAGCTGCCCCAGCCGCTCCACTAGCTGGGCATAGCCTCGCTCCACCGTCTCCAGAGGGTAGATCCTACTAACGCCGTCGGCGGCCAAAGCCGCGGCGATCAGCGCCATCCCTGATCGCAGGTCCCGACTATCGAGGGTGCGACCGGTCAAAGGCGAGGGACCGTCGACGATCATGCGGTGAGGATCGCACAGAAACAGGTTGGCTCCCATGCCGCTCAACTGCTCGAGCGCGAACAGCCGCAGCTCATACATCCAGTCGTGCACCAGGGTGCGCCCCTCAGCCTGGGTGGCCAACACGCTGATCAGGCTCACCATATCGCTGGGAAACCCGGGCCAGGGCGCGGTCGTAATCTGGCGAACGGCGACGGGTCTGGACGCTGCTGACCGCATCACGTCGTCTTCGACCTCGCAGTCGACCTGCATTCGCTTCAGCACGGCCGTGATCGGTTCCAGGTGCCTTTGTCGCACCCCTCGCACCTCGATCTCACCGCCGCTAACCGCGGCTGCCACCACCCAGCTCCCCGCCTCGATATAGTCGCCCTCAAGGCGGTGCTCCGCGGCGCCCAGCACGCCGCCACCGGCAATCCGGATCGTCGGTGTGCCGGCCCCCTCGACCTGCGCTCCCATGGCGGACAGAAATTCACACAGCTCGATCACGTGCGGCTCGCAGGCCGCGTGCCGGATCTCACTCTCGCCATCGGCCGCTGCAGCTGCCAGGAGCGCGGTCTCGGTCCCGGTAACCGAGGCCTCCTCCAGATAGACCGACGTCGGCCGAAGCCCGTCTGGAGCCTCCAACACGTAGTCAGGACCGGTGCCCGGTCTGCGTCGGACCCCCATCGCCTCCAAGGCCTGCAGATGAGCAGCTAGCGTCCGTCGAGCTGGAAAGTCGCCACCCGGCGGCGCCAGTATGACTTGGCCTCGCCGTGCCAGCAGCGGCCCGCACAACAAGACCGACCCGCGAAGTCGACCGACCAGGCGTCGGTCTGGTTCGTGACTGCTCAGCCCGCCGCAGTTCACGCGAACCGTAGTGGTCCCTATCCCATAAACCTCCGCCCCGAGACCCGCCAACAGGTGGGCCATGACCTGGACATCCTTGATCCGAGGCATGTTGGTGAGAGTGCACTGATGCTCGGTTAGCAGGCACGCGGCCAGCAGCGGAAGCGCCGAGTTCTTGTTACCTTCGACCTCAACCTGACCGACCAGCGGATGTCCCCCCTCCACGGCCAGCGTCGTCAGTCCTTCGCCCCCCGACTTCACCATGTCGTCTTCCGCTCCTCGCCCCCGAACGCTCACGCTCCAGAGTCAGAACTCACCCAGATACACCAGTTCCAGCCGCAGCTGGATCCCAAACCGCCGCGCTACCTCTCGCCGACAGCGCTCTAGCAACGCACGAATGTCAGCCGCCCGAGCAGTCCCTTCATTAACGATGAAGTTCCCATGCACGGTGGACACCACCGCTCCGCCCTGCCTGCTCCCTTTAAGTCCGGCGCGGTCAATCAGCGCTCCAGCCGACCGAGGCACATCGTCCGGTAGCGGGCCATCGTCCGCACGGGGATTCTGGAATACACATCCCGCCGAGGCCCGATCGAGAGGCTGCGTCCGTTTCCGGAACGCCAACGAGTCGCGCGCCGCCAGGCGGAGGACCGCCGGATCACCTGACCGCACCGCAAACTCCACCCAGGACACCACTTCGCTGGTGTGCTTAACCCGGCTCTCGTCGTAGTCGAAGGCCATCTCGTCAGCGGACACCTCGATACGGGTGCCCGCCTCGTCTACTAGCCCGACCGCGGTCACCATATCACCCACCAGCCGACCATCGAAGTGCGCGTTGCCATGGATCGCGCCCCCGACCGTTCCTGGTGTACCGGCCCAGCTCTCCAATCCGGCCATGCCACGCCGAATGGTCCAGCGGACAAGACCGTTGAGGGTGACACCGGCGTCCGCCCGCACTCGATCGGGCCCGGTCGCATGGAGACGACCGTGCCGCAGACGCACGACAAGACCCCGAACTCCCCCGTCCCCAACGAGGACATTCGAACCACCCCCAAGGATGGTCAGCGGGATGCCCAGCGCAGCCGTCTCCCGAATCGCCGTGACCAGCTCGTCTGGTCGGTCGGTCTGGAGCAGCCAGTCAGCTGGCCCACCCGTACGAAAGGTGGTGAAAGGAACCAGTGACGCCCCGTCCCTCACCCGGGTCCCGAAGAGCTCCTTAAGGCGAGCGTTGACAAGTCCTTGGGACTCCATCACCTCACGCCATCCCACCCGCCTGCAACCGCAGCGCGTCCTCACGCGATGCGAGCGCGACATGCGCGGACGAATAGCTACATGGCTTGAACTCGACCCAGTCGCCAGGGGCCAACTGGGCAGCCACCCCAACGTCAGCCGAGATAACCGTCGCCGGGGCTCGATACCCCCCTGTCGTCTGCCGGTCGGCCATCAGCAGAATCGGTTCTCCGGAGGGAGGCACCTGGATCGTGCCGACGGGCGTGGCCGCCGACAACCCACTGGCGGGTCTCCCCGGCGAAACCGACGGTCCAGACAGCCGATATCCCATGCGATTCGACGTCGGGCCGAGACGAAAACGCGGACCGAAGAGCAGTTCAGGCCGACCGCCGCCGTCATCCCGCACGAGAACCCGCAGCACCGCACCCCCCCGTGGCAGCGGAAAGGGCGGCCGCAGCTTCTTTCCCGGTCGAGCTCCACCGTGGGGATCGCCCACGTCCAGACAATCCTCTGCTCTGAGCGAGCGACCGTCCAATCCGCCGAACCGGCTCGCCAGATCGGTACTCCGGCTGCCAAACACCATCGGCAGCTCGAAGCCTCCGGCCACCGCGAGGTAGGCTCGTGCACCGGCAGTCCGTGGTCCGAACGACAGTCGGCCACCGGCTGAGAGCGAGAAGGTGCATCCGCTCGGTACAGTCCGGCCGTCAATTTCGAGCCAGAACCGAGCTCCGACGACCGCGATCGTCGCGTCCTCACTGAACTCCAGCTTGGGCCCGGCAAGCGTGACCTCGAGAGTAGCGGCCTCGGGCAGGTTACCCACCAAGTGATTCGCGACGCGATGCGACCACGTGTCCATCGCGCCGGAAACAGGAATCCCCCATGCCTGATGCCCCCAGCGTCCAAGGTCCTGCACCGTGGTCAATGGTCCCGGAGCAATGACACGGACCCTCATTAGCTCTCCACCACTCTGGGCTCAAACCGCACCAGATCGCCCGCACGAAATATACACGCCGGCTCAGCCTGAAGGGTAAACGGCGCGATATCGGCGGTCCCGATCAATTGCCAGCCCCCCGGCGCTGCCGACGGATAGATTCCTGTTTGTCGACCCGCAATCCCGACCGATCGCGCCGGCACCGCCAGTCGGGGCGTCGCACGTCGAGGCATAGCGATGCGACTGTCGACGACCCCCATATACGCAAACCCGGGCAAGAAACCCAGCATGAACACACGATAGTGTCCAGCCGCGTGCCGGCGCACCACCTCGTCGATCGAGCAGCCGGCAAACGCGGCAACCGCCTCGAGGTCTGGACCACCCGGTCCGCCGTACCGAACGCCTACCGTGATCTCCCGCTGTGCTTCGGCCGCCGGGGCCGACGACTCGGCCCAGCTGAGCAGGCGCCGTGACAGAACCTCGGCATCGCCCGCGACCGGATCGAGATACACGGTCACGGCGCTGTGGGTCGGCACGACATCTCGGACCCCCTCCACCCGCGCCAGCCGCACCTGTCTCGCAATCTCGACCGCTCTCGCATTCACACGCGGATCGAGGTCGGCGTCACACTCGACCACAAGAGCCGCATCGCCGCACCACCGCACGCGCCACCCGGATCTCCCGGACGACCTGCTGTCGGTCTGCCGCTCGGTCGCGCTCACCCGTCCGCCGCCAACCTGTCGAGAAGTTTCTGGTGGATGCCGTCGAACGAGCCGTTGGACATCACGACGACGAGATCGCCAGATATCGCTTCCGTCGCCACTGTGGCCACGATCGCCTCCACCTCGGGCAGATGCCTGGCGCGAGGCCCGTCACGGCGGATCGCGTCGACTAGTTCGGCCTCAGACAGTCGCTCCTCGTCTGGCAAGGACGCACGATACACCCGACCGACGATCACCTCGTCAGCCGCATTGAAGGCTCGTCCAAACGGATCCTGGAAGACACGACGACAGGCGGTGGCCGACCGCGGCTCGAAGAGCGCCCAGATCCGTCGGTCCGGGTGGGCCGCTCGCACCCCGGCCAACGTCTCCCGCACCGCGGTGGGGTGGTGGGCAAAGTCGTCATAGACGGTCACGCCCCGTTCGACTCCCCTCACCTCGAGCCGGCGGCGCACTCCCTTGAAGCGGGAGAGCGCGTCGGCGATCGTGGAGGCGTCGAGACCGACATGTCGAGCCACGGCGAACGTGGCCAACGCATTTCGTACGTTGAACGCGCCGATGAGGGGAAGAGTCACTGTCGCCTCCGGTCGCCCGCCGTGGGTCACCGTAAAGCGGGTCACGTCAACATCAGCCACCAACTCCGTCGCCCTCCATTCGGCGTGCGCCCCGAGACCGAACGACTCGACCTGACACGGAGCCGCTCCCCCGAGTGCCAGCGCTTCGAGGTCGTCGGCGCCCACGATCAATCGGCCCCGGGCGGGAAGGAGCGCGACCAGACTAGCCATCGCCTGGCGGATGCCGTCGACGTCGGTATAAATGTCAGCGTGATCGAATTCCAGATTGCCGAGCACCAGCACGTCCGGGACGTACTTCAAGAACTTTGCAGTCTTGTCGAAGAAGGCGCTGTCGTACTCATCTCCTTCGATGATGAACTCGGACCCTGAACCCAGACGGTAGCTGGATCCGAAGTTACCGGTCACTCCGCCGACCAAAAAGCTGGGATCGCGCCCCCCGGCGGTCAGCACCCAGGCCAGCAGCGACGTGGTGGTTGTTTTCCCGTGGGTTCCAGCCACGACCAACGACCGGCGCTCCCAAAGAAAAGTCTCACGCACCATCTCCGGCAAAGAGCAATATCGCACCTTCCGGTCGAGCGTCGCTTCGACCTCCGGATTTCCTCGCGACACCACGTTGCCTATAACTACCAGGTCCAACCCGTCGGTGATCCGATCCGCGTCGAAGCCATCGTGAACGGCGATATCGCGGGCGGCAAGGAAATCGGACATCGGGGGATAGACGTGCTGGTCCGATCCCTGCACCGAATAGCCCCGCTCTTGGAGCATCGCGGCCAGCGTCGCCATGGCCGTACCACAGATACCGATGAGGTGTACGGTCATCGCGCCTCCACGGCCGCTTCGAGCACCTCGACCTCGGCGCCTGCGCCGCCTGACACCCTCACCTCCACCCCGAGAGGCACGGTCAGGGCGGGACCACGCGTATGGCCGGTCGCGAGCCCGAACAGCACCGGCCCATCGACCGACTCGAGCAGACGGGAAAGTACTTCTCTGGCCGTCGGCGTCCCGCATTCTTCATCGCATCCGGGAAACTCTCCACACACGACGGCTGACGCCTTGGTGAGGATTCCACTTGCCGCGAGCTGAGTGATCATGCGGTCGAGTCGATACGGCCGCTCCCCGACGTCTTCCAGCAGCAGCACGTAGCCCTCGGGAGGGTCGAAGGAGTACGGCGTTCCGAGCGATGCGACCAACTGCGTTAGAGTCCCACCCAAAAGCGGTCCGGTGGCCTCGCCTCGCCTGACGACTTCAACCCCCTTTGTCGAAAGTGCTCCCATCGGGGTCTCCCCAGACACGGCAGCCAGCAGCGAGCCTCGGTCGTAGCCGGGTATCTCCTCACCCAAGTTTACGACCAAGGGTCCGTGGAAACTGACCAAGCCGCACACTCGGCCCAGATAGATCAGCAGGGCGGTCAGATCACTGTGGCCGATGAACGGCTTGCGGGCAGCACGGAGCAGCTTGGGGTCGAGCAGTGGCAGCACCTGCGCGCTCCCGTAGCCACCGCGTATCGCCATGATGCCGGCTATATTCGGGTCTTTCCACGCCTCGAGTAGCGATCGGGCACGAGTGGCCGGAGAGCCAGCGGTGTAGCCCAGTCGCGCGAACGCATCGCGGGCCGGCACCGGCACAAAGCCAAGCTGCCGGATCTCGGTGACACCAGCCTCATACGTAGCCTGATCGAAGGGGCTGGCCAAGGCCACAAGCGCCACCCGGTCTCCAGGGACGAGCGGCTGCGGTTTGAGCATGAGATTCGAGGCGCTCAGGCCCGCGCCAGTTCCTCAGCCAACGCCCGGTGGGCATCCGTCCCCAGCCGTGCGCCAAGGGCCGCTCCCGACAGCGGACGTCGTGGTGGCAATGTAAGGAATCGCGCCTTCACATCCTCGTGGCGTGTCCACGCCGTCTCGATAGCAGCCATAGACAAACGTCCGGTTTCCACGGCTCGGATGAGCGCCTCGATCGCAGTCACGTGCTGCTCGATCCCGGACCCGCACAGCAGCAACGTGTCGCACCCGGCTTCGAAAGCCTGCACCGCCGCCTCCGACACCGAGTGGGACGCCGTGATCGCGCCCATCTCTAGATCATCGGTGATGATCAATCCACGGTGGCCCATCTCGTGCCGTAGGACTTCGGAGATAAGCGCTCGAGACAGCGTGGCCGGCCGTTCGTCGTCAAACGCCGGATAGAGCACATGGGCGCTCATTACCGAGGCCACGTCGGCCGCAATGGCGGCTTTGAAGGGCACCAGGTCTCGAGCACGGAACCGATCCGGCGGATGTTCGACAACGGGGAGCTCGTGGTGAGAGTCGGCACGGGTGTCACCGTGCCCTGGAAAATGCTTGCCACACGCCGCAACGCCCGCCGCCTGGAGCGCCTCGATAAATGACGTCGCAAGACGGGCCGCCTGGTCAGGATCGTCGGAGAGTGCGCGGTCACCAACCACGGGGTCGGCGCCGACGTGATGGAGGTCAAGCACCGGGGCGAAATCCAACGTGACTCCGACTGCCGCCAGTTCGCTGGCCAGCGCGGTAGCCACTCGCGCACTCAGGCCGAGATCGCCGTGACGCCCCAGCGCGGCCATGGCCGGCCACTCAGTGAACGGTGCCCGGAGTCGGGCCACCCGTCCTCCCTCTTGGTCTACGCTGACCCAGAGCGGAACGTCCGAAGCCAGTTGCTGCGCGTCGTAGGCCAGTTCAGCGACCTGTTCCGGCGCCTCGATATTCCGGCTGAACAGGATCACGCCGCCCAGCCCCCACTCCCGAGCCATTGCGGCAAGCTCGGACGGGATCGTCGGTCCCTGAAACCCAAGAATGAATAACCGACCGACGTTGCGATGGAGTGGGTTCACACCTGCCCGCGTCTCGAAAGGCCGCCTGGCGCCGCATTGCGACGCGACGGCTGCAATTATAATGCGGCCGTGCTCGTCAGCTCCTCCGCGCCAACCAGGATTGACTTAGCGGGAGGAACTCTCGACATTTGGCCGCTCTACCTTTTCCACCCCGGTGCGCAAACGGTCAACGCCGCGCTTGGCATCCGGGCCAGTTGCACCGTGCGTTCCCGTAACGACAACCGTGTCGTTCTGAGATCAAGCGACACGGGGCTCACCCTCGAAGCCGAGGATTGGCAGTCACTCGGAACGGAGGGCGATGGCCGTCTCCTGGCCCACCTTGGCCGGTTCTTCGAGCTCTCCGGTGTCGAGGTCACTACGAACTCCGGCTCTCCGATGGGTGCCGGCATCGCAGGTTCATCGGCCCTAACCGTCGCCGTATGCGCGGCGCTGACCCGGTGGCAGCGACGCTCCCTATCGCCCGACCAGCTCCTCACGCTGGCCATGAACCTCGAAGCTCGTACGCTGGGTATTCCGACCGGCGTCCAGGACTACCGTCCAGCGCTCTATGGAGGCGTCTCGGCAGTAGAGCTTGGCCCGCTCGGCGTAGAGCGGATCCCGCTCGAGGTCGACGTTGCCGAACTCGAGCGAAGACTCGTGCTCTGCTACAGTGGTAACTCGCGGTCCTCGGGACTCAACAACTGGGATATCACCCGTCGACACATCGAAGGAGACGAGGCGCTGGCCGCGCACTTCACCGCCCTTCGTGACATCGCGGCTGAGACCCGCCAGGCCCTGAACACACACAACTGGCACGAACTGGCCCGGCAAATGTCGCGCGAGTGGGACACCAGACAGGCTCTGGCTCCCGGCGTGACGACCCCGGCAATCGACCGGATCCTGTCTGCTTCCCGTGCCGCCGGAGCGATGTCTGGAAAGGTCTGTGGCGCCGGGGGTGGAGGTTGCGTCTGTCTTCTAATCGACCCCGACCGGCGAGATGACGTCTATCGGAGCCTGGTCGACTCCAAGGCCCACGTGCTCGAGTGCCGTATCGACACCGATGGACTTCGAGTCGACGCTACGGAGGACTGACTCTCGGTTATGGACAACCCCTCGATCGACCGCGTGACGATTAGCCGACCCACCTGGCTCGAGCCGAATCACGTTCGTAATATGCAACCATTCGAAACGATGCAATCTTCGCTGCCCCACCATCAATGCAGGACCGTGTCATGACAACCGTCGCCTCAGTACGCGCCGAGCTCAAGCGGCTGTACAACGAGACGACCCCGGCCACGATCGAGCAAGATCTGGCCCGCGCCATCGCACTCCTTAAGCAGCTCGATGATGAAGCCCAACGGGCGCAGGTTGCCGTCTATATGGACGGGCTCTCACAGATACGGTCGGAGTGGATCCTCGCAAGACGTGTAAGGGCTCGGAAGAAACATGCCACTGGCAAGATCAGCGTTAAGGCCGTCACGGCCACCGCTGGCGCCAGAAACACCAAACGCACCGGAAAGCCCCGCCCAAAGAACAAGCACTCGTCTTCGTGACCGCTAAGCAGTTACGCGCTTGGGCCAGCAAGGAAACACTTCCAGGTGGAGGGCACGGACTCCGCCCGAAACATTGCGGTCGCGCGTGATCAGCTTAAGACCGCATTAGTTCAGGCGAGTCAATATCGACATCGAGACACCAGTCGGCGTCTTCGGATTCGTCACCAGGGTGGCAATCAGTGGGTAGTGTTTGAGCCAGTGACGGCTGCTGCCAACCACGCGCAGCATTTCTCGCTGCACGCTCATCATGCGAGCGCAGGGCTAGATCTCGGTGATGTCCAGTTTCGGACTCCAGAGCACCACGACGGCGACCACCTTGTTCGAATCCAAGATAAGGACCGTGCGCTGTTCACGGACACCGCGTAACGCGATCTTGATCCAGTCGACCACCGGCATCGGAGCGAACACCTGTGGCTGTAATTCGGCAGGGTTAGGCCCAAACTGTGCCTCCCTTTGAACCACCGTCACGTCCGTGCTCATCTGGCCCAGTGCTGGCTCAATGTCTTCGAGGAGGGATACGAGCAGATCAAGTTACTCCGCCGTCTTCCAGATCAATCCTCTAACAGCCACCAGCAACTAGATGTCGAGTGGAATGGACCCTTGCGGAATAGGTCTCGGGGCGGAGTCGCACGAAGCTTGAGGAAAGCTGAGACTTAGGGAACCAGGAAGCTACCGACGTTCTGGCGAGTGATGCGGGCCGTCACCACCTCTCCAGGCGCGCCCAGTGACCGGCCGGGCCGCTGATTGATCGCGAACTCGAAGGCACCCGCGTTCCCTATGTTTATCACGATCTCGTCGCCCGCCTGATACGACTCGCGTTCACCCCCTTGCATGACTCGGGAGAAGATCAGGATCCCGTCGATCGTCAGCGAGACCCAACAGTCGTCTGTTGGCTGTAACACCAGCGACAAGAACTCGGCGGCCACATCCTGATCGTCGCTCTCGTTGGCGCCGGTCACAGGCAAAGCGACCACCGTGGACTCCGACGCGGCAGGCGACTCGTTCACCGCGGCCGGTTGGGTTTCTACTACCTGTTCCGCTGCCTCGTCGACTGCCGTGGAGTCGCGAGACCCGAAATACAGGAGACCGCCGGCAAGCGGAATCCCCACGACCAGCAGCGTCATCACCGTGCCGGCCATCCGCCGCTGACTCTTGACGTCGTCGTACCCATCAGCCAGAGAATCAGCGCTAGAAGCCTCCTTCACCGTCTCTGGCAGCACCTGCGCGATGTAGTCGCGCAGGGTCTCCTCGGGGTCGAGCCCGACCTCATTGGCATAGGCCCGCACAAACGCTCGCGTGAAGATCCCTCCAGGGAGCCGCGCAACGTCATTCCCCTCGACGGCTTCTAGAGCGCTCACTGAGATCTTGGTCATCGTGGCGATCTCACGCAGAGTAAACTGCTTGGCCTCGCGGGCCGCACGCAGACGGGCACCCACGTCACTTTGGCCAGTCGCCGGCCTTTCAGCTCCGTCGGAGTCCTGTAGCTTGATCCGGTCCATGACTCTGTATGTAGCGTTGACGAATCTCACCTACGAGACTTCGGAGCCGGGCCGGCTCGCGAACCTCGC
>DEAA01000012.1 GCA_002346545.1 Acidobacteria bacterium UBA2994
GCTCTGCCGGAGGCTCCCGCCCGACCAGAACGCTAGTGCCGCGAGGGCTACACCGCTAGGGGGCATTCTCTCTCTAATCGGCAGACTCCATGGAGATTAAGCTGAGCCGCATGAGCGACGCGATTTTGAACCCCGATGATGCAGCGCAACGAGCGCGCGAATTGATCGAAGCCGACGTGAACGCGCGGGTTGAGGCCGTGCGTCAGGTCGTGGCGGCCACCAACGATGCGGACGACGCCGAGCGGCGATGGAAGGATGCCACCGCCGTACACGAACGGGCGTGGCGTGCCGCGCTCGATGCTGGCTGGTCGGAGAAGGATCTGCGCGCAACGGGCGCGCGCGCACCTGGTCAGACGAGCCGCCCCCGGCGTGCTCGAACCGCCGGCACACGATCCTCCAACGGCGCTGGTTCTGCTTCTTCTGAGGAGTAGCCTTCGGCTCTGATCTTCTCAACGGCCCCCGTCACGCTTCGCGCTGATGGGGGCCGTTGCGTGGGCAACTTCGTTGCCTTTCGGCCTGTGGATGATACGCGCCGGTTTCGCTGCGGCAAGGGCTTTCGCGGCATATCCTCCCTCGCTGCGCTCACTCCGGTATTCCACGGTCCCCTGCCTCCGCGCCCCCAACGCTGTAATTCGGCTTTTGCCGAAAGGCAATGAGGTTTGGAGAGGAGAAGTGCCATGAACGATGAACCGCTGACCGTGTACTCCAAGGCCGGCTGTGTGCAGTGCACGGCGACGCTGCGGGCGCTCGATGCCGCCGGCATCGCGTACCGCGTGGTCGACCTCGCCGGTGACCCGGTGGCGCTGGAGCACGTCAAAGAGTCGGGCTTCCTACAGGCGCCGGTGGTCGCGGGCGCCGGCGACCCCTGGTCGGGTTTCCGACCCGATCGGATCGACGAGCTGGTCAAGTCGAGGGTGGCGTGAGCGATGAACACGACAGTGAGCTTCGGCACGATCCAGACGACGTTCCCCAGCGGCGACGAGGACCACTACCGGTTGTCGCAGAAGGTCGGGGAACGCGACCAACAGCTGCACGACTACGGCCGGCACGGGTACCGGCTCGCGAACACGGTGACAGTCCCCGGAGCCGAGTTCGTGACGGTGATCGACACGCTCACGAGGGAGGACGGCTGATGCTGCACGAGCACTCCCCCGCACCCGTTCTGCTCACCCCCCACGAGGCGGCAGTCATCCTCGGCCGCGACGTGGCAGAACTGCGGCGGTGGCGTGGCCAGAACGTCGGGCCCACGTTCCACGACCTCGGCCGCGGACTCATCCGCTATGCCCGTAAATCGGTGATCGAGGAGGCCAGCTACGACGCCGAATCAAAGCGCTAGCAGAAACCGCTGCACGCACAGATAGTCATCATGACGAGGCATCGCTCCCGAGCACCGCCTCTTCCCCTCCGGAGCTGCTGGCTACTGCGGAATTATGTTGCAAATGCTGCGCTCGGAGCACGTCGCCGGGTCAAGCGTCCGACTTATCGCGATCATGCCGACCAGTTCCGCCTCGAGGCGGGCGAGTTCTTCTTGCCGTGCCCGGACCTCTGCAAGTTTGCCAGCTAGCAGGGAGTTCACATGTGAGCACGGGGCCCGTCCGACCTCGCGCAGTTCAAGAACTCCTGCGATGTCGGTCAGCTTCAGTCCGGCCGCTTTAGCGGCGCGGATAAACCCGACACGTGCAACCGCACGGTCCTCGTACGCCCGGTATCCGTTGCCTTCCCGAGTTGGCGCCGGCAGCAGTCCTTCCCGTTCGTAGAACCGGATGGTCTGTGTGCTGACGCCGGTCATTTCGGCGAGATCTCCGATGCGCATGTCTCTATCCCACCACTTGACCTTGCACCTGGCTACAACGTCTATGGTCGGTGGATGGAAATCACGGTGCAGTACTTCGACGGTTGTCCGAACTGGGAGACGATGGCGGAACGTTCCGCGGTGATTGCCGCGGAACGTTCCGACCTCACGGTGAAACAACAACTCGTGTCGTCGCAGGCGGACGCGGAAGCGCTCGATTTCCGCGGGTCACCCACGCTCCTCGTCGACGGGGCTGTCTTGTTTCCGGCACCAGATGGGCCGCCAGGCTTGTCCTGCCGGGTCTACCTGACCCCCGAGGGTCTTGCCGGGTCTCCGACCCTGGATCAACTGCGCGATGCCATCGCCCACACGGAAGCGGCGGCGCAATGAGTGGCAGGTTCGATCTGGTCGTGATCGGCGCGGGTATGGCGGGAATGACCGCGGCCAACAAGTGCGCCGCGCAGGGATGGCAGGTTGGGATCGTCGATGAACTGCCCTACGGCGGAACCTGCGCGCTGCGCGGTTGCGATCCGAAGAAGATTCTGCGCCGCGGCGCAGAAATCATCGACGCCGCTCAACTGATGAGCGACACCGGGGTCCAGGAGAACGGGGTATCGGTGGATTGGCCAGCGCTGATGCGGCGGAAACGCGGCTTCACGGACCGTGTCCCGAAGCGGATGGAGGACGAACTCGTCGGCAATGGCGTCACTACCTTCCACGGGCACGCCGAGTTCAGCGGGCCGAACGAGCTCATCATCGACGGCACTGCCCATCGGTCGGACCGGTTCCTCATCGCCTCTGGTGCGACACCGCGCCCCCTGGTCTTTCCCGGTGCGGAGCATCTGATCGACAGCACCGGGTTCCTGGATCTCGATGAGCTGCCTCGCCGAATGGTGTTCATCGGCGGCGGCTTCATCTCGTTCGAGTTCGCGCACATCGCCGCTCGTGCCGGTGCGGAGTGCACGATCATCGACCGCGGGTCCCGACCGCTGCGGGAATTCGATCCGGACCTTGTCGAACTCCTCGTTACCCGATCCGAAGAGGCTGGCATCCGTGTGCTTCGCAACACAACGGTCACCGGAGTTGGGACCACGCTCGCCGGTTACCGGGTGGGTATCGACACCGCCGGAACAGCGGCCAGCATCGACACCGGCCTCGTAGTCCACGGCGCGGGTAGGGTTCCCAACCTCGACAGCCTGCATTTGGACGCTGCGGGTATTGCCAGCAGTCCACGCGGTGTGACTGTCGCCGCCCACTTGCAAAGCATCACCAACCACGCCGTGTTCGCCGCCGGCGACGCCGCGAACACGATTGGCCGTCCCCTCACGCCCGTTGCCGTGTTCGAAGGCAAAGTCGTCGCGTCCAACATGATCAAAGGCACCACTACCACGCCCGACTACACGGGCGTGCCCACCACCGTGTTCGCCATCCCTGAGCTCAACCGCGTAGGTCTTCTCGAGCACGAAGCCGCTGACGCCGGACACGAAATCGCCGTCCGTTTCACTGACACCAGCGACTGGTACTCCACCTACCGGGTAGCCGAAACCACCGCCGCAGCAAAGATCATCATTGACACCGCATCGGACCAGATCCTCGGCGCACACCTCCTAGGCCCCGGCTACTCTGAACTCATCAACACCTTCGGCCTCGCCATCAAACTCGGCCTCACCACCCGCCAACTCAAATCCGTTACTGCCACTTATCCCTCCCTTGGCTCGGACCTCGGATCCCTGCTGTAGTAGACCGCGAAATCGCTCGCTGTGACGGGGCGAGATAGCCTTCCATGGTTGGTCTCTGCTGAGGACGCAATCCAGGTCCGTTTCGAGTCTCGCCCGATCCTTCTGACTGGCCAGGATTACGTTCGCCACACGGAACCGAGGTTGAATCGGCCTGGCGTATACGCGGCATCGGCTGGCTGGGCTTGGACTGCCGGCTACCGATTACCGAGCAGATATTGACGCGATGAGCTCGAATGAACGTTGACACGGCCACCCAGTGCTCATGCTGTGGCAGAACGATGCCGCGGTTCAAGCTGCATGAGTTGCGCGACGGAGCGGCCTACCTGTGTCGCCGATGTGGCCTGTGGATCGCCGTGCGGCTGCGCAACGACAGCGTTCGCTAACGCGCCCTGGCACGGCTGGACGCGAGTAAGTCTATTGCTGGTCGTAGGGAGCAGATGCCTGGAGCGTAGCCGCGCCATGCTGGCGCTCACTAGCTGTCATTTCTGGCTGAGCCATAGCGCGGCGCACGGACGCGGAGCTGACGTGGAGGGTCTTAGCGATCGTTTCCCACGTCGCCGGGGGGTTCTGAGCGCGCATCTGCCGAGCGACCTCGACCCGCTCAGCGCTCATCACCGTTGGCCTCCCACCGACGCGACCCTGGGCGCGTGCGTACTCCAAACCCAGCCGGGTGTTCTCCCGAATCGTGTCCACGCGCAGCTGTGCGAATACGGCGACGATGCCGAACAGGGCTCGGCCCATCGGGGTCGTGGTGTCGATCACCGGTTCGGTGAGGCTCTTGATGTCGACGCCCTTGTCCTCCAGTTCGTGCAGCGTCTCGATCAGGATGCGCTCGGTCCCGCCGAGCCGATCGAGGCGGCGCACCAACAGCACGTCGCCGGCGCGGAGGTAGTCCATGCACGCGACCCACTGCGGGCGGTCCTTGACCCGGCTGGAGTCGCCGTGGTCGACGAACACGCGCTCCGCTCCTGCCGCGTGCAGCTCGGCCTCCTGGGCCTTCGGGTTCTGCTCACGCTTGGACACTCGGGCATATCCGACGACGGTCATAGGTCCCTCCCCTGTTCCGCTTCTCGGCCGGGCGTCGTCGGCCGGCGCGAGCGGCCCGTCGACGTCGACGGTGCGGAGCGTCCCGGCGCGACGCTGCTGCTCAGGTTGGCGAACGCGCGCAGCTGCTCCATCCGTTCCGGGGTGAGCCGGCCTCCCGCGGCGGGCTGCACGATGCGGTCGAAGATCCCGCGCAGTTCGGTGAAGTCCTGGCGTTCCATAGCGCTACGTGACGCCTGGTCGTTCTCCGCCCCGGTGACTCGGCTCCAGTCGAGGTCGAATCCGGCGCCGGCGGCGATCTGTGTCCAGAAGATTCGTTGCGTGCGGCCGTTGCCCTCCCGGAATGGGTGGAGGTAGTTCACCTGGTCGTAGTGGTGCGCCAGGCGATCTACGAACCGGTCACGGTCCAGGCCGTGCAGCTGGTGCTCGTCCGCGAGCTCCGCGAACGCGAACCCCGCGCCGGACTCCAGTCGGGACACCGGCATGAAGAACTCCGCGCCCGGGTCGGTGCCCTTGCGGATGTCGACGGTGCGCAGCTGGCCGGCCCAGTCGTAGACGTCCTGGAAGAGCTGCCGGTGGATTGCCTGGAGCTGTCGGAGATCTCCGGTGACCTTCACCGGGCGGGTGATCATCTCGGCCCGTCGCCACTCGGTCAGTTCCGCTTCGGCGCGATCCAGCGTGGCACGGTCGGTCAGGCCGAGCCGGTTGCGGAGGAGGCCCGATGCGGGCTCGAGGTACGGGTCGACGAAATCAGGCAAGGCCCCAGCGGGCCCGTGTGCGGCGTCCCAGCTCGTCGACGTCGAACTCCCCCGCTGCGTAGGCGGCCGCGTCGGCGCGGTACTCAGCGCCGGCGGTGAGGCCTTCCATCGCGGAGCTGTGGGCGGCGTCGGCCACGACGCGCTCACGCAGCTCGCGCTCGGCCGCGGAAATGGTGCTGGCGGTCTTGACGCTCATGGTGGCCTCCCTCGTTGCTTCTAGTCTACCCGACTTGCTCAAAAACCTATAGTGGAGGTTTTGCACAGAATGGGGTTTTGACAAGGGTTTTGAGCACCGGAGCTTCCCCGACATCTCGCGGCTTGCACCGCGCGCTGGTCGGCCTGCTCAGAATCGATCGTTTCTGGTGTGACGGACGACGGCATGCGGAAGATCATCCGGGTTACCCGACCCGGTTTGCGCCGGGCGTACGCTGATGGTCTCGATCGCGGAAGACGGGACGACGACCATGGGCGACTCGGCACAGGGGCCACGCGGTTCGCTGCTCTATGTTGAAGATGATGCGGAGATCGCTGCGCTGACCGTCGAAGTGCTGGAAGAGGTGTACGACGTCGAGCATGCCGCGGACGGCGAGACCGCGCTCCGGCTCGCGCTGAGCAGGCGATACGACGCCATGGTGGTCGATCGACGCCTCCCCGGCATGGACGGCGTCGATTTCATCTGTGCCGTGCGTACCGCGCACATCACGACGCCGGTCCTGATGCTGACCGCGCTCGGCACCGTGGACGATCGTGTCACCGGTCTCGACGGCGGAGCGAACGACTACCTGGTGAAGCCGTTCGATTACGACGAGCTGCTGGCGCGCCTTCGGGCGCTGCGACGCGCGTTCAGGGCTGATGGGGTACGTCGACGCCTCGGCGAGTGGGTGTTCACGCCGGACGCCCAGGCCGCGTACGATCCATCTGGAATCCGAGTGGCGCTGACGGCGACGGAGAGCGCGCTCCTGGAGCTGTTGAGCACCAGCCCCGAGCACGTGTTCAGTCGGGACGAGATCCTCCGCGCCGTGTTCCATGAAGGAGATACGACGAGTTCGGTGGACACGTACGTGCACTATGTGCGGCGCAAGACGTCCCCCGACATGATCGAGACCGTCCGCGCACGCGGCTACCGCGCGGGAACACCGTCATGAGCGACGCCGATAATCGACGCGTGCGTCGCGCAGCGCTATCCATCGGACTCTGGGTCGGAGTCTCGTCGGGTGTGATCGTCGCGATCGGCATCGGCGTGCTGATCGCGGTGGTGCTCTCAACGTCGCGCCGCGAAGGCGAGGAGCACGGCGGCGGCTGGTTCGGCGGTCCCGCCGGAACGCGGGACGACTTCATCGTCGACATCGACGTGATCGTTCCGGCCGTGATCATCCTCGGAGTGATCGGCGTGGTGCTGCTCGGGGTTGTCGCCGCGGTCGCCGCTCGACGATCGGTCCGCCCGCTCGGGGAGGCGCTGCGTCGGCAGCGAAACTTCGTGGCCGACGCGAGCCACGAACTGCGTACGCCGCTGACGGCGCTGAGGAGCCGTATCCAGGTGTTGCAACGCCGTCATGACCGAGGCGAGGACCTCGGAGCGGGTCTCACCAACCTCCGGCGCGATGCGGACATGATGGCCGACGTGCTCAACGACCTGCTCATCGCCGCGGAAGGAGAATCGTTCGCCGACGGGAACGCGGACGTCGCGACAGCGGCGGCGACAGCGGTCGCAGCGATGACGACGAGCGAGAAGCGCTCCGAGGTCTCGCTCGCGATCACCGTGGATCAGGAGGTGAAGGCGCAGCTGCCGGAAGTCACGCTCGTCCGCATCCTGGTCGCGCTGCTCGACAACGCCGTGCAGCACTCCCCGGCGCGAGGTACCGTCTCGATCCGCATCGCGCGGGACGCCCGCAACGTGACGGTGCGCGTCATCGACGAGGGCTCCGGGATCGAAGGCATCTCGCCCGAGCAGGTCTTCGAGCGCTTCGCGCGTCCGCGCGAGAGTGGGCGCCCTCGCAGCTTCGGTCTCGGACTCTCACTCGTGCGAGATGTCGCTCGCCGTGCCGGAGGGTCCATCGAGGTCGAACGGTCGACAGCATCCGGCACGACTTTCCTGCTCACACTGCCGGCTCATCCCTGAACGAGTGCGTCTCCTCCGATCGGATGCGAACCGACCGTCGTCGTCTGCACGTCCACCATCGTCGTGCCGAGCCAGCGGGTCACGCGACGATCAGCATCGACGACGATGCCGGTGCGCGACCCCGCAGCCGCGATCCACGAGCGGTTCGCCGGGCCGGCCACCACGGCAGCGGTCGCCCAGACGTCCGCTTGCGTGAGACCGTCGGTCACGATCGTGGCCGACGCGGTGCCTGTCGCGGGCCTACCGGTGCGCGGATCGAGGATATGATGCCCGCGCTCCGCCGTCCCTGAGGTCGCCACCGCACCGTTCACCACGTCGACCACCGCGATCAACTGACCGCGGTCGTGCGGGTCGGCGATTCCCACCGGCCATCGCCAGTCGGCTCCCTCGGCTGTGAACAGCTGCAGGTCTCCTCCGGCGTTGATGCCGACCGCGGTCGCGGCAGCCAGCAGCGGCTCGAGGTGCCGACGGCCCGCAGCTTCCACCGCCCAGCCCTTGACGTATCCCGTCGGGTCGAACCTTCCCCGCCACCGGGCGGAGACCAGGCCGCCAGTCTCCTCTTCGGCGCGTTCGCAGGCATCCGCGACCAGCGCCACCCTGCTGTCAGCGTCGGCGATGGAGAGTTCACCGCGACGGATGCGGCTGATGTCGGAATCAGTGCGATATGTCGAGAAGACCCGGTCGATGTCACGCAGTTCGTCGAAGCATGCTCGCACTGCCCGGTCGGCGCCCTCGTCGGTCATTTCCCCCGGAGCAATCAGATGGATGCTCATCGGAATGCCCATGATCTCCTCGACCCAGACCCGCGTCACCTCATTCGCGGTACGCATCAGCTCTGCGCCTGGTCGATCGCGCTCTGCAGCGACGAGAGGTAGCCACCGCTCGTGTATGTGGCACCGGACACCATCTGGATCTTCGAGCTCTGCGCCTGGATCGTCTCCGAGACGAGCCTCGGGATCGCGGTGCCGTTGATCTGCCGGTCCCGACCGTTGCTGTTCGGGTAATCGACCGCCTGTGCGTCCGTGATCTGTCCACCGGAGACGGTTATCTGCACCTGCACCGGCCCGTAGCGGGTCTGCGATGATGCGCCGGTGTAGGTTCCGTCGGCGAGGCCGGTGCCAGACATGGTTCCCGAGTTCGTCGATGTGGTTCCCGAGCCGCTCGCGCCGGTCTCGGCGGTCGTCAATGAACTGCCCGCTGTCGCCGCACTGGCGTCGGTCGGGGTGACCGCCTCCAGAGACGTTCGGTAGCTGAACAGCAGCACGAGTCCGCTGACGGTCGCGAGCAGCGTGTAGAGGATCTTCTTCATGGCCGTCTCCCTGCTCAGATCGTGAACGATTCGGAATGGATGCGATGGGCGGGGAACCCGGCGCCAACCAGGTCGCGCCTGAGGTCTTTCATCCAGGCCTCACCGCCACAGATGAACACGTCGTGGTCCTTCGGCTCCGGCACGAGATGGCGGAGGAGATCTGCGCCCGACCACGCCTCGTGCGTGGCAGGGATCCAGCTCGACGCGCCGGAAGATCGCGGGCCGATGAACGGCAGGTAGCTCAGGCCACGGGTACTGATGAGGTGAGCGATGGCCTCCTGCCGAAGAGCGTCCTCGGCCGCGGACTCCCGGGTGATAAGCATCGCTTCTCCCGGTCCGTAGCCTTCCGTCTCGAGCAGCGAGACGAGCGGTGCGACCCCGGCGCCTGCGCCGATCATAAGCAGCTTCGTCCCGGTCCTGCGCTCACCGGTCATCTCCCCGTATGGTCCTTCCACGATGACCCTGGTGCCAGGGAGCAGCGCGGTGAGGCGTCGCGTGCCGTCGCCCAGCACACGGGCAGTCAACGTCAGCTCGCTTCCCGGCGCAGCGGAGAGCGAGAACGGGTGCGCGCGAGTCCAGCCCGGTCCATCGAGGAACCGCCAGACGAAGAACTGACCAGCCCTGGCACCGAGCGTCGCGAGGTCGCGACCGGTGACCCGGATGGTGACGCCCCGAGCACCGTCCGCCTCGACCCCCGCCACCCGCAGGGCCCGACGAGTGGACCGCAGCAGCGGCATCCCGATGCGGAAGAGCAGTACCGATCCTGCGGAGAGCGCCCAGATCGACCACCAGTAGACGGTCGCGATCGGTGAGGACAGGAAGTCGGCGCCCGTCCACAGCTGGTGCGGCAGCGCGAGCCCGACGCCCAGGTACGCGTACAGGTGCAGGAGGTGCCAGGACTCGTACCGCAGGTGCCGACGAGCACGCCGGATCGAGGTGACGACCACGAGCAGGATCAGCAGAGTGCCGGCAGTCGCCAGGAGCATGCCGGGGTATTCCCAGATGAAGCTCCACAGCTGGACGAGCGGGTTGATGCCGGCAGCCATCGCGTAGCCCACCGCGAGCAGTGCGATGTGCGCGCCCATCAACCAGAACGACCAGAATCCGACGAAGCGATGCAGCCGCGTGATCCCGTCGCGACCGAATCCGCGCTCGAACAGCGGGACGCGCGCCATCAGCAGCACCTGATAGAGCAGCAGATTCGCCGCGACCAACCCGGTGAGGCGTCCGAGCGTCGTGACGGTCTCGGCGTTGACTCCCAGGACTGCGGTCACTCCACCACAGGCGATCCACAAAGCGACGACGAACAGGCTGGTCGCCCAGATCACCGTGATCGCCGCTGCACGCCAGACCCGCGCGCGGCCATGGGCTGCCCGCCGTGGCTCAGGGGAAGCGGCGGGGACGGAAGCACGCGGTCTCGTCGTCAGAGTGGTCATAGGGGAATCGTGCTGCGCCGACTCTGAGACAGGTCTAAGGAACGGCTCCCGATAGGCAACTCATATCTGTCTCTCAGGCAACGCCACTCGTCCCGAGCAGCGTACCGATCGCGAACGTGACCACCAGCGCGATCGCCCCACCGAGCACCACCCTGATCGTGGGCCTCAGCGCGGGGTTCCCGCCGATCCTCGCGCTCAGGAATCCGGTCAGCGCGAGCGCCAGCAGCACCACCGCGAAAGCGACCGGCACCCGGATCTCGGGAGGCGGGAGCAGTATCGCCAAGAGCGGAAGCAGCGCTCCGAGTGCGAAGGCAAGTGCGGAGGCCCCCGCCGCCGCCCACGGACTGACCACCTGATTCTCCGTGATGCCTAGTTCCGCTTCGAGGTGCGCGGTCAGCGGGTCGTGCGCGGTGAGCTCCTCCGCAACGAGGCGTGCGGTCGCCGGGCTAAGACCTTTCGCCTGATAGATGCCCGCCAGCTCCTCGAGCTCGGTCGCAGGATTATCGGCCAGCTCTCCTCGTTCCTTCTCGATCAGAGCCCGTTGGCTGTCTCGCTGGCTGCTCACCGACACGTACTCCCCGAGCGCCATCGAGATCGCACCGCCGACGAGACCGGCGACACCCGCGGCGAGCAGCGTCGCGGAATCGGTCGTCGCCCCCGCGACACCGACGACGAGCGACGCGACCGACACGATGCCGTCGTTCGCGCCGAGCACTCCGGCTCTGAGCCAGTTGAGCCGCCCAGCGAGATCGCCGCGGTGGGGTTCACCCGGATGCGTCGCCAACATCATCGCCCCGTTCTTTCTCCCGGCGCGGCTATGGAAGGCACATCCCGACGTAGGTCGAGCTCTGCGTGCGCGGAATGCCACTTCGTGAGAGGTCGAGTCATCGGACAAGAGTACGCCCGCCACAAACGCGCCCTCCGCAGCTCGACCGCTAGCAAGTCCGGTCGCGGCACCAACCGAAGGCCCATGCCAGAACGGGGTTCCGGCTCCCGTTAGCGGCGACCGCCCCGGCAACCAAGTGATACCGCGCCGGAAACGATCGTTTCCGGCACGGCCGGGTCCGTGCCACCTGCACTGCGGAGGTCAAGTCCCTTGCCACATAAACAACTTCGCGAATACC
Source organism: Acidobacteria bacterium UBA2994 (assembly GCA_002346545.1). Taxonomy (GTDB): domain Bacteria; phylum Acidobacteriota; class Vicinamibacteria; order Vicinamibacterales; family UBA8438; genus UBA2994. The sequence continues at coordinate 11,322 of DEAA01000012.1, forward strand.
GTCAGAGCATGCCCGAGGATAGGAGATCTGCGCTTCCCGTTCTTCCCATCGATCGAACGCTCGAGTTCCTCGTGCGCGGGTACGCGTTCGGGCAGCACGGGTTCGATGCGGTGGGACGCGATGCGTTCACGACTCGCCTGATGGGGAAACGTGTGACTTTCGCCCGCGGCAGCGGCTGGGTGCGCTTCTTCTACGAGGGTGACCGATTTACTCGGGATCGGGCGATGCCTCGCTCGGTGAAGCACTCGTTGCAGGATGAGGGAAGCGTGCAGACCCTCGCCGGGGATGAGCACCGGAATCGTAAGGCACTTTTCATTGACGTGCTCGATGCGTCAGCTCGCATCGATCTGGATCGCCATGTCGCGGAGGCGTGGCGGAAGGAATGGGCCGCGGCGTCCGGAAACCGCGTATCTCTGCTGGAGTTGGCTGGGCGCGCTCTGACCGCGGGGGTGTGCACCTGGGCGGGAATTCCGCTCAGCGACCGCGACCTTGATCGAAGAGCGTCCGAGTTTGCAGGGATGATCGATGGCGCAGGCTCCTTCGGACCACGAAACCTGCGAGGGCGGGCGCTCCGGCTGCGTACCGAAGCATGGGCGCGACAGGTGCTCCGCGACGCGCCGCCAGAGACCATCGCGGCCAGAGTGGCAGGTCATCGGGACGCAGACGGTCAGTTGCTCGACGAGCGTACTGCAGCCGTGGAATTCCTGAACCTGCTTCGACCCACCGTTGCGATTGCGCGCTTCATCGTGTTCGCGGCTCTCGCGTTGCATCTTCATCCCGAATGGCGTTCGCGTGTCGCCGAGCACGAGGAGACCCGTCTCGCCTTCGCCCAGGAAGTGCGCCGCACTACGCCGTTTTTCCCCGTGGTCGGCGGGACCGCCGCGCGCGATATGGAATGGGACGGTGTCCGTTTTACGCGCGGTGATTGGGTGATCCTTGATCTTTTCGCCACCAATCGTGATCCTCAGCTCTGGACAGATCCGTGCACCTTTGCTCCCGCCCGATTCATGTCGAGTGAGCCGCACCACAACGCGCTTGTGCCGCAAGGCGGTGGTTTTTACGAGGACGGCCACCGCTGCCCGGGCGAGCCGGCGACGGTGGACCTCCTCGCTTCCGCTGTGGGACGGCTGGCCACTGCGGAGTACACAGTCCCGCGCCAGGACTTTCGAGTCGACCTGCGGCGATTCCCGGCGCAACCCGAGGACGGGTTTGTGCTCATTCCCGCCTAACCACTGCGGGTGAACGCTAATGATCGGAACGTCGATCCCGGCTCGGCCTGCTTCGTTCTGGTGGTCAGAGCCCGAATGCCCCGCCACTGATCAGGATGAAGAGACCGAGGCCGATCAGAACGATCGGGAACAGGATGTGCTCCCAGCGCTCCAGGATTTCCGCGATCGAACGTCGGGTAGCGATGAACTTGGCGATGTACACCAGGACCGCGACGAGCGCGAGGAACACAACACAGTAGGCGACCACGGCGGCGGGTCCGACACTCAGGAAGACCGGCACGTAGACCCCGATGTTGTCCCCGCCGTTTGCGAAGGTGACCCCGGCTACAGCCCAGACGGCGACCTTTTTGCCTTCGATCTTGCCCTCATCGTCATCGTCGTCGTCGCGACGTCGACGCCATGCCTGCCAGGCCGCCCATAGCCCCAACGCCAAGGGGATCAGGCCGAAGTAGGGGATGACCTCTGGAGGCAGGAATGCTCCGGCGACGAGAGCTACGAGTACGGCTGCGCCGAGAATGCCGGCGAATCCCAGATACTGCCCGACCAGGATTCGAGCGGTCGTGCCCCGTTGTCCCGCGCCGCGGGCGAAGAACAGCGACAGCACGATGATGTCGTCGATGTTCGTGGCAAGGAACAGGCCGATCGCTTGCAGGATGGAGAGGAAGATCATGCGGTCGCCTCCGTCGTGCAGCATTCCGGGACCGCGCAGGAGGGATCGATGCACCCGGCTGCATGGTCAACGGCCAAGGTCGTGTCCAGCAGCGCAGTAAGCGCCCGGCTCAGACGGGGGTCGGCGACCTCGTACCGGGTTCGGCGGCCCTCGGGCTCGGCGACGACGATGCCGCAGTCACGGAGGCAGGTCAGGTGGTTGGACACGTTGGACGGGCTGAGGTCCAGCTCGCGGGCGAGTGCCGCAGGATAGATCGGGCCGTCAAGCAGGGTCATGAGAATGCGTGAGCGTGTGGGGTCGGCCATGGCTCGGCCGAGTCGGTTCATCACGTCCAGACGATCAGTTATAGTCAGCACACGATGAACATACACGGTTCACTGTATGATCGCTAACCGTCCCGTACAGATCTCGCGATGGGTGAAAGTTGTCACAGTTCGTGCGCCGTGAATTCTTCTTCGGCTTGTTCCTCATGCTGTCTGGCGCCATCGGGTTGACGGCAGCGATGGCATTGTCCGTCGAGAAGATCGAAAAGCTGACCAACCCCGATACGGGCCTCAGCTGCGACTTCTCCGTGTTGGTGCAATGCTCCGCGAACCTCGACAGCGCTCAGGGAGCCGCATTCGGGGTTCCCAATCCGTTCCTCGGGTTGGTCGGGTTCGCGCTCGTGTTGTGTGTCGGAGTCGCACTGTGGGCGGTACCTCACTTCGCGCGCTGGTTCTGGGTACTGTTCAATTTCGGTGTCGCCGGAGCTTTTGGGTTCGTGGTCTGGTTGATTGGGCAGAGCATCTATGTGCTCGGCACGCTCTGCCCCTGGTGTCTGGTTGTGTGGCTGACAACGATCCCGCTGTTCTTCTTCGGGACAGTCCGGAACCTGCGTGAGGGCGTCTTTGGTCGCAGGGCAAGACGAGTCGGTGCGTTGTTGTGGCCGTGGATGACGCTCGTGACGGTCGCCGCATACCTAGTGGTCGCCGTGCTCGCTCAGCTCCGCCTGAATGTCCTGGCGAGCATCATTTAGCCCGAGGGACCCATATTCGGCAGAAGCTACTTCTCGCGAGTGGAGGTCGTCGTCGGTTTGGAGCGCAACTGGGATCGGTGGCTGCGGAGCATCTGGAGGATACCGAGGCCGACGCCGATTCCGATGAAGATGTCGGCGAGGTTTCCAATGAAGAGGTTGCCATAGGCGAGGAAGTCGGTGACGTGGCCGTGACCGAATCCGGGAGGGGCGAATAGGCGGTCGATGAGGTTGCCGACCGCTCCACCCCAGACGAATCCGATCGCGATCGCCCACGCCATGGACGTCGCCCGCCAGGCGGCATAGAACAGCACGATCGCTGCCGCGATTCCGATCACGGTGAACACCCATGTGCTGTTTGATCCGAGAGACATGATCGTGCCGGGGTTGAATGCCAGTTGCAGGCCCAGCAGGTCGCCGATCAGCGGAATGCGTTGTTCCTCGCTCAGCTGCCCGAGCGCCATGGCCTTCGTGCCCTGGTCTACGAGAGCCATGGTGAGCGCGACCAGGCACGCGACGGCTAGCCTCCGGCTCCGACTGCGCATCATTGTGCGCCTCGGCCCACGGAGGGGAGACTTTGGCAATGCCGCCAGGTGCAGTCCATTTGCACAGACGGCCATGGGGAGATATTGCGAAGCTCCGAAACGAGCAACGGTGTGGGCATGCGGTAATCCTGTCAAGTGGTAGAGGTCAGGTGAGGCCGGAGTAGGCGTGCAGGCCTTTGAAGAACATGTTGACGATGGTGAAGTTGAACAGGACGGCGGTGAAGCCGATAATCGACAGCCATGCGGATCGAGTTCCCCGCCAGCCACGGGTTGCGCGGGCGTGGATGTAGCCGGCGTAAAGAACCCAGATCACGAAGGTCCAGACTTCCTTAGTGTCGAATCCCCAGTAGCGGCCCCAGGAGTCGTTGGCCCAGATTGATCCGGCGATCAGGGTGAAGGTCCAGAAGATGAACCCGACGATCGCGAACCGGTACGCCAGAGACTCCAGTGCCTCCGCGGTGGGAAGCGTGCGCAGATACCCCAGGCCGGACCGCTTCGCGTCCTCACCACCCTTTCCTGACGCCCGTCGTTCTCGTCGGGCTTGCAGGAGTTGCGTGGCGGAGAGACCGCAGGAGATCGCGAACAGGGCCGTGCCGAGCGAGGCTACGAAGACGTGGATGATGAGCCACACGCTTTTGAGCGGGTCCATCAGCGGGGTGACTTCGACGTAGAACGCAAGGGTCGCACCACCGAGGAGCAACGCGACCATACCGATGAGAAACGAGCCCAGGAATCGTAGGTCGTACCGGCGGAGCACGGCCAGGTAGACCGCAACGATCAGCAATGTCCCGGTGAGTGCGAACTCGTACATGTTCGCCCACGGGACCCTTCCCGCATCGAGTCCTCGCCCGATGGTGCCGGCGAGGTGAAACACGAACGCGAACCCGGTCAGGACGGTGCCGATTCGCGCCCAGAGCAGACGTTGCCGCTGGCCCGGCCGGGTGCGGACCTCGTTCAGCGCGGCGCGTTCGTCGCCTGTGTTCTGCGTGTCTCCGCCCGCGGTCACGAGCGCGGGCACCCGCTGGGGTTCGTCGCGGCGTACTGAGCGTTGTGCAAGGTCGATGGCGTAGGCCACGAACGCGAGCAGGTACACGGCGATCGCGGTCCACACCAGCAGCAGGGAGATGCTGTCCAGGGTCAGGGATTCGGGGTCAGGCATCGGTTGCTCCTCGTGCAGATCGGTGGCGGTGGCGGTGGCGGCTGATTCCGGCGATGGTGAGACCGGTGATCGCGCCGAGGGCGATCAGGGCGGTGAGGGCACCGCCGAGCACGACGGCGGGGGTGAGACCGTCTCGCAGCGGCACGCGGGTGATCGCCGCGGCTGCCTGGTCGACGCCGGCGCCTTCGATGATCTGCCCGTCCGGGGCGATGACTTGGCTGGTGCCGACGGTGGAGACGTTCACCACGGCACGTCCGGTCTCGATCGCACGCATCCGAGCGAACGCGAGCTGTTGAAGATTCTCGTCGGTGCCGCGGAAATCGGCGTTGTTGGTCTGAAACACGTAGACCTGAGCGCCCTGGCGGGCGCCGTCCCAAATGACGGAGTCGTAGATGACGTCGAAGCAGATCGCCAGTCCGACTTTCACCCCGTCGACGGTCACGAACGGGGGGTTCTGCCCGGGGGTGTATTCGCGTTGGATCAGGCCGATGAGGTCGGGCGCGATCCGCTCGTAGAACCACCGGTCCGGGACGTACTCCCCGAACGGGACGGGGTTGACCTTGTCATGCAACTGCGGGGTGCCTTGCCCGTCCCACAGTATCGAGGTGTTGAACACGTCACCGTCACGTGCGGTGGCGGCGTTGGTCAGCAGCGGTGCGCCGGCCCGGGCGACGAGATCAGTGAGCCGCCGGGCGGTGGCCGGGTCGGTAAGGGGGTCGCTGTCGACGGCACCCTCGGGCCACACCAGCAGATCCATGTCCTCCCCCAGCAGAGGGTCGGTCGCGGCCGTCTGCGCGGCCAGCACATCCCCGGAGGTGCGGTCATCGAAGTACCCGGAGGGTCCGTTGCCCTGCACCCAGCCGATGTCCATCCGGCCGGCGTCCCCGGTAGGGAACTGCGGCACGAGCACCAGGGCGGTCACGATCATCGCTGCAGGCAGGACGCCGCGCATGCGTCGGAACCCTCCAGCCCGCCACCACTGCACGAGGCACGCGCAGGCGGCGACGATGAGGAAGCCCAGACCGGTCACCCCGACCCAGGACGCCGCCTCCGGGAGCGGGCCGTTCGCCTGGGTCATCCCGATCCGCGCCCACGGGAACCCGGAGTAAGGCCAGGACCCCATCACCAGCTCCCGCACGCTCCACAGCCCCGCCACCAGCAGCGGCACCCCGACGAACCACACGACGGCGTGTCCGCGGGCGCGGTCGGTCCACCGGTACGCGAGGGCGATGGGGATCGCCCCGACCCCGAACAGCACCGTTTCCAGACCGGCCAACGCCACCCACGGGACGGGCCCGAGATACGTGCCCACCCACACCAGGTGGGTGAAGAAGAACGCCGCACCGAAGGCAACACCGACCAGGAACGCGCCGCCGATGCTGCGGCCGATCATCGTGCACAACGCGAGGGTGATGCTCACAAACGCGAGCGGCCACCACCCTACAGCGGGGAAGGACAGGTCCAGGAGCCCACCAGCAGCCGCGGCGACGAGGAGCGCCGCCCAGAGCGGTATCTTCCGGCGCGCGGCGGGAGATGCCGCCGCCGCCGCGTCAGTCAGCGAGGGCGCGGTCGAGAGCATCGGTGAGATCCGTCAGCTGGGTGAGCTCGAGCTTTTCGCCGTCGAGGAAGAACGTGGGCGTGCCCTGCACACCCATCTGCTGCCCTTCGGCGAAGTCTTCCTCGACCCGCTCCCGGGTGGCGGGGTCTTCCACCGCCTGGTCGTAGGCGGCCATGTCCAGGCCAAGGTCCTCGGCGAAGCCGCGGAACAGGTCAGCTTCGGAGACTTGCTGCTCGCCCCACTCGGCCTGCGTCTCGAACATGCGGTGGTACATGTCCTCGACCCGGTCCTGCTGGGCGGCCGCTTCCACCGCGAGGGCGGCGTTCATCGAGTTGTAGTGGCTGGGGATCGGGTAGTACCGGAACACATAGTTGATCTGTCCGTCGTACTGCTCACGAATCTCCTCGACGTACGGGTATAACGCCCCACATGCCTCGCATTCGAAGTCGAGGAACTCCACCAGGGTCGGCGCGTTCGGCCCGGCGCTATCAAGGACGTGGGAGTTGCTGCGGGCACCCGGTAACGCGTCCGCGGCGTTGTCGCCTGCGGGCGCTTGAGGGCGGGTGGAGATCGTGTAGATGATCGCGACGATGACGAGCGCGACCACGGCGGCGATCGCGATGAGGGTCACTTTCATGGGGGTCTTCATCGTGAATTCCTTTGGCTGGGTGTCTGTGAGCTCGGGCGATCACGGGCGGCGAGGTGGGTGTCGCGGATGCCGGCGATCGCGTCGGGCAGTTGCGGATCCTCCCCGCGCGCGAGACCGGCGTATTCCAGGCGCAGGGTGGGCTCGTCCGGGTCGCCGGTGACGGATGCTTTGACGAACACGCGGCGTCGGGGAACGAGAAGGCCGGTGATCAGACCCAGCGTGGCGAGGGTGGCGAAGGCGAGCACCCAAGGACCGCCGGTGTCGCGTTTGATGTCCAGCGACGCGAACCGTTTCACCGCCGCCAGGGGATTCGTGCCGCCGGACGCGTCCTCGAAGGTGACCGTGCCCCACCCATTGGGCAGGTCGGCGGTCTGCCCAGGAGTGAGCTGGATCGACTCGGCACCGCTCGTGCCGCCGGTGAGTTGGGTCATTCCGCTGGTGTCGAGGGTGTACACCGACCGGGGCACGCCGTTGTCGATGCCGAGGCTGCCGGAGAACACGTTGAACGTGACGACCGGGTTCACCACGTCGGGATACACCGAGGTGAACGCCCCGGTGTCAAGAGCGCCCTGGGTGGGATAGAAGAAACCAACAAGCCCGACCTGTTCGGGAAGCCCGTCCGGGACCTTGATGATGCCAAGCGAGGTCATCATGCTGTCTTGCGGGAGGAACGGCTGCGACTCGCTGTACACGACCGTGCCCTCGGAGTTTCGGACGGTGATGGTGGGTGCGTAGCCGTTGCCGAGCAGATAGACCCGGTCGCTGCCGACCGTAATGGGGTAGTTCACGCGCACGCTCTCGGTGTCCTCAGTCCCCGTGCGGGCGTCGCGGATGGTGAGGTTCGCGGCGAAGTCGCCCGCTTGGCCGCCACCGGGTTCTCCCGGTGGCACGTAGCTGACGTCGAAGCTGTCGAGGGTCAGCGAGTACGGGTCCAGCTGCGTTCCATCCACGAACCTGCCCGGAGTGAACGAGGAGTAGTCGTTGAGGGTGTTGACGAACGTGGTCCCCTCGACGATGACCCGCTGCCCGGTATAGGAGAAGCCGCTGGCGGCGAGCACGGCGACCAACACCCCGACCAGGGAGGCATGAAAAACCAGGTTGCCGGTCTCCCGGAGGTACCCTCGCTCGGCCGACACCGACCAAGACCGTGCGGTGTCGTACCGCTCGATGCGGTATCCGCGGCGGCGCAGATCGGCGGCGGCGGAGGCGATCGTGGCCGCCGCGTCCGCGGCGGGGTCCTCGGCCTTTGTCGGGACGTCTGCGACAAGGTGGGCGCTCAGCCGGCTGAGACGTGCCGGGGTGCGTGGTGGGCGGGTGCGGAGGGCTTTCCAGTGGTGACGGGTGCGGGGAATGATGCACCCGATCAACGAGATGAACAGCAGCAGGTAGATGCCGGAGAACCAGGCAGAGTTGTATAAGTCGAACACCTGCAGCCCGTCGAGGATCGGAGCCAGGTCGGGGTTGGTTCGGAAGTATTGGAGGACCCCGTTGGGGTCCGCGGTGCGTTGCGGGAAGATCGACCCGGGAACTGAAGCGATGGCCAGCAGGAGCAGCAGCAGAATCGCGGTGCGCATACTGGTCAGCTGCCGCCACCCCCACCGCAGCCACTCGACCGGCCCCAGCGTCGGGGAGGCAATGGCGTCCGGCTCGTCCTGATCGATGTGATCGGCGGGTCGGGACGGGTCGGTGGGGAGCGGGTCAGAGAGGGAGCGTGACACTGAGCATCACCCCCTGCAGAACGGACATCAACGCGCCCCAGATGCCCGTGACCATCAGCACGCCCAGGGCAATCAGCAGGCTGCCGCCGATGATGTTGACCACCCGGATGTGGCGTCGGAGGAAGGTGACTGACCGGGTGGCCCAGCCCAGTCCGAGCGCGAGCAGGAAGAACGGGATGCCCAGGCCGAGGGAGTAGGCCAAGCCGAGCAGGGCTGCCCGGCCGGGATCGCCGAGATTCCAGGACACCGACATGATGGCCGCCAGTGTTGGTCCGATGCAGGGAGTCCAGCCGATCCCGAGCGCGATGCCCAGCAGCGGTGCGCTGAACAAGCCCACGTTGCCACGGAAACGGGGTCGGAGGGTGCGTTGCGCGCGCGGGAACGCGCCGATGAACGCCAGGCCCATGATGATGACAACCACACCGAGCACCCGGGTGAGGATGTTCGCGTATTCGAGGAAGAACAGCCCCGCCACCCCACCGAGCACCGTGACGGTCATGAACACCAAAGTGAACCCGGCAACGAACAACGCCACCCCGCCGAGCAGCCGTCCACGGGCAGTGGCGGGGTGGCCTTGTGTCGAGGAGGTGGAGAGGGAGGACCCGAGGTAGCCGAAGTATCCGGGGACAAGCGGGAGCACGCACGGGGAGACGAAGGAGATCAGGCCCGCGAGCATGGCGATGAGCACGGCCACCCACAGTGCGCCGTCGAAGATGAACCCTTCGGCGCTCATTCGCTCTCCGCCAGCGCGTCCGCGACGAGGGTGGACAGGATCGACGCGGCCGGCAGCTGCCCGATGATCCGGGCGGCGACCCTCCCCTGCCTGTCCATCACCAGAGTCGTCGGGGTCGCCTGGATGGGAGTGACCGCAGCGAAGGCGAGCTTGGTCTTCCCGTCAACGATGTCGATCACGCTCGGGTAGGTGATCCCGTAGTCCTCCGCGAACGACAGCGCGGTGGCGGGCTGGTCGTAGATGTTCACCCCGATAAACCCCACCCCTTCGGGCTGATAGGTCTGCCACACCTCTTCCAGTAGCGGCGCCTCGACCCGGCACGGGCCACACGCGGCATACCAGAAGTTCACGACGTACACCTCGCCAGCAAAGTCGTCGCTGCTCACCGGGTTGCCGCGCTCGTCGACGCCGGCGAACACCACCGTCTCGCCACGCTCATCCGGGGCGATCTCGACGATGCGCTCGTCGACGCTGGTGGAACCGGTGCCGTTGTTCGCCGTGGCGGCCAGCCCGTCCTGGGATGTGCATCCTGCGATCGTGAGCACAGCGGCGGCGGCGAGCATCGCGGCGGCCGCACGGAACGCGCGCCAGGATCTCCGATGGGCAACCGGGGGGACGGCGCGGGTGACGGAGGTCACCCGAAACGGGTTTGCCACGACGTTCTCCAATACCAGAACTCAACAGGCGTGCGGTCTGGCAGTGCCAGCGACTGCACGCTCGTACGGGTGCGAGGGAGTTGAGTCGTGGATCAGGTTCGGGAAACGCCCAGCTGCGTAAGAGAGAGCACCGGACTCCGGGACGGCGGGACCGCGATCAACTCACGCACCATCCCCGCGACACGCTCGATGCTGTACGTGCGGGACGGTACCCGCCAGGCCAGGACGACGAACGCCAGCGCACACGCCACTCCCATCAGGCACAGGACGGCACCGAGATCTCCGGCCTCACCCGCGTACCCATCTGCTGTCACCGCCGGGACGGCGCCCGGTTCGTCGGTGACGATCAACTCCGCGATCGGCGCTGCCTGAAGGCCCTCGGTTTCCGAGTACGTCGTCACCCACGACCCCATCAGGAGCGCCACGACGAGCCCTAGACCTACCAGCAGCCTCGCCACCGACGAGCCCACGCGCGCAGCGGCAGCGCGGTCAGCCGGGGTGGAGCGGATCATTGCGGACGGTCCTACGCTCGGGGTGCTCAGGGATCGGGATAGTCGACGATCAAACACTACCAGGTGTATATTCAGCGAATGCTGACCTTTGCGTCTCGTGTTGATGTGATGAATCGTCTCGGCCGCGCGATGGCCGATCCGACCCGCTCCCGGATCCTCCTCGAGCTTCTTGCGGCCCCCGGCTATCCTGCCCGGTTGTCGGAGTCGTTGGGCCTGACCCGGACGAACGTCTCCAACCACCTCGCGTGCCTGCGTGGCTGCGGCATTGTGGTCGCGACCCCGAAAGGACGCCAGACCCGATATGAGATCGCGGACCCGCATCTGACCCGCGCAATTTCGATGCTCGTGGACACTGTGCTGGCCTACGACGATGGCGCACCGTGCACCGACGAGAACTGCGACGTGCCGTTCTGCTGCGACACCACGACCACGACGGGGGCTGCACCGTGAGCGAGGAATACTTCGGGCCGGACGAGCCTCGCAAGACCAGCACCGTGCGCCGGATCGAACTGGGCCGCCCGCTCACCGCCGGTGACGCCTGTTGTGGCCCCGAGGGCACCCGCACGACGGTCGACACGCTTACGGCGGCCCGGAGGCATGAAGACGGTGACGCATGCTGCGGACCAGACCCCGCCTCCCCTGTAGACACGGATGCGGAAGAGATCGAGGTGCGTCCGCCGTGGTGGCGGGACACCGCGCTGCTGCCCTCCGCGATCGCGGGCGTTTTCCTCCTCGTCGGGTACATCCTCGAATGGACAGGGGTTCCGATCCCTGCCGTGATCCTCCAGGCAATCGCTCTGGTCGCGGGCGCGTACACGTTCGTCCCCGGTGCCATCCGACGGCTGCTGCGCGGCCGCCTCGGCGTCGGGCTGCTGATGACGATCGCCGCGGTCGGAGCGGTGCTGCTTGGCCACGTCGGCGAAGCCGCCGCGCTGGCGTTCCTGTTCTCTCTCGCCGAAGCTCTCGAAGACCGGGCAATGGACCAAGCCAAAGAAGGCCTCCGCGCGCTCCTCTCCCTCATCCCCGACACCGTGCGGGTCTCCCGCCTGGGCGGCGATGTCACCATCCCCGCAGCCGACGTCCGTGAACTGGACATCCTCGTCGTCGGCGCCGGCGAACGGATCGCCACAGACGGCGTCGTCGTGGAGGGCCAGTCGAGTCTCGACACTTCAGCGGTCACCGGCGAATCCATTCCATTGGAGGTCGGACCCGCCGACCCGGTCATCGCCGGCTCGGTAAACGGGTCTGCAACCCTCCGGATCGAGGCCACCGCAGACGGACGCGACAACTCCCTCACTCAGATCGTCGCACTCGTCGAGCAAGCACACGCCCACAAAGGCGACCGGGCACGCCTCGCTGACCGCATCGCCCGCCCCCTCGTCCCGGCCGTGCTGATCCTCGCAGCCCTCGTTGCGCTGTTCGGTGTCCTCATCGGTGACCCGTCTACGTGGATCGAACGAGCCCTTGTTGTCCTAGTCGCCGCATCCCCGTGCGCCCTGGCAATCGCGGTGCCCGTCACGGTCATCAGCGCGATCGGTGCGGCCTCCAAGTTCGGTGTCGTGATCAAGTCGGGAGAAGCGTTCGAGCAGCTCGGCACGATCCGCGCCGTGGCCCTGGACAAGACCGGCACCCTCACCCGCAACGAGCCAACCGTCATTGACGTGCAACCCGCCACCGGAACCACCCGCGACGACCTCCTCGCCTGGGCAGCGGCCGTCGAGGCCACCAGCACACACCCGCTCGCCGCCGCCATCACCGCCGCCGCACCCGGCGCCATCGCGGCGACGAACGTGACCGAAGAGGCGGGCCACGGCATCACCGGCCAGATCAATGGCCGAACCATCCGGATCGGCAACACCCGCTGGCTCAACCCCGGCAACCTTCGCATCACCGCCGACACCATGGCCGCCCAGGGCATGACCGTGGTCGTCGTCGAAACGGATCGACAGATCGCCGGGCTCATCGGAGTCAGAGACGAGCTGCGTCCGGAATCCGCCGAGACCGTACGGATGCTGCACGATCAGGGCATTGAGACCATCATGCTCACAGGCGACAACGACCGAACCGCCCGCGCAATCGCCCAGGAAGCCGGCATCACGGACGTCCGGGCCGAGCAACTGCCCAAGGACAAGGCCGACGCGATCGCCGCCCTCGTCGCATCCCGACCGACAGCGATGGTTGGCGACGGCATCAACGACGCCCCCGCCCTCGCCACAGCGACGGTCGGGATCGCGATGGGCGTGAAGGGCTCCGCCGCGGCGATCGAGTCCGCCGACGTCGCTTTTACCGGCCATGACCTCCGCTTCATTCCCGGGGCGCTCGCTCACGCCAAGCGCGGCCGGCGGATCATGACCACCAACATCGGCCTGGCCCTAGCGATTATCGTCGTACTTTTTCCCCTCGCCCTGTTCGGCGTGCTCGGCCTCGCCGGCGTCGTACTGGTACACGAGATCGCCGAAATCGTCGTTATTCTTAACGGTGTTCGTGCCGCTCGCCGCCCGGGTGTACTTCGGCAAGTCGCCTTCATGCCGGTCCCGCGATCTGAGCCCCATGCGCCTGTAAATTTCGCGGCCAGATGAGGCACCCCACTGGGAAGAGAAAACATGCGAACGAGCGTGGAGTGGATGGAGCGAAACCAAATCCCGCTCTACCTCGCCGCGCTCGTGTTCGGTGCGGCGGTGGGCCTGCTAG
>DEAA01000054.1:0-66182 GCA_002346545.1 Acidobacteria bacterium UBA2994
GGAATATTACCGTGCCCCGGACGCCAGAGATGTGCTCGGCGAGCTGGGCGTTACCACCGACGCGCAGCCGAGTGACGGCCTGCACGACAACCCCACGATCACACTCAATATGATGCTGGACGATCCAGAGTCGGTGCGGTGGTCGGCCCGGGTCACGGCCCGTCAAGCCACGATCGACGGGGTGTCGATCGCGAATCTGGCCCGCTCGCTCGAGCTCGCCGAGCAAATCGCAAGCGTGAGAGCCCAACGCACCGTCGCGCGCATTCGCGAGCGACTCGGGCAGTAAGCTGACCCACGCGGAGCGGGCGTGTCGAGACCTGCGTACTTCGCCATCGCCGCCCGAGGCACCGAGTCGGTGCTTGCCGACGAGTTCAACGCCCTGGGCATCGCGCCGGTCGCCATCGAGCGGGGTGGCGTCCGATTCGGGACCAACCTGGAAGACGGCTACCGTGCCTGCCTCTGGTCCCGTATAGCGAGCCGCATCCTGCACCCACTCGCGACCTTTGACGCACCCGACGCCGGCACGCTGTACGACGGCATCCGCGACATCTCATGGGCCGACCATCTCGAACCACGACGAACGCTGGCCGTTGATGTCGCCGGTAAGGACGCGCCGGCTGGCCCTGGACATTTCCTAGCCCTGAAGGCCAAGGACGCCATCGTCGACCGAATTCGTGAATCCTGCGGCCAACGACCAAACGTCGATACGAAGACCCCAAATCTTCGGATCAACCTCCATGTGGCTGGTCCCCGGGTCACCGTGAGCCTCGATCTCTCAGGACGGGGCCTGCACCGACGGGGCCGGGAACGGAGCGGGGCCGATGCGCCACTGAAAGAGAACCTGGCGGCCGCCATCCTGCGCCTGGCGTGCTGGCCCGACGCCGCACCGGATATCCCGCTGTTCGATCCACTCTGCGGCTCCGGGACGCTGTTGCTCGAAGCTGCGGCCATGCGCCTCGACCGCGCCCCAGGCCTGGGACGTCCACTCCCTGGAGGCGGCGGGTGGAAGGGCCACAATGCGACCTTGTGGCAACGGTTGCAGGATGAGGCCGAGGAACGACGTCACGCATCGGAGTCACAACCAGTCCGGCTGGCTGGCGCCGACGCTGCGGCGAAGGCGGTCGCGGCGGCTCGGCGTACCCTCCAGGCAGCGCGGCTGACCGGGAAGATCACCATCGTCCAGGGCGAGTTGCGGGATGCGCAGCCGCCCTGGTCCACGCCGGGCCTCGTCGTCACCAACCCGCCCTACGGCGTTCGACTAGGCGAAGAGGGAGAGCTGGGACCGTTCTACGGACTGCTGGGCGACGTGCTCAAGCGGAGGTTCGCCGGCTGGACGGCCTGGGTTTTCACCGGGAACATCCGGCTGGGCAAGCAGATCGGTCTCCGCCCTGCCTCGCGGCACGTTCTGTTCAACGGCCCGATCGAATCACGTCTGCTCGAGCTGCCAATCGCGACTCAGCCGGTGGCAGGCACGGCCGGACCGGGATGGCGCCGGGCAAGTCCCGAAGCGAAGGCGCTGACTACCAGGCTCACCAAGAACCTAGCGCAGATCCGACCATGGGCGAAGCGGTTCGGTACCTCCTGCTACCGGATCTACGACGCCGACGTGCCTGTCTACAACCTGGCCATCGACTGGTATGAGGGCGCGGTGCGCATAGAGGAATACGCCCGCCCACGCAAAGTTCGCGTGGCAGATGCCGAGCGGCGTCTCCGCGACGCGCTGCACGTGGTGCCAGACCTTCTGGGGGTGACGGCCGAACAGGTCACGCTACGGGTACGTCAGCGCCGCGGCGCCAACCAACAACACGATCGCCGAGAAAACGCCGGACGCACCCGCGTAGTACGGGAGGGCGGTCTCAGATTCGAAGTTAATCTCGAGGACTACCTGGACACCGGTCTCTTTCTGGACGACCGCCTGCTCCGCCACCGCATCCAGCAACGCGCGCACCGCCGGCAATTCCTGAATCTGTTTGCCTACACGTGCACGGCGTCCGTCGCGGCGGCGGCTGGCGGCGCTCTCGCCACGACGAGTATCGATCTGTCGAAGCGCCATCTCGAATGGGGGCGCCGCAACTTTCGCCTGAACGGCATCGACCCGAAAGCCCACCAACTCGTTCGAGCCGAGGCCAGTCAGTGGCTATCCTGCAGTCGAGATCGGTACGACCTGGTGCTTGTCTCACCGCCGACCCACTCGGGCTCGCGAGCGATGCAGACCGAGTTCGACATCCAGCGCGACCATGTCACGCTCTTCGAACGTGTCTGCGACCGGCTCGCTCCAGGCGGTGAGCTCCTCTTTGCCACAAACCTGCGCAGTTTCGAGCTCGACACGGTCGTCGGGACACGGTGCCGCATAGAGGAGATCACCTCGGAAGTGACACCTCCCGACTTCGAACGCCGGCCCCGGCTCCGCGCCTGGTCCCTGAAGCTTCGAGGCGGCCGGCCCTTACAATAGCGACATGGCAAAGCGGTACTGGTTGATGAAATGCGAACCGAGCGCCTACAGCATCGGCGACCTCGAGCGCGATGGGGAAACCTGCTGGGAAGGCGTCCGCAACTTTCAGGCACGCAACTTCATGCGGGACGACATGCAGATTGGCGACGGCGTCCTCTTCTACGCTTCGAACGCGGATCCGTCTGGTGTCTCAGGCCTGGCGACGATCGCCAAGACCGGCTATCCGGATCACTTCGCGTGGAAGAAAAACCACAAGTACTTCGATGTCCGAAGCACCAAGGAAAAGCCGATCTGGTTCATGGTGGACCTAGCCTTTCAGGAGCGATTCTCGGACACCGTACCACTGTCCGCCTTGAAAGGGACCAAGGGCCTAGAAGAGATGAAGGTGGTGCAGAAAGGGAGTCGCCTGTCGGTGCAGCCGGTCACCAAGAAGGAATACGACATCGTCGTCAGGCTCAATCGCAAGACGAAAACAGCCGCAGGCTAGGTCAGCCTGCGGCCCTGGCCATCTCCCGTTCGGGACGCGTCAGTTGTTCGTGGGTTCAACCACGGCCTTGATCATTTCCCGCAGCAGCCCCCAGCGATCGAAACCCTGGCGGCCGTAGTCGAGTCCCCGCCGGACGATCACCAGATCGTGCGACGGCGCGATCACGACGAACTGGCCGCGGTTACCAGACGTCGAATAGGCGTCCCTCGGGACGTCGTCGCGCCCTTCCGGAACCAGCCAGAACTGGCCGCCGTAATGCCCCCCGCGCCCAACGGTGGCCGGGGCCGGCGTGCGAATGAAGTCGATCCACGACTCCGAGACGAGCCGCTCGCCGTTCCAAACCCCGCCGTTCAGATACAGGAGTCCGAACCGCGCGAGGTCTCTGGCGTTGGTGTAGATCTGGCTGCTGAGGATGAAGTCGCCGAAGCGATCGGTGCTGAGCAGGGTGTTCCGCATCCCGATCTTGTCGAGCAGCCTGTGACGAGGGAACTCCAGATAGGCCTGATCGTCCCCGATCACCTGCTTCATCTTGTAGACCGCCAGCAGGGTGTCGTAGTTCTCGTAGTCCCAGTTCGTCCCGGGCTTGCGAATCAGCGCCTGCCTGAGCGCGCCGGTCACCGAGCTGGCGCCGGCCCAGTAGGACATGCCGGAGCCGGTGGCATACTCCCGACCGGCGTTGTCGATGGTGTCGAGCCCGCTCGACATGTTCAGCACGTGCCGCAGCGTGACCTCGCTCCGCGGGTCCTCTCCAGGCACACGGGTGCGCGGCAGCCACTCGAACCCCAACGACTCGTCGAGCTGCATCTTTCCCTCGTCGACCAGCATGCCGATGAGTGTCGACGCGATGCTCTTCGCCGTGGACCAGGTGCGAGTTCGGGTGGTCATGTCCACCCCTGGCGCGTAGCGCTCGTGGATGATGTGCCCGTCGTGTACGACCAGGAGACTCAGCGTGTCCTGTTCCGGGGTGTCTCGCTCGAACGCCCAGTCCGAAGCGGCCTGGAGCGCGCCCGCGTCGATCCCCGGAGGCAGCGACATGTCCGCCACCAGGTCACCATCGGGCCAGGCGATAGTCGCCGGATCACCCTCCGGATACTGCAGCGTGAGCTCAGGCAGCGCCTCGATATCGGTGAGGGTTTGGTCCGGCGGCAGGATGACGCACCCTATCCCTTCCCGAAACGCCGCCCGCATGACCGGTACTGCGCCCTCGGTCCCGATGATGACGGCCCGGCGGGCCTGGTCGATCTCGTAGGGGTGTACCTCTGGTAGAAACGCCAGTTCCTGCGCCACCACACTCTCGAGACTGCGGTTCGAGGTAAACAGGCCGTTGCACATGAAGATAGCCTGCTGCCCCCGCCGGATCATGTCCCGCTGCGGCTGCCAGTAGTCGTAGCGCTCTTCCTGCTGTGCAACAGCCGACAGCGGCGCGAGCAGCGCCAACCCGACGAGCACGGTCAACGTGCGCTTCATCTGCCCCTCCTCAGAGGTACTCTTACCTCAAACTGAATCCCCAAATTATATCGACCGGAAGCCTGAAGCCGCAGGCCGACAGCAACCGTCGGACTGCTCACAACACCATCAGCGCCGGCTGTTCGAGATAACGCTTCACAGCAGCAAGCAGCTCGGCACCGGTCGCGCCATCGATGGCGCGATGATCCGCCGAGAGCGTGCAACTCATCATCGTCCCGATCCGAACATCGTTGCCTACCGCGATCGGCCGCCTCGTCGCCGACCCCACCCCGAGCACACAGCTCTGCGGAGGGTTGACGATGGCGAACAGGCTATCGACACCGTACATCCCCAGGTTGGAGATAGTGAACGTGCCGCCCGTGTAGTCATCCGGCCGAAGGGAGCCCTCCCGGGCCCGCGCAACCAGCGCCCGGCTATCGCGAGCGATGTCGCCCAGATCCTTCGTGTCGGCCGCCCGGATGATCGGCGTGATCAGCCCGTCAGCGGTGTTCACGGCCAGGGCGATGTCGACGGCATCATAGAGGCGGAGTGCGCCACCCGCCCAGGCCGAGTTAGCGCGCGGCACGTGTCGGAGCGCGAGCGCCGCAGCTCGGATCACCAGGTCGGTCAACGTTGGCGCCTGGTCACGTCCGAGTGTCTTCGCCTGGGCGATAACGACCATGGCGGCATCGACGTCGCACTCGGCCCTCAGGTAGAAGTGCGGTACCGTCTGCTTCGCCTGCTCCATCCGCGTCGCCGTCACGCGACGCATGGCGGTCAGCGGTTCGTCACGGAAGCCCCCGCCCTCGCTCGCGGCAGCCGAGGCCAACGACGTCTCCGCTCCCAGGGCGCCAGGAAGCAATCGGTCGATGTCGGCCTTCATGATCCGTCCGTCGCGTCCGGTGCCGGCCACCTTCGAGAGATCGATCCCGGCGGCGGACGCCATCCTCCTGGCCATCGGTGTAACTGCAACCGCAGCGCCCTCAGTCGACGCCGCGTCAACGGTCTCCTCTTCGGCTTGCGACAGGGTCGTGGACGCGGCCGTCTTCTCGAGCGGCGCCGTGGGTGCCGTCGACACGGCCGCCAGGGTCGGCCCGCTCGTCTCCGCATGCGGCCGGATGAGCGCCAGCAGTGCCCCGGTCTCGATCCCCTCGGTCCCCTCGGCGACCTGGATCGCGCTCAGTACCCCCGCGACCGGCGCCTCGAGCTCGACCGTCGTCTTGTCTGTTTCGACTTCGACGATCGGCTCACCAGCCTCGACACGATCGCCTTCACGCTTGAGCCAGGCGCCCACGATCACCTCAGTGACCGAATCGGCCAGCTGCGGCAGACGCACCTCGGTCGGTAACTCCCCACTCATCTAACACACAACCTCGCCGCCGCCTCCACGATAGCGTCGGCATCCAACTGATATGCCGCATACAGGTCCGGCACATCACCGGACTGGCCAAAACTAGTAACCCCAAGCGGGAGCACCCGATGCGATCCCACCGCCCCCAACCAGGACAGGGTCGCGGGATGGCCGTCGAGCACCGTCACCAGCCCCGCGTCGGTCGCCAGCGGCTCCAGCAGTCGCCGGACCGGCGCCTTGCTTGGCCTCCCTGCGATCACCGCCCGCATCCACTGCTGGTGCAGTCGGCCCGGACAGGTCACCACGAGCAGCCCGACGCCCGGAATATCCTCGACGATCTGCGCATGAGCATCCAACGCCTGGTCCACAATGGCACCGCTCGCCACGATGGCCAGTTCAGCCCCCTCAGCCGGAGGCCGCAGCCAATAACCACCATCAACGATCTGGCGGTGGTCTGCAAGCGTCAACTCCCGATCGGGCTGCGCCAGCGGGCGGGTTGAGAGGCGTAAATAGACGGCTCCCCCCTCGTCCGCCTGCATATGCTCGAAACTCCACCGGAGCACGACCGCAAGCTCGTCCACGTAGGCCGGTTCGAACGCGGTGAGTCCCGGCTGCCCCATCCCGATGAGCGGCGTCACGACAGATTGGTGCGCACCGCCCTCTGGGGCTAAGCTAACTCCGGACGGCGTTGCAACGACGAGGAACCGCGCGTCCTGGTAGCAGGCGTAATTCAGCGCATCAAGCCCACGGCTAATGAATGGGTCATAGAGCGTTCCGATGGGGAGCAGCCGGGTCCCGAACAGCGGCCCCGTCAACCCGAGCGCAGCGAGCAGCAAGAACAGGTTGTTCTCAGCAATCCCCAGCTCAAGATGCTGTCCCTCGGGCCCCATCGTCCAGTCTTGAGCCGACAACGGCTGGTCGCCGCGAAAGACATCCGCCTGCGCCGACTTATTGAAGACGCCCCGGCGATTGACCCAGCCTCCGAGATTAGTGGACACCGTAACGTCGGGCGACGTGGTCACGATGCGATCCGCTAGCTCGGGGTGACGTCGCGCGATGTCGGCCAGCACCCGTCCGAAGCCAGCCTGAGTGGAAAGCCGGTCGCCAGGAGGCGGTGTCAGCGACTCTGGCACCGGCACCAGCGCCGCCACGTGACGCCGCTCGGCCGACTGACTGAACGGCACGGTGTTGAGGAACGCGCGAAGCCGCACTGGGGAAACATCCAGTCCCGCGAACGGGTCCCACTCGGCTCCCGCCTCGATGCCCATCTGGTCACGCAGGGTAGCTATCTGGTCAGGTGTGGTCAGACCCGAGTGGTTGTCCTTATGGCCCTCGAACGGGAGACCGTGCCCCTTGATGGTGTAGGCGATAAAGCAGACTGGCGTCTCCTCGGTAGCGGCCTCGTGAAATGCCTCCCGCACCGCCTCCAGATCGTGGCCGGCCAGATTGGTCATCAGCGTGTGCAACCCGACATCGTCATGCTCGTCGAGCAGCTCCGCGATACCCGAGGTATCCCCGAGGTCGCGGACCAGCCGCTCCCGCCAGGCGGCGCCACCCTGATAGGCCAGCGCGGAATACTCGGAGTTCGGGCAATCATCAATCCACCGCCGGAGCGACTCGCCACCACGGCGGGCGAACGCCGTCTCGAGTCGCTTGCCATACTTGAGGGTGACCACCCGCCACTCCATCGACGCAAACAGCGTGTCGAGCCGATGGAAGAAACGGTCGGCCACGATCGCATCAAGGCTCTGGCGGTTATAGTCGACGATCCACCAGGTGTTGGTGATTTGGTGCTTCCAGGACTCGAGCAGCGCCTCGAAGACGTTGCCCTCGTCGAACTCGGCGTCGCCAGCCACCGCGATCATGCGACCAGGAGGGGCGTCGCCGTCGATGAGCTTCCGGTGCCGGAGATAGTCTTGCGCTAGCGCGGTGAAGCTGGTCATGGCCACCCCCAGACCAACCGACCCGGTGGAGAGGTCGACGTCGTCGAGGTCCTTCGTCCGCGAGGGATACGACTGCGCGCCCCCGAAGGCCCGGAAGCGCTCCAGCTGCTCACGGCTCTGGTTGCCAAGCAGGTACTGGATCGCGTGAAACACCGGGCTACCGTGCGGCTTGACTGCCACCCGATCGAACGGCCGCAGCACGTCGAAATACAGGGCAGTCATCAGCGTCACCATCGACGCACATGACGCCTGGTGCCCCCCAACCTTAAGCCCGTCCCGGCTGGGGCGCACATGATTGGCGTGGTGGATCATCCAGGCGCTAAGCCAGAGCACCTTCTGTTCAAGTGCGGCCAGGCACTCCTCAGAGGTCGTGTTCGCGACCGAGGCCGACACGCCAGAGAGAGAGGGAACTGTCATAACACCGTCACCGATCGTATCCGGACCGGGCCCGAAGGCGCACGGGGGGTCTCGCTCAGCGGTCCGGCGGTTCGTACTTGAGCAGGGCGCCGCCGTAGGCCACTACGGCGCCATAGACCGTCCCGTCCGGGGCTACGGCCACGCCTTCGGGGTTCGAGCCGTCGATGAAGGCCGTCAGCGAACCGTCCCGCAAATTGCCGATCCGAATGCCGTACTCCCAACCCGAGTGCTGCCCGTTCCGTGACGAGGCGGAATCGGCCACGTACACCGTGTCGTCGGCGGCAATGTGTAACCCGCTCGGCCGGCTGTATTGATAGAACTCCTCGATGAACTCGCCCCCGGTGTCGAACACCTGCAGCCGGTCATTGCCGCGGTCGGCCACAACCACCCGCCCCCGGGAATCGAGGTCGATCGCGTGAGGGGTCCGGAATTGCCCCGGCCCGCTGCCATGCGACCCCCACTCGCCTATGTAGGCACCGTCGGAGGCGAACTTGACGACCCTGGCGGTAGTGTGCGGACCTGCATCGGCCGCCTGCCCCCCATGTCCATCGGCCACGAAGATGGTGCCGTCGGCCGCAGTCACGACGTCACAGGGTTGATCCAGCGTATCGCGGCCAGCCGCTCCCACGCCGGGCGTGCCGAGCGTTAGGAGCAGGTCGCCGTCTGGACTGAACTTCATCACGACGTGCCCCTTACCTTCGCGGGCAGGGTCTCGTCCGTCAGGACCCAACGAGTCAGTCACCCAGACTGCACCGGCCTGATCGACGTGGAGTCCGTGCGGCTGCACCATCATGCCCCGACCGAAACTCGCAACCAAAGTCCCGTCCAGTCTGAACTTCAGGATCGGATCAAGATCGGACCGCGCGCAGTCGTTGGCACCGCAGCGCTCGGCTACCCAGAGATGGCGTCCGTCGGGATCCACGTCAACCCCGCCGGTTGATCCCCACTCACGACCGGCCGGCAATCCCGCCCAGTCCTCGGCCGTCACATACGGATTGGGAGCGTCGTTCTGGGGAAGGATATCTGGCTGGGCACTAGCCGAGGAGGCGGCCACGGCCACGAACATGAACGTCTGCACGCGTGACGCGAAGAACACGGGTTCCTACTGGGCAACGATGGCGGCTCGTCCCTGACGCAGGACATACTTCTGGATCTTCCCGGTGGCCGTCTTCGGGAGCTCGTCGACGAAGTGCACCTTGCGCGGAGTCTTGAAGTTGGCCATGTGCTCTCGCGCGTAGGCAACGAGCTGGTCGGCTGTCATCATCGCCTCCGGAGCCAACACGATGAACGCATGTGGGGTCTCGCCCCATTTCTCGTCGGGCATGCCCACAACCGCCACCTCCTGGATTGATGGATGCCGCATCAGCACTCCCTCGACTTCAACCGACGAGATGTTCTCGCCGCCACTGATGATGACGTCCTTGAAGCGGTCGCGGATCTCCACGTAGCCATCGGGATGGACCACAGCGGCGTCGCCGCTGTGGAACCAGCCGCCCCGCATGGCGTGAGCCGTTGCATCGGGGTCGTTGTAGTACCCCTCCATCACCACATTGCCACGCACCACGATCTCACCGAGCGTCTCGGCATCACGTGGCACCGGGACGCCGTCCTCGTCCACCACCTGCAGTTCGCCCGAGGTGATGAGCTCAACGCCCTGGCGCGCCTTGACTACGGCGCGCTCATGGAGCGCCAGTTCGACATGCTCTGGGCGGGCCTCACAAACGGTTATGAACGGTGCGGTCTCGGTCAATCCGTAGACGTGTGTCAAATCCCACCCGAACTCGCCCTCGACCCGCTCGATAGTCGCCGCCGCCGGTGGAGCCCCCGCGGTGAGCACCCGCACGCCGGACGGCACGTCGCCCCGCTGGTCGGCGGAACAGCTCGCCAGTCCGATCAATACGGTGGGCGCGGCGCACAGCATGCTGACCCGTTCATCGCGCATTAACTGGAAAGCCTGCACGGGATCCACCTTCCGCAAACAGATGTGGACCCCACCCACGGCGGTCACGATCCAGGTGAACGTCCAGCCGTTGGCGTGGAACATCGGCAACGTCCATAAGTAGCGATCGACACAACTCATCGGGATGTGGACGAGCGTGCCCACCGCGTTCATGTAGGCGTTGCGGTGCGTGATCATCACGCCCTTCGGGCGTGAGGTGGTACCGCTGGTGTAGTTGATGGTCAGCAGATCCTGCTCCGAGATGTCCGGGCGGCTGAACTCGCCGGACTCAGTCGTACACAGCGCCTCGTAGTCGAGCCAACCTCCTCGCTCGCCTTCGAGTGCGACGTAGTGCTCGACCGACGGACAGTTAGCACGTATGCCGTCTACCGTCTCGAGGAAGTCGGCATGGGCGCACACCACCCGGGCTCCCGAGTGCTGGACGATGTATTCGATCTCCTGCGGCTTGAGGCGGAAGTTGATCGGCACCAGAACAGCGCCGGCCTGAGGCACAGCGTAGAACGACTCAAGGTGCGCCGCGGTATTCAGCGAGATGTAGGCGACCCGGTCACCCTTGCCGACTCCCAGGCGCTGTAGCGCCGCCGACCATCGGTCGGCGTGCTGGAAAAACGCCTCGTAGGTGAGCCTCCGCCCCTCGTCGACAACGCACTCTCGCTCGGGATACAGCGCCCGGGCCCGACGCTGAAACTCGAGCGGGGTGAGCGGGGTCTCCACGTCAGTCGTCGTCGCTCGTCCGGCGCGCGCGCCGGTCGGCGACGATGGCGTCGTAGTCCTCTTCGGTCAGATACGTCATGTTCACATGCGCGTGATACATGTCGTCGTAGCTCCGCTGCCCCCACCCGACCCACTGGGTCGGATCCGGGTTCGCACGATTGGCCGCCGTGTTGTCATGTACCGCGGTCAAGTGAATGATCGTACCGGCGGGCAGGACGGGCGCAGAATCGTCCGTGTAGACGTAGTTCACGTGCCAGTTGAAGTCGAAGTTTCCGACGTGGTTCAGCATCTCGACGCGGCCATCTGGATAGATCGCTTCCATTGACATCGACTTGCCCCGTACGTGCATGTGCGGCTGGTAGTTCTCGAGACGCGCCGGCAGGGTCAGCGGCACATAGGCATGGTGCGTCGTCACCTTCCCGGGCGGGATGTCCAGCGTCGCCATCGACTGCTGCACGCCGAGCGCGCGCCCGAAGACGCGATACTTCGGCACATAGCCTTTTTCGTGTAGCCAGATTCCCACCTCGGTGTAGCTTGTGAGCTCCTCGCCCACCGAATGGTAGTGGTTGTCGAACGCGATGCGGGAATCCGCCTTCAGCAGCTTACCGGTGTTCTCGCGGAACACGTCCCCGATCTTGCCGACTGCGAACTCGGTCAGATAGCTGCCACGTCCCGGCACGTCCACGGCCGGCGTGTGATCACCGGCCTGCTCCTCCTGCTGGAGATACACCACCGAGTGATGGGTGACCCGTCGTCCGCCACCCATCGACGGTCGCACCTCCATCCCCGTGATCCAGCGGTCTTCAGTCAACCCAGTCGGTACGACCGGCTGCCACCACTGGTCCTGGCCTTCGGCTGCCTGGGTCCAAGGGTCGGAGGCCACGACCAAATCCGGCTCCCGGCCATACCGCTCCGCGAGCCGCCACACATCCTCAGCCGGCCAATTCACCGGCGGGGGAGCGTCGGCCGCGTTTCCCCGGGGCGCGCCGGCGTCGACCCAGCGCGCGACGATGTCGATCTCGGCGTCGCTCAGCGACGTGTCGTTCTCGAATTGCCGGATGCCGACGGTCTTGTCGAGGTGCCAGGGAGGCATCACCCGCCCGACCACCTTCTCCCGGACTGCGCGCGCCCAGGGCCTGACGTCCTCATAGGTCACCAGCGACATCGGCCCCATCTGCCCGGGCCGGTGACAGCCCTGACAGCTGCGCTGCAGTATGGACTCGACATCGCGCGTGAAGGTGACCTCGGTCTGCGCAGACACACTTACCGCTCCGAAGAGGGCAAGGGCGGCCGTCATGGCCCCGATTCGTCCGTTGGTCATCATCGTCTCCTGGTCTTCTGGCGCCATTTCCGGCGGCAGGTCCCTACTGTACCGTGACCGGCACGAACCCATTCGTCCAGCAGCAGAAAAATCCTCCGGCCATGATGGCGGCCTGGCCACCCGAATCGTCCCAGGCGAGCACGCGCAGCACATACTCTCCAGGCGCATCGAACGTCACCATCGTCTCCGCGCGGGCGTCGGCGCCGACCTCTGGAGTGGTCGACGAGAACGCCACCCCGCCGGGCCCACGGTACTTGCTCCACACTAGGCCGAACCGGGGCGGGCGGTCCGCCGAGCGCGCCTTGCGCACCCCATCATCGGAGGCCCAGACGCGAATCGGCGTCGGCACCCCGGTCTCGGCGGTCACGCGGTCAGCGCGCACGCCGAACGGTCCCTGTCCAGCGGCACCGTCGGCACCCTGGAACCGGACGACCGGGGGCGTATTCCCGCTCGTTACCTCTTCGAGCGCCGTGATCTCCCAGCCGGGCTCCAAGTGCCCGGGAATCACGATTGTCTCACCGTACGACGTCAAGCTCCAGATCAGCCGGGCCTCACCGAAATCGGCCGGCACCGTCACCCCAAAGACCCCGGTATGGCGGCGCGGCAGGAAGTGCGTCGGCTGCCCCCGATCCGTCGGACCCGGCTCAAACCGGTTCTCCGGACCGACCGGAATCGTCAACTCTTCTTGGTAGTTCCGATTGAAGTAGCCGAAAACCAGCGTTCGTGTCCCATCGGTATTGCGGTACCACCCTTCGTACGAGGCGGTGACGCTCTGACCGCGCTCATGCGGTATCGGTGCGCCCAGACGGATGTCCTGTCCCAGACTCGGCTGGACGACCAGGAGCGACAGACACAGTCCGACGCCTCCACAAAATACTCGCTGCACGATGCCGTGATCATGAAGAACCCACCTGCAGGTGTCAACGGCCCCAACCACACAACCGTACAGAGAAAGAGGGCCGGAGTGCGTCGAGCACTCCTGCCCTCTGCGTACTAAGTGGTCCAGCAAGGAGACCTAGACCATATCCTTCAGCTTCTTCAGTGGAAGGACCTTAACTCGCGTCGACGCGGGCTTGGCAGCCACGTCCATGAGTTCGCCTGGACGGAACGGGTTCGGGACATTCTTCCGCGCCTTCTGTGCCGGCTTTCGGACGGTCTTGATCTTCATCAGGCCAGGCACGGTGCAGATCCCGACCGCTCCCTTAGCCACATGACGACCGATGACCCCTTCGAGCGCCTCGAATACCGAGGCCACCTGCTTCTTCGACAGATCGGTAGACTCGGCGATGTTCGCCAGCATCTGGGTCTTCGTCATCGCCGCCTTAAGCTTCGTGCTTCTCGCCAATCTCGCCTCCCGGGTAATGCGTGAACGAACCGATAACGTCCGAGTATGTTACCTGTATTACACAGTTTTTCCACGCGCAGATTGAATATCTCCGGCTGTACCGCCTAGACCGGTCCCTGTCGAGGTTGGCCACCACCCCAGAGGTTCTCGCCTGGGGGCGTCTTGATCAACACTGTTGGGCGCAACGACAATCACCGACGACCCATGCCCAAGACCCAGTCTCCGACCGACACCGCTCCAGCCCGCACCACGATCTCGGGTCACCCGATCGAAGAACGCTATACGGCCCAGGACGTCGCCGACACGCCACCCCCCTCCCCACCAGGCACGTTCCCCTACACGCGCGGTATCCACGCTAGCGGGTATGGCGGAAAACTCTGGACCATGCGTCAGTTCTCGGGATTCGGCTCTCCGGCCGACACCAACGCGCGCTACAAGCAGCTTCTAGCCGCAGGGGGGACCGGGCTGAGCGTCGCCTTCGATCTGCCGACGCTGATGGGTCGCGATCCGGACCACCCGCTGTCGCGAGGCGAAGTCGGGAAGTGCGGGGTCAGCGTCGCGTCGCTCGCCGACATGGAGCGGCTGTTCGCCGACATCCGGCTGGACGAGGTCACCACTTCGATGACCATCAACTCGCCGGCCGCCATGATCTTCGCGATGTATCTGGTCGTGGCCGAGCGGCAAGGCGCCGGCTGGGCGACGCTTTCGGGCACGCTCCAGAACGACATCCTCAAGGAGTACATAGCGCAAAAGGAGTTCATCTATCCGCCCAAACCGTCGATGCGCCTGGTCACCGACACGTTCGCCTTCTGCGCCGACGAAACTCCCCAGTGGAACACGATCTCGGTGAGCGGCTATCACATTCGCGAAGCGGGAGCCACGGCGCTCCAGGAGCTGGCTTTCACGTTGCGCGACGGCGTCGAATATGTGCAGTACGCGATTGACGCCGGATTGGAGGTGGACCGCATTGTTCCCCGGATGTCGTTCTTCTTCAACGCACACAGTGACTTCTTTGAGGAAATCGCCAAGTATCGCGCCGCGCGCACGCTCTGGGCGACGACCATGCGCGATCGTTTCGGCGCGACACGCGAACGGACCTGGAAGCTACGCTTCCACACGCAAACGGCAGGCGTCTCGCTGACGGCGCAGCAGCCCTACAACAACGTCATCCGGACCGCGATCCAGGCACTGGGTGCGGTGCTCGGCGGAACGAACTCGCTCCACACCAACTCCCTCGACGAAGCGCTCTCGCTCCCGACGAGCGAGGCGGCGTTGCTCGCCCTCCGGACCCAGCAGGTCATCGCGTACGAGAGCGGCGTTGCCGACCACGTCGACCCGTTCGCCGGCTCGTACTTCCTCGAGAGTATGACTCGCGATCTCACGCAGGGCGCTCGAGACTACTTCCAGCAAATCGACGACATGGGAGGAATGGTCTCCGCGATCGAGCAAGGATTCCCGCAACGCGAGATCGCCGAAAGTGCGTATCGGTTTCAGCAAGAAGTAGAGACGGGCGCTCGTTGGATGGTCGGCGTGAATCAGCATCTCGACGAGGCACGCCCCGAGGTTGAGACGCTGTACATCGACGAGGCGATCTCGGACCGACAGTGCACGCAGTTGGACGAGCTACGTGCCCAACGCGACACCACCGAGGTGACCCGCACCCTCGATCGGCTCCGAGACACCGCCCGTGGAACCGACAACCTCATGCCGTCGCTCCTCGACGCCGTGCGAGCGTACGCCACCCTGGGAGAGATGTGCGACGCCTTGCGGGACGTGTGGGGAGAGTACGAAGAACCAGCGTCGCTGTAGGACTCATCCCACCATGACCAACCCCGGCTCCCTAGCTCGCCCGCTGACCACTCTCTCCGACGAAGAGCAGCTCTTTCGCGACAGCGTGCGTGACTTCGCCCGCGCGGAGATCGGTCCGCTGGTCCGCGAGATGGACGACCGGGCCGAGATTCCCGAGGCGCTCATCTCCCAGCTGTTCGAGCTCGGCGTGATGGCCATCGAGATCCCCGAGCGATTCGGAGGTGCGGGCGCCGGTTTCTTTCTCTCTATCCTCGCCGTCGAAGAGCTATCGCGCGTCGACCCTTCGATCGCGGTGCTGGTTGACGTCCAGAACACGCTGGTCGTAAACGCGGTCCTGAAGTGGGGCTCCCCTGGCGTTCAGCAACGGTTCCTCCCCGCACTCGCAAGCGATACGGTCGGTGCCTACGCGCTCTCCGAAGCCGGGTCTGGCAGCGATGCGTTCGCGCTAACGACCCGCGCCGTGCAGGACGGTGATGACTACGTGCTCACGGGCCGGAAGCTCTGGATCACCAATGGACGCGAGGCTGGCCTGTTCATCGTAATGGCCACCGTGGACCCAAGCGCCGGACACCGCGGCATCACAGCATTCGTGGTGGAAGGCGACCGGCCCGGACTGACCATCGGCAAGAAGGAGGATAAGCTCGGCATCCGGGCATCGAGCACCTGTGAGGTGCTCCTCGACGAGTGCCGGATCCCGGGCGCCAACCTTCTCGGAGAAATCGGACGTGGCTACAAGGTGGCGATCGAGACGTTGAACGAAGGACGCATCGGCATCGGCGCCCAGATGGTCGGGCTGGCACAGGGCGCGCTGGACCACGCAACGGCGTACGTGCGGGAACGGGAGCAATTCGGACAACCAATCGCCGCGTTCCAGGGAGTGCAGTTCCAGCTGGCGCAAGCTGCAACCGACCTCGAGATGGCCCGTCTGGGGGTGTACAACGCAGCGCGGTTGCGGGACGCCGGTCAGCCGTTCCTTACCGAGGCGGCGATGGCCAAGCTCTTCACGTCCCAGATCGCCGAAAGGGTCACCTCACTGGCCGTCCAGCTCTTTGGCGGAGCCGGGTATACCAAGGACTATCCCGTGGAAAAGCTGTATCGGGACGCGAAGATCGGTCAGATCTACGAGGGCACGTCCAACATGCAGCTACAAACAATCGCGAACCAGGTCATCCGCTCCGGCGGCTGATTTGCGCCACCCGCGCTCGCCTCCTCAGGCAGGGGCCTCGTTCCTCCCTCGGCCCCACCGGCGCAATGCGGCGCGCGAGATGACCCCAAAGAAGACGACCATCAGAATAATGATCGCGCTGGCCACGGCAAAGGCGGCCGCCGGGAAAGTCAGCGTCAGCACGCCCAGTCCGATCACGAATCCGTCTTCGGCCAAGCTAAGTGCCCAGTTGGACACCGGTTCCGGGCTGGCATTAGCGACAGCGCGCGTACCCATCTTGGTTAAATGTGCGCCAGCTGCCACCGACCCTCCGAGCAGACCGATGATCGCTTCGATGGTCGGGCTGACGTCTTCAAGCGCCGCTACCGCGAGAAAGGCTCCGCCCACGGGCCGGATCACGGTGTGGACCGCGTCCCACGCCGAGTCGACCCACGGCACCTTGTCAGCCACGAACTCGACGAGATATAGCGCCAGCGCAAGACCAATCACCAGGTTGTTATCAAAGACGGCAAACTGAGGCGGCAGCTCCATCCACCCAAAGCGTGACACCAGACCCAGGATGGCCACGGTGGCGTAGAGATTGACACCCGCCGCCAGCGAGAACCCAAGAGCATGGCCTAGAGTGGCGACCGCCTGCATCATTCGACTGTGTCTATCTTTATGGAGAGTTACGCGCCGAGCAGAACACAGGTTCCGTGAAGACGACGTACGGAATCCTACGGGCTGGCCGCTGAGTGCGACTCGAGGAAGGCAACCACGGCGTCAAATCCGACCGAGCGCGCCTGATCAATTACCGTCAGGCCGAAGAGGTCGGTCGCATCTACGTCGGCCCCGAGCTCGACCGCGACGCGCACCGTGTCGAGTCGAAGCGACTCCAGCTCCAACCGGTTCGGCGGCTTCCAGGAGCGGAGGCGGCCGCCGCCCATCCCGATCGCTGCCATGACGGCGGTGGTGGCCTCCTGGCGCGGCTGCGCGTAGCCCGGGTCCTTGTAGTCGGCGTGATGGATCACCCGAGGGTCGGCGCCATGGTCTGCGAGCAGAAGCATGACATCGGGCGCATTGAACCGGGCGGCCAGCCAGAACGGTGTGGCTCCCACCAGCGGCGGAGCAAAGTGGAGATCACGCGACGAGCGGCGGGTCGGCGTCCACGTGTTCAGCGTGGCATTCGGATCGGCGCCGTGCTCGAGCAAAGTCCGAACCATCAGTGGATCACGGCGCATGACCGCGGCGTGCAGGGCAGCAAACCCAGCCTCGGACGCTCCAGCATCAGCGCCAGCCTCCAGCAACAGCGTCACCAGCTCACCGAATCCGGCATGGGCAGCCAGCGTCGTCGCGCTCACACCCCAGGCATTGGTGTCGTCCGCGTTGGCGCCCGCCGCTAGTAGCAGACGTGCCGAGGCGACATCGCCCCCCCGTGCCGCGAACATCAGCGCGGTGTTGCCGCCGTGCGGGATCTCGCGGTTGTACTCCGGCTGGCCGTGCGGCGGCACCGCCATCACCTGGCTCCAGACCTCGGACCGCGCATGGAGGTCAACGCCGCTGTCGATCAGGACCTGGACGACAGAAGGATGCTGCTGGGCCACCGCCCACATCAGGGCTGTCTGCCCGCGGGTCCCCCGTGCCTCGGGGTTGGCTCCGGCTCGAAGGAGGAGCTCGACCACCTTGGCCGCACCGCTTCTGGCCGCTACCATGACCGGCGTTTCGCCTGCTAGGAGCGCCAGGTTGGGATCGGCGCCCGCTTCCAGCAGACGACTCACGGCGTCCGTGCTACCGTTCTCCGACGCCGTCCACAGCGCCGACACGCCGAGATCATTGACGGCATTCGCATCGGCGCCGCCAGCCAGCAACCGGTCGAGGGTCTCGATCTCGTCGTGATAGCTGACCCAGTGCAGAGCGGTCGCCCCATCAGGTTCGGCCGCGTTGACGTCGGCGCCAGCGGCGAGGAACGCCCACACCTGCGCCATATCGCCCCCTCGGGCCGCGGCGACCAGCGGTAGCTCTTCGGCGACCAGGCTGACTAACGGCGACATCGCGCACACGACCCCAATGACAATTCGCGTCGGCCACCGTCGAGTAATCTGCCAGCTCTGACGTACAGACATGTCGGCTACAGCAGGCCGTCAAGGGTCGAGATCGGCAACCGCCCAGTGCTGCCGCCGATCCGCTCCACGGGCACCCGCATCTTGTCCATGAGCGTGACCAGCAGGTTCGCCATCGACGGCTGATCGGTATAGCGAAGATGGCGCCCGCTCGGCAGCGTGCCGGCTCCGCCGCCGGCCAGCAACAGCGGGAGATCTACTCCCGAGTGCCGGGTGCTGTTCGAAAGGCCTGAACCATAGAGGATGGTGATGTGGTCGAGCAGCGACCCGTCACCGTCGGGCGTCGCACGGAGCTTGGTGAGATAGTTCGAAAACAAAGTCGTGTGGTAGCGGTTGATCTTCGACATGTGCTCGACGAGCTCGGGCACGTCGTTGTGATGCGAGAGCGGATGGTGCGCCTCGGGCACGCCGATCTGCGGATAGGGCCGAGCACTCTGCTCCTTGCCGACCATGAACGAGATAACTCGGGTCAGATCCGCCCGCATGCCCAGGATCTGCAGGTCAAGCATCAGCTCCAGGTGATCCTCGAACTCGGGCGGCGCCCCCTGAGGCTGGTCGACGGCCGGGAGCTCCAATCCGGACTGCTCCTCAGCCTTCTGAATCCGACGCTCCACGTCGCGGATGGCCTCAGTGTATTCCTCGACCTTCAGCACGTCGCCTGGGCCGAGCTCGCGGCGCAGGGTGGCCAGTTTGTCGGTCACCGAATCGAGCAGGCTCCGCTGCTGGCGTAGCCGAGCTTCGCGCGCCTCGCGGTCGGTGCTCCCGCTATCGCCGAACAGTGTCTCGAACACGGCGCGTGGATTCCACTCGGTGGGAAGGGGCTGGGTCGGGCTGCGCCACGACAACGTATGGGTGTAGACGCAGCTCAGATTGCCGGTACAGGCGCCGGCGTTGTTCGGTGGATCGAGCGACAGCTCCAGAGATGGCACCTGGGTTTCGCCAGCAAAGTGACGCGCTAGAAGCTGGTCCATCGAGACATCGGCCAGGATCTCGATCTCGTTCCGTCCGCCGCGGGTGGTACCGGTGAGGAACGACCCGGACGCGCCCGCGTGGATGTAGTTCCAGCTGGCGTTGAGCCCAGACAGCACGACCATCTGGTCCTTGAAGTCGGCCAGTGGCTCGAGGATGGGCGACAGCGCGTAGGCGGTCCCCTCCTGCTCGGGTGTCCAGTAATCCATCGCCATGCCGTTGGGGACGTAGAACGCCTGGAAGCGATGCGCGGTCGCCGGCGCAGCCAGGCCCCGAAGGCCAAAGGCCGGGTGCATGGCGTCGAGTGCCGGCAGGGCGAGACTGGCTCCCAGGCCGCGAAGTACCGTGCGGCGCGGCAACGACTTGGTCAGGAACGTCATCTAGATCTTCTCCTGTGTCCGTGGGTCGTCAGTTCGTTGGAGATCCGGCCACCGACCGGCTCCTGAACGTCGGGCTCTTGACGATACCGAGAATCAGCGACGACCAGCGGTAGTCATCGGCGGCTGCGGCCCGGACAATTTCCCGGACGGCGGGTCGGTCGTAGTACTCGAGGCGTCGGCCCAATGCGTAGGCCAGCAGCTTCTCAGTTACGGTCCGGGGAAACGCCTCAGGATCGGCGAGCAGCAAGGCGCGAAGGCCTGCCAAGCCAGCCACGCTCCCACCGGCCGCCGTCGTCCCACGCGCATCGACTGGCTGGCCCGCCTCGTCCACCGTGCGCCAGCCGCCAATCGCGTCGAAGTTCTCGAGCGCGAAGCCCAAGGGGTCGATGACGGCGTGACAGCTGGCACAGGTCGGACTCCGCCGGTGCTGGGCCAGTCGTTCTCTAATCGTCGCCGCGACGAGTCCGGGCTGCTCCTCAAGCGTGGTATCGACGCCAGGCGGTGGCGGCGGAACGGGCAGCCCGAAGATGTTATCGAGCAGCCACTTCCCTCGCAGGACCGGGGAGGTCCGATCGGGATAGGAGGTGGTAGCCAGCAGTGCCCCATGCGCCAGCAGCCCACCGCGCCGCGAGCGATCCGGTAGGGAGATGCGGCGGAACCGGGCTCCGTACACACCTGGCAGGCCGTAGTGCCTGGCCAGCCGCTCGTTCACAAACGTGTAGTTGGCATCGAGCAGCCGCCGGACGCTCTGGTCTTCGACAAGCGTGCTCGCCACAAACCGTTGCGTCTCTTCCTTGAACGCGGCGAGCAAGGTTTCGTCGTAGTGCGGATACTGACCCGGGTCCACCACGACCTCGCCGACCCGCCGCAGATTCAGCCACTGCGCGGTGAAGTCGTCTACCAGTGCCGATATCGCCCGTGGCTCTGCGAGTAGACGGCGCGTTTGGGCCTCGATTACGGCAAGATCTGACAATCGGCCCGCCTCGGCCGCCGCCAGCAGCTCATCGTCCGGGACACTGCTCCACAAGAAGAACGACAGCCGGGACGCCAGTTCGAGGTCGCTCACCTGGAACGTCGAGGTATCGGCCGACAAACCGTCTGGGTCACGCTCGACGCGCAGCAGGAAGTCTGGGTCGACCAGCATCCGCTCGAGCGCGAACTGGATCCCATGCTCGAACCCGCCGCCCTCGCGCCGCCCCTCATCGAAGAAGGTCATGAGTACGGAGAGGTCATCCGGCTGCACCGGACGGCGATAGGCACGCCTCGCCAACCGGCTGAGGATCTCGCGCGCGCAGCCGGCCTCGGCCTCGAAGGCCTCCGGGCGGCAGGAGAAAATGGTCCGCCGGCTCGGGGTGTCAACGTCGACTGACTTCGTCTCGTAGGGCCCACCGATCTCCACCGCCCCCACAGCGGCATTGCCCATGTAGATCTGGTCGTTCGTCAACACCCGTCCACGTTGCAGCGGTTGCGGAAGCCCCTCTGGCTCCCACAGCTGGCGCACGAACGACACACCCACCGTCCGTGGGCCCGCCGCCACCGGCACCCTTACCTCAAGACCAGCGTCGCCGGTCAGCTGCATGTAGGTTTCCCAGTCGGGGTCGCCCGCAAACCCGGGCTCGCCGTCACCCGCATAGCTAGCTGCGGCCGGCGTCCCCGGTGCGGCACCGCCCAGCTCGAACCGCTCGAGGAGACGGTCGTCCAGTCGCACCTCCAGCTGCTGCGGCCACCCCATGCCCATCAGATAGGCCTGATACTGCCGGCGCAGCTGCACCTTGATGACGTAGTCGCCATCGACCGGAAAGTTGTAGTCGATGGCCATGCCGCCACGCGACCCGAGTGGAAGAGCTTCGCTCTGGCGCTCGTCCTGCACCACGTGGAGCGGAATCTCGAAGGTGTCCACCTCCGCCACAGACGGCACCAGCCCGACGGCCAGGCGGGTGACCTGACGCGCGACCGAGAAATAGCGGTCGAGGTGCGCCCGCGAGATCGTGAGCACGTCGGCAAAATTGTCGAAGCTGCCGTCTGCGGTCTCGTCGCCTAGCAGTAACTCGGCAGCGTCGACCTCGAGGTGAAAGAGGTCGCGTACCGCATTAGCGTACTCGGTCCGGTTGAGCCGGTGGACCGGGCTCTCACGCCCCGGGTCGGGTGAGGCCAGCCATGCGGTGTCGAGTGACGTCTCCAACCGATCGGCGACCAGATCGTAGGTCGCAGCGTCAGGACGAGGGCGGGCCGGGGGTGGCATAGAACCAGCGCGGATTTTGGCCACGACACGCTCCCACAACGCCGGGTCACCAGCCGGGTTGCTAGAATCGACAGCCGTGGCATCGAGCGACAGTCCCGCAGTGCGGAGCCGGTCGTTGTGGCAAGAGACGCAATAGCGATCGAGCACGGTACGTAGTTCCGCACCGTGCGCGGCGGAGCTGTCCCTGGAGACCTCCTGCCCTCCGGCCAACCCGACCGCGGCCGGCGCCACAAGGAGCGAGACCAGCGCCACCGCGGTCACACGCCGTCCAGGCGACATCCCCCCACCGGGTCGATCCATGTCTGAGGCTGGCTCCTCGTTCCTTCGCGCGCACGGACACCTGCCCCGAACGCATTGGAACGGCTCAATTGTCGCTGATCGTGGGAGCCGGGTAAAGGCGCGTTGGCTCTGCGCGCCACGACCGGTCTGTGTGATGATCGCGGGGTAATTCGCCGCTAGTTCTTCATTGACCCCGTCGTCGTTCCCACCGCCACGGCTGCTCCCGGCTACGCCTCCGCCACTCTCCGGGTGCTGCTAGTAGTCGCTCCGCTCGGCCGCGCCGTCCCATCGTCGACGAACGGCTCGTCTCAGAAGCCGTCAGTCGTACTGCCATCCAGCTTCATCGAATCTGCTACCGGGTCGGGTTGACGACGCCTCCCGTTTCCTCGCCTCGGGCTTCGGCTTCGAGCAGACGAGCACCCTTCATGATCCCCTCGAGGGCGTAGTTGGCCTCGTGGCAGGCGTACTCGTAGACCTTGGTGTCGCTTGCCGGCCAGATGTACTCGCCGGTCCAGGGCGCGGTCCAGACCGTCGGATCGTTGACCGTGAAGTTGTAGAGCAGTGTGTCATTGTCGAGCCGGGTGAAGCGCTCGACCACGTGGAGGTTTCGCGAGGCGCCAGAGAGCGCCGGGCTGTCACTGAAGTTCGTGGTATCCACGACGAGGGTATCGCCTTCCCAGCGTCCGACCGAATCACCCAGCCAGCTGCTGATCTCAGGCGGAGCGTGCTCGTCGTTCATCCGCACGATGCGCGCTTCGTGCACCATCTCGACCTGGATCAGAATGGTGTCTTCGGTCTGCACGATCCGCTTTAGGTTGTTGTAGAGCACGGGCAACATCGGCGGCCCCGCCGTCGACCCGAAGCCGAGCAGGCACCGCTCGGCGGCCGGACGGGTCTCCATGTCGTCGTAGGGACCAGGCGCGTTGAGACTGTCTTCAAGCCACCAGGCGGTCCCGGTGTTCGGACGGAAGAAGGCGGCGAGACCAGCGAGGGCCGCCTGCGCTTCGGCGGTCCTGGGCGGCTGCCGGCCGTTGGGCGGGTCGATGATGATCGACGTGCGCCACTCGCCGTCGATCTGGAAACCAGTGCTGCCCCGATCCATCCAGAACGTGTTGTAGCCCCCGACGTTGCCTGCGGCGCCGGTCGAGCCGTCTCCGCCTACTGGCGGCGCCTCACGAGGAGCCGACGCATCTTCGGCGTTGCGCTCGTCGGGGATATTGAACGCGCGCTGGTAGGAATCGGCACCGGCGGAAAGCTCCGCCGCTTCCTCCTCAGTCAGCGACATCCGGTCACCGAGCTCGGTGGGGCGTTGCAGCGGGGTCAGAGTGGCCACGTCATAGGTCCCCGACAGGTCGGGACGACCGGACGGCGTCCTCGGGATACTGCTCGACTGGGCCAGGGCCGTCATCGGTGCCGCGATCACGAGCACCAAGAATACGAATCGGGCTACCACGCGCTGCATACCTACCTCCGCAAAGAAAGAGAAGGACGAACCCCGCCCGAGTGTATCCCGGACCTATCGACCGCGTCACGACTACCTATATGCCGCGATGCCGTCGCTCTTCGTCGCCCGCCTCAGCACGGGGGCACCTTGCCATAGAATTGGAGGCGCATAAGGAGACGTACTCGCCATGACCACCAACTGCACCCGCGCACTGATCGCTGCCCTAGCCACCGTTGTGGCGACCACCGCCATGGTGTCGGCTCACATGGCCTACTCGAAGAGCCTGCCCGAAAAAGACGCGACCATCAGCGAGTCGCCCAGCGAGGTGCAGATCTGGTTCACGCAGGATCCGGAGCCAGCCATCAGCCAGCTTAGTCTCGAAGGTTCCTCGGGCGAGATCGCGCTCGGCGACACCGAGGTCGGTGCCGAGAAGTCGATCGTCGCGTCGGTCCCGACCACGCTCGGTCCAGGCAGCTATACCGTGAAGTGGCGATCAGCTGGCGACGACGGACACGTCCAGCGGGGCGAGTTCGGCTTCACCATCCGGACCGCGGACTGACGCCCCCTCTCAGCGGCCGCGAGTCACCAGCCGGCTCAGCGATTCCGGTCGACAGTAAATGTGACGCTCCCGGTCTGGGTCTTCCCATCGGGACCGACAGCGGTCCAACTCATCTCCCAATCGCCGTTCGGCATCGGCCCGGTCACCCGGCCCATCAGGTCGTTCTCACCCATCGTGTGAAGCCCCTCGATCTTGGCCCGGTTGCCTGGTCCAGACAGCTCGAGAGTACTCTCGGCCACCACCGGCGCCTTATCGAACCAGACGCGCACGGTCCGCACCGGACCGTCGAGCTCGGCTCCGTCTTCTGGCGTGCTCCCCGAGATCTTGATCTGCGCGCTGGCCGGCAGCAGCGCCAACCCGACCAGCAGCGCCCCCAGCAACACGATATGAGACAACCTCACCATCATCAGCTTCGACTCCTTCGGTTCTTCTACAACGGGGCTGCCTACGCTTCCTGCATGTGGGAATAGCAGGAGTCGCGGACCGGTTCGTTACGATCAACGGAGAGGGTTCCGCGGGCGTTCTGCATCGGCGAGGCTCCTCCTCTGTCCATTGTCCCATACGGGCCCGGCCGCCTTGACCAGCTGCGAATCTCGGCGATACACTGGCCGCTCGAAACTGAGATCCAGTCTCAACTCCGACAACCTCCCTGGTGCACCAGGCCCTCCGCACACTCGATCAGCTGCCCCTCGGCGCTACAGCCGTGGTGCACCACGTGGGGTGCGACCGGGTTGTGGCGCGCCGGTTGATGGAGATGGGTCTGCTGCCCGGAACCGAGATCCAGACCATCAGACGGGCTCCCCTGGGCGACCCGCTCAAGATCCGGCTGCGCGGCTACCTGCTGTCGCTCCGTCTGGCCGACGCAGCCCAGATTCAGATCTTACCGGAGGGAGAGCAGGCTTCCGGCCAGGACGACTCGACATCGGATCCGTATCGCTTCGTCGCCCACCCGACGACCGAGATGATCGCGCCAGGGATATCCCGGGTGCTGGTGGCCGGTAACGCCAACTCGGGTAAGACTACGATTTTCAACGCCCTGACCGGCGCCCGAGCGCAGGTCAGCAATTACCCTGGCGTCACGGTGACCCGATCGTCCAGGCAGGTGACGCTGGGAGACTCCGAGGTCGAGATCATCGATCTGCCGGGGACCTACAGCCTCAGCGCCAACTCGCCAGACGAACAGGTGGCGGTCGACGAGGTCCTCGGGCGACGCGGCACCCCGCCTGACGCCGTCGTGGTCGTGGTCGATGCCGGCGCGATAGAGCGCGGGCTCTACCTGGTGCTCCAGGTCGCCGAGACCGGCGTGCCGGTTATCGTCGCGCTGAACATGGTCGACGAGGCGGGCGTCGCCGGACTCGAGTTCGATACCGAGCGTCTGGGGCGATGGCTGGGCGCGACCGTGGTTCCGACGGTTGCCTCCCAGCGAAAAGGCCTCGACCGGCTCCAGACCGCCATCGCCGACATGCTCGCGCTCGCACCGAGGCCGAACGCGCACTGGACCGGTCTTCCGGACCACCTCGAGGCGGAGGTCGCGGCGGTCAGCGAGAGCTTGCAGACAGCGAAATTCGGTGCCACGCCGGCGGCCCGCCGCTCCTGGGCGTTATGGTCGTTGCTCTCGCTCGATGGAAGCGACGAGGACGAGACCGGCATCCCGGAATCGGTACGGTCGACGGTCACCTCGATCCGGCAAGACGCCAAGGCTGCCGACCGCAACCTCGACCAAGAAATCATCGCCTCGCGCTACCAGTGGATCGAGACGGTCGCCTCGGACGTCCGCTCGCAGCCACGGGAAGACCAGCGCAAGTGGACCGACAGGATCGACGGCATCCTGACCCACCGGGTCTACGGGATGGCGGTGTTTGCGGTGCTAATGGCGGTACTGTTCGAGGTACTGTTCACCTGGTCGGAACCGTTCATTGGTACCATCGAAGGAGCCACGGCATGGCTACAGGGTCTGGTCGTGCAGGTGTTCCCCGAGGGGATGCTGACGGACCTGCTGATTGACGGCGTCATCGCCGGCGTTGGCAACGTCGTGGTGTTCGTCCCGCAGATAGCGATGCTGTTCTTTGCGATCGCACTGCTCGAAGATTTGGGCTACCTCGCCCGGGTGGCGTTCGTGATCGACCGGCTGATGGGCCGGGTCGGCCTGCACGGTAAGGCGTTCGTGCCGATGCTGTCAGGCTTTGCCTGCGCTATTCCGGCCGTCATGGCGACCCGCACCATCGAGAGTCGCCGCGACCGACTGATCACCATGCTGACGCTGCCGATGGTGTCCTGCAGCGCCCGGCTCCCGGTCTACGCGCTGGTCACGGCCGTGATCTTCGCCGCCGACGAGCGGGTGTTCGGCGTACTGAGCATGGGCGCAATGGTGCTCTTCGCCATGTACGCACTGTCGGTCGTGGCCACGCTGGGCGCCGCGGCCGTGCTCAGACGGACGGTCCTGGCCGGACCGCGGCTACCGTTGCTCCTCGAGCTGCCGCCCTATCGGATACCGGTGTGGCGCAGTGTCTTCCTCGCCACCTGGCGCCGGGTCCGCAAGTTCCTTGAGGATGCGGGCACCATCATCCTCACGATGACCATCATTCTGTGGGCGCTGCTATCGTTCCCACGGAGCGGCGAGATCGACACCCGTTTCGAGCAGGCGCGCGCCGACGTGCTGGCAACAACCTCTGCGCCCCAGCAGGAGGAGGCGCTCGCGGAGCTCGACGGACAACTGGCCGGAGAACAGCTCCGCTACAGCGCGGGCGGCCGGGTGGGCCAGTTCATCGAGCCGGTGCTCGAACCGCTCGGCTTCGACTGGCGTATCGGCGTCGGGATTCTGGGAGCATTCGCGGCCCGGGAGGTCTTCGTCTCGACGCTGGGGATCGTCTTCGGCATCGAGGAAGCCGACGAGAGCAGCGTCAGCCTAAGGAGCTCGCTCCAGAACGCGACCCGGGCCGACGGCTCACCGCTGATGACGCCGCTGGCCGGAGTGTCGCTGATGGTGTTCTTCGTGCTGGCTTGTCAGTGCATGAGCACGATCGTGGTCGTCAAGAAGGAAGCCGGCGG
This sequence comes from Acidobacteria bacterium UBA2994, assembly GCA_002346545.1. Taxonomy (GTDB): domain Bacteria; phylum Acidobacteriota; class Vicinamibacteria; order Vicinamibacterales; family UBA8438; genus UBA2994. The sequence goes on from DEAA01000054.1 coordinate 27,431, forward strand.
GTGGGGCTGGCCGATGTTCATGCTCGGCTACATGTCGGTGCTCGCCTACGGCGCGTCGCTGCTGGTCTATCAGACCGGACGGCTCATGGGCTGGGGACTCTGAGAATGACCTGGCAGGAACCGATCGCCGCCCTCGTCGTGGCCTGGGCCGTCGTTTCGCTCTACCGGCACCTCCGGAACCTGGTCGGTCCCCCCAAACCCGATGTCCCGAAGACGGACTGTCACAGCTGCGCCGGGGAAGAACAAGCGTCGAGCACGCCTCTCCCACGGCGCTGACCCGGCCTCAGTCGCGGCTCTGCAGCTTCGCCAGCAGCCGCAGAATCTCCAAATACAGCCAGATTAGGGTCACGAGCAGGCCGAAAGCTCCGTACCACTCCATGTACTTCGGCGCGCCTCGTTCGGCTCCTTCTTCGATGAAATCGAAGTCAAGCACCAGGTTCAGGGCGGCTATCACCACCACGAACACGCTGAACAGGATACCGAACATCCCGCTGGAGTGAACGAGCGGGATGCTCATGCCGAAGATCCCGAGGACGAAGTTAGCTAGATACACCAGGCCGATTCCCCCGGTGGCGGCGAACACACCGAGCTTGAAGTTCTCGGTGGCCTTGATCAGGCCGCTCCGATACGCCAGCAGCAGCGCCGCGAGCGTGCCGAAAGTGAGAAACACCGCCTGGGCCACGATGCCGGGATAGGCCTGCTCGAAGAAGAAAGAGATGCCGCCCAGAGCCAACCCTTCGAGCGCCGCATAAAGCGGGGTGGTGATCGGCGCCCAAGTCTGCTTGAACGCAGTGACGAGCGCCACGACCAAACCGCCCAGGATACCGCCCCAGATAAGAAAGGTCGGCACGTCGCCAGAGGCCGCCCGCCCCCACACGTACATGGCGGCGGTGAACAGCACCACCAGCGACATCGCGGTCTTGTTGACCGTGCCCCCGATGGTCATCGTCTCCGATTCCACCCGGGGAAGCGGCGGCACACGGGTAAAGGTGTCGGCGCCGAGCGCCGGATTGCCTGACCGCAGGGCGAGATGCGCGGACATCGTCTACTCCTCCACGACGGCGTTAGTGCGGCGCCGTCATAATAGTGAGAGGGTACCGGCTCGCACGCCGGTTCCCAAGACACACTCTACCAGCTCAGCTCAGTCCGCCCCCCATTTAATGGAACCGCACGCACATCCCGAGCTCACCGTCGCCCTCGCACTCGCCGCCGGCATCCTGGCGCAGTCGGTGTCGAGGCTGATCAGGTTCCCCGGCATCGTGCTGCTACTGGCCGGCGGCGCATTGCTGGGACCGGAAGGGCTCGGGTGGCTGCAGCCGCGAGCCCTCGGCGACGGTCTGTTCGGCATCGTCGAGTTCGGCATCGCCATCATCCTGTTTGAAGGTGGCCTAAACCTCCAGTGGTCGCGGCTCAAGCGTCAGGAGGCGCCGATCCGACGACTCATCACCACCGGCGCACTCGTCACTCTCGTCGGCGCGGCTCTGCTCGCCGCCCTCGTCCTCGGATGGAGCCTGCACCTCGCTCTCCTCTTCGGGGCTCTCGTCGTGGTAACCGGGCCCACCGTGATCCAACCGCTCCTGCGAGACATGCGGCTGCGGCCGCGGGTCAAGACGGTGCTGGAAGCCGAGGGGGTCCTGATCGACCCGATCGGTGCCCTGGCCGCCGGATTCATCCTACAGTTCGTCGTCGCGCCCCGCGTGATGACCCTCGCCTCGGAAACGCTGAGCGTGATCGTTAGCATCGGCTTCGGCCTGGTGGTGGGGCTCGCGGCCGGCTTCCTACTTGCGGTAGCGCTCCGATATCGCCGCCCTATAGCCGCCGGCCACGAGAACGTGTTCACACTGGCCTCTGTGGTGCTACTCTTCGAGGCCTGCAACACCCTGATTGAGCCGAGCGGTCTGGTAGCGGTCACCGTGGCCGGGGTCGTCATCGGCAACATGGAAACCCGGGTAGGCCACGAACTTCGAGAGTTCAAGGACCAGCTGACGGTGCTGCTGGTGGGGATGCTGTTCATCCTGCTCGCCGCCGACGTAGCGCTGGCCGACATCCGAGCACTGGGTCGCGGCGGCGCCATCGTCGTCGCCGGCCTCATCCTGGTGGTCAGGCCACTCTGCGTTTGGTTCGCAACGCGCGACTCTCGCCTCACAACCAAGGAGCGGATTTTCGTGGGCGCTATCGCGCCCCGTGGCATCGTGGCGGCTGCCATCGCCTCGGTCACGGCCGCGGCGCTCGACAGTCAGGGTGTCGACGGTGGCACTCCGCTCCGGGCGCTAGTCTTCTCGACCATCGCCGGCACGGTGATACTCTCGGGCCTGCTTGCCTACCCGCTCGCTTGGATCCTCGATCTCCGTCTGCCTCGGCGTGATCGGATCGCTATCCTGGGTGCTCACGGTCTGGGAGTGCCGCTGGGCGACGCACTCCGGGACGGCGGGTTGACAGTCTCCTTCATCGAGCCGGATCCGAGACGCTCGCACACCGCGGAGCAGTCGGGCCACACCGTGGTCTTCGGCGATCCCCTCGACGAGCGCACGCTGCAGCGGGCCCGGATGGAACTGGTCGGCTCGGTCGTGGGGCTGACCTTCAACGAACATGCGAACAGCCTGTTCGTACGGGAAGCGAGAGAACACTACGGGATCAAGCGCGCTTTCGTCGCCATGCACTCGACCGACGAGCAGGCGTCGCAGCTGGTCCGTCGGGCCGGAGTCAGCATGCTCTTTGATGGCCCCCATGACCAGGCGCGGTGGGACGTCCGCTGGCGTCACGGCGAGTTGGTGGTCGGCCACTTCGAGTACCGGCCGGATGCCGCTGGAGAGCCCCCCCCCGGCTCGGTCCCGCTGGCCGGCGCCGACCCTCGGTCAGAGCCACAGGAACCGTTCGCGTTCCTGACCGTGCAGCGAGGAAGACGGATCGGGCCATACCACGCCGAGCACGAACCGCAGCCAGGCGACCGCAGCGTCGTCGCCTTGCACACGCCGGTCCTCGACGAGGCGAGACGTATGCTCGCCGCCACCGGGTGGCAACCGGTCGAGGAGAGGCCCTTGCTTTCTCCGACCGTCTGACGACGAGCTCCTCGGTCTGCTCCGCTGGTGCAGCTGCGTGGGTGCCTGCCAGAACGAGTCGCTCGAGATCGCGTGAGAGGTCTCTCAGGCCAGCTCGGTCAGCGTCGCGGCGACAAGGCAGTAGAACCGCTCAACCGAGGCGATATGCACCCGCTCATCGGGCGAATGCGGAAACTCGATCTGTGGCCCGAACGAGATCATGTCCATGCCTGGCACCTTCTTGCCGAGGATGCCGCACTCGAGTCCCGCGTGTATCGCCTTGACCTCGGGCTCGCCCCCAAGCTCACGCCGATGCACGGCTTTCATCACCTCGAGCAAATGTGACTCGAGGTCCGGCTTCCAGCCGGGATACGCGTTGTCTTCCTCTACCTCGGCGCCCGCTAAGAGTCCGATCGCGCGCACCCGCCGGCGGAGCGCCTCGAGCGCGGTATCGATGGAGGAGCGGCTGCTCAGCCCGATCCGTAGGGTGCCGTCCGCTTCCTTTATCGTCGCCAGATTGACGCTGGTCTCGACCAGGTCAGGAATGTCGTAGCTCATCGCCTCGACGCCATGAGGCATGGCGTTGATCAGCCGCAGTATCTGCTTGGTCGTCGTCTGGTTCCAGACCGAGTCGGGCGAGGCCGTATCCTCGACCGCCACGTCCATGTCCGGGTCGGCCGGACCGTACTCGGTGCCGATGGCAGCCATCTCCTGCTCAACGGCAGCCATCACCGCCGCCCGGCCCACCTGCTCGACCACCAGAGTGGCGAACGCCTCCCGGGGGATGGCATTGTGGGCACTCCCGCCGTCAATGGCAGCGAGCCGGAACGGGGTGTCGGCGTACGCCGCCGACAGGACCCGACCGAGCAGCTTCACGGCGTTCCCGCGCTGCAGATGGATATCGCAGCCCGAGTGGCCGCCCTTGAACCCGGTCAACGCCACCGAAAGAGCCATAGTCCTGGCCTCCGGCGGCTCGGAGGCCAGCGACACCACGACCTGGCTGTCGCCCCCACCGGCGCACCCGACGTAGACGATGCCATCCTCCTCTGAATCCAGATTGATCAGCTGTCGCCCCTGCAGCAGGCCAGCGTCGAGCTCGGCCGCACCGGTCAGGCCCGTTTCCTCGTCGATCGTGAACAGCAGCTCCAGCGGTCCGTGGGCAAACGCGGTGTCGCCCATCAACGCCAGCATCGTGGCCACGCCGATCCCGTTGTCGGAGCCGAGCGTAGTGCCGTCGGCGGTCAGGTAGTCGCCGTCACGGACGGGCACAATCGCGTCGGAGGTGAAGTCGAATGCAACATCCGAGTTCTTTTCCTGCACCATGTCGAGATGCGACTGCAGGATAGTAACCGTGGCGCCTTCCCGCCCCGGTGTCGCGGGCTTACGCACCACGACATTGCCAGCGGCGTCCACCTGATGTGGGAGGCCGTGTCGGATCGCCTCGGCGATGACGTGGTTCCGCATCCGGTCTTCGTCTTTAGAGGCTCTCGGGATGGTCAGAATGGTGTCAAAATGCTGCCAGACGACCGTGGGCTCGAGTTCCGCGACGAAGGTCATCTCTAGGTTCTCCCGGGTGGACCAATATCCGGAGGTGAGCATCGGAAGACACGCACCCACGGTTCAACTATCATCAGACTACTCGATCATGTGGAGCCCCCGCAGCGTCCGGCTGACCGTCACCCTGTGGGTGTATATCCTGGTACTGGCCGTGTCAGCGGCGGCCCAGAACCGGCCGAATGGTAAGGCCGACGAGACCGAGAGCGCCTCACTCGAACGGATCCGACAGGCCCTCGCCGTCGAACAGACCCCGCTTGGCCCCAGCCTCACCGAACTCGACTTCCGCGACCCGACGCTGTTCCTGAACGACGGCCGCGGCCGACGGGATCTCCCAGGGTTCCAGCTGGTTACCGGCATCGATGTGTGGTCCGCCACCAGCCCGGGCGGCAGCATTCCGCTAGGCGGCCCAACCCATCGATCGATGCTGGACATGATGATTCCAGACGACGTGCGGGAAGTGGCCTCGAGCGACGTGCTGGGTATCGCAACCGCCTCGGCGTTCGCCGTGGTGCCCTACGCCGTGCGGTCCATCGCCAACCTGTTCCGCAGCGCGCCTGGTAACCGGATGGTGCCGGTGCTCGACGCGGGGCAGGAAACCAGCGTGGTCGAGGCAACGATGACGGGCACCGAGATCCTGCACGCCGGCATCGACCAGTCAGGCCGGACCGTGGAGCTAAGTCTCGTGGTACCGGAACGCACCAGCGCCCGCCAGGCCCGCAGACTTGGCCGGCGGTTCGTGTGGCTCGTGAAGACGAACTCGCTGCACGAGCTGGACCCCGAGCGACTGCTCGGCGCCGGCGTCTTCGACTACATCGTGCGGGTGGTCACTCCCAGCAACAAGGTGCTCGCCGAAGGCGGCAAGAACACCACAGACGAACAACTAACCTGGTAGGTTCTCCGGGAACCTAGTCAGTGCCGCCGTAGCGGGCGACACGCACGTCACAGGTGATGGCGTGGGCCAGCATCCGCTCGGTCTCGCACTGGCGCGCTGTCACCTTGCCTACCTCGACCGATGCCTCCGGCGTCATCTTCTGGTAGGTCACCGTCTTGAGAAACTTCCCGACCCAAACACCGCCGGTGTAGCGAGCTGAACGGCTCGTGGGCAGGATGTGATTGGTGCCGATCGCCTTATCCCCGTAGGCGACGGTCGTCTCCTCGCCGATGAAGAGCGAACCGTAGTTCCGGAGTCGGTCGTGGTAGTAGTCCACGTTGGCGACATGGAGCTCTAGGTGCTCGGGCGCCCAGTCATCGCTGAGGGCGATCGCTTCATCCGGATCGTCGGCCACCACTACCCGACCGTTATCGCGCCAGGACACTCCGGCGATCTCGCGGGTCGGGAGCACCTCGAGCTGCCGTTCGATCTCGCCGAGCGCCTGGCAGCCGAACGCCTCGCTGAGACAGACGAGGATCTGGCCGCTGTTCGGGTCGTGCTCAGCCTGTCCCAGTAGGTCGCTCGCCACAAGTGACGGATCGGCAGTGTTGTCGGCGATGACCGCGATCTCAGTGGGTCCAGCCAGTAGATCCAGCCCGCACTGGCCGAAGAGCTGCCGCTTGGCCTCGGCCACGAACCGGTTGCCCGCGCCGCACAACATGTCGGCCGGCGGCACCACGCCCATGCCGTAAGCCATCATCGCGAACGCCTGCACCCCGCCGAGCACGAAGATGCGATCGGCGCCCGCCTGGCGCATCGCGTTGATGGTGGCGGGAAAGTAGCCTCGGCCCTTGATCGGCGGCGTGCAGCCCACCACGGTGTCAACGCCGGCCACCTTCGCTGGAATGATGCTCATCTGGGCCGAGCCGAACATCGGATAGCGTCCGCCCGGCACGTAGCTGCCGACGCAGCTTACCGGAATGTGGCGATGCCCGAGCACCACGCCGGGCCGGATCTCGGTTTCGAGCGGCAACAGCGTCTCGAGCTGGGCCTCGGCGAAGGCGCGCACGTTGCCCTGGCAGAATCCGGTGTCGGCCAGCACCTGCGGGTCGCACTTCCCGATCGCCTCCTGGATCTCGGCCTCGCTCAGCTCGAAGTCGGCCGGAGCCCACTCGTCGAACTTCCGGCTGTATTCACGAACCGCATCCACACCCCGAGCCCGGAGGTCACGCAGCAAATCGGCCACGTATCTAGTGGTTTCTTCATCTTCCTCGAACAGGCGATGACCGCCATCTTTGAGTATCTGCATGCGCTCAGCTCGTCACTGCTCTGTCTCGCAGGTCTGGCTACAGGTTACCGGCAATGCCTGGCGAGTATCAGTCGGCACTGTCTGGCAGTCCGATAAGTAGGTGGCACCGGACTGCCGGCTACGGGCTATAGGAAACCTCGAGCGCCTGAAGCTTGGAGCCTGAAGTCCACAGGCGTGAGGATATCAACGCCCGTCATAGATCCATCACTCCCTCGATGTCGGGATCGAGGCGCGGGGGTGGCGATACCAGGGAGATACCAAAGAACAGAGTCAGCGACAGCAGCAGCGCCACGAAGCCGGCGTTGATACCGTAGGGCACTGCGATCCCCAACAGCTCGATGCCGAAGTTCACGACGAGGCTGGTCACAATGGCCACGTTAGCCGCCGTCGCGGTGGCCCGTTTCCAGTTGAAGCCGATGGCCACGGTCGGCACGAGCGCCGCCGCGAAGGTACCCCACCCGAACGCCCCCAGCAACGCCACCAGGTCCTGGCGCGAATAGAGCACGAACACGGCGGAGCCGACCGCGAGGAGCACGGTGGCCACCCGCGCCCAGAACAGCTCGTTCGACAGCGACCGACCGGTCAGCGCACGCGGGATATCGTGAACCACGGCTGCCGCGCCGAGATTGAGGAAACTGTCGGCAGTTGACATGATGGCGGCGAACAAGCCGGCGAACACGACCCCGGCCAACATCGGCCCGGCGTGGAACTGGAGAAACTGCGGTGCCGCCTCGTCTGGGCCGGCCAGTTCGGGATGCCCCCCCTGGATGACCAGCGCGCGCATCGCCAATCCGATGCTCAGCCAGAGCAGCGAGCAGAGCGCATAGCCGGCGGCGCTGACCGGAAGCGTACGGCGGGCGTCCTCGACCCGCTTGTTCATCATCAGCTTGGTGATGACATGCGGCTGCCCCGCCATCCCAAGCACGAAGACCACGAACCAGGACAGCGCGCCGATCATACCCAGGGTGCCCCACGGACTGATCGACTCCGGGTCGTCTTCGAGTAGCGTCGTGGCGATCCCAGCGAGGCCGCCATCGACCGCTGTGATGGCCGCGAAAAAGACGAAGATCGCCGCCACGATCATGATGGCGCCCTGCACTAGGTCGGTGTAGACCGACGCCAGGATACCGCCTGTCACGCAGTAGAACACCAGCACGGCACAGGCGATCGCCATGCATGTAATCAACGATACGTCGGGGATGAACGAGACGTTGTTCAGTACGTCCCGCAACACCGTGGCCATGGCCAGAATCTGGGTGCCGAGATAGCCGACTACGCCTAGCAGGATGGCGATGGCGGTAAGCAGACGCGCGCGTTCGCTGTTGTAACGCGCCGCCACGGCATCTGGCAGCGAGATCGACTCGCGCAGCTCGGCCACCATCCGCAGACGCTTGGCCAGGAGATAGAAGACACAGCAGAACCCAAGCGGCGCGATCACTGTCATCCAGGCCGAGCTGAGCCCCATCCGGTAGACCAGACCTGGGCCACCGACGAACCCGAAACCGCTCATCGTGCTGGAAAAGACGGCCAGGCCGGTGACCAGGATTCCCAGATCCCGTCCGGCCATGAAGAAGTCGCGAGTGGAGGTAGTACGACGCAGGGCCCACAGTCCCACCCCGATGCACATCGCCAAATAACCGGCCACCCAGGCGAGCACGATGAGGGGGCGTGAGTCGTCCATCAGCCTCACTCCGTGCGCGCCCGGCGCGCGGCCACGATCTCACGGAAGCGCGTCATGTCATCCGGGGTCACCACGGCCCGGTGGAAATACAGCACGAAGAGCACGACCACCAGGAACTGAGTAGGCCAGAAGGCGTAGATGAACCAAGCGGTCGGCAACGGAAGCCCGAGCATTAGTGGCCCGCCCGGGTCGGCTAGATACCGCGCATAGGTGGCCACCATCAGGGTCAACAGCGTGGCCAGGGTAACGCCACTCATCACCAACGGCCACCTGAGTAGGCCCGGGTGACGAAGCCCCATGAAGAGCGACCCGATAATCAGCGCCAGCTGCACAAGCGCGAACGCCCAGGCCATCCACAGACGACCGCCATGCCGGGCCGGACCGTCGCCACCGTGGTCCATCGAAGGAAACCGCTCGTGCGAGGCGCCGTGCCCCAGATACACCCGCTCGACTTGGCCGTCGGTGACAACCTCTTCGCTCGGCTGCTCCTCGAGGACGAAGGTCAGCGCGAACAGGGCACAGAGCGCCAGTAGCAAACCGAACAACGCGCGCGCCAGGCGGTCGGGCATGAGAGGCGCAGTGTAGCGTGGTCGGGGAGTAGAATCGAACCGATGGGCAGGTCGAAGGGCACCATGGCACCCTCGGCGGTCGACGGGCTGGTGGCTTTGCTGGACGAAAGCTACGACCGGCAGTCGTGGGACAGCCCGAATTTGCGGAACAGTCTCCGGGGGGTCGGCCCGGAGCCGGCCCGGAAGGAGTGCTTCGCATTGCTCGCCCAGCTGCGACCGCCAGTAACCGCACTCGATGTCCGTGATTTCCCTCGGCGACTGGGCCGGGGACGGGACACCGGCGGGAGCCTGGCGCGTGGCGAGACGGCCCACGATCTCTATCATGCCGGCCAGATCCGGCTCAACCGGCGTCTCCACGAGAGCTAGGAGACTCACTATGCGATACGCGGCGACCGGAGTGATGATAACAGCGCTTGCAGTTGGTGGAGCGATGCCGGCCCTGTCCCAAGACGCGGGCGACTACCCTCAGTGGCGTGGGCCGAACCGTGACGGCGCGGCGGCCGGCTTCGCCGCACCCACCAACTGGCCCCGCCGTCTCACCGAGCACTGGCAGGTCGAGACCGGGCGCGGCTATGCCACCCCGATCCTGATCGGTAACCGAGTGTTCACTTTTGGTCGCATCGATACCGACGAGGTGGCGATGGCGCTCGACGCCGGAACCGGCGCGGTCGAATGGCGCACCGCCTACAACGCGCCCTATCGACAGAACGCCGGCACCCAGCGCCATGGGCCAGGCCCGAAATCGACGCCGCTGTACCACGATGGTCGACTGTTCACGCTCGGTATCAACGGCGTGGTCTCGGCTTTCGACGCGGACACGGGAGCGCTGCTCTGGCAGAAGCCGGCGCAGTCGAGCGAGCCCCTCTACGCGACCTCGCTCTCGCCCGTCGCCGATGGCACCCGCGTCATTCTGCACGTGGGCGGTCATGACGACGGCGCGCTGACTGCGTATACCGCCGACACCGGCGCGGTAGCCTGGGAATGGCGAGGTGACGGACCGGCCTACGCGTCGCCGATGGTCGCCCTACTGAACGGAGTCCGACAGGTAGTGACCGTCACCCAGACCAAGGTGGTCGGCGTCGACGCAAACGACGGGCAGCTGCTGTGGGAGCGGCCCTGGGTATCTCGTTCAACCAATAACTCCATCACCCCGATCATCGACGGTAACGAGGTAATCGTGACCGGGCACGAACTGGGCGTCATTCGATTCCGGCCCCTGCAGGTCAACGACCGCTGGACCACCGAAACGATCTGGCAGACCGACGACGTGTCGATGTTCATGAGCAACCCGGTGCTGTCTGGCGATACCCTGTATGGCATGTCGCACCTACGGGCCGGCCAGTTCTTCGCCCTCGACGCCGCGAGCGGTGAAACGCTGTGGCGAACCGAAGGCCGCGAGGCCACCAACTCGTCGGTGGTGATGGCCGACGATCTATTGTTCCTGCTCAACAACGACGGCGATCTGGTCGTCGCACGCACCGACCGGGACGGCTTCAGCCAGATCACTCGCTACGAAGTAGCCGAGAGTGCTACCTGGGCGCAGCCGGCCATCTCCGGCAACCGACTGTTCATCAAGGACGAGGCGCACGTCACGCTGTGGACGATCAACTGAACCAGGACACGCCCGTCATCAAACGCAGATCGATCGCGTGGGTCCGTCCCGGCTGGCTGCTGGGCGGCGCGGCGAGCCTGCTGGGTGTGATCTGCCTGACGGTGGGCCTCGATGGCCAACGCGGCGGCGTCTTCCGGGAATCGCGCGACCATCCGGCCATCCGCTACACCGACGGCACCACGACCGACGAGGTTACCCGACTCGCCGAGTCCCTCGCGGCTGGCACCACGACACTCGACTTCACAGAACGGACCGGCTACCTCTCTGCCCTACTCCAGGCCCTAAAGATACCGATAGAGTCGCAGGTCACGGTCTTCTCCGACACCAGCTTTCAGGCCGACCAGATCGACCCTGAGAATCCGCGCGCGATCTACTTCAACGACACAGTGGCGGTGGGCTGGGTGCGCGGAACCGACGTGCTGGAGATCGCGGCCCTAGACCCCACCCAGGGGGTGCTGTTCTTCTCTCTGCCGCAAGAACCATCGGCGCCACCCGAGATCACGCGGACCGAGGTCTGTCTGGCCTGCCACCTGTCCTGGGACACGCTCGGTGTCCCCGGGTTGATGACCATCAACACCTTGCCGATGCCGGACGACCCGAACGCCTACGCAGTCGGCTGGACCACCGACCACCGCACCCCTCTGGCCGAACGGTGGGGTAGCTGGTATGTCACCGGCGCGCCCGAGGCTATCCGCCATCTGGGTAACTCGACCGAGCCGATTGACTACGTGCCCGGCGACGTACCCCCGGCGCCGCCCGTTCTTGACACGCTGGACGGACTCTTCGACCTGGACGGGTTCCCGACCCCCTACAGCGACATCGTGGCGCTGATGGTGCTCGAGCATCGCAACCACATGAGCAACCTGCTCGTCCGCATCGGCTGGGAAGCACGGGTGCTGGCGCACCAAGCAGGTGCCGCGAGGAGCGGCGACAGCGGGATCGACCTCGCAGATACGGCCGAAGAGCTGGTGGATTACCTATTGTTCGTGGACGAGGCGCCGCTGCCAGCTCCCATCACTGGTGGGTCTGGTTACGCCGAGCGCTATTCAGCGCTCGGCCCGTTCGACAGCCAGGACCGGTCGCTGCACCAATTGGACCTCAAGCAACGGCTGCTAAAGTACCCGGCCAGCCCGCTCATCTACACCGAAGCGTTCGACGCACTGCCGGCACCGGCTCGAGATGCCATCTATCGTCGGATGTGGACGGTGCTCTCGGGGGCGGCGACCGAACCCCGCTACCAGCGCCTCAACCGCGACAACCGCCAGGCGATCGTCGAGATCCTCCGCGACACCAAACCGGCCCTGCCCGAGTACTTTGGCGGGACGGTCGGCTAACCGGTCAAATCCAGCTGATTGAGACCGGCAACCAGCTGCACCTCACGCTCAGTGCGCTCACCGCCGTAGAGGACTACGACCGTATACGTGCCTGGAACCACACCGTCGAGACTGAAGCTGCCGTCGGCCTCAGCCATCACGAAGTACGGCGTGTCGAAGGCCAGGATGTCGGCGAACATCTCGGTGTGGGTGTTGCAGATCACGACGTACTCTCCCGGTTTTTCCACCAGAAAGTCGTAGCGGCTGCCATTGATGGTCGCCACGTTGATGAGGGACTCGCCCGCCTCGTCCTTCACATGCACCGTATGCAGGTCGTCTTCGCTGTTGGTGAAACGGACGGTCTGCCCAGCCTGCACCATGAGGAAATCGGGGATAAAGAGACGCCCATACTGGTCGATGACCGGCACCTCCTCGGACACGGGCTCATCGAGCTCGGCGTGCGGTTCGAGCGCGATAATGGAACGTACCATCCCGCGGGCCGGCAGGGCGATCCCCGCGATCCGGGCGGCGCCGTCGTCCTCGACCGAAGCGTCGCCGGTGTCGGGAGGAATCTCGACGGGCGGCGGAGTCTCGGACGGCGCCGCGCCACCACAGGCCACGATGGCCGACAGCAACAACGACAGGAGTGCATGCAAGGCGCGTACGGCGGACATTGAGCGGCGATCGTACCAAAACAGCCCGGTCTCTGGCGACAGCACGCCCACCCACCGGCGCTATAATCGCCGCCTCGACCCCACAGCACCAGTTCTCTTCCAGGAGCAGGCCAGCCCATGACCCGCAGACCTAGACGTACCGTGACCTCGGTCCATTTTCGCGCCACCTTGGCGTTCACGCTCGTTGCGGTACTGACGGCGACGATTACCGCTCAGGAGCGTCCCGAGATTCGGACGAAGACGGACTTCCTGCGAGCCATGGAGGAGCTCTCGAACTGGGGCCGATGGGGCGCCGACGACGAACTGGGTGCGGCCAATCTCATCACGCTCGAAAAGCGCAAAGCTGCCGCGTCACTGGTCACAGAAGGTATCAGCATCTCGCTGGCGCACGACGTCATCGAGGAGGACGCGGTCGATGGCGGTACCTACCTGGACCGGGAGGTGACCCGCGTGGGCCCGTCCGGGGCCGCCGACCGCTATCGATATACCGGCACCTATCACGGCACCATCCACAGCCACCTCGACTCGGTGGCCTGCCACGTGATGTACGACGGCCAAGGCTACAACGGCTACACGCAAGCGTCGATCGAGGAAGCCGGTCTATGCCCCCAGGGCAGCATCCACGCCTTGCGCGACGGCATCGTGACCCGTGGCGTGCTGTTCGACGCCACGCTCCTCCCAGGTAAGACCACCCCAGAGGGCTGGGTGGTGCCCGGCACGGAGATCACCTGGGCCGACCTCGAGGAGTTAGAGCGGATCCAGGGCGTCAGGGTGTCGGAGGGAGACGTCATCCTCCTCTACACCGGACGGTGGAAGCGTCGCGAGGCGCTCGGTGCCTGGCCCACCTCCGAGGGCGTGGCCGGATTCCAGGCCGACGTCGCCTACTTCCTGAAGGAACGGGGTGTAGCCTTCATCGGCCACGACATGTTCAACGATGTCTCGCCGCACGGGTTCCCGCCAGAAGTTGGCCTCCCGCTGCACCGGCTGGCGCTTGTCTCTCTGGGCGTGTCGATCTTCGACAACCTCGACTTTGAGCGGCTCGCGGAGAAAGCGCGACAACTCGGGCGCTACGAGTTCATGTTCACCGCTGCGCCGCTGCGGATCCGAGGTGGCATGGGGTCGCCGCTTAACCCGATTGCCACATTTTGACGGGGTCGCGGCGGCGGTTCGCACGATAATTAGCCATTCCGTTTCCGCTGAGCTCATTTGGCGAGGAGGTGCTCGATGTCGTACCTGAAGCAGTTCGGACCCATGCCGGCGCTCACGCTGCTGGCGATTGCGGCGGCGTGCGGCGGCGGGTCTGGACCAACGGAAGCTCCGGCCGAGGCTCAGGCTGGCTCCACGGCACCAGGCATGAACGGGCCTCAGGTGCCGATGTTCGCCGTCGACCCGCTCTGGCCGAAGCCGCTGCCGAACCACTGGCTGCTCGGCTCCACCATCGGGGTGGACGTGGACGCCCAGGATCACGTCTGGATCGTGCACCGCGGCAACCTGGCCAACAACGAGACGCCAGTACTGGCCGAGCCACCCTTCGCCGAGGAGTGCTGCCGGCCGGCACCGCCAGTCCTCGAATACGATCCCGAGGGCAACCTCGTCGGCCACTGGGGCGGCCCGGGCGACGGCTACGACTGGCCGATCTCGAACCACGGCATCACCGTGGACCACATGGACAACGTGTGGATCGGGGGAAACGGCGGCGGCGACAGCCACGCGCTGAAGTTCAGCCGAAGCGGTCAGTTCCTACTGCAGATCGGCGTGGCCGGACGCCCGGTCGACAGCCTCAGCACCAACAGCTATGGACGGATCGCCAAGATCGCTGTCGACCCGGAGGAGAACGAGATCTACTTCGCCGATGGCTATGGAAACCGCCGCGTGGCGGTAGTCGACGCCGACTCAGGTGAGCTGAAGCGGTTCTGGGGCGCCTACGGCAACGAACCGGACGACGACTACAACGAACGGTATGTCCCGGGCGGCGAGAACCTGCAGCAGTTCCTCAGTCCGGTGCACTGCGCCGAAGTATCGGCCGACGGGCTGATCTACGTCTGCGACCGCGCCCACGACCGGATCCAGGTCTTCCAGAAGGACGGCACCTACGTGGACGAAATGCTGGTGATGCCCAACACCACCGGCTCTGGCGCCGCCTGGGACCTTGACTTCTCACACGACGCCGACCAGGCGTTCATGTATCTGGCCGACGGAGTGAACCAGCGGGTGCACATCATCGACCGGATGACCCTCGAGGTGGCAACCAGCTTCGGTGACGGCGGACGCCAGCCGGGTCAGTTCTTCGGCACCCACAGCATCGCCGTCGACTCGCAGGGCAACATCTACACAACCGAGACCTACGAAGGAAAACGGGTCCAGAAGTTCACCTTCATGGGCATGGGTCCGGTGCCGAGCGAGTATCAAGGCGTGGTGTGGCCGAAATAGACGCGACCGAAAGTATGCCTGTCGGCTTACGGCTCTGGGCTTCAGGCTTTGAGCCGCGCGAGGTCAGGGACTGTCGCTTGCCTCTTGCACCCTGGCACCAATGAGGAGATTCGTCATCCCGTAGTTGCCTTCGTGGCAGGCGTACTCGAAGAGCGGCGCGTTGGTCCGCTTCATGGGAATGGTGGCGGTGAACGACGCCACGAACGTCTTAGGGTCGTCTACGGTGAACTGATACATCAAAGTGTCGTCGTCCACCCGGGTGAACCGCTCGACCAAGTCGAGCGTGGTCCCTGAACCGTAGCTCGAGACGATGGTGTAGAAGCTGCCGGTCTTGTCCGTGTAGCCAGTACTCTCAACCACCAAGGTGTCCCCCTCCCAGCGTCCACGTCCGTCGCCCATCCACTGCCGCATGTGGTCCGGGAGCGGTTGACGTCCATCGAGCGGCACGATCCTGGCCTCGTGAATCATCTCGCTGACGATCACCACATGATCCTCGGTCTGAAACAGCTGCACGTTGTTGTTGTAGGCGCTCGGCAACATCGGCGGTCCCGAGTTGAACCCGAGCATGCAGCGCTCCGACAACCCCAGGTCCTCGGGGCCATGCGCGGGTGACCCGACCAACACCCGTCCACGCACGGGCCGCAGCCCGTTCTCTCGTTGCGCAGTCATCCAGGCCTGAGCCTCAGGTGTCAGAGCCGGGATCCGCCCGTCTGGAGGATCGACAATGAGCGAAGTCCGCATGTCGTCGGTCAGGTCGTTGCCCCAGTCCCACCAGAAATCGTTGTAGGCCCGCTCTACGTCGCGCGCCGCCCCTCCGTCGCGACGGTCGGCGTTCCTGCCCTCGATCGCCTGCTGCTGGAACACAGCCGCCTCCTCGGGAGTCAACGTCGCCTTGTCGAGACCCGTCGGCCGTTCAAGCGGGGTGATGGTCCGAAAATCCCAGACCCCATTCAGGTCGGGCATCCCCCAGGACGTGCGGGGTACAACGTCCTGCGCTCCCGCCACGCTCGCCAACACCAGCAACACCGCCGCACAGATTCCCAATCGCACCATGACCACCTCCGCTAAAGACAGCGACGCCGCCAGGTTCAGTCCTCAAACAGCGCAAGATCGACCGCCTGGGCCATCACCCGATAGCCCTCGTCGCTTGGATGCAGCCAGTCGCCCGACTGATATGACTCGACCATCTTGCTAGGTGCTGCCGCATCCCTCACCGCGGCGTCGAAGTCGATCACCCCGTCATAGACACCGGACGTGCGCATCCACTCGTTGAAGGCCTGCCGCTTCTTCTCACCAATCGGACGGAAGTAAAACGCCCCCTCGAAGGGTGCGAGCGTGCCACCGTAGATCTTCAGACCGCGCGCATGGGCCCGCTCGACCAATTCGGTGTGACCCGCGACGATCTCCTCCACCGTCGGCGTCTCCGACTCGAACGCCATCCCGATGTCATTAGTTGACTCCAGCACGATGACGTGTGTCACGCCAGGCTGTGACAGCACATCGCGGTCGAAGCGCTTCAGAGCGGCTGGACCAAACTGGGCGTTCGGGTTCGCCAGCGGCGCATTGGCGTTGCCCAGCAACTGCGCGAGGCCGGCGTTATCGCTGAGCACCCGGTTCCCGGCGATTCCCAGATTCAACACCGCTGGCGGTGTGTTGCCGGGACGCGCGATGAGCCGCCGGGCCAGGAAGTCTGGCCAGCGGCTGTTGGTGTCTGGTGTCGAGGCCGTGCCATCGGTGATCGAGTCGCCGAGGGCAACGATGACCGGTGTCCCGGCGGCAGCCTCCACCTCGACCCGGGACAAATAGAACCAGTTCTGGAAGGTACGATCGACCGGCAGGGTACTGGCGCCCGCATGGTTCCCAGCCTTGGACAGGTAGTTGGTGGTGAGACCGGTTCCATGGACCGTCGCTCCACTCGGATCGGAGGTCGGAATTCCCGGCAGATACAGGTCGACCGCCAGGTCGCCGAGCGCCGGGACATCGAGCTCCACCGGATCACTGATGGCGACGTCGCCCGGCGGCACGGCAGTCGTGGGCTGACCGCCAAACTGGAGCGTCCGGGACGTTCCGGACACTAGCGCCGCTCCATCCGCCCGAAGCGCGACCTGTGCGGCGCCGATCTCCAGCGGCTGGCTCCCGAAGACGTTGGTGATGACCACCCTCACTGCGGCTCCGCCGATACTAGTGCGCACGATTTGGCGCAATGTCTGCCCGTCGATCTCCATCTGGGCCGGTCCGGGTCTGGCTGGCGGAGTTCCGTCGGCTGGCGGTAGCGCCACCGGCGCGGTGGCCCAGGTACCTACCCACGCGGTCCCCTGCGCCTCCGCAGCGACGGGCTGCAGCCCCACCACAGCCACGACAGCAACCGCCAGCGCCAATCGAGAACACCGTGAAGCGACTTTTCGGCTCAGCATCGGTCTACTCCCTCATCTACGCTCAGGCTGGCGTCTTCTGTCCAAGGACGCCGGGTGAAGGTCCTGCGTTGCTCCAACTTCGGCGAAACGAAATACGTCGGCTTGTTCTTCCTGTACAGAATAAGGGGACGGAGCCTGCACCCCGTCCCCTTATTTTCCCAGCATGACAGTGGTCCTGATCTGTAGCAAATTCCAGCCATGAACACCCCTCTCAACCAGAAAACGTCATCTGGCTGGATGGTGATGCGCCCCGGCTTTCTCCAGCTCACCAGCGGCCGGTCGGTGGGCCTTGTAGGTGCGGGCAGCGTCGGGCGTATCTTCAAGGGGCGTCTGGCCCGGGTCCCCCCGGTATCGTAAGCTCGGATCTTAGTGGATACCTGCCGCTTCGGCCTGCTGCGTCGCCTCCTCGACCCCGTAACGGACGTACGCCTCGCCCTCGACGGTCACCGTCGGGCCGACGGCCGCCCAGAGGTACAATCCTGAGGTTTCGGAGACGACAGATGAGCAAACACATCGCCGCATGCCTGACTTTCAGCCTCGCCTTGACGGCTGCCGACCAGACCCACGCCCAGCAGGGGGCGCCTGACGGCGAGTGGCCGACCTACGGCGGTGACCTGGGGCATACCCGCTATTCCGCCCTCGACCAGATCGACGCCGAGAACTTCAACGAGCTCGAACTGGCCTGGCAATTCAGCACCGAGAACCTGGGCCCTGGCCCCGAGTACATCTTCCAGTCAACACCGCTCATGGTCGACGACGTGCTCTATAGCACCGGTGGTACGCGACGCGCCGTGGTCGCCCTCGACGCCGGCACTGGGGAGTTGTTGTGGCTCCACCGGCTCAACGAAGGGGAGCGCGGGGCCAGCGCCCCTCGGCGGCTGTCAGGACGAGGACTGACCCACTGGGATGACGGCGGCGACGGGGTCGTCTTCTATGTCACACCTGGCTACCAGCTCATCGGACTGAACGCCCAGACCGGGCGCCGGCTGGCCGGATTCGGCGAGAACGGACTGGTCGATCTCAAGCAGAACATGGATCAGGACCTGGGCCCGCTCGCCGAGGTGGGGCTGCACGCGGCCCCGATCATCGCCGACGGCGTCATCGTGATCGGCGCGGCCCATTTGGCGGGGGTAGCGCCGACGACCAAGGAGAAGCCGAAGGGTCACATCCGCGGCTATGACGCCCGGACGGGCGAGCGGAAGTGGATCTTCCACACGATCCCCGACGCCGACGAGTTCGGCAACGAGAGCTGGGGTGCCGACTCCTGGCGTTTTACCGGCTACACCGGCGTCTGGGGCCAGATGACCATGGACCCCGAGCTGGGCTACGTCTACCTGCCGGTGGAGATGCCGACCGGCGACCTGTATGGGGGCCACCGGCCGGGCGACAACCTGTTCGCTGACAGTATCGTGGCGCTCGACATCCAGACGGGCGAGCGCGTCTGGCACTTTCAGACGATCCACCACGACGTCTGGGACTTCGACCTGCCGAGCGCGCCGATCCTGGCCGACATCACCGTGGACGGCCGGGCCGTCAAGGCGGTGGCGCAGCCCTCCAAGCAGGGCTTCCTTTATGTCCTGGACCGCACCAACGGCGAACCGGTCTGGCCGATCGAGGAGCGCGCGGTGCCCCAGTCGGACGTGCCGGGCGAGATCACCTCGCCCACGCAGCCGTTCCCGACCAAGCCACCACCGTTCGACCGGCAAGGGGTCTCCCTCGACGACCTGATCGACTTCACGCCCGAACTGCGGCAACGGGCCGAGGAGGCGATCCAGGGCTACCGCATCGGTCCACTCTACACGCCACCCTCGGTCGCCTCCTACGAGGGGACGCTGGGCACGCTGCACCTCCCGGCGCTGACCGGCGGCAGCAACTGGCCCGGCGGCTCGCTCGACCCGGAGACCGGCATCTTCTACATCTACTCGAAGACCGAGATCAGCAACATGGCTCTGGTCAGCAACCCCGAGCGCTCGAACATGGACTACATCATGGGGTTTGCGCGTCCGCCGGCGGGGAGCCCTCGGCGCGGTTTCGGCTTCGGCGGCCCGAACATCGACGGCCTCCCGGTCATCAGGCCACCGTATGGGCGCATCACCGCGATCGATCTGAACGTGGGCGAGATCGTGTGGCAGGTCGCGCACGGTGAGACGCCGGACAACATCAAGAACCACCCGCTGCTCGAAGGCATCGACGTGCCGCAGACCGGTGTCGCGAACGCCCGCATCGGCACCCTGGTCACCAAGACCCTGGTGGTATCGGGTGACCCCGGGATGTTCACCGACGGGGAGGGTGAGCGGCGTTCGGCGCTTCGCGCCTACGACAAGGCCACGGGTGAAGAGGTCGGCGCGGTGCCGATCCCGGTACCGACCACCGGCGTGCCGATGACCTACATGCTCGACAGCGAGCAGTACATCGTGGCCGCCATCGCCGGCGGTGGCTTCGCGGGCGAGCTGTGGGCGTTCAAGGCACCCGAGTAGACGCTACTGGGTCGGCGCGTAGGGCAGCCAGTTGAACTCGGGCTGCATCTGGGTGGCGCGGCTGGAGGGGTCGAAGTTGGCCTCCATCCAGTCGTCCCGTTCGGCCACGGCACGGATCTGGTCCATCCGGGTCTGCAGACAGTCGTAGCACACCTCGCCGGGCACCCGGTGGGCGTCGCCCTCGGTGTCGAGCCCGCGCTCCTGCATGATCTCTTCGAGCCGGGCCGCGGTGTGCACCTGGGCCTTGTAGAAGTCCGAGTAGCTGAGGCCGCGTGCGATCGCGAGGGCTGACCAGCCGTCATCGGTCAGCGCGGTCAGATCAGCGCCCTGCTCCACCAGATAGTCGACCACCAGATTGACGCCGCGGAACCCGACGCCGTGCAGCGCGGCCTCGCCCCGGTAGTTGGTGGCGTTGACGTCGTTACCACCTTCGAGACACAGCTTCACCGCCTCGAGCACCTCTTCTTCCTGTCCCGTGAACGACCCGCCGTCCTCACCAGGATTCCAAATGGCCAGGCCCGAGGCAACCATCAACGGCGTGGTCCCGTCGGCAGTCGGTATGGTTGGGTCGGCGCCGGCGTCCAGCAGGATCCGCATCGCTTCGACGTCGGTGACCTTGGCCGCCAGCATGAACGCGGTCGCGCCCAGCCGGTTGAACCGGTTCCGCTGACCGTCGCGCATCCCGTTCCGGGTCATCCGGGCATTCACATCCACCCCGGCCGACAGCAGCTTGTGGAGCAGGTCGCTACTGTCGAGCGTGCCGGCCGCGAAAGGTCCGGGTGTTCCGAAGTACAGGTTCATCCGGCGGGTGCGGATCGTCTGATGGAGGGCATTCCACCCGGCGCCCGCGTGTCGCACGTCGGCCCCACGGTCGAGCAGGTACGCCGCGAGCTCCCAGTTGGCGTTGGCGGCGGCGACCACGAGCGCGCTCTGGCCATCCGACACCGTGTCGTCCACGTCGGCCCCGGCATCGAGCAGCACCCGCGTAGCGTCGAGATGCCCGGCGCGAACGGCGAACATCAGGGCCGAAAAACCGGTCGGCGGGGCGTAGGCGAACGTGCGGCCGCGACTGGCCGGGGGATTGTCCGTCCGGGCCTGCAGGTCGGCGCCCTGCTCGGCCAGCGCGTGCACCGCCTGGGCATTGTTGTTGGCCGCCGCCCACATCAGCGCCGTCTGGCCCCGCGTCTCCTCTCGCCGGTTCGGATCGGCGCCGCGGGCCAGCAACGCCCGCACCGTGGGCGCATCGCCCGTGCGAGCGGCCGTCATCAGCAGGGTCTCGCCGCCCGGCATCGTCTGGTTCGGGTCGACACCGGCATCGAGCAACGCGGTCAGGATGGCGGCGTTGCCGTTCTCGGCCGCCAGCGACGCCGGTCCCACACTGAAGCGGTTGGCCACCGCGACCGAGGCTCCCGCCTCGAGCAGCACCGTCACGACCTCCGGCTGGTCGGCATGCACGGCCCACAGGAGCGCCGTCGCACCGTCTGGCGTGGCCGTCTCCACGTCAGCGCCCTCGTCGAGGAGCGCCCGCACCGCAGCCACATCCCCTGCGGTGACCGCATCGATCAACGGCACATCGGCCGGCGCCGCGATCGCGCGCGCCGCCATCAGCAGGGCGGCAGCCGCAAGGGCAAGCGGGAACGTCTTCTGTCTGCTGTCTTCTGTCTTCTGCATTCTAGGAGGCCTACAAATCGCTCAACCGCCCCGTGCTGTCCGAGATCCGGTCGACATGCACGCCCACCTTGTCGAGCAGCGTGAGCCCGAGATTCATGAACGGCGTGTCCATCTCGTATTTCAGGTGCCGACCACCCGCCAGCTGACCGCAGCCGTTGCCCACGAGCGTCACCGGCAGGTTGTAGGGCGTGTGATGGTCGCCATCGCCCATGCCGGTGCCATAGAGCATGATGGTGTGGTCGAGCAACGTGCCGTCACCATCCGGGGTGTTGTGCAGCCGATCCACCAGCTTGGCGAAGAGCGACATCTGGTGGGTGTTGATCTTCGTGTACTGCTGGATGTTGTGCGGATTCAGCTGGTGATGCGACACGCTGTGGTGGGCCTCCGGCACGCCGATACCCGGATACGTGCGGCCGCTCAGCTCACGCGCCATCTGGAAGCAGCTCACTCGAGTGACGTCGGCCTGGAACGCCAGCGCGAGCAGGTCGAACAGCACCTCGACATGCTGGTCGTACTCGTCGGGCACTCCCGCCGGCTGCGAGAGCTGCGGCAGCGGCGTCGAGGCATTGTTCTCCTCGGCGCGCTGGATACGACGCTCGATCTCACGCACCGCGTCGAGGTAGTCCTGGACGGCCGACCGATCGCGCAGGCCCAGCCGCCGGTCGAGCTGGCCGATACTCTCGTTGACCGAGTCGAGGATGCTGCGGTCGGTCCGCATCTGCGCCATCCTGGCCTCGACACTCCCACCGTCGCCGAACAGCCGCTGGAAGACCACACGCGGATCCCGCTCGTGCGGCAGCGGGGTGGTCGCCGTTCGCCAGGACGTCGAGTTCTGGTAGGTGCAGCTGTAGCCGTTCTCGCAGTTGCCGACCGTGAAGCTCGACTCGGTGGTGAGCTCAAGCGACCGCAGCGACGTGTCGGCGCCGAGCACGTCGGCCGCATACTGGTCGACCGTCTTGCCAGCCTCGATGTCGGCCCCCTCGGTCCGCTTCGGCAACACTCCGCTCAGCCAGCCGCCGTGGGCCCGCGTGTGCACACCGCCGCCCTCGTTCGGGCTGACCAGTCCCCTGTTGCTGAGTCCCGACACCACGACCATCTGGTCGCGATAGGCCTCAAGCGGCTTGAGGATGGGGGTGATGGCATACCCGGTGCCTCCGCCGCCAGCCGGGTGGAAGTTGGGCAGGAACATCCCGTTCGGCGCATAGATGAAGCCCAGCCGCGGAATGGCGGGCGCCGCCGCGGTCCGGCTCGTGGCCGTCAGCGCGGGTGCCATGGCGTCCAGAAACGGGAGGGCCACCGTAGCCCCGAGCCCCCGGAGCACGGTCCGACGTGGCAGCGCCTTCTTGGTGACGATCATGACTCTGATCTCCTGTGCAGGAACGGATAGCTGTTCACAATGCCCACGATGATCGACTGCATCGAGTAGTCGGACGCGGCCGCGTCGCGCACGATACGGCGCACGGCCGGCATGTCGTAGTGCCCCAGGCCTCGACCGAGCGCATAGGTCATGAGCTTCTCGGTCACGGTGCCCACGAAGCGATCGGGACGCGCCACGAGCGCCTCGCGGAGCTCGGCTACCCCGTCGAACGCGGTCCCATCTGGAAGCACCCCGGAGGTGTCGAGCCGGTTGAACGATTCGTCGACGACCCGAGCGCGGCCGATCGCATCGAAGCCCTCGAGCGCGAACCCGGCCGGGTCGATCATCGAGTGACAGGCCGCACACACCGGGTTGGCCCGATGCGCCGACAACCGCTCGCGGACGGTCGCCACCCGGGCCTGCGTCTTGCGATCGTCTAGGGCTGGAATGTTGGGCGGCGGATCCGGGGGCGGCGTCCCGAGGATGTTGTTGAGAATCCACTTGCCGCGGAGCACCGGCGAGGTGCGAATGGCGTGGGAGGTCAGCGTCAGAATGCTGCCCTGTCCCAGCAATCCACCCCGAGCACTGTCGGCAGGCAGGCTCACCCGCCGGAAATGCGACCCTTGCACGCCCGGGATGTCGTAGTGCCCGGCCAGCCGACCGTTCAGGAACGTGTAGTCGGCGGTCAGCAGATCCAGCACGCCGCGATCGTCCCGCACGATGCTGTCGAAGAACAGCTCTGTCTCGGTGATCATCGCCTGCCGCAGCGTCTCGTCGAACGCCACCGCATGGGGGTCGCCCGGCCGGATCACCGTGGCCAGGTTCCGCAGCTGAAGCCACTGGCCGGCAAAGTTCGCGGTCAGCGCTTCGGACCGAGGGTCGGCGACCATTCGGCGCACCTGCCGCTCGAGCTCGGCGGGCTCACTCAGTGCGCCACGCTCGGCCACGCGGAGCAGCTCGTCGTCCGGAATGCTGCTCCAGAGAAAGAACGAGAGTCGCGACGCCAGCTCGAGGTCGCTCACCGCATACGGCGCGTCGGGACGGGCCTCGTTGGGATCTGCCTCGATTCTGACCAGGAACTCCGGGCTCACGAGGAGGCGCCGGAGGGCGAGCTCGATGCCATCCTCGAAATCGCCTCCACTCGCACGCCCCATCTCGTAAAACTCGAGCAACACCGAGAGGTCCGCTTCCGCCACGGGACGGCGATAGGCGCGTCGCGCGAGCGACGACAGAATCTCTCGCGCGCACCCGGCTTCTTCGGACGCCGCGGCAGGCTGACAGCGGAAGACCCTGTCTCGACTCGGCGTGGTTCCTGCCCCACGCGCATCGAACGGCCCCGCGATGGTGACGCTCGACACGAACGGAATCGAGCCACCTGGACCGCCCGAGTTGCCCGAGGTCCGCGGGTTCTGGAACCGCTCGCGGACCTGCTCGATGAGCACCGGTGGCTTCCGATGGAACGCCACCCCGATGTCGCGGGGACCGGCGTCGATCGAGACACGGCGCTCGATCGTCGAGCCGCTAAAGTAGACGCTCTCACTTCCGTCGCCCGCCGGGCCCAACGTGATCAGCTCGAGACGAGCACCATCCACGGTGATCTCGAGCGGATGCTCCTCGCTCAACCCGCGGGTCCCGCTCAGCTGGATGGTGAGGTCGTAGTCGGCATCGAGCGGGATCTGCTGACTGACCAGCATGCCGCCACGGGTGCCAAAAGGCAGACCGGTGGCCCGCTCATGCTGCTGCTCGTCCTGGGCGGCCCGATAGGTCTCGGAAAAGGGCGCCGGGGGTGGGCTGCCCACCGCCAGGCGGCTGATGGTCCGGCTGGCTTCGAGATAGCGCTCAAGGAGCGACTGCGACATACGCAGCACGCCCCCGATGTTGTCGAATCCGAAGCTGGCGTCGTCGGCCGGGAGGAAATCGTCGACCGGAATCTCGAGAGCGAGCAGGTCGCGGATGGCGTTGCGATACTCGGCGCGGTTCAGGCGATGAAAGGTTGCCGTGCGCCCCGGGTCCGGTCGCGCGGTCGCCGCCGCGTCGAGCCCGCTCTCGAGCCACGCGCGAAAGCCGTCGAGCGTCGCCTCATCCGGGCGCGGCCGGCCGGCTGGCGGCATCAGCCCGGCACGGAGCTTTCGGACCACCGCCTCCCAGTGGGCGGCGTCGGTGGACAGGGTCTCGAGGTCCAACGAGTCCAGGGCCAGTCCCACCGCACGCAGCTGGGACGTCAGAGGCGTGGAACGCCCAGACTCACCGTCCACGAGCGCCTGGTTGTGGCAGGTGACACAGTAGCGACCTAGGAGCGCACGGTACTCGGTGGCCTGCGCGGCGGCCATCGTCGGCTGCCACGCGAACCCGCCCAGGACCAGCGCAATCGCCGCCGCAGGTGTCGACCAGCGACACCACCGCCCGCCGACGTTCCGACGTTCGGGACAGGATTCCATTTTGAAGGGTCGATCGTAGACCGGAGGCGTGGTGGAGGCAAGCGCGAGAGGGCCGAATCGCGGCCGCCGCGGCTAGGGTGAGGCGGCCAGGCCGAACCGGGACGTGAACGCCGAGCTCGGCGCGCGGCGAACGTGATCGCCATCCCGATCCCGGGTGAGGAACAGCACGGCGAGGCCTTCCTGCTCGGCAAGCCGCAGCCCTGCCTCCGGGCCGAGCACATAGAACGCCGTGGAGAGGATGTCGGCGGCCAGCGGGTCGGCGTGCCACACGGTCACCGACGCCGAGCGGGCCACCGGGCGACCGGTGCGCGGATCGAGCAGGTGGGTGACACGAGTGCCATGATCCCAGGACCGCTCAGAGTCACCACTCGTGGCCAGGGAACCGTGGTCGAGGGTGAGCTCGGCGACAACCCGGGTGCGGTGCGCCGGATGCGCCAGTGCGACCGCATGCGCTCGCCCAGACACTGCCACCTGTCCTCCCAGATCGACCAGCCACGACTCGCCCCCCTCTGCCCGAGGCAACCGGGCCAGTGCGGCACCTTTGCCGAAGGCGCCGGCGTCGAGCGTAACCTCCCTAGTCCGGACCAGCGTGCAAGCAGGCTCGTCGAAACGAAGGTACTCAAGGCCCGAACGGCCAGCGGCCGAGGACCATTCATCCTCGGTCGGCACTCGCCCCTCCTCTCGCAATCCCCACGCGTCACGCCAAGCCCCAATGGCCGGATCGAATGCCCCGTCAGTGGCGTCATGCCACATGACCAGGCCTGACCAGAGGCGGCAGACAGAATCGGGAAGCTGAAACGGATCGCCGAGGGGGTGTCGGCTCGCCCGACTCAACACACTGGAGTCGCGCCAGGTACTGAGCTCGGCCTCAGTCTGTTCCAGGCTCCGGAGCAAAGAATCGAGTCGTTCTCTGGCCATGCGGCCAGTGTTCGCCTCGGCAACCAGCGTGACCCGGGTGCCCATGAGATACACGACCCGCTCGGCCGCCACCGGCTGCGCGTCGACAAGTGCAGCCGAGCCTGCCACCAGGCCGACGACCAGCGCTGCAGCGGCCGACACCCGCATTGGAGACTCAGGAAGGTTGCCCGACAGTTCTTCCGAGCGAACGGAGGGCGGAGGGACTGGTCAAGCGCCACCCGATAACCAAATGCACACCATACCCAACGACGAAGACCAGGCTGGTCGCCACATGCAACCAGATGGACGCAGTGACCCAGGAGGGACTCGATGCGACCTGTACAAAGTAGCCTGACAACGCCATCAGCGAGAAGCTCACGACCGAGGTCCATCCCGACCGCCGGTTCCGGAGATCCCGACTGAGGATCTTTCTCAGGGAGTGCGACCGAAAGAGGATGCCGAAGAATGCGATGAACACGGGAGCCGCCAGCAAGTGCGTCGACAGCATCATTGGCTGCCAGGGATGGTTGGCAATCGAAAAAGGGTCGGTCGGCGTGACGAAATACTTCATGTAGAAGTACACGACCCCAGTCACGGCGACCACGCCATGGAACGTGTTGAACGTCCACCGCTCCCACCGGGTCATGTATCAGTCCGAGCCCTATTGGTCGGTCTCCGCAAGTACCTGGTCGATCGCCATCACCCGCCGTGTGGCATCGGTGGCGGCGTGGGTGGTCAGCGTAGCACCGACTATCGGGCGAATCAGGCGGTGCATCGCAAGGTCGTCGTTCAAGGGGTGTCCCACGGCCTGACCGAGCCATCGGTCCGGAGCGATGTACATGCGGGGCTCAAAAAAGGCTGTGACGTCGATACGTTTGAGGGTCCCATCGTCGGCGAGAGAAATGAGCAGGCTCTCCCGCTTGGTCCGCACGACGTGCGTATCGATATAGGCGCGACCGATGACCCGTCCACCCTGGGTGGCCACGTATCGCGCAATCAGGCCGGTATCAAGGTCGACCCGGGAGATCTCTTCAATCGAAGTTCGCTGCGCGTCAGTCAGGAAGACTCGCTCAGCCGCGATTTCCGCACCGGGGAAGAGGGCGGCGAGTGCCTGTTCTCTAGTAGGCAACCCGCCGTCTTGTGCGGAAAGCGTGGAACCAGCCACCAGCCACACAAGGCCGGTCGCTACGAGCACACGGTGTCTAATGGCTGGTTCCAACATCAAGACCGATCTAGCGGCAACTCTGGGCCCTAGAAGGCATACCCCAAGTTGATGTTGAACTGGTTAACTGCGTCGTTAGCGTCGTTGCTCGCCCACGCATGATCCAGCTTCAGCACGATGTTCGGAATTGGCTTCAGTTCAATGCCCGCAGTGATGAACCTAATGTCGGTCGAAAGGCTGCGAGTAAACCCGACCGGCATCACGGCCTGGGTATCGACCACCTCGTAGCGGATATATGGTGTCAACGCGACCCCGGCATTGCCGGTCACCTGGGACAACACGTCGTAACCGAACGAAATGTAGGAACCCTGCATCTGCTCGGCAACGCCCTTGCTTCCACTCAGCCCCAAGGCCTCGTTAAGCTTCGCCGCATCGCTCAGATTCGCCCGTGCAAACAGCGCACGGATGTCAACACCTCGAACCTGTGCCTGCCCGTGCAGATCCCAGATCGTGGTTTTGATGCCATATTCAATCCCGTCAACATCGATCTCACCCTGACCGGAGTCCCCACTGTAGAGACTGGCACCGAAGAACACTCCTGGCGTCGGGGTGACATCCACGCGGCCGGTGAACGCTAGGCTTGTGGACTTCGCCTTGGCACCCTTCTGCCGTCCCCCACGAACGCCTTTCGACGAAAACTTAGATCCGTTGAAGCCGTTCATGACATAGGCACGGAACGCCACGTTACTGAACGCCCCGTAGATGCCACCGCCGTTCTCCCGCCAAGTAGACGGAATAATCCGATTCTCAGTAACCGGACGCTCGGCACCAATAAACACGTTCGGCTCGTGGTACTCGTTGACGAGTCCCATGGGCGCAAGCAACATGCCACCGCGAAGGCCAAAATTCTCAGTTGCCTGATAGTCGACGTAGGCGAACTCGACGTAAATTTCCTTGCCGTGCTCAACCTCGATCTCGGAGTTGAACAGGAACTTATCGTTAAACCGATACCCCGTATACAGGATGGCGCGCAAGAAGTCGGACTTGGTATACGCATTGGTCGGCGCGCCGCCTTGGTTCGTATCTGCGTAGTTCTCGATCAGCAATTCACCGTAACCGGCGATAGAGACACCCCGCTCCACTCCATAGGTGGCTGCCGCGGACGGTGCCAGACCTAGTGCACGGGCACGGTCCACGTCCACTGGCTCAGCGACATCGCCCGCTCGGAGACGCTCGACCTCCTCGGCCAGTGTGTCGAGTTGACGCTGGAGCTCCGCAACGTCTGGCTGCTGCTCGACCTCCTCGGCGCCTTCGGGCGATTCCTCGCCAGCGGCTTCGTTGGTGTTCTCAGGGGCCGGAGCGCCCGCTGCGCCGGCTGTCTGGGGCAGCACGACACCTTCCTGCTCCTGAGCGACGGCTGGCGCGGCAAGAACAAATGCGACCAGCAAGAAGAATGTCGAACGGAGCAACTGCAATATTCGTCGAATTGTCATGGGCTTATCCCTCTACCTTGTTGCAAGCCCAGGCGGTCTTTCCTTAAAATGTTCACCGCTGGACGCTGCATCTCTGTTGCACCTGAATGGGTGTAGCGCGTGTTCAGCTGGCCCGTTGGGTGTCACCGCACCCCGCGGGCCTTTTTTGTCTCGGCGGCTGGCGCACAGGCAAGCGCACAACTCAAAAGCCGAGACTGAAACTGAGACTCAGTCTCAGTTACTGGACAAAGTGTATATCCGACCGATCTTGTCGTCAATCTAAAAATGAGACCCGGTCTCAAGACTTTCCAGAGCCCCTCCCCCCTGGAACTTAAGGAATTAAGGATCATTTACCCGAGTAAAGAGGAAGCGTTGCGGAGGAGAACAGTCTGTTCGAACCGATCCATCGACTGCTGGGCCTTACCTGCAACTGAGCTGGCAAGACAAGGGCCCGGGCGCTGTTCACGCGACCGGGCCCTCGACCAAGAAAACGCCGTTACTCGTCGTCGGTGGGTAGCGTGGTCTGGTTCAGCAGCAGCTTCTGCACCCGCCAGTTGTTCATGTCGGCGACAATGAGGGTGTTCTCGTCCCGGCAGGAGATGCCGTGGAGCCAGTTGAACTGACCGGGGGCTCGACCAGACCCACCCAGCCAGCCGAGGATCTCGCCGTCGAGCGACAACTTGTAGATCCGGCCCGGATGCTCGTCGGAGGCGAACAGATACTGCGTCTCGCCGCCGGAGACGCACAGGGTCCAAGGCGCGGTGTTGTCCGGCATATTCGGACGCGGATTCCCCAGTACCGGCTGCATGTTCTTGTCATACGGCACGTTCAGGAGAATAGTCTTCACAAAGTTGCCGTCCGAGTCGTACTTCTGGATACGGCGGTTCGTGCGGTCGGCCACGTAGACAAAGCCGTCCCGGTCGACCTGTAGGTTGTGCGGCAGGCGAAGCTGATCGTCGCCGGTGCCGTAACTACCCCACGACTTGATCCAGTTGCCCCAGGGATCCATCTTGGCCACGCGCGAGTTCATGTAGCCATCGCTGACGTAGATGTTGCCGTCAGCATCCCAACCCACATCGGTTGGACCGGCGAAGTAGCCGTCCACGTGACGGGCATTCTCGGGAGCCACGTGCTCGTAGTGGTCGAAACCCTCAGGTCGGCGCCCGAGGTTCAGCACCACGTAGCCGGACGGGTCGAATTTGGTAACGGCGTTAGTGCCCTTATCGACCACCCAGAGGTTGTCCTCAAGGTCGAAGCGCACTGCATGGCCGTAGCCGAGCCCATAGACGCCCTGGCCGAGTTCGCGAACGAAATTTCCCTGATCGTCAAATTCGAGCAGGTTGGTTGTGGCATTGCCATAAAGCGGTCCGGCGGTCGCCGTGCCAGGGTGATTCAGCAGGATGATATGACCCTTGGAGTTCTCGGCCACCGCCAGCGTTTCACCGAGGTTCATGCTCGGCGGATACTTAAGGAAGTTCGGCACCGAGACATACGGAATCTCAGGCGCGTCGACGGTCTGGGCAGACGCGGGAACCGCAACCAACATCAGCGCGACCGCGGCGAGGATCAGACGTTTCACGGAGACCTCCTTGAAGCCCGGTCGCCGACCGGGTGCACACGAACAGTGGATCTCGAAAGTCGTATCATAGCTCACTCTAGGTGGCTGATCAGCCAGGGAACCCAAGGCCGCCCGGCTGTGTTAGGGTGGCGTTCCAGCGTGCGGCCACGGCAGCCGGGAACCCGGCCGCCACGCCGATGCTGACAGAAATCCGACGGTGAGAATCCGAATTATCAGCTTCGCGTCATAGCCTGCCACCTTCGTATTGCTCTGTCAGATCTGCCCGGGACACATCGTCCCACTCTTCATCACGGCCGATTTGCCGACCACCCCGGTGCGGTGAGGAGCCGGTCACCAATCGGCGATGGGTGTCGTTCTGATCACCTGCGTCTTACGGCGTAGCCAAGTTGTGTCATGTCGTATCCGGAACCCACCGCTCGAAGCCCTAGACTCTGGGTGGACATCGTCGGTTCGATCCGAGGAGTGCCCCGCGACTACACCAAGGGCGCG
The DNA here is from genome assembly GCA_002346545.1 of Acidobacteria bacterium UBA2994. Lineage (GTDB taxonomy): Bacteria > Acidobacteriota > Vicinamibacteria > Vicinamibacterales > UBA8438 > UBA2994. The sequence goes on from DEAA01000054.1 coordinate 58,441, forward strand.
ATCGGTCGCGCGGTCATCTTGGCCGCCATCCCGATGGTGCTCGAGATGTCGATGCAGTCGCTCTTCGCGGTGGTCGACGTCTTCTTCGTGGCGCGGCTCGGGCCGGAGGCGGTGGCGATTCTGGGTCTCTCGGACTCACTACTAGCGCTCGTCTTCTCGGTGGCCATCGGGCTCTGCATGGGCGCCACCGCGATGGTAGCTCGGCGGATCGGAGAGGGCTCACCGGAAGGGGCAGCCGTGGCGGCCGTACAGGCCCTCCTGACCGGCCTTGTGCTGTCGGTGCTGATGAGCTTGGCCGGCGTGGTGTGGGCCACGGACCTGCTGCAGCTCCTGGGCGCCACCCCAGAGTTGGCGTCGAACGGCCGACTGTTCGCGGCCATCATGCTGGGCGGCAACCTCACGGTGATGTGGTTATTCCTGATCAACGCCATCTTCCGTGGAGCAGGCGATGCGGCGGTCGCTATGCGATCGCTCTGGCTGGCCAACCTGATCAACATTGCGCTGGATCCGATCCTGATCTTTGGCTGGGGACCGGTCCCCGCCCTAGGCCTAGAGGGCGCAGCGATCGCCACGACTCTGGGACGCGCCATCGGCATTGCCTACCAGTTCCGCCAACTGAGCAGTGGGCACGGTCGAATCGTCATCCGCTGGTCACAGGTGGTTCCCAATGTGGGCGTTATAGTTCGACTGCTCCGCGTCAGCGGCATCGGCGTGCTGCAGTATCTGGTGAGCACCGCCAGCTTTCTGGGTCTGGTCCGAATCCTGGCGCCGTTCGGCGACACGGCGCTAGCCGGTTACACGATCGCGATCCGGATCATCATCTTCATCCTCCTGCCAGCCTGGGGGATGGGGAACGCCGCGGCGACGCTGGTCGGACAGAACCTGGGCGCCGGCAACCCGAACCGTGCCGAGCACTCGGTCTGGTTCACGGCCAGATGCAACGCTGGCTTCCTCGGCTCGGTGGGGGTCCTGCTGATCATCTTCGCCGAGTCGATCGTGGCGCTCTTCACCACCGACATCTCGGTTGCGGCGATCGCCGTCGATTGTCTGGGGATCGTGAGCTACAGCTATGCGTTCTGGGCCTTCGGCCTGGTAACGGTCCAAGCCTTCAACGGCTCGAGCGACACGACGACACCCACCTGGATCAACTTCTTCGTCTTCTGGGTGGTCCAGTTGCCGGTAGCGTGGGGCCTGTCGGGACCGCTCGGGTGGGGACCGGCCGGCGTGTTCTGGGCCATCGCCGGATCACAGACGCTACTGGCCCTGGTGGGCGGGGCAGCGTTCCGACGCGGAGGCTGGAGAAACAGGGAGATCTGATGAAGGTCGAAGAAATCGAGCAGAGATGATATGACCGCAAAGAGCGAACGAATCGATGCGCTGGAAGCGCACGTGGCGTTCCAGGACGACACCGTCCGCCAGCTGAACGACGCGCTAGTGGCACAGCAGGTGCGTCTGGATCGGATGCAGGCCGAGCTCGAACAGGTCGTCAACGCAATGAAGGCGTGGAACGAGACCTCGCCGCCGCCAGGCGACGAGCGACCGCCGCACTACTGAGACACCCTCCGTCGCCGCTAGCTTTCCTTCTTCGGTCGCTGGTTCGCCGCGAGCACCCGCTTCCGTAGCCGAATGCTGCCGGGCGTGATCTCGACGAGTTCGTCGTCGTTGATGAACTCGATCGACTGCTCTAGGTTAAGCAGGCGGGGGGGCACGAGTCGCAGGGCGTCGTCGGCGCTGGCAGCGCGCATGTTGGTGAGCTTCTTCTCTTTCGTGACATTGACGTCCATGTCGGCCGGGCGGGCATTCTCGCCAATGACCATCCCCTCATAGACCTCGGTGCCAGTGTCGATGAAGATCTCGCCGCGCTCCTGCAGATTGTAGATGGCATAGGCGGTCGACTTCCCGTTGCGGTCGGCAACGAGCACCCCGCTCGGGCGTCCGGCGATCGGGCCGTGCCACGGTTCCCACCCGGCAAACAGGTGGTTCATGATGCCGGTGCCCCTGGTATCGGTCAGGAACTGCGAACGGAACCCGATCAGGCCTCGGGTGGGGATCCGGAACTCCAGCCGGATGCGCCCGCTCCCGTGGTTCACCATCCGGGTCATCGTCGCCCGTCGGTTCCCAAGCTGCGCGATGACCACGCCCTGGTAGTCCTCGACCACGTCGATCACCAGATCCTCGACCGGCTCCTCCACGACCCCTTTCTGCTCTCGGGTGACGATCTCGGGGCGGGACACCTGCAGCTCGTAGCCTTCGCGCCGCATCATCTCGATGAGAATCGAGAGCTGGAGCTCTCCCCGGCCCACCACCTTGAGCTGCTCGGGCGAATCGGTGTCCTCAACCCGGATCGAGACGTTGCCGATCAGCTCCCGTTCGAGGCGGTCGCGCAGATTGCGAGAGGTGACGTACTGGCCGTCGCGGCCTGCCATCGGTGACGTGTTCACCCCGAAGATCATCGAAACGGTCGGCTCGTCGACATGGAGCGGCGGAATCGGCTGCGGGTCGTCGGGATTGGTGATGGTCTCGCCGATGGTGATGTCCTCGATGCCGGCCAGGCAGATCACGTCACCGGCGGCAGCCGCCTCAACTTCGGTCCGTTGCAGGCCGTCGAACATGTAGAGCTTGGTCACGCGGGTCCGACCGACCGAGCCATCGAGCTTGGAGACCGCGATCGGATCTCCCAGCGCCACTCGCCCGTTGACGATCCGGCCGATCGCAATCCGCCCCAGGTAGTCGCTCGAATCCAGGTTGGCGACTAGCACCTGCAGCGACGCTTCGGGGTCGCCAGCCGGGGGCGGCATACGTTCGACGATGGTGTCGAGCAACGGCCTGAGGGTCTCCCCGGGCTCGGCCAGGTCGAGGGTGGCAGTACCCGCCTTCGCGTTGGCGTAGATGACCGGAAACTCGATCTGCTCCTCGCTGGCATCCAGGTCGATGAACAGGTCATAGACCTCGTCGAGCACCTCGGCCGGCCGGGCGTCCTGCCGGTCGATTTTGTTGATAACCACGATGGGGGGCAGCCCCTGTTCGAGCGCCTTCCGCAACACGAACCGGGTTTGCGGCAGCGGGCCCTCCGAGGCGTCCACGAGCAGTAGGACACCGTCGATCATCGTCAGCGTCCGCTCCACCTCACCGCCGAAATCGGCGTGCCCTGGGGTGTCGACGATGTTGATGACGAGGTCGCGATACCGGATGGCCGTGTTCTTGGCCATGATGGTGATCCCGCGCTCGCGCTCGAGGTCGATGTTGTCCATCGCCCGTTCCTCGACACGCTCATTCGCTCGGAAGACGCCGCTCTGGTGTAACAACGCGTCGACGAGCGTCGTCTTTCCGTGATCGACGTGGGCGATGATGGCGATGTTGCGTCGGAGAGGATTGGCCACTCCGGCGTCGGCAGGTGCTCTCATGATTGATACGGTCTCGGTCGACGTGCGTAACCTCTAAGTACACCACGAATCAGACTGGTAGATGCGTATCCGCCCTGCAATAATCGGAGCTTCTCGAACAAATTTTCGCCAAGGAGTCAATCAAATGAGACGCAAGTTCGACCTGCGCTGGCTTTCGCCGGTTCTTCTCGCGGCGCTCTCCACGGCCTGTACCGCCCCGGTGGGCGGCGCAGCGGTCGAGGCAGACAGCGCTCGTGACCTCGCCGTGGTCGCCCCCGAGTCAGTGGGCGTCTCGTCGGCTCGCCTGGAGCGCCTGGAAGAGGGCATGCAGGCCTTTGTCGACGACCGGCGGCTCTCGGCGGTCCACACGGTGATGGCCAGACACGGCAAGATCGTCCACTCGAGCCTGGCTGGAGTGAGGGACATCGAGAGCGGCGAGCTGCTGACCGAGGACTCGATCTACCGCATCTACTCGATGACCAAGCCGATCACCGGCGTGGCCATGATGATGCTCTACGAAGAGGGAAAATGGCGGCTCAACGACCCGGTGACCAAGTTCGTCCCCAAGTTCGAAGGGCTGCAGGTCTATGCCGGCGATGATGCCAATGGCGACCCGATCCTCGAGCCGGCCAAGCGCTCGATGACCATGCAGGAGCTGATGAGCCACTCGTCCGGGCTGGCCTATGGGCTCGGCGCGGGGAACGCGGTGGACCAGATGTATCGCGAGCGACGGGTGCTCGACTTCAGCCAGCCGCTCCAGGCGATGATCGACAACCTGGCGGAGATCCCGCTGCTCTACCAGCCGGGGGACCGCTACTTCTACAGCATCGCCGTCGACGTCCAGGGCTACATCGTGGAGAAGCTCTCAGGGCAATCGTTCGACGAGTTCCTGCAGGAGCGCATCTTCGACCCGCTCGGCATGATCGACACCGCCTTCTACGTGCCCGAGAGCAAGATCGACCGGCTGGCATTGATCCATGGCGAGGACGAGGAAGGCGCTTTGACGCTTCCGCCCATGGGCGCGATGCCCACCACGCCTCCGGCAGGCAGCTCCGGCGGCGGTGGCCTCTACAGCACGATGGCTGACTACGTCCGGTTCGTGCAGATGGTGCTGAACGAGGGTGAGCTGGACGGCGTGCGTTTCCTGGCGCCGCGGAGCATCGAGCAGATGCGGACCAACCACCTGAGCGACCAGGCGCTGTCGACGATGTCGCCGGGCAACGGCTTCGGCCTCGACTTCGGTGTCGTGATGGATCCGGCCGCGGCCGGCGAGCCCTACTCCAAGGGGGCGTTCCGCTGGGGCGGCGCCGCCGGCACCTGGTTCTGGATCGACCCGGTCGAGGACTTCGTGTTCGTCGGCATGATCCAGCACCGCGGGCGAGCGGTCCGAGACGTGCAGGGCCAGTCGCGGAATCTCGCGTACCAGGCGATTCTGGACTGACGCCGCTAGGAGTCAGGAGACAGGAGTCAGGAGAAAACCTGGCTTCTGTCCCCTGACTACCAGCGGAGCTAGTTGGCGACGTACTTGGTGATGCCGCCGCCAGCGGTGGGGCGCGAACCGGGGCCCTCGGCCGCGTAGATGTTCCCGTCGGCGTCAACGGCCACACCTTCACCCGCCACGCCCTGCAACACGCGCGTCTGGTGCGCATGCGGCGGGACGAAGCCGGTCAGCTGATCCTCGCCGGCCGGCCCGATCCGCACTCCCGTCATCCAACCAGGGTGGTTCCCAGGTGTCGACTCGGAGTCGATCGCGTAAAGCGTGTCGTCGTCGGTGATAAACAACCCGCTGATCCGGCTGTAGGCCATCAGGATCAGCGGCTGCACGCCGTCGGCGTTCGGATTCCCGTCGATCGCGTTGCCGTCGAGGTCGAACACCTGGATGCGGTGATTGCCACGGTCGGCCACATAGAGCCGTCCCTGCGAGTCAATCTCCATCGCGTGCGGCGTCCGGAACTGGCCAGGCCGGAACCCGATCTCGCCCCACTCCTTGATGAAGTTACCCTCGCTGTCGTACTTAAGGATGCGACCGGTCGCGCCCTCGGGCGGGTTGAGGCCCTGGCCGCTATGCCCATCCGAGACGAAGATGTCGCCATTGGACGCCGTGATCACGTCGCACGGCTCGTTCAGCTGACCGGGGCCACTTCCGGGCTGTCCGGCAGTCCCGAGCCGAAGGAGTTCTTGGCCCTCGGGGCTGAACTTGATGACCTGATGGCCCTTGGTCCCGGACTCGTTCCCCTGCGAGTCGGTGACCCACACGTTGCCGTCGTCATCGACGTGCAGACCATGCGGCAGGACGAACAGACCGGCGCCGAAGCTGGCCATGATCTCGCCGGTGTCCTTGTTGAACTTGTAGACGGGGTTGCGCTCCGGATTCTCCTCACAGCCCCCGGCCAGCGCCAGCCCGCCGCAGCGGTCGTAGGCCCAGATATGGCCATCCGGTCCGACATCGATGCCGGCGGTCGAGCCCCACTCCTGTCCCTCGGGCAACGGCGCCCAGTTCAGAATGACTTCGCCAGTCGGATTCGGCAGGTTGCCGTCGACCCAGTGGCTGTTGCCAGCGTCGGCCGGCGGCGCGGCGGTCTCGACTTCGGCCGCCGGGTCCGCCATCTCGCCGCCGCCACACGCGATCGTCGTCGCACACGCGAGGGTCAGAGCCACGACCCCGCTCCGCCTCGTCAGAAACAGTCTCACGTCCACCTCCTTGCTTCGTCGGTTTCCGGGGATCCTACCCCGCTCTCTTAGCCGGCGCACCCGCCTCAGCTCGTGGTTCGGTCGAGCCACTTCTCGGTGACCGGCGCCTCGTAGGCGTCCATCCGCTCCAGCAAACGCTCGGGACCCGTCTCGACGGCCAACATGGCCAGGTGCTCGGGCCGCACGAACCGCTCGGCCACCATCCAGTCGAGAAACTCGAGCAGCGGGTCGAAGTACGCGTCGACCTGGAGCAGGCCGCACGGCTTGGCGTGAAGCCCCAGCTGGCCCCAGGTCAACATCTCGAACAGCTCTTCCAGCGTCCCGAGCCAGCCTGGCAGTGCGACGACACCATCGGACAGCTCGGACATCGTCATCTTCCGCTCGTGCATCGACTCGACGACGCGGAGCTCGGTGAGCCCGGCGTGCGCGACCTCCCGGGTGGCAAGATGGGACTGAATCACCCCCACCACCTCACCGCCCGCCGCGAGCACGGCATCGGCCAGCACCCCCATCAGCCCCACCCAACCGCCGCCGTAGACTAGGCTCGCCCCACACTCGACCAGTGCCGTCCCCAGAGCCCGGGTGGCCTCGCCGTAGGCCGGTCTGGCGCCCGGGCTAGCGCCGGCAAAGACACAGATCCGGTTCATGGCCATCGATTCGCGCGCAGTATACCGGCCTCCGTGTAAACCGGTGTATCCTGCTGCCTTTGACAGGACGAAACCCGGTGTCTGGAGGCACGTGTGGGCAAGATTGAACAAGCGTGGCGAGACGGAATCTCTCGGAGACAAGCGCTGGCCGGCCTCGCATCGTTCATGGCCGCCTCGCCGCTGGTGCATGCGCAACGCGACCCCTGGCCCCTCGGCCCCCATCGCCGCTTTCTCGGTTTCGACGAGATGCGCGACGTGTTCGACTTCGAGCCGCTGTTCCGGGCCAACGTGCCACTCTCCATCTACGACTACACCGCGCACGGCACCGAGTCGGAGTTCACGCTCTACCGGAACCGCGACGCGTTCGACTGGGTGCAGCTGGTCGGTGGCGGTGGCGTCGACCCCGACACGGTGGACACCACCACTGAGCTATACGGGCGCAGCATGCCGAGCCCGATCATGCTGGCCCCGACCGCCCGACAGCGCGACTGCCACCCGGAGGGTGAGCTCGGCATGCACCGCGCCGCGACCACCGTCGGGGCGACCATGATCGTCAGCAATGTCTCGAGCTTCAGGTTTCCTGAAATCGCCGAGGCGGCAGAGGGCCCACTCTGGTTCCAACGCTACGCGACCGAGCAGATGGGTCCTAACGAAGAGGTGCTCGGCATGGCCCAGGAGGCCGGGGCCGAGACCATCGTGGTCACCATCGACCAGCAGGCGTCCTTCTACGAGCGCGACCTGCACGTGCGCCACACGGGCGGACGTCCTCGGACGGTCACCCGTCGCACACCCCAGAACCCGCCCAACCCCTATCGAGTCGGCGCGGGACGACTCTGGTACACGTGGGAACTCTTCGATGCGCTGAAACCGATGTGCGAGGTCCCCATGCTGGCCAAGGGCGTCCTCACCGGTGAAGGCGCGAAGAAGTGCCTGGACTACGGCGTCGAGGGCATCATCGTGTCGAATCATGGCGGCCGCGGCATCGACTACGGCCCGTCGAGTCTCGAGGTGCTCGAAGAGG
>DEAA01000054.1:66492-81882 GCA_002346545.1 Acidobacteria bacterium UBA2994
TCGAAGAGGTGGTCGATGCGGTTGGCGGCCAGGTGCCGGTGCTCGTCGACAGCGGCTTCCGCCGCGGCAGCGACGCGCTGAAGGCGTTGGCGCTCGGCGCCAACGCCGTCTGCTTCGGCCGGGCCACCCGCTGGGGCCTGGGCGCGTTCGGCGAACCGGGCGCCCAGAAGGTGCTCGAGATCCTGAACGCCGAGCTTAAGCAGGCGATGGCGGCGGCCGGGGTCAAGTCGATCGCCGAGATCGACCGTAGCATCGTGAAGACGAAATTTCCGTAGTCCCTCAGGAGACAGCAGACGCGGGAGGGCTTCGCCGGGATCGGACCTCAGTACGGAGACGAGATGACGATCGACAGACGGGAATCATTGCGACGGTTCGGGCAGTTCGTGACGGGCGCGTCCGGACAGGAACCGACCGGGGGCGGCGCCCCGCCCAACGATCGACTGGCGCCGGTGCTCGAACTGGTGAACGTCCCAGAGTTCGAAGCCATGGCGCGGCTCGTGCTCTCGGGGAAGCAGTACGGCCGGGTGAGCGGCGGCCAGCGACGGTCGTTCGACAAGATGACCTTCCGCCAGCGGCTGATGGTCTATGCGTCGGACCTCGATCTGACGACGCCGCTTTTCGGGCATGACATGTTCGCGCCGATCATCGTCGGACCGGTGAGCGGTCAGCGCGCGCTCCACCCCGAGGGTGAGGTGGCCACCGCGCGCGGGGCGTCAGACGGGAAGGCCGTGATGGTCGCCACCGGCGACTCGCCGGTCGACGAAGTGGTGGCGGCCAGCCAGCAGCCGGTCTGGTATCAGGTGTATGCCGACGCGTCAGGCGCGAGCGATGACGCGAGTCGGGCGGTCGACGCCGGGTGCCAGGCGGTGTGCGTGACCCTGGCGGTGTCGGAAGGGGGAGCCCCGACGGCCATCGACTGGGACACGCTCTCGAGCCTCAGCGCGGCCATCGACGTTCCGGTGCTGGCCAAGGGGATCATGAGCGTCGACCAGGCCCGCGCCGCACTCGACGCGGGTGTCGACGGCCTGGTGGTATCGAACCACGGCGGCGTCGTGGGCGGAGGCCAGGCGCTCCCGATCGACGTGTTGGCAGAGGTCTCGGACGCGGTGGCCGGAGCAGTTCCGGTGCTGGTCGACGGAAGCTTCCGCCGAGGCACGGACATCTTGAAGGGGCTCGCACTTGGCGCCAGCGCCGTGATGGTGGCCCGGCCGCCGATGTGGGGGCTCGCCGCCTACGGCGCCGAAGGGGTGCAGACAGTGCTCGAGCTGTTCCAGACCGAGCTGGCGAGGAACATGGCGTCGTCCGGACGACCGAAGATTGCCATGATCGACCGTGAGCTGGTGAGGCTCGACCAGTGGTGAACATGACCGCGCTCGTGACCCGAGGAACAATCGCCGCGGTCGCCTCAACCCTTTGCGTTGCTCCGGCGGCCGGGCAGATGGTCGAGTGGCGTCAGGTCGGCGCCGACCAGGGCGCATCGAAGTACTCGAGCGTCGGCGACATCGATCGATCCAACGTCAGCGAGCTCGAGATTGCCTGGGCCTGGGAACCCAACGAGCTTCCGAATCGCGAATTCAACACCCGCCCCGGCAGTTTCGAAGCGACGCCGCTGATGATCGACGGCGTGCTCTATCTGTCGACGATGTATACGCGCGTGGTCGCCCTCGATGCCGCCACCGGCGAGCAGCTCTGGGCGTTCGACCCCGAGGCGTATCGCACCGGGCCGCGGGGCGCCGGCCCCGGGGGCTACAAGCACCGTGGCGTCGCCGTCTGGGGCGAGGGCGACGACATGCGGGTGTTCATCAACAGCCGCGACAAGCTCTTCTCCCTTCGTGCTAGCGATGGCAGCCAGATCCGCTCGTTCGGCGACGACGGGGCGGCGCTGCTGACCGAGAACTTCCCGAATCCGGTCACCAACGACGAATTCGACCAGACCTCGCCGCCGGTGGTCTTCGACGACCTGGTGATCGTGGGCAGCCGGGTGCCCGACCGGGTGCAGCGACGATTCGATACGCCTGGCTCGGTCCAAGCGTTCGATGTCCACACGGGTGAGCGGCGTTGGGTGTTCTACACCGTCCCCCAATCGAACGACGCGTTCGGCGTCGATACCTGGGAGGACGGGTCGTGGCGCTTCACCGGTCACGCCAATGTGTGGGGTCTGATGTCGCTCGACGAAGAGCGCGGCCTCCTGTATGTGCCGACGAGCACCCCGAGCAGCGACTTTTGGGGTGGCCGTCGCCTGGGCGCCAATCTGTTCGCCGAATCGCTAGTGGTGCTCGACGCACGCACCGGCGAGCGAGAGTGGCACTTCCAGACGGTGCATCACGGCCTGTGGGACTACGACCTGACCTCGGCCCCGAACCTGGTCACCCTCGACATCGACGGCAGAACCATCGAAGCGGTGGCAGAGGTCTCGAAACAGGGATTCACCTACGTCTTCGACCGCGTGACCGGTGAGCCGGTCTGGCCGATCGAAGAGCGGCCCGTCGACGTCGAAACGGATGTGCCGGACGAAGTACCGTATCCGACCCAGCCGTTTCCAACCAAGCCGCCGCCCTTTGCCACCCAGGGCGTCTCACTTGAGGACGCGAACGACCTGACGCCGGAGATTCACCAGATTGCGGTCGAGGAGATGCAGACGTTCCGGCTGGGCCCGCTCTTCACCCCGCCGAGTCTTCGGGGCACCTTGCAACGGCCGCGGGTCGATGGCGGGGCCAACTGGGGCGGCGCCGCGCTCGACCCGGCCACGAACTTCCTCTATGTCCGCACCTCGGAAGGCGTGTCTCCGAATCAGGTATGCGCCATCGACCCGGGCGTCCCGGACGTCGACGTACCCTACACGAACAACTGTCCGCGGGGCGGATCGGCCGGCATTTTCCAGTATGTTGACGGCTACGTGCCGACCGAACGAAGCCGGCTTGGACCGATTCCGCTGATCAAGCCGCCCTACGCCAAGTTGGTTGCGATTGACCTCAACGCGGGCGAGATCGCCTGGAGTGTCCCGTTTGGTGAAGGCAGCCGCATTCTGCGCAACCACCCGCTTCTCCGCGGAGTCGATCTGCCGGAGCGCCTCGGCACTCCTGGGGCGAACGGCCCGATGGTCACCGCCGGCGGTCTGGTCTTCCTGGGAGGCGGCGACCCGTATCTCTACGCGTTCGACGCGGCCACCGGAGATGAGGTGCACCGCGTACCGACCGAGTTCCGCACCAGCGGAAACCCGATGAGCTATCGCACGGCCGACGGCCGACAGCTGATCGTCATCGCCACCGGCGCCGGACCCGACGCCAGGCTGGTCGCCTTCGGGCTACCGGAGTAGTCGATGATCCTCAGATTCCTGATTGGCGCTGTCGTCGTGTTCCCCCTAGCTATCGCAACGCCGGCGTCTGCTCAGGAAGAGCATGCTGGCGCCGAACCGTATCGGCTGGTGTGTCAGACCTGTCACGGCGAGGAGGCGAAGGGCGACGTGGCGCCGCCGCTAGTCGGAGGCGCGCTGGATGCCGACTACGTGCTGGCCATCGTCCGGGAAGGCTTCGGCCAAATGCCGCCCATCTCGACTCGAGAGCTCACCGACGACCAGGTGCGCGACATCGTCGGCTACATCGACTGGCTGAACGAGCGCGCAGCCGACCCGGCCGCCACCTCACGGCATCGATAGCCCGCCTACTACCCGCCCTCGGCCTCGCGCAGCTCGACGTGGCGGGCACCGCCCAGGATCCCGGTCACCGCCCGGTTGCCCTCGTGGCAGGCGTATTCGTAGATCGTGTAGTCGTTGTCGAGTCGGAGCGGCAGCTCCAGGGTCCAGGGCTGCGTGTAGACGTTCGGATCGGTGACTCGCACCTGCCAGTCGAGCACGCCCGGCCCCACCCGCGTGAACCGCTCCACCAGCCGTAGCTCGCGACTCACCGGCACGCCGTGCATCCGCCCGGCATTCTGATTCGGCGTGATCCAGCCCTTCTCGGTAAAGTTGGTCGTTTCGACCACCAGGGTCTCCCCCTCCCAGCGACCACGCGTGTCGCCCATCCACTGCCGGATCTTGCCGTCGATGTGCGGACGGTCGTCGACTGGGATGATCCGAGGTTCACGCACCATCTCGTAGAGGATGATGACGTAGCCTGGCACCTGGAGAATCTGGTTCCCCGTGTTGTAGCCGTTGGGCACCATCGACCCCGGCATGCCGCGCGTGATGCAGCGGCTGTACGGGCTCATGTTCAGGTGATCGTCAGCCCGATGCTCGACCAGCCACCGGGCTCGCTCTTCCGCCTCGGGCGTCGTTGGCACCCGACCGGTCGACGGATCGGCGATCATCGACGTACGACCGGTATACGCCACTGAGTCCCGGGTGTCACTCCAGAACCGGTTGTAGCCGCCGCCGAACCGGCCCGCCTGCGTGCGTCGACCTCCCGGGGCGCCGTCACGAGCGAGCGACTCATCGTTGTTACGTCTCACCTCCGCGATCTCTTCGGCGGTGTAGAACTCCTTGTCGCCCAAGCGCCGGGGACGCTCGAGAGGCGTCAAGGTGTCGTTGCGCCAAATGCCGGAAATGTCCGGTTGACCGTCAGACGTACGCGGAGCGCGGTAGCCGTCCACCGGGCCCGCGCTCTGGCCGGCCCACACCGGTGCGGCCATCCCGAGCATCACTGCTATCACCACGAACCATCGCCGAGCACTCTGCATCCCTCCATTGTACCGGTGGCACCCGGGCACCGCAGCCTCCTCCGCGACCGTGCTATGCTGCGCAGGCTACCAAACGGGAGCTCTCGATGATGCACCGTGAGAGCGACAGCATGACCAAACGCGCGAGCGTGGCGGCCGGCAAGGTCATCCTGCTGGACAGCGGTCGGGCTACGGTTCTGGACTGATCCCACGCCGTTGACGGCCGAAATTCAAGGGGAGATTGGCAGGTCGACAATGAGATTGCGTCTCATTATCAAAACAATTATGATCTGGATGCGGTGACGAGACAGCCACCACCCGAGCGGACCGATGTCGTCTGCGAATGCCTGCAGGTGACCGAGTGCCAGTTGCTGGCCACGCTCACCCAGGGGGAAGTGCAGACGCTCCGCGACCTGCGCCAAGCCACTGGGGCCGGCGACGGCTGCACCGCCTGCCACCACCTGCTCAAGCAGTACGTCCAGCGCCGCGCCTGAAGGCGACGCCCTCGCACCCCAAACTCCCTCTGACTCTGCTGCGGCCTAATCGTGGCCGCCCAGCTGCTCTGTCAGGTAGTTCTCGAGTCCAACACTCTCGATTCGGAAAAGTTGGGTCTCGAGCCAGTCGACGTGCTCCTCAGACTCGGACAGGATCGGTTCGAGCACCTCACGCGTCCCGTTGTCCTTGAGGCTGGTGCACAGCTCGATCGCGGCGTTGTAGGTTTCGACTCCTCGCTGCTCCAGTGCGAGATCTACCTCAAACTGCTCCTTCACATTGGTGCCGACCCGGATAACGTCGTAGCGCGCGATCTCCGGCGTGCCTTCGAGGAAGAGGATGCGATCGATCAACTTTTCGGCATGCTTCATCTCGCCCATCGACTCATGCACGTGTTTCTCACCCAGGATTTTGAAGCCCCAGTTGTGACACATCTTGCCCTGGCAGAAGTACTGGTTGATCGCGGTCAGCTCAATGGTAAGCGCGCCGTTCAGCGCGTCAATAACTTCTGGTTTGCCCTGCATTCTCGCTCCCCCTCTAGCACCCCTATTGTAGCGCCGCCCTAGCGCAGCGTGGCGAAGATCGAGCTGTAGTCGTCGGTCCAGATCCGCTCGACCGGCGGACCGGACCAGGCTGCGGCCGCCGGCGCTAGGGCCTCGGCCAAACGGTGGGCAGAGGTCAGCACCACCCACTCGGCGGCGAACGCCCCTAACCCGTCGTCGGTGCTGACCAGCGGAAAGGCATCGTACTCCAGCGTCTGTGCCAAACCTCGCAACACTGGTTGCAGATCGAGGTGACGGTTCGAGATGTGAACGGCGATGGTCCCGCCCAACGCCAGATGGCTGGCGTAGAGCTCGAAGGCTTCCTTCGTCAGCAGATGCACGGGAATGGCGTCGCCCGAGAAGGCGTCGACGACGAGGAGATCGAAGCGTCCGGGCCGACCTGCGCTCAGCTCCGCATCAAGCAGGGCGCGAGCGTCGCCCACCACGGTCTCCACCGACGCTGCCGACTCGGCCAGATAGAAGAAGTGGTTTTCGGCGATGCGGACCACATCCGGGTCCACCTCGTAGAAACGAAAGCTGTCATTCTCGCGGCCATGCGCCGCGATAGTGCCGGCGCCAAGGCCGATGCCACCTATGCGGAGCCCTCTCGCATCGGCACTCATGGAGTGAAGGGCCGCGATGGTGAGCCCCACGCCGCTGTCAATCCCGTAGTAGGTGGTAGGTAGGGCGCGCAGTTCTTCCTCCACATACTGGCTGCCGTGCACCGTGCTCCCGTGGTAGAACGACCGCGCAACGACAGACTCCCTCATGCCCACCTCACGGTCGTAGACCCGAAGGATGCCGTAGAAGTTGCGGGCCGACGTGACCAACTCGCCCCGGCGGTCCGATGTCCCCACCGACAACCAGATCACGGCCACACCCAGCGCGGCTACAGTGACAATCGGCCGCCAGGTGGCCCGCCATCCTCGACCCTCTTCGTGACCTATAGTGACCGCCAGCAGCACTCTAGTGGCGACCAGCGCCAGCGGAAATTCCCAGGTATCAATGAACACCCGTGGCGCCACCTGCGACGCCAGAAAGCCTCCCAGCGCACCACCAGCCGCGACCATAAGGTAGAAGTCGGTCAACCGTGTCGGATGTGGCGCAAGCCTGGCCAGCTCGCCATGACACACCATGCAGCTCGTTACCAGCGCCAGCGCATAGACGCCGATCTGGACAGGCAGTCCCAATGGGGCATCAGCGCCCGCCCGCCAGTACAGCAGCACGACGGCGGCGAGACCCAGCACGTAAGCAGTGGTCCAGACAGACCGGCGATACCACCGGGAGTGGTCGAACGAGACAACAAAGGTCGTGAGATAGAGCGCGAGCGGCAACACCCAGAGAAACGGGACCGCGGCCACGTCCCGGGTCAGCTGACTGGTGGTAGACAGCAGAACCAATGACCCGCAGGCGGCCAGCGAGAGCCACAACCCGCGTAGCCCGATCGCCACAAACGGACCACTCGGCGCCTCGGCCCTCAGCAAGCGCTGACGCGCCGACCACCCGATGACAGTCACCAGGATGACGTAGCAGACAAACCCGGCCGACCAGAATCGAGCCTGGGCCTCAAGCGACAGAAACGGCTCGACCAGAAACGGATAACTGACCAGCCCCAGCAGCGACCCGGCGTTAGAAACGGCAAACAGCCGGTAGGGCGATCCAGTCTCAGCTGCGCGCCAGTGCTGCAGGAGCGGACTTGACGCGGCCAAGATCAAATACGGCACCCCGACCAGTCCGGCTAACTGCAGCGTGATGCTCCACGTCGGTCGAGAAGGATCGACCAGGCCCACGTCGAGCGCCAGCGGCAGGAACGTCAATGACGCCGCCATCAGGGCGGCATGGACGATCGGCTGCCGAGCACCATCCAGCCTAGTGAGCCGATGCGCGTACCAATATCCTCCCACCAGCAGCGCCTGGAAGAAGAAGAGACAAGAGGTCCAGACCACGGCGCTGCCACCGTAGTGAGGAAGCAGCAGACGGGCCACGAGCGGTTGCACGAGAAAGAGGAGCACCGCGCCGAGAAACACGGCTGCGGGATAGGCCGTCACCGAGGCGTCATGGTATCGCACCTCCCATGCCTTGCTGATCGAGACCAGTCTGCTCGACCCGACGGTGGCCGCCACCGTCTCGCTACTGCTGGGCACCGTGTGCTTCCTCCCCAGCTGACTCCCGGTCCGGCAGGCTGGGCGGGTGGAGCCAATCGGCGCCTTGCGCGCGGAGTAGACTAGGACGACTGTCGTTGCACCCGTTACAAGGAGTCGCCGTTGTTCCCTACCCCCACCCGTCGAGAATTCATCACCACCGCATCGATGGCAGCCATGGCCGCCCGAAGCCTTGGCGCCCAGACGAGCCCGGACCGCTCGTTCAGCTTCGAGCAGATCGCAACCAACGGAATTGCGCTCCGCTGCGCCGTCGAAGGGAACGGACCGCTGGTCATCATGGTCCACGGCTTCCCCGAACTCTGGTACTCGTGGCGTCACCAGATCCGCCCGGTGGCCGAGGCCGGCTTCAAGGTCGTGGTGCCTGACGTTCGGGGATACGGCGGCAGCGACAAGCCGGAGGGAGTTTCCGCCTACGACATGATTAACCTGACCGGCGACGTCGTCGGTCTAATCGACGCAATGGGAGAAGATCAGGCGATTCTCTTTGGGCACGACTGGGGCGCACCCATCTGCTGGAACACGGCCGCGCTTCACCCGGACCGCGTGGCGGCGGTGGCCGGACTGAGCGTGCCGTTCTTCCAGCGAGGCGCCGCCCCCAGCATGGACCAGTGGCGAGCACTCTATGGCAACGGCTTCTTCTACCAGCTGTACTTCGAACCGGAGGGCGTGGCGGAAGCGGCGCTCGAAGTAGATGTACGTACCGGACTGCGGAAGCTTTACTACACCATCTCGGGCGACGGCGCCGACGCCCCGCTCCACAGCCTGTCACATCCCGAACCGGTGGACGACTTCATCGGCATGATGGTCGACTCCGATCCCTTTCCGGCCTGGATGACCGCGGCCGACCTCGACTACTACACGGCGGCCTTCGAGCAGAGCGGCTTCCGCGGCCCACTCAACCGCTACCGCGCACAAGGACGCGACTGGGAGATGCTGCCGCAACTATCGACGGCACAGATCACCCAGCCGAGCCTATTCATCGGCGGTTCAGAGGACCCGGTCCGGACGTTCGTCCCCGGCGTCGACATCTACGCGGGCGCCGGCGCCAACTGCATCGACTTCCGCGGCTCGACCATCATCGAGGGCGAGGGGCACTGGATCCAGCAGGAGGCGCCCGAAGCGGTGAACGCGGCGCTACTCACGTTCCTCAACAGCCTCGACTAGTGAAGCGACCTCATGCCCGCTTCGATATTCCGCTCGGCGGCATTCGCGTGCATCCTTTCCGCATTCCCAGCCTGAGCGTAAACCAGCCAGCCCGGCCTGTGCTACGCTGGTCTGGTTATGCCGATCTTCGAATACGAGTGTCGCAAGTGCCACAACCAGTTCGAGCAGCTCGTGTTGAAAGGCGACTCCCCCGCCTGCCCCGCCTGCAAGGCCACCGATCTCGACCGACTGTTGTCGATCACTTCCGTCAGCACCGAAGGCACGAAGGAGCGAAACCTCGGCAAGGCTCGGCACGCGGCCAAGAAGGTCCAGCGAGACAAGGCACACGCCGAACACGAGGCGTATCACCACCATCATCACTAGTCGGCTGCACCCATGACCGACCGGGTTGAGGTTTGGGTGAGGCGCTAGGCGTTCGTCTGGATCCCGGCGAGGAGGGCCTTCTGGGCGTCTACGGGATCGGCCCCCTCCGGAGGAACGACCCGAACGTAGTGGCCGTCCGAACCGAGTTCGAACGCCCGAGCGGTGTCGGCTAGGCAGGCATCGAGCACCGCGTATCGCAAGGTGTCTGCGATCTCCGAATCACGAATGAAGCATAGTGCCTCGACGCGGCGGTCGAGGTTCCGTTCCATCAGGTCGGCGCTCCCGATAAGCACCTCTGGCTGACCAGCGTTCTCGAAGTAATAGACGCGGGAATGCTCGAGGAACCGGCCCACAATTGACCTCACGGTGATTTTGTCGCTCACCCCTGGGATACCCGGGCGGAGACAGCACACGCCGCGAACCACCAAGTCGACCCGCACCCCGGCCTGCGACGCGCGGTAGAGCGTCCGGATCATCTCGGGGTCGGCAATCGAATTGTTCTTGATGATGATCCGGGCGGACCGACCCTGCCGGGCATGCTCCGCCTCCCGCTCGATGAGGGCAGTCATACCGCTGCGAAAGTTGAACGGCGCCACCAGTAGTTCCGAATAATCCCGCTGGTTGGAATACCCCGTGAGGTGATTGAACACCTCGGTTATCTCGTCGATGACGGCTGGGTTCGCGGTGAACAGCCCGAGGTCGGTGTAGACCTTGGCCGTCGCCGCGTTGTAGTTCCCGGTACCGACGTGGGCGTAGCGCTTGATGCCGCCATGCTCGTGACGCACCACGAGGCAAAGCTTGCAGTGAGTCTTCAGGTGCAGCAGGCCGTAGACCACGTGGATCCCGGCCGACTCCAGCCGGTGCGCCCAGGCAATGTTGTTCCGCTCGTCGAACCGCGCCTTCAGCTCGACCAGCACCGCCACCTGCTTGCCAGCCTCGGCCGCCTCGATCAACAGATCGATCAGCGGCGAGTCGGACCCAATCCGGTAGAGGGTCATCTTAATGGCCACCACGTGGGTGTCATCAACGGCAGTCCGGAGGAATGTCTCGACCGACGAGAACGAATCGAACGGGTGGTGGACCAGATAGTCGCGCTCGCTGATCTGATCGAAGACGCCTTCGGTATCGGCCTCGGTCCAAAGCACGCGCGGCGAGAAGGTGGGGTCCTTCAGCTGCGGTAAATGGATCTTGGTCAGCTCCATCCAGTCACCAAACGACATCCGGTCGCCAGTCCGCTCCACGACATCCTCTTCGATCTCGAAGTTCTCCATGAGGATGTTGAGCACGCGCGTCGGCATGTCCGACTCGACGAGCAGCTGCGAGAGCTCCCCCCAGCGCAGCCGCTTGAGCGACCTGTCGACGGTCTCGAGAAGGTCATCCGCCTCGTCTTCCTGAATGACCATGTCAGTGTCCCTGATGATCCGGAACAAGTGCGCGCTGGCAATCTCGACCCCAGGAAAGAGCATGTCAAGACCGACTTTGACCACGTCGGAGAGAAACGCGAACGTGGACCCAGGCCGGCCGGTCACCGACTCTGGCACAGCGATGAACTGAGGCACAACGTGCGGGAGTTTCACGCGGGCGAACCGGGTGCGCCCCTCGTGCCGCACCGCAACGGCCAGGTTTAAGCTCAGGTTCGAGATAAATGGGAACGGGTGCCCGGGGTCGAAGGCGAGCGGGGTCAAGATCGGGTACACGTTCTGACGGAAGTACGCTCGCAAATAGCCACGAATCGCAGCAGTGTAGTCGCTTGGCTCAAGAAAGCGCACCCCGCGCACCGCCAACTGAGGCCGCAGCATGTCGGACCAGCACCGGGCCTGATCGAACATCATCTGGCGTGCCCGACGACGAATTGCCTCGAGCTGCTCGGCTGTGCTCAGACCGTCCGGAGACACATCTTCGCTACCCGCCCGAAACTTCCGGTTCAGCGTGGCCACCCGCACCATGAAGAATTCGTCGAGGTTGGTGCCCACAATGGCCAGGAACTTGACCCGCTCTAGCAACGGGTGATGCCTGTCCTCGGCCTGCAGGAGTACCCGCTGGTTGAACTCAAGCCAGCTGAGCTCGCGGTTGATGTAGAACCCCGGATCGGTGAGGTCAACTTGGTCGTCGAGCGGGGCGGCCGCTAGATCGGGTACCTGCGGGTCCGACGGCATAGCCTCGGGCAGCGGCACGACGGGCTCATTCGGAGTACTCATCGGGTAGTCGGCTGGAGCGGGATGGAGGCCAGCCCGATGATAGCAGACGGCTCCGTCACAACTGTGACGGAGCCCGCCACGCAAGAGCTTCCTACCCAGAAAGAAACGCGGCTGACCGTAGCCAGGGGGGACCGAGCAAGCGCACGCCGCGGCGCCTACACCGACAGGTGCTCGATCTGACCCGTGCTGTCACCGAGGTGATCGGTCTCGACGCCAACGGCGTCGAGCAGGGTCAGTTGGAGGTTTGTCAGGGGCGTCTCGTCGGCCACTTTCAGGTGACGGCCGCCCTTGATCCGACCGTTCGCCCCACCCACCAGCATAACGGGCAGGTTCACGTGCAGGTGCTGGTTGCCATCGCTTATGCCGCAACCATAAAGCATGGTCATCGTATCGAGCAACGAGCTATCGCCGTCCGGCGTATTCGCCAGCCGGTTGACAAAGTAGGCGAACTGCTCAATGTGGTGCAGGTTGACCTTAGCCAGCTTCTCCATCTGCGCCGGGTTGTTCTGGTGGTGCGACAGCCCGTGATGCGGATCCGGAATACCCAGCTCCGGATAGGTGCGCGGGCTGACCTCGCGCGACATCATGAAGGTGATGATGCGGGTCATGTCGGTCTGCAGCGCCAACACCTGCAGGTCGAACATTAACCGCGCATGGTCGGCGAACGTGTCCGGAATGCCGCCGGTCGGTCGCGCCAATTCTGGCAGTTCCACGTCCGCCTGCCGCTCGGCCAGCTGGATGCGGCGCTCGATGTCCCGGATGGCGTCCAGATACTGGTTGACCTTGTCGCGATCACTGGGGGCAAGCGAGTTCCGGAAACTGCCCACCTCATGAACCAGCGAGTCGAGAATGCTGCGGTCTTCGCGGATGCGGGCCAGTCGCGCGTTGGTGCTCGTGTCGTCGGTATCGCCGAACAGACGCTCGAACACCGCCCGCGGCTGATTCTCCATGGGGAGCGGCGTGGTCGGATTCCGCCAGGAGAGGGTGTTGGCGTAGGCGCAGCTCCAGCCCGCCTCGCAGGCGCCGATCAGCTCGTTTGGATCGAGGCTGAGCTCAAGCGACGTCAGCTGCGTGTCCTGCCCGATCTGGGCCGCGGCAATCTGGTCCATCGAGGTGCCACCACGAATGTCCGGCCCCTCGGTTTTCTTGGGATGCACACCGGTCAGGAACGCGGCGGCCGCACGCACGTGGTCACCGGTGCCTTCGCCCGGCAGCGGGAACATCGGCTCGCTCGCCAGTCCAGTCACCACCGTGACCTTGTCCCGATAGGGCGCCAGGGGCGCCAGCGTCTGAGGCAAGTCGATACCGTCGCCCTCGGCGGACGGCGTCCACTGGTCCATGATGACGCCGTTCGGGACATACCCGACGTAGAGCCGAGAGACAGACCCACCCGCCGCGCGCGCGCTCGCCGACAGCGCCGGCACCATGCTGTCGAGCAGCGGCAGCGCGAGGGTCGCACCGACTCCGCGCAGGAACGTCCGGCGTGGCAACGCCATCTTGGTGATGATCATGACGGTGGTGTCCTCATCTGGAACGGCACGCTCCGGGCGATCCCAGCGATGATCGCCGACCAGCGGTAATCCTCAGCGGCGGCATCGCGCACAATGCGACGTACCGCCGGGGCATCGAAATACTCTACACCGCGACCCAATCCATAGGTCAGCAGTTTCTCGGTCACGGTGGTGACGAAACTCTCGGGCCGTATTAGCAGCGCGTCCACCAGCGACGCCGGGCCATCCACCGGGGTGCCGTCACCCAGCACCCCGGCGCTGTCGACCGGTGTGCCCCCGTCGCCTTCCGACCGCCATCGTCCGATGGCGTCGAAGTTCTCCAGGGCGAAACCTAGCGGGTCCATCACCCGGTGACACGAGGCACACACCGGATTCTCGCGGTGCACCTCCAGCCGCTCGCGCACCGACCGGGGAGGCGCATCGGAATCGTCATTCTCGGCTAGGGCCGGGACATCGGCTGGCGGGGGGGGCGGCGGAGTACCGAGGATGTTCTCGAGCAGCCACTTTCCGCGCACTACCGGTGAGGTCCGGTGTGCATACGAGGTCACCGTCAACAAGCTGCCCTTTCCGAGCAGCCCACGACGCGGAGCGAGCTCGCCATCGAGGGTAATGCGACGAAAGTGGTTGCCGTAGACGTTCGGGATGCCGTAGTGCTCGGCCAACCGCTGATTCACGAACGTCTGGTCCGAGGTCATCAGCTCTAAGACACTGTGGTCTTCGCGAATCTGGCTGTCCACAAACAGCTCCATCTCGCGAGCCATCGCCCCCCGCAGGTTCGCGTCAAAATCAGCGAACGCATAGGGGTCTGGGGCTACCAGCGCCATGTTCCGGAGATACAGCCACTGCCCTCCGAAGTTGTCGACCAGGGTGCTGGCGCGAGGATCGACCAGCATCCGCGCCACCTGGGCCTCGAGCACCCCCGAGGCTCGCAGCTCACCTCGCTCGGCCAACCCGAGCAGCTCCTCGTCCGGGATACTGCTCCACAAGAAGAAGGACAGACGCGACGCCAGCTCCACTTCGCTAATGGCGTACGGCTCGCCCGGGGCCTGCCCCGGGGGGTCCTGCTCGCGCCTGAACAGAAAGTCTGGACTCACCAGGATCCGGCGGAGCGCCATCTCGATACCGGCGGCGAAATCGCCCTGCTCGCGGCCCATACTGAAAAACTCGAGCAGCATGTCGAGATCACGGAGCTCGAGCGGCCGACGGAACGCGCGACGCCCCAGACGGCCGAGAATCTCCCGCGCGCACGCAAGCTCGTCGTCGGAACCTGCCTGGGCATCGGCCCGCGGGCGGCAGCTGAAGATAGTCCGCCGACTCGGGGTATCGCCACGACCGGTCACCGCGTAAGGCCCTCGCAGCTCGACACGACTAATCCCGGGGTCGAGCGTCTGGTCGCCGGCGTACTCGTAGCTGGTCACGGCATAGTGCGGCCGCTTCATCCCTTCGAGCACGGCCGCCTGATCGACGAAGCTGACCGCAAGAAGATGCGGTCCGGCCGGCGCCGTGAATCTGACCTCCTGCCCGTCATCGTCGGCATTGCGGAGATCGCGCCGTCGCGGCTCGCCGTCGGCGTCGAGGAGCTGCCCCCCAACTGTCAAGCTGTCGACCAGCGCACCATCGAGACGCACCTCAAGCGCGTGCTGATTGGCCAGTCCGCGGACCCGACCGTCATAGGTCCGCGACAGATAAACCTTGATGACGTAGTCGCCGTCGACTGGGAAGATGTGTCGTACGGCCAGACCACCCCGCGAGCCGAACGGCAGGTCGTCGCTGACACGGCCGTCTTGCTTCAAATATTTGTCGACCTCGAACATGTTGGTCGAGGGCGCCTGGGTGGGGTCGCCAACCGCCAGACGACTGATCTTACGTGCCGCAGAGAGATACCGCTCGGTCAGCATGGGCGACACCGAAAGCACGTCGGCGATGTTGTCGAACCCGAAACCGGAGTCGTCGGCCGGCAGCAGCGTGCGGGTGTCGACCTCGAGGTTGAGCAGGTCGCGGATGGCGTTGGCGTACTCGGCCCGGTTCAACCGGTGCACGGCCGGTCGACGGCCCGGGTTGGGCGCCGCGGCCGCAGCGCCATCGATCGTCTCCTCCAACCTGGCCAGGAATCCATCATACGCAGCCTCCTCTGGACGAGGACGACCGGGTGGCGGCATGGCCCGGGTACGCAGCTTGCGAACCACCTTCTCCCAGACGTCGGTTGTCTCGTGCCCAGCCGTGGCCGGGTCGGCGTCTTGCAGGGAAAGGTCGGCCGCGAGGGTCCGACCGTTGTGGCAGCCGATGCAATACTGCTGCAGGAGCG
>DEAA01000054.1:82262-114888 GCA_002346545.1 Acidobacteria bacterium UBA2994
CCGCCTCATCATCGCTCTGCTGTATCGAAACACGCCGCCTGCATTATCATGAGAGCTACAACAGCGAGTCAAGAAACAGACATGCGCTCCAGAACTCCCGTGCTCAAGACGTCAGTGCTCTTGGTGACGTTATGTGTCGTCGGCATTCCGGCGAACGGCCAGACTACCAACGCCGACGGGTTGGCGCTGATCGAGGCCGCCCGGCGGTCGAATTCCGACCAGGTTCAGACGCTGCTCGACGCGGGAACAGAGGTCGACAGCCGGTTTGGCGACGGCACCACCGCGCTCCACTGGGCCGCTCATCGGGACAGTCAGCCCCTTGTACAACTGCTGCTCAAGGCGGGTGCGAGCGCAAACGCGACCGACGACCACGGGGTAACCGCACTCTCGCTGGCCGCTGTCAACGGCAGCGCGAAGGTGGTTCAACAACTGTTGAACGCCGGCGCCGAGCCGAACATCGCCCGGACCAGCGGTGAAACGCCGCTGATGACGGCCGCCCGGGTAGGCAACCTCGAAGTCGTTCGCCTGCTCCTCACCGCGGGCGCCGACCCCAATGCCACCGAGGGCGCGCTCAAGCAGACCGCGCTGATGCTGGCGATCGTGGAGAACCACGTCCCGGTGGTCCGGCTGCTGCTCGAGGTGGGAGGCTCGGCCACGGCGAGGACCGCGAATTGGTTCACGCCGCTGCTCTTCGCCGCGCAGCAAGGCAATCTCGACGCGGCCCGGCTGGTGCTGGCCGCCGGAGCCGATGTCAACGAGGCCGCGCCCGACGGCATCGGTGGCAACACAAACGCCAGCGCACGTTTCGTCGCCGACACCGAAGCCGCGGCGCTGCTCGTGGCGATCGACAGCGGGCACCCCGAGATGGCGCTGTTCCTGCTAGAGCGGGGCGCCGACCCGAATCATGCCGGTGCCGGACGGACCGCCTTACACGCAGCCGTACAGCGAAAGATGCCTGAGGTGGTCGGCGCGCTCCTGGCCCGCGGCGCAGATCCGAACGCCCGGCTCGCCAAACGGCTGCCGTTTGTCTCTCGCCGGATCACCCAGGCCAACGGCCTGACACCGAACCAGATCGGCGCGACACCATTCTTCCTCGCCGCTAGCTTCAACGATCTGGACAGCATGCGACTACTAGTTGAGGCGAACGCCGACCCCCAGCTGCGGACCGACGACAACACCACGGCGCTGATGGTGGCCGCCGGGGCCGACTACGTGGACGGAGCAGACAAGTACGGTGTGCGGTGGTTCGGGGACAACCTCGCGCTGCAGGAATTAGCGCTTGCCTCGGTGGAGTATCTGCTGGGGCTCGGGCTGGACATCAACGCCAAGAACGACGTGAACCAGACCGCGCTCCATGGCGCAGTCTATCTCGGCGGCACGACGCTGGTGCCTTATCTGCTCGAACGAGGCGCCGACATCAACGCGATCAACGATCGCGGTCAGACCCCCTGGATGATCGCCTGGGAAGGTGAGTACCGCTCTGGATCGTTCTACACCCAGAAGGAGACGGGTGCGCTCCTCGAACGGCTCGGCGCCGACACCAGCCTAGGTAAAGACCTTGGCGTCACCTTTCGGCGAGTGCTCGAAGAGCGCGCGCAGCAACAGTAGCAGTAGGAGCCACTAGCCCCTCAAGTGGGACATCAGCGCGTCGATGCCGGCCTGGGCCACCACTTCATCCTGGTCTGGCGTGCCCGAGCTACATCCGATGCCGGCCACGATCTGGTCGTCGACAAACACGGGGAGCCCGCCGGGGACGATCATGAAACGACCCTGGTTGCTGACATGGATGCCGAACGCCGGACCTCCCGCCGCGCCGGCAACACCGTAGTCGCGGGTCGATTTGCGAGCCGCGGCCGCCGTGAACGCCTTGCTGATGGCCACGTCGATACTGGTAATCCGACCGCCGTCCATCCGCTGAAACAGCAGCAAGCTGCCGTTGTCGTCGGTGATGGCAATGTCCATATCGACGCCGATCTCGATTGCCTTGGCTTCGGCGCCGGCCATCATGGCGCGAGCGTCGTCAAGCGTGAGCTTCTGCACGGTTCGCATTCGGTGTTCCTCCTAGGCGAAATTATAGACGTGGCCTGAAACCGGATCCTCATGAACGCGCACCTCATCTCCTGTCCCTACTGCGGTGAGGGCCTGGAGGTCGCCGTCGACCGCTCAGTTCGCCGGCAGGAATATATCGAAGACTGCCAGGTCTGCTGCCGCCCCATGGTGTTGGCGGTGACGGTCGACCTCGACGACCCGAACGACATCCAGATCGACGTCCACGGCGAAGACGACTGAACGGCTCGGTGATCCTGACGCCGACCTACGACACAGCGCACGGGCGGCAGGTACGGCGAACCGGTGACCGAGCTGATGCAGTGCGCCGAGCTTGAAGTCTCCCGACCATAGCGAGCCAGCCGCGCCAGTGATAGGATCCGACCAACATGAAGCGACAGATTCGCCGTGACGTTCTGGCCGGCGCGTTGGCGGCCCTCGTACTCGGCGTGGGACCGTCCGCGATGCAGTCCAGAGACGCGATCGACGTGGCTTCGCTCGGCCCGCAAGTGGGCGAGCGCGTACCCGACTTCAGCCTCCCAGACCAGAACGGAAGAATGCGCAACCTGAGCTCAATTCTCGGGCCCAACGGGGGCATTCTGCTCTTTCATCGGTCGGCCGACTGGTGACCGTACTGCAAAGCGCAGCTCGTGGAGCTGCAAGACCGGCTGGAAGAACTTCGGGGCCGCGGACTGGCCGTGGCCGCCATCAGCTACGACTCGGAGGCGATTCTTAAGGATTTCGCCGAGCGGCGCGGGATCACGTTCCCGCTGCTGTCGGACGACGATTCGGCTGTAATCACCGACTTCGGCATCCTGAACACGGTGGCCGCCGAGGCGATCGGTCCGAACAAGGACAATCCGCATGTGCAGGCCGACGCGAGGAAATATGTGTCGGTGTTCGGCGCCAGCGAGATGATCGTGGGTACGCCGTACCCCGGCACCTTTATGCTCGACGGCGAGGGACGCGTCAGCTCGCGGTTCTTTGAGGAGTTCTACCGGGAACGAAACACCACCGCCAACGTCATGTTGAAGCTGGGCGCCGGCTTGTCCCCGATCGAGGCGATTTCTGGGGAGACCGCGCACCTCAAGCTGACCGCCTACGCAAGCGACCCGAGCGTGACCGTCGGCACCAAGTTCTCGATCGCAGTCGAGGTCGAGCCAAACCCAAACATCCACGTCTATGCCCCGGGGGCAGACGAGCTCGGGTATCGGATCATCGGGCTGGACCTAAACCCGCTCGAGTACGTCCGCTTCGAGCCGGTCGAGTTTCCGGAATCTGAGATCTACCACTTCGAGCCGCTCGACGAGCGGGTACCGGTCTACATGCGGCCGTTCACGCTGCTGCAGGAGGCAGTGGTGTCAGGGGAGCCCGGGGTCGAGGAAGCGTTTGCCGAAATGGACGGGATGACCGTCAGCGGCAGCCTCAACTACCAGGCCTGTGACGACAAGCTGTGTTTCGATCCAGTGTCGGTGCCCATTCAGCTGACGCTCGACGTGGTTGTACTCGACCGTCAGCGTGCGAATCGGTAGCACCGTAGCCAGCGCGGACCATGCCATCGGTCAAGCGCCTGTTTCGGGCGGCGCCCATCCCGGGCGCCATCGCCCTGGTGATCTTCGCGTCGAACGCCTCGGCCCAGCCGGTTGACCGGTTCGACACCGAGGTGCGTCCATTTTTGACCGCCTACTGCGGCAACTGCCACAACAATGACCTGCTGGTCGCTGACCTGACGTTCGAGCTATTCGGCACCGGTGCTGACCCCACCGAGCATTCCGACCTGTGGAAGCAGGTGGCCGAGCGAATCCGCTCCGGCGAGATGCCTCCACGAGGCCGACCTGCTCCCGAGAGGGCCGAGATCGAGTCGGTGGCAGCCGTACTCGATACGCTCGTCGGCCCCTCCAATGGGGATACCAGTGGCCCGGGCCGCGTCACCGCCCGGCGGCTCAACCGTGTCGAGTACGACAACACGGTCCGTTCACTGCTCGGCGTGCACGCCAGACCGTCGGTCGACTTCCCCGCCGACGACTCTGGCTACGGATTCGACAACAACGGAGATGTGCTATCGGTCTCGCCGTTGTTGATGGAGAAGTACATCGCCGCGGCGCGCCGTCTGTCGCAGGAAGCAGTGTTCGGTCCGGCCCCACCCGATGCTCCCGTCCAACTCGCGCACTACATGGGTCGGCGCTCACATGACGCCGACGGCAGCCTCGATGCGGCCGACACCTTGCCATTCTCGATGCGAGGCGCGCTCTATGGGTCGCACCTGTTCCCGTGGACCGCGGACTACGAGTTCCGGTTTCGTATTGCCAACTATCGGCGTCGGCCGCCACGCCCAGAGGGTGCCCCTCCGACGCCACCACTGCCGACCGACACCGAAACCGAACGGGCACAGTTCATCGAGGAGATGCGCCAGGCTGCACCGCCCGTGCCGGTGGTGGCCACCCTCGACGGACAGGTCTTCAACACCACCATCGTGGAGGGCGTCAATGCCTTCGGCTACGAACGCGGCGAAATCGTGACCCGACTGCGGGTCGAAGCGGGCGAGCACGACTTCCGGGTCTCGTACCCGCACGTAGCCAACATTTCCGATCCGCGTGACAACCTACTTCCGGACGGACGCCGCATCCTATACATCGACTACCTCGACATCGTGGGACCGTTCAACCAGAGCCTGGAGCCCCCCGCGAGTTACGAGCGGATCTTCATCTGCCAGCCCTCGGCGGCCGGTTACGACGAAGGTTGCGCGAAAAAGATTGTCACAAACCTGGCGCGTCGCGCCTACCGGCGCCCGGTGACCGAGGGCGAGGTCGCTCGACTGACCGGCCTGGTCGAGCAGGCGGTGGCCGAAGGTGACTCGTTCGACGAGGGGGTGCGACTGACGGTCCAGGCAGTCCTCCTTTCGCCCCACTTCCTGTTCAGAATCGAGCGGGATCCGGTGGGCTCGAACGACCCGCACCAGGTATCAAACCACGAGCTAGCCAGCCGGCTCTCGTACTTCCTGTGGGCCGACATGCCAGACGATGAGCTCTCCGCCCTGGCCGACGCCGGCCAGTTGCACGAGCCGGACGTCCTGCGGGCCCAGATCGAACGGCTGTTGATTCACCCGAAAGCGGCGGCGCTGGTCGACACCTTCGCAGCGCAGTGGTTGCAGCTGCGCAACCTTGATCGGGTCAAGCCAGACCCCGCGCGGTTTCCCACCGTCGACGACGAGTTGCGCGACGCCATGCGACGGGAGACAGAGCTGTTCGTGGAGGCGGTGATCCGGGAAGACCGCAGTGTGCTGGACCTGCTGGACGCGCCGTTCACTTTCCTAAACGGTCCTCTGGCCCGCCACTACGGCATCGAGGGGATTGACGGCGAGGTATTCCAGCGCGTCGAGCTCGATGGCGACCAGCGGGGCGGTCTGGTTACCCAGAGCAGCATCCTCACCGTGTCGTCCTATCCCACCAGGACCTCTCCGGTGCTTCGCGGTAAGTGGGTACTGGAAAACCTCCTCGGCTCGCCACCGCCAGACCCTCCCGACGGGGTACCGGCCCTGGACGAAACCGTCGTCGGGACCACCGGGTCGCTCCGCAGCCAGCTGGAGCAGCATCGGGCCAACCCGACCTGTGCGGTGTGTCACGACCAGATCGACCCACTCGGATTCGGTCTGGAACGCTACGATGCGACCGGAGCCTGGCGAACCCACGACGGCGAGTTCGAAATCGATGACTCGGGCACATTGCCCGACGGCACGTCTTTCCGAGGGTCGCGAGAGCTAAAGACCATCCTGCGGGACGAGAGCGAGGCCTTCACCCGCAATCTCGCCGAGAAGCTGCTGACCTACGGACTGGGCCGTGGTCTCGAATCGGCAGACGACACGACCGTCGACGCTATCACCCGTGACACGATGGACGATGGTTACCGATTCTCGACGCTCGTACACGGCGTGGTAAAGAGCGAGCCGTTCCGTCTCCGTCGTCCAGAGGAGCCCACACCATGAGCTCGACTCGAGTGCTGCCCCGACGCACGGTGCTGCGCGGCCTGGGAGCGACCCTAGCGCTTCCCGTCCTCGACGCCATGACACCGGCCTATGCCCGCGGCGCCGCGGCTCAGATCGCCACGCCGGATCGAATGGCCTTCGTGTATGTGCCAAACGGCATCATCATGGATGCCTGGACCCCACCCGGGGTGGACGGGACCTTCCCGCTACCGGCCGCACTGCCCCGCATCCTGCAGCCGGTGACCGGCTTCAGCGACCAGTTCTCGATCCTGTCGGGTCTAACCCATAACAGGGGCCGCGCCCTGGGCGACGGTCCGGGCGACCACGCCCGCGCCGGCGCCAGCTATCTGACCGGGACACACCCCAAGAAGACCTACGGCGCAGACATCCATGCCGGTGTGTCTGCCGACCAAATGGTGGCCGAGTCTCTGCGGGGTGAGACACGGCTGGCATCACTCGAGATCGGCTGTGAGGAAGGACTCTTTGGCGGCAACTGCGACAGTGGCTACAGCTGCTCCTACAGCAACACCATCTCGTGGCGCACGCCCTCGTCCCCCATGCCGCAGGAGATCAGCCCACGCGCGGTGTTCGAGCGACTGTTCGGCACCGACGACTTCGACCCAGACCCGGTGCGCCGCGCTCGGCGCGCGCGG
Source organism: Acidobacteria bacterium UBA2994 (assembly GCA_002346545.1). Classification (GTDB taxonomy): domain Bacteria; phylum Acidobacteriota; class Vicinamibacteria; order Vicinamibacterales; family UBA8438; genus UBA2994. The sequence goes on from DEAA01000054.1 coordinate 88,944, forward strand.
CGCGACCAGAGCGTGCTGGACCTGGTTCAGGAAGAGGCGCGGAGCCTCCAGATCACGCTGGGTCCCACCGACCGGCGGAAGCTGGATGAGTACCTGTTCTCAGTGCGTGACATCGAGCGCCGTATTCAAGCCGCCGAACAGGCCGAAGCCGTCGATCCCGGCATGGCTCGCCCACAGCGGGGCGTCCCCCATAGCTTCATCGAGCACGCGCGGCTGATGTTCGATCTGATGGCGGTGGCCTTCGAAGCCGACATCACCCGTGTTATCACCTTCATGGTCGGTCTCGAACTGGGGAACAAGGTCTACCACGAGACGGGAATCACCGAAGCCCACCACGGTCTGACCCACCATCGTGGCGATCCAGACAAAATCGAGAAGATCACCAAGCTAAACCGGTTCCACGTCGAACAGTTCGCCCACCTGCTCGACCGACTATCACGCGCCGAAGAGGGGGACGCTTCGGTGCTGGATCACACAATGCTCGTCTACGGCGGAGGCATCTCAGACGGCAACCGCCATCTGCATCACGACCTGCCGACGCTGCTGGCCGGTCGCGGGAACGGACGCTTCACACCTGGCCGGCACGTCTCGCTCCCGCCCGAGACACCGATGGCCAACCTGCTGGTCACAATGCTGGACCAAATGGGACTCCCTGGAGAGACGCTTGGCGACAGCACCGGCTCGCTCGAGGAGTTAACGGACCTGTAGATAACACCAGATACCTTGCACACTCAACAGTGATTGGATCACCCAATGACGACACGACGCACGCTCCTCACCACTCTCGCGACCCTGATACTCGCCACCCCGACGCTGGCTCAGAACTACACACAGCCCACGACGCCGGACGGACAACCGGACATCTCAGGGATCTGGACCAGCTTCGACACAACCCCCTTCGAGGTTGAGACCCCAGAGGTCCTCGCCGACCTCAAAGCGCTGGCCTACTGGTTCCCAGGCGTCGACGGCGGCGAGGGCGGCCCCGGCGTCGGCCCGTCCGGTGACTTCTCGCAGGCCGAGCCGCATGCCGCCCAGAACCAGCGGCGACGCTCAATGGTGGTCGACCCGCCAACGGGCCAGGTTCCGATCCTGGACTCGGCGAGATCGGTGCGAGACGACAACCTTAATCGTCTCGCCGATCACTGGGTGCACAACACGCCCTGGGAGCGCTGCATCACCCGCGGCGTACCCGGAAACATGTTTCCGACTTACAACACCGGCCACCTGATCCTGCAGATCCCTGGCTACGTGATCATCTCGTCAGAAATGATCCATGTCAGCCGCATCATCCCGATCGATAACACCCCGCGGCCGCCGGGCGCCATCCGTCAGTGGAACGGCAACTCACGCGGCCACTGGGAGGGCAACACGCTGGTGGTTGAGACGGTGGGCTACAACACCAAGGGCACAGTGGGCACCAACGTAGCGACCCGCAGGATTCGCGGTATCCCTCAGAGCGAAGAGATGAAGGTCGTCGAGCGCTTTATCCGGGTCGACGAGGACAACATGACCTACCAGGTCACCGTCGAGGACCCGAACGCCTTCGAACACGCTTGGACCGTTGAGCTGCCGATGAACTACTCGCCGGACTACCGCATCCTCGAATACACCTGCCACGAAGGAAACTACGGGCTGGAGAACACCCTACGCGGCGGCCGCGCCGAGGACAAGGCGCGGGGTCAATAGCGACGCCATCCGCTAGTTCTGGCCACTCGTCGAGGTCGTACTCGTGTGTCCGACCTCAGCGGAGCGCCATCTGAGGAGTCCGTCCTCTCGTTCGGTCCAGAACACGCGGAACCCCTCGCCCGTCGTCACCACCAGCGGGTGGGATGCGACGGCTTCTGGGCGAGAAAGCCGCATCTCTGGGACCCACCCTTCGCCGCCGGCGACCGAGCGAGAGGCCCAGATTGCACCCGACTCGTCCCACACGGCGACCGCGGTCGAACCGGCAGTCGCCAGATCCCCGTGACGGGCCCGCTCGCCGCCCATCCTCACGGGCGACGACCACGAGTTGCCGTCGTCGGCCGAACGGACCACATACAGGCCGTGCCGCTCCTCATGGCCTGTCCAGACAAGCGCGACGAGCTGTCCCAATACGCCGCCACTGATCCAACCAAGCCCTCCACCCACGTGGGGGCAACCAGGAAATTCCCAGTCGAACTCGCCCACCGTGCCGCCGAGCGTCCAGCTCGCGCCTCCGTCGTCGGTCGTCGCCAAGCGCATATCTCGCACGCCGTGGTCCCGATAGAGGACGTGTACCAGCCGTTCTGGAGTGGTGGCCATACGATTCCAACAGCAGGCGCAACTTGAGTCGTCAGCCAGCTGGCTGTGCTCCCACGTGGCACCATAGTCGGTCGAGCGAGCCACCCCGAGACCTCGTCGTGCCGGTCCGTCATGACTCCCGATCCAGGCCACGTAGAACACGCCCGCGACATCGGCGGTCATGTCGGCGAAGGTCTGCGCGTCGGCAGGGTCGTTGCCGGCAGGACCCGCCACCGGGCGCCAGGTAAGCCCCCCGTCACTGGAGCGCGCGGTCACCATCGGTCCGGCGCCGAACCGGGACGAGCCGGTGGTAGACCACTGCACCAGCACATGGTCGCCATGGGCCACCACTTGAGGCTCATTGCCTCGGCTGGCGATCGAGATCGGCGCGCTGGAGGTGTCTATGCGCCGGCGCGGGCTCCAGGTCTGCCCACCATCGGTCGAGCGCTGGTGACCGAGTTCCAGCTGCGAACCGCGCCGTTCGGTGGTGAGCAGATCAAGGACCGGCCCCTGCGCGAACACGTCCAGCGAAGCGATGCCGTCCCCGGCCGCGGGCCGCGCCGGACGCCCATGCTGGGCGACGGTGGAGGCGGCCACTGTCAATAGGAGCGCCAAGGCTCCCACGTTACGTCTTAGGTTCGTCATCCCTATCATTCCCTTGAGATATCTGTCTCGCGTCTGGGTTCAGGTCGCGGTGTAGCGCTACGTGACCAAGCAGCGGCTCGACCCGTGAGGGCCCAGCCTGGCGAACACCGGGACCAGCAGTCGTGCCGGACGGACTATGCGCGAGGGGGTGGAATCTCGATGCGAGAAGGTACGGTCGGACCGCTGACATGTCGGTCCTCAACTCGTTGGGCCAGGGATGGGCGAGAAAGCAACATGACCGCGGAGGTCATGAGCGCGGGTGACCCAAACGCGACCTCGGGGGTAAATTCGTCGTCGCAGCACACCTGACCGTTATCGCCTGAGGTATGGCGGCTGGCAGGCGAGGCATCATCGCTCAAGCCATGTGCCGCGTGGCCACCGATGCCGGCCCGATCCCCAACGTAGGACGAAGACGGCCCAGAATCGCCGAGGTGCAGCGGACAGTGGTCGCCCGGCTCCGGTGTCTCTACATGCGAGAAACAGCAGAGGGCGAGCGCGGCGGCAGCGAGTGCCGTAACGTGACCGCCGAGGACCGCAGCGGTAACTAGCGAGAGGCGCGAACGAAGGAAGAACATGCTTGCGGTGAGCAATCTAGCGGAAACCGAGATCAAGTGCAACGATCCGCTCGCGGTCACGTGCATAAAGCGTCGTCCCCGAGAGCGTCGGCACCGTCCAGGTGCGGGTGTCGAAGAGCGGTGTGCTCGCCAGTCTCTCAAGACCAGACGGACTGAGCCGCACCAGCGACAGGTCGCCGTCTTCTTCCATCAGAATCGCCTTCCCATCGGCCTGCACCATAGTAGCCCTGGAGAAGCCACGCTCTCGCCACGCAGTCTCACCCGACTCCAGATGGGTCGCGGTCAGGATTGCCGTGGCACTCTGGCCGCTTGTCCCGTAGATAAAGTCTCCTATCTTCAGCACGTTAAGGAACGTAAACCGCAGACGCGGGTCGGCCCAGAGCAGCTCCGTGTAGGTGACGTCGTCATCCGGTATCAGCCGGATGGCCTGGCTACCTCCGATGTAGCCCGAAGAAGAAAATAGCACCCCGGTGTCCTGGTCGTAGATCGGGACCTGGAAGTTGAAGTCATTGCCAGCATCGTGCGGGTGGGTCCACAGCACTCTGCCGTCATCGGGATCCATCCCGAACACGCCCTGACCGGCGAACACCACGGCCTGGGCACGACCGGCCACCTCGATGAGCCCGACCGGCGCGTGGGACACGAGGAAGCTACCGCTTCGCCACACCACCTCGCCGTCACGCTGCCGGAACGCCATCACCGCCTGCCCGGGCCCACCCACCTGGAGCAGGATCATGTCCCGGTAGGGCGTGGGGCTCATCCCAGAACCCGGCTTGATCATCGAACGGATCAGCAACGGGGGCGCGCCGAAGTCGTCGATCAGGTTTCGCTCCCAGATCAACTCGCCAGTCGCCGAGTCGAGCACATGGAGTTCCTTGTTGCTCCCCACCGCGAACAACCGTCCATCGACCAGGAGCGGAGTCGCGTGGGGCCCGGCGCCTTGGCCGAAGTCCTGATTCATCGAATCGTAGGCGTACTCCCAAAGCATCTCGCCGGTGCCGGCGTCGAGGGCTACCACAGCCTCGCGTGGCGTCCAGGGACTTCCGCCACCTTCGCCGTGCGATTCCCGATACATGGTGTACAGACGACCGTCGGCCACCAGGATTGCGGTGTGGCCCGCCCCGAGCGGGCGGCTCCACAATTCGGGCGGTCCGCCCTCTGGCCACTGCTCGGCGAGGCTGGTCGACGCCGCCAAGAAATCGCCGCTCGGACCACCCCACTGCGTCCACTCCCCTTCCTGAGCGCCACCCTGCGCAGGTGCCCCTAGCAACGCCGCCACCACGACCAAGAGTCTCCAGACAGTCATCGGCCCGGCACCTCCTGCGGAAAATCTTTGCACGGCATCGCCCACTGCTTGCAGTCGCCGACCGGCACGTTGCGATAGTAGACGAGCTGGTTGCGGATCTCACCGGCGGATGTCGTGGTGGTGACCTCGATCGTCAGTCGGTCGCCGTCGAGCGTCATCACCTCGTGCATCTGCATCTCGCCCATGGTTCCCTCGGCGACGAGGCGCTCCCCGTCCCACCGGGACGCCACCAGCATCGAGGTGTCACGTCCCACGGGAATCGTCAGCTCGCGACCCGGGGCATAGGACCAAGCCTTCAGCCCATTGGTCTCGGCCCCGATGAGGACCGTGCCGTTGGCAGCCTGGGTAATAAACAGCCGGTCGATGTCGTCGCCCCCACGTCCCCCGCTGAACGCGGGCGCGGTGTAAGACGACGCCTCGGCGTCGAGGGTCCACATACCCGAGAAATCTGGCCCCTGGGCCTGGACCAGGCCGACGCTCGTAAGCCAGATCCAGATCGCCAGCATCCCGGTACGACGCCCCACGCGCCACCACTGCCTACTCTGCATGTCGATACCCTCAGTCTCCGTCGTCCCGCGGTCTGACGCAACCCGCCGCGCGAACCGACCACTATAATCGGCAGGTTCGGTCCACTTCGGCCAGCATGCCTGGGCCGCCTTCACTACTGACGCCAGCGCTCACTGTGGCGCTTCTCCAGGAGAACGGATTCCCAATGTTGACCCACATCCTGCACGCCTACGACCTCCAGCTAAAGACGGCCAAGCGACTGCTTGCCGATATCCCAGACGACCAGATGTGCACTCAGCCTAACGGCCTGGTCAACCACCCGACCTGGAGCCTGGGCCACCTGGTGGTCTCCGCCAACGGCGTCGGCAAGATGATCGGGATCGAGCCTGGCATGCCCGAAAACTGGGGCGAGCTGTTCAAGACCGGCGGCACCCCGAGCGATGACCCGACCGGGATGCCGAGCAAGGCGGAGCTCCTCTCGGAGCTCGAGCAGTTGCACGAGCGCTATAAGGCCGCACTACCGAACGTTAACCAGTCCGTCCTCGACGCCGAGACCCCCAACGAGCAAACCCGCGCCTACTTCCCCACGGTGGGCTCCATGGTGGTGTTCATCATGACCAGCCACGAGATGGACCACCTCGGACAGGTGGCCGCGTGGCGTCGGGCCGCGGGACTCGGATCGGCAAGCTGATCGCGTCCCCCAGGGGTGTGGCAGGTCCCGCAGCCGGCGTCCTCGACTCGGGTGTCAGATCCTGCCCACCCACCACCTGCGCTTGCACCCGGTCACCTGTCGCCGCCGGCTTGCACGTCCCACTCGACGAGAAACATGGTCCCGTCCGCCACTGACGACCAGCTCGAAGCGACGCTGGCCCGTTTCTGGGGCTATCGCGCGTTCCGCCCGCTACAACGCGAGGCGATCGAAGCCAACCTTGAGAACCGGGACAGCGTGGTGGTCCTGCCCACCGGCGGGGGTAAATCCCTGTGCTTCCAGATGCCGGCCCTGGTCAGGTCGGTAGCAGGTCCCGGCCTCGTGGTGTCGCCCCTGGTGTCGCTGATGAAGGACCAGGTCGACGGCCTCCTGGCTAGCGGCATCCCAGCCGCCGCCCTCAACAGCTCGCTCACGCCCGACGAACGGCGCCAGACCCACGACGCGCTCGACGCCGGGGCATGCCGGCTACTGTATGTCACACCCGAACGCCTGGTCGGCGAAGGTGGCGAGAGTTTCCGCGCGCGGCTCCACCGCTGGGGCGTGCAGTTCGTGGCCGTCGACGAGGCGCACTGCATCAGCCAGTGGGGACACGAGTTCAGGCCGGAATATCGACAACTGGCGCGGCTACGCGAAGAGTTTCCCGAGCTCGGAGTCCACGCCTTCACAGCCACCGCTACTCAGCAAGTACGCGACGACATTGCCTCACAACTGGCACTACGGGAGCCCGAGATGCTCGTGGGCTCCTTCGACCGGCCGAACCTGGTGTATCGGGTGCTCGTACGCACAGGCGTCAAAGACCAGATCCAGCGGGTACTCGACCGCCATCTGGGCGAAGCCGGCATCATCTATTGCGTCTCCCGCAAAGAGGTCGAACAGCTCGCCACCTGGCTCAAGTCGTCGGGCCATCGCGCCCTGCCTTACCACGCCGGTCTGTCGGACGACACGCGCCGTCGGCATCAGGAAGCCTTCCTCGAAGAGCGTGCCGATACGATGGTCGCCACGGTCGCCTTCGGCATGGGTATCGACCGCTCGAACATCCGCTATGTGATCCACGCCGGCTCACCACGATCGCTCGAGCACTACCAGCAGGAATCGGGACGCGCCGGCCGGGATGGCCTCGAGGCCGAGTGCGTGCTGTTCTACTCGGGCGCCGACTACGCCCGCTGGCGACAGATGCTCGAACAAAGTGGCGAGCTCTCGGACCAGGCTCGGCGTCTACTTCGGGACATAGAACGCTACGCGGGCGGTACCAGGTGTCGACACGCCGTGCTGGTCGAGTATTTCGGACAGGCCTATACCCAGGACAGCTGCAACGCCTGCGACTGGTGCCTGAAAGAGCTAGAACCGGTGACCGACTCCCTGACCCTGGCGCAGAAGATTCTGTCAACGGTGGTCCGGCTGGGACAAAACTTCGGCATGGGCCACGTCATCGATGTCCTGCGGGGCCGCACCACCGAACAGGTCAGCAGGGGGAGCCACCAGGAGTTGAGTACTTTCGGCCTGCTGGCCGACACCCCAATCGCTGAGCTCCGCGGCTATCTCGATCAGCTGACGCAACAGGAGCTGCTGCAGCGGACCGACGGTCCCTATCCCGTGCTCCAGCTGACTGACACCGGAGTGACGGTGCTCAAAGGACAGGGCCTCGTTGAGCTGTATCGCCAGCCTCGGCCGGCCCCCGGACAGCGGCGACGCCGCGACCGCGCCGACCCGGCGGCCTGGGAGGGGGTAGACCGCGGACTGTTCGAAGCGCTGCGTGAGTGCCGGATGGAGATCGCGCGCGCCCGCGGCGTTCCTCCGTATGTGGTCTTCCACGACAACACGCTTCGGGACCTGGCGCGCCGACGCCCCACCTCACCACAGGAGCTCCTGCAGGTCTACGGCATCGGTGCCCGGAAGGCCGACGACTTCGGCCCGATCGTACTCAGAGTGATTCAGGAGTACGAGGGACACACCGACACCGATGCGGCAGAACCACCTCAGTAGCGACGCAGCAGCACCGCCTCGTCCTGCGGAGCGACGTCGAAGAGATCGCCCGGGTAACGGCGATACCCCACGATGGCACCGTAGATGGCGTAAGCGTTCTGCTGGTCGAGCGCCAGACCGGCCAGATACTGCAGCCGGAGACTCCTATCGCGGTTGATCGGGGCATCGCGCAGCCAGGGCTCAAGGTCGTTGCCCCTACCGGCATAGGTATCCAGCAGATCGATAGTCGAGCCGAGGCCAACCTCGGCAAGCGAGCCGCGGAGCGCGGAGTCGCCGGCCAGCCGCTCGCCGATCCAGCGACCATCGATACGCTGCGATCCGACTCGACCGATCAGGACGAGGTCGTAACCCGCGTCGAGGAAATCACTATTCCAGAGCGTCGCGTCCGGGAAGGAGTGCACGAAGGTCCCGATCTGGCTCTTTGCCGACACTTCGTCGGTCTCGTAGAGCGGCACCCACTGCGCCACCACTCCTCCGGGCCGCAGCCGCTCCTTGACTAGCTCGTGGTACTCCACCGAGTACAGACTGGCAGCCCCACGCACCCAGGGGTGGATCGGATCCGAGGTGATAACGTCGAACTGTTCGTCGGTGGTGGCAAGGAAATGCCGGGCGTCGTCGTAGATCACCTCCGTCCTGGGATCGGATAGCACCGCGTGGTTCGCCTCGCGGAACTGGTCGGAGGCAGTAATCACACTGGGCTCGATCTCGCAGATGACGATACGCTCGACCTCTGGATGGCGGACGAACGACCCGGCCGTGACCCCGGCGCCCATGCCGACGATCAGGACGCTCCTGGGCTCTCCATGCAGGAGCGCCGGCACATGCCCGAGCATCCGCTCGATCCGCATGTCCAGGTCCATGGTGGAGGCCACCACTTTCCCGCTGATATGCAACTGGCGGTAGCCCGCCTCGCTATCAGTGACCGCCACCGACGCGCTGACCCCCTCGTCGACGAACAGATACTGGCCAATGGTGTCCCAGCCGGGGATGTCGCGACCGAAGGCGATAAGTCCGCGTGGGGTGCCGGGCACCAGCCAGACCGACAGGCCTACGGCGAGGACCAGCAGCCACGGCGCGAGAGAGAGGAGCGGCGTGGGCTGCCGCCGTCGCTCCGCCCAGAGCATCGTGGCCGCCGCCACGGCCGCAACGAGCACTAGGGCCTGCTGGGCAGCTTGGGTACCGACTCCCGGGATGAGCACGAGACTGAAGAGAACCGTCCCGAGCAACGCCCCAGCGGTATTGGCCACGGTAACCCGGGCCACGATTCTCCCAGCATCGGCGTCGCCCTCATTGGCCGCGGCAAGCGCGAGAGGCACGCTCGCACCCCAGACCAGGGTAGCCGGCGCGATCGACAGCGCGCACCGCGCGACGTCGAAGAGGAAGCTCATACCGTTCCCCTTCGCGGACAGTTCCCAGAACGGGATCTGATAACCGATCATGAACGCACTAAAGGGAAGCGCCCCCAACAAGGCGACCTGCATCCACCCGAGCGCCAGCCCCGGTCGTTCGACCCGTCTAGCCAACCAGGCGCCGATAAGGCTGCCACCGCCGAGTCCCCCCAGGAACACGGCCAGGATCAGGGAGAAGTTGTAGACTGTCGCCCCGAATAGCAGCGAGAACTGCCTCGTCCACACCACCTCGGCCCCGAGCGATGCCAGGCCCGAAAGCGCGATCACGGCCAGCACGACCGGCCGGCCTGGTGCAAGCGACGGCTCGCGACGTACCGGTTCCGTCTCGTGGATCCAACCACGGGCCAGCACAAGAGCAACACCAGCCACGGCCAGGTTTAGCGCCACTGCCACCAGAGTCGCGACGACCGTGTCGTAAACCCGTAGCAGGTAGAAACTGGCCAGCAGCACGCCGCTCACCGCCCCGATCGTGTTCACGCCATAGAGACGACCCGCCGCCGCCACGCCAGGTCGGGTAGCCCCGGTCCACCTGGCCACCGCAGGCAGAGTCGCCCCCATCAGGATGGTTGGGGGCAACAGGCAGACGACGCACACCACGGCTCGCAGCAAGACCCCGCCCAGCCCATAGCCCACCGCAGCCAGATAGACCGACTGGGCCAGTGGCAGCACCGCCAGCAGCGCAACGCCGATAACGCCGATGGCCACCTCGAGCCCCGCATACACCCGCAGCGGATGCCAGGTCGGCGGAACGACTCTCGGCAGCAGCACGCTTCCAATCCCCATGCCTCCCATGAAACTGACCAGCAGCGCGGCGATGGAGATGGAGGAGGACCCCACGACCAGACGGAGCACGTGGAACCAGGCCAGTTCGTAGATGAGGGCGGCAGCACCGCTGCCCAGAAACAGACAGGCAAGCAGAGCTGTGGGTTGCGGGGCCGGTTCAGAGCGGTTGGTGCAACCGGTCATAAACTCAAACATACAGGACGACGGTCCGGCCATTCTCGCTTCGCCGACGGGTCCGATACCAGTTCCTCGCTATCTCTATATTTGAACTTACGATCTGCGAAACGGGCCAGCGCTAGCCGGCCGGCATCGCTTACAGGTGTACCGAAACGATGCAACGTTCCGATGGCGAGATGCTGTCCAACCGGTTAAATCACCGGACTGGCGTCAGTTATCGGTCGATTCTGGACAGACTGGGAAGACTCGTCAGCGCCGACGAGATCCGTTGAGCGAGGCCGGTAAGATCCGGCTTGTCGTCTGGTAATAACTTCACCAGTGCCGCACACCCGTGGGCCAGCATGAGGTTGACGTCACGGTCGGGATGGTCGCCGCCACGCCGCAGATCGGTGCGAAGTCCGACGATGGGCGTCCCCCACGCGAAGGCGGCCCCGCATTCGAAGCAAGTCCCCGAGTCGGGGTCCGCACCGTCGAGGACCGCCACCACCGCGTCAGCCTCGCGGATCCGGTCGACGAGCAGCTCGAACATCGCCGCGGTAGGCAGTGGCCGCTCGGGCTCGATCAGGTCGGCCACCAGGCGCTGCGGCAGCAACACCCTATACCCGAACGTTTCGAGAGCGGCCGCCAGACTGGCATTCCACCGCTGCTCGGCGTGGGTGAAGAGTGGGCCGGCGAAGTAGACGAAGGAGCCGGGAGATGCGGACATCGTGTGGTGTGTCCCAGGCAGGGTTCGAAGGAGCAAGCACCCAGCGGCAGGATTTACAGGAACGTCGTACCCTCCCCGAACTCCTCGGCTTGACGACGCTGGGCATCGGTGGGAGCCGGCTGGCTGATCACGGGTACCCGCTTGAGATATAACCGAAACGCTTGGTAATGAATAGCGACCGTCGTGCGGAACGTCAACCAGGGCTGGGTCAGGACGAGCCGCGCCAGAACGCCGTCATCTAGGTGGCGCCGCTCGCCCCAGAGTTGAACATCGAGCACGTGCTGATCGTCTTCGAACTCCACGATGCCAATCGAGAGGCGCTCGTCGAGCGGCGCCAGCCGGAAGTTATATCGGCATCGGTTCGAGAGGAACGGAGACACGTGCATCTGCTTAGCCGCCGAACACCGCCACGGCTCGTGCCCCGCGTCATCACGCAACAGATACAGATAGCGCTCACCGAAGGTACTGGAGACCTCCGCCACGACCGCGCGGAGCTCGCCGGACTCGGCATGACAGTAGTAGAAGCTAACGGGATTGAAGACATAGCCGAACAACCGACAGCTGGTTAGCAGACCGACCCGACCACCAGTGATATCGACCTCATGGCGCGCCAGCCACCGTTCGAGTTTTGGCCGCGTCGCGCCCGCCTCGCCATCAAGGTGGTCACGGTCATGAAACGTGACGAGACCGGCACCGTTCACACCAAATAGCCTGAGCGACGAGCCGACCCGCTTCAGCTCATCGAGATCGAGATAGAAGAGGCTGACCGGATAGCGGAAGTCGTGCACCGCGGGACGCGCCCGACGGTGCCGTACCCACCCCGTGTAGAGACACGATCTCATCGCGACCAATCAGCCTCGGGATCGATAGCGCGGACCACATCGAGCCCCGCACGCACGCCGTCCTCGTGAAACCCGTTCCCCAAATAGGCACCGCAGTAGTAGGTGCGTCGCATGCCGTTCTCCGCACGCAACCGCTCACGCGCCTGCAAACCGGCCGGACTGTAGCACGGGTGCGAGAAGCGCAACCGCCGCAGGATCAGGTCAGACCGCACCGCTCCGCCGTCGTTCAGGGTGACGCAAAACGGTCGATCGGACTCGAAGCGCTGCAGTCGATTGAGCAGATAGGTCATCTCCAACGGACGACTGGAGTCCCGACAGTCCGGCACATGGTAGTTCCAGGCGGCCCAAGCGTGCCGGGAGCGCGGCAGGACCGAGCGGTCCGTGTGAAGCAGCAAGTCGTTCGCGCGATAGGGAATGGCGCCCAGCAGTTCCCGTTCGCGCGCGTCCGGATCCTCGAGCAAGCTGAGCGCCTGATCGGTGTGGGTCGCCAGCACCACGCGGTCAAACCGCTCGGCGTCCCCATTCACCGGGGTCACCGTCACCCCGTCTGTTTCGCGCGTGACCCCGGCCACCGGCTGCCGACACCGAAGCCGGGGTCCAAGCCTGGTCGCAAGTTGTTCTACATACCGCTGGCTGCCCCCCACGACGGTACGCCAGGGCGGCTGGTTCCGTACCTGCAAGAGACCGTGATTGCGAAAGAAGCGCAGGAACAGATCGAGCGGAAACTGCTCGGCGTCGGCGACGCTAGACGACCAGATCGCACTGGTCATCGGTAGCAAGTAGTGGCGGACCAACTCGTCGGACAGACCGGCGGCTCGCACCGCCGACCCCAACGTCGCGCCCGCGGGTAGATCGGTGACACCGAGCGCCCAGCGGTTGAACCGCGTCACATCGCGGAGCAGACGCCAGTAGCTGGGCCGCAGCAACTGCCGCGGCCGACTCGTCAGCCCCCGTACCCCGCGACCGCTGTAGGCGAGATCACATGTCCCACACTGGACGCTGAAGGACATTTCACTCGGCTGCGTCTCGACCCCGAGACGGTCCAACAATCGGGTGAACAGCGGATACGTCCGCTCGTTGTAGACGATGAAGCCGATATCGAGGGACCGCGACCGTCCGCCATCCTCCACCCGCACGGTGTGCGCATGCCCACCCGCTACCGGCTCGGATTCGTAGATGACGACGTCGTGACGAGACGCGAGCGCATCGGCAGCCGTCAGCCCCGCGACGCCGGCACCGACGACAGCAAGTCGTAACCGATTTTCGGCGTTTTTCTCCCTGGTCACGCCAGGCCGCCCACCGTTGCCCGAGCGGAAAACCGATCGCCACTCACCACCCGCACACCTCCTAGATTAAACGTATTATCTTTCCGGTTAAAGCCAACACGATGTCAGGCGTCCCTTCTCCGACCCGCACCGCGAGCACTTCCATCAAGCGCTCGATCCTCGGAAACTTGGTCCGACCGTGGCTGCTCCGCCTCCTCGACCGTCTGGACGATGGCCAGCTCGAGCTCGTGGACCCGCTCGGCCGTCGTCGCCTTGGGAGCGACGCCCGCGACCTGGAAGCTGGCGGTGAGTCACAGACGACGACCGATCTCTGCGGAGAGGTCGAGATCGCCGATACCGGGGTCTACCCGCGTCTCATCTGGGGCGGCTCGATCGGGGCGGCTGAGACCTATGCCGACAGGCGCTGGTCGAGCCCGGATCTCACGTCGGTGATCCGCCTACTCGCTAGGAATCGAGACGTGGGGAAGGCGCTGGACGGCCCTGCCAGCCGGCTGCTGGGACTAACCCAACAACTGCGGCATCGATGGCGGACGAACACGCGCCGACAAAGTCAGCGCAACATCGGCGACCACTACGACCTCGGCAACGACTTCTTCGAGACGTTTCTCGATCCCACGCTCACCTACTCGTGCGCCGTCTTCCCTACCCCGGACGCCGATCTGGAGACGGCGTCTAGACACAAGCTCGACCTGATCTGCCGGAAGCTGGATCTACAGCCTGACGACCGCCTCCTCGAGATCGGCACCGGCTGGGGTAGCCTCTGCCTTCACGCCGCCAGCGCGTACGGCTGCCAGGTCGTCACCACCACGATCTCGCGCGAGCAATACCAGCGCGCCACCGAGCGGGTCCAGGCCGCTGGACTCTGCGACCGCATCCGCATCGAGATGCTCGACTACCGGGACCTGCCAGACCGTTATCCGGAACGGTTCGATAAACTGGTTTCGGTCGAGATGATTGAAGCGGTGGGCCGAGCGTTCCTCCCCCGCTACTTCGAGATCTGCGACGAGTTGCTGATCCCGGGCGGGCGCGGTCTGATCCAGGCGATCGTGATCGACGACGATCTTTACGCCAGCTACGCGACCGGCGTGGACTTCATTCAGCGCTATATCTTTCCGGGCGGCTTCCTGCCCTCTGTGGCCATCATGCGGGAGCTGACGGCCCGCACCGCGCTCGAGGTGGTCAAGGTCGACGACATTACCCACCACTATCCGCCGACTCTGCGTGCCTGGCGGGCTGCGCTCCACCGTCGCTGGTTCGACCTGATCTCGCTCGGTTACCCAGACCGCCTCCTCCGCCTCTGGGACTATTACTTCTGCTACTCCGAAGGCGGATTCCTTGAGCGAACCATTGGTGACGTGCAGGTGACCCTCACCAAGCCCCGCAGTCCTTCGCCATGAGCCTGATTCTCGAACTTGCCGAGCGGGGCTGGCTCCCGGACGGTGTCATCTGTGTGGGAATCCGGCAGTTGCTCCGGCAGCGGCTGGCCGCCGAGCGCACCCGGACGAGCGAGGGGGCGGGTGGGCTTGATGATCACCTGGCCGCCATGCGCGCGGGCCCGATCGCGATCGAGGTCGATGCCGCCAACACGCAGCATTACGAAGTTCCCGCCGCCCTGTTCGAAGCGGTTCTTGGCCCCCATCTCAAGTACAGCTGCGGCCACTGGCCCGAGGGCGTGTCCACACTCGACGAGGCGGAAGCCTCTATGCTGGCTCTGACGTGCGAGCGGGCAGGGCTCACGGACGGCATGCGTGTGATGGACCTCGGCTGCGGCTGGGGCGCCCTGGCACTGTGGGTGGCCGAACGCTACCCCCAAACCGAGGTGCTGGCCGTCTCAAACTCGACGTCGCAACGGCACTTCATCGAGCACCGGCGCACTGCCAGAGGCCTGTCCAACCTCCGGGTCGTGACCGCCGACGTCAACCAGTACGAACCCTCGGACCGCTTCGACCGGGTGGTCTCCGTCGAGATGTTCGAGCATCTGCGCAATGTCGAGGCATTGCTGGAGCGGATCGGTGCCTGGCTCGTTCCCGACGGCCGGCTGTTCGTCCACGTCTTCTCCCATCACCGCTACGCGTACTTCTACGACGTGGACGGCGAGTCGGACTGGATGGCCAGACACTTCTTCACTGGGGGCATGATGCCGTCGGACAGGTTGCTCGCTGCCTGTGACGGTCCGCTCGGGGTGGAAGCGCAATGGACGGTTGACGGCCGCCACTACGGCCGGACCGCGCGGGCATGGCTGGCAAACTTGGACCGCCAGCGTGACGCTGCACTCGACGTCCTAAGGGCGGATCTCGGCACGACCGAGGGCACTCGCTGGCTGCAGCGCTGGCGTCTCTTCTTCCTGGCTTGCGCCGAGCTCTTCGAGTATCGCAATGGAGCGGAGTGGCGGGTTACTCACCATCGGCTCGCGCTCAGATAGCCCGGAGCACTTCGTCACTACGCAGTGGCTTGCAATGGCAATCATCTAGGCTTTTATTCACTGCTCTAAAATACTTCGCTACAGAATCTAATGACCCTCAGCCTCAAGCTGTTCTTCTCGTTGATGCTGATCGCCATGCTCGCGATCACCACGGCCGCCTCGCTCGATCGCGGCCTAGTGGCAGCCGCCGAAGCCCTCTGGCCCGACCTGTGGTTCCGGGCCACGCTGGCCGACGCCTACTTCGCGTTTCTGACCGTCTGGGTGTGGATGGCCTGGCGCGAACCAACCTGGCCGCGGCGACTTGCCTGGCTCGTGGCGGTCCTTGGCCTGGGGAGCATCGCGATTGCCGTCTACGCTCTACTGCTGCTCGCACGAGCCAACCCCCGCGATCCTGTGAGTACCCTGCTCACCAGAAACGCGGACCGGAGCCAATAGCGGCGGTGCCGCGACTACTCGGTGCCCCGGTACCGGCCTGGGATCGACCCGGAGCCACTGGCCAACCTCGCCAGAGTGGGGATGGCCAGCGCCCACAGCAGGGCCAGCAGCGCCCAGGCTGCGCCTCCGTCGACACGAACCGCCCCGAGCCGCTCCCCGAGCCAGTAAGCAAACGGCCCTCCCAGGGCGCCGAACCCGGCCGCCGCGCGCCAGTCTCGGCCCAGCCAACGCAAACAGAAACGGAGCGTGGCAGCGAACTGGACCCACAGCACTACGATCCAGGGTGGGGCAACCCCGTCCACCAGGGTGCCAGACTGGAAGCGGAGCCCGCCGAGTGTCACCTGAAGCGACTCGACTACGAATCCGATCACGGCCGCAATCACCAACAGACGGACCTCGACGCGACGGTCCACGACCAGCGCCAGATGCACCGCGACGAGCCCGAGACCGACCACGGTTGCCATCAGAGGCCGATGGGCCGCAGCCAGCAGCACCAGGGCAAGCCAACCTGCCTGATACAAGACGTAGTTGACGAGGTCTACGCGAGTCTGCATGCTGTCGGCTCGAACGAAGGAGAATCGCATCTGTGCATGAATCGACCCCGGCGCTCTCGCCGTCCACCCGTCCGTCTGGTCCGCCTCCAGAGCACCGCCAGATCGACTGGCTGGGCAACATCCCGTTTCTGAGTGTTCACGCCGGCTGCCTGCTGGTCCTGTGGACCGGCGTCAGCCCCACTGCGGCGGCCATCGGCTTGGCAACGTTGCTGATCCGCATGTTCGGTCTGACCGGCGGATATCATCGGTACTTCTGTCATCGAGCCTTCAAGACTTCTCGGGTATTCCAGTTCGTCTTGGCGTGGCTTGGCACAGCCGCCGCGCAGAAGGGGCCGCTCTGGTGGGCCGGTCATCATCGAAGCCACCACCGCCACTCTGATACCGAAGCCGACGTCCACCCGCCCGGGATCCACGGCTTCTTCTGGGCGCACATCGGCTGGGTGATGTGTCCAGCCAATCTTCGGACGAAGATGGAGCTGATGCCGGACTTCGCCCGCTATCCGGAACTGACCTGGCTCGATCGGAATCACCATGTGGC
Source organism: Acidobacteria bacterium UBA2994 (assembly GCA_002346545.1). Classification (GTDB taxonomy): domain Bacteria; phylum Acidobacteriota; class Vicinamibacteria; order Vicinamibacterales; family UBA8438; genus UBA2994. The sequence goes on from DEAA01000054.1 coordinate 106,083, forward strand.
ACCAGTGACCCTGGCGGTCAGCCTTTTCCTGCTCGGCGCCTGGCTCGAGTCCACGGCGCCCGCGCTGGGCGTCACCGGGCTGCAGCTGCTGGCAGTCGCATTCTTCCTCAGCACGACGGTCCTTTACCACGTCACCTTCGCAGTCAACTCGATTGGCCACACGGTAGGCCGCCGCCGTTTCGACACCCTAGACGCCAGCCGCAACGGGTTCCTGCTGGCGCTCCTCACCGGCGGTGAAGGCTGGCACAACAACCACCACCGATATCCCACCTCGGAACGGCAAGGTTTCTACTGGTGGGAGATCGACCCCACCCACTACGTGGTCGTGCTCCTGAACACGCTCGGCGTGGTCTGGGACGTGCGCGGACCGTCGGCCGAGGTGCTGGAGGAAGGAAGGAGCCGGCCGAACCGGGCCGCGATCACGTCCTGACGGTAGTTGAAGATTTTGCGGAGGTCACGGTCCACCCAGCGGGTGGCGGCCTCGGGCAGCAACGCGCCTCCGTAGATGGCGAAGTGCACCGTGTCCCGCAGAAGCGTGCCGCCGTCTACCTCGATAAAGTCATGCCGATGGCGCCACAGCCGAAACGGGCCTCGGCGCTGGTAATCGGTGAATCCCACCGGTGGCTCCCACTCCAAGATCACAGTGTGCCAGCCCACCGGCACCCCGTGCAGCCGGAGACGGTACCGGATACGGGTGTCCTGTCGAACGTCGGGTGTCGAGACCTCAAGGATCCGGAACCGCAGGAACGGCGGTGTCAACTGCTCTAAGTTCCGGGCATCGGCAAAGTACGGGAAGACCTCGTCCCTCGGGCGCGGAACGCGCTGGGTCGCCACCAACCGCTGTTCGCCGCCGTCACGCTCGATGCGAACCGAGCGCTCGGCTTCGACGCTCGCGCTCCGGTGTGGGGCGTCATTGCTGTCTACCATCATATTTAACTAGAGATACAATACGATCAACTTCCAAGCAAATCGACCCAGCAGTTGGAGGCAGTAACGGTGCTATCGGACACGATAAGAGACGGACTCGAGAATTACCGGATCGGTGAACGGATCCGCGCGATGCGGCTCGAGAAGAAGCTTGGGCTGGTCGAGCTCGGCCAGCACACGGGACTCTCGCCGGCGCTGCTCTCTAAGATCGAGCGGGGCAAGATGTTCCCCACCCTGCCCACGCTCTTGCGTATCGCCATGGTGTTCAGTGTCGAGCTCGACACCTTCTTCACCCCCGACGAGACGCCGGTCGCCGCAGTAGTGCGTCGCAGCGATCGACAGCGGTTTCCTCAGCTCCCGAACCAGGACCAGGCCAACTTCCATTTCGAGAGCCTGGACTACCCGGTGACCAAGCGCGCCATGAGCTCCTATTTCGCCGAGTTCACCCAGATTAGCGCCAACAAGCTCAAGATGCATCAGCACCCGGGCGTCGAGTTCATCTACGTCATGACGGGGGCCCTCTCGCTCAAGATCGAAGACCGAGACACAGTGCTCCGAGCCGGTGATTCGATGTATTTCGATTCCTCGCCATCGCACGGCTATCGACGCTACGGCCGGACCAAGTGCACGGCGATCGTCGTCGTCACTTCCTGAGCCCGATGCGGATTGCCATCGTCAACTTCAACGCCGAGCCAACCGGAGGCGCCGAGACCTATCTCCACGCGCTCCTGCCGGTCCTGGCCGGCTGCGGCAGTCGAAGAGAGGAGCAAATCTCATGAAAATTGTGGTTAGCGGCGCGAGCGGCCTGGTTGGCACCGCGCTGGCTCGCCGATGGAGCGGCACTCACACCGTGGTCGGACTGGGCCGACAACGAACCGCCGGTGGGATTCAGTGGGACCCGGCAACCGACACCCTGGACCCGTCCGCGCTGTCCGGGGCCGATGCGGTGGTGCATCTGGCCGGAGCCGGCATCGCGGATCGGCGCTGGTCGGACTCGGTCAAACAGGACATTCGCGATAGTCGGGTACAGGGCACGTCTCTGATCGCACGGTCGATGGCCGCGGCCGAAGCGCCGCCACCAGTCCTTGTATGCGCATCGGCAATCGGCTTCTACGGCGACAGGGACGACGCGGTGCTCGACGAAGAGAGCGACCCGGGCGAGGGCTTCCTGTCCGAGGTTTCCCTGGAGTGGGAGGCAGCCGCTGATCCGGCCCGGGAAGCGGGGCTTCGCGTGGCGCACCTGCGTATCGGGATTGTACTGTCGAGACATGGAGGCGCACTGAAACAGATGCTCCTCCCGTTCCAACTCGGGGTGGGCGGCAAGCTGGGCAGTGGGGACCAGTACATGAGCTGGATCGGCCTCGAGGATCTGACCCGGATCATCGAGTACGCAATCGAGCAACCGGCCATACAGGGGGCGGTCAATGCAGTCGCCCCGACCCCGGTCACCAACGCGGAGTTCACCCGGACACTCGGCCGCGTCCTGCGCCGCCCGACGATCTTTCCGGTGCCCGGTTTCGGTGTGCGGCTGCTCTTCGGCGAAATGGGAGACGCGCTCCTCCTGGGCAGCACGCGAGTCGTGCCTACACGGCTGTCGGCGACCGGCTTCACCTTCGAGCATGCAGATCTCGACAGCGCGCTCCGAGCCGCCCTGGCGTGAGGTGGCGGCCGGAGAGGTGTCAGGTCGCAACCATCGACTCAAGCCGCTGCACAGCGCGACATACCGAGGACGGGATCGGCTGGCGGACGATGTCGCCCTGCTGCCCGTAGCGCTCGAGACGCTCGACTTCGGCCACAAGACGGGACACAAAAGCCGCTCGTGGACGATCACGATGGGAGGACAGCACGCCCTGGGGAGGGCAGGCCCACACACCAACACCGGGGTACTGCCGGCGGAACGTCGCCAGACACCGCCGCATGACGAAAGCCTTGGCGACGAGAAGCGCCGTCCGGGCGGGCCGGCCCGTCGCGCGGAGCGCCTGCATCCCGAACCGGACGTTCTCGAGCGTGTTGGTCGCCTCCGCCTCGGTCACGATCCGGCTGTCCGGTACGCCCTCGTCCAGCAGCGTATCGCGAAACACGAGCGCTTCCGGTTTCGAGAACACACCCTCGGTCCTGGGTCCGAACCGGCCCGTAACCACGATGCGCTCACCATGCCCGGCCAGAAAGAGCGCCGCCGCTCGGCGCGGCACCGCCAGATCGCGGCTGCCGAAAACAAAGATCGCGTCGCTCGGGCGGGGCCGATGAGACACGGCCAGATAAGTCCATACCGGTTCCAGCAGTTGGGCTAGCTCGGGCTCCAGAAGTTGATCGAGGGACACCGGGTGGTTCTACCACAGCCCGCGCCGCGCCCGACAAGATCGGCCAGATCAGCCCGTACGCTATGATCAAACCGACGGTGCACGTCAGGACTCCTGTACAGAACACCACGCACATGCTGAACCGTCGGCTCCAGCTCGCTGCTTACGGTCTGCTCCTGCTGGCCGTACCGAGCCCGGGCCAGACCCCTGACCAGGCGCTCACGCTGGTGACGTCCGAGGGCCGCGATCAGCTGCAGACGGTCACCCTCGACGGCCGCCGGATGGTCGCGCTCGACCGGCTGACCGGGCCGTTCGACCTGACTATCAGTGGCGAACGCCGGGAAAACTCGCTTACCTTGTCCCGTGACGATCAGGTGATCGTGCTCACCGCAAACGAGGGGCTGGTCTCGGTCGACGGACAACTGGTCTCACTTCCCTCGCCCCCGGTCGAACAGAACGGCGCCTGGTATGTCCCGATCGACTTCATCGGACGGGCGCTGCCTCTTGTCTCAGATGAACCGCTCGAGCTGCGACGTCGCTCCGGGCTCGTGGTGATGGGAAACATCCGAGTGCCACAGGTCGTGGCCCGGTACCGGAGAACCGGCCAACAGGGTCGTCTCGGATTCATGGTGACGCCGGCCATCGAACCGACGATCGAGCAGCAGGACGACCGGTTTGTGATCACCTTCGACGCCGATGCACTAGACCTTGCCCCGACCAACCTGACACCGGACTCGCTCGTCGTCGGGTTGGCGGCAGACCAGAACCGCCCGGTGGTCACGGTCGAGCTCGGCGCCGAGTTCGGTTCCTACTCCTCGGTAGTGGAACCGGCGCTCGGGAACGCGATTGAACTGGTGATCGACCTCAAGCCCGTGGCCCCGCCGCCGCCTGAGCCACCCCGGACCACGCTGCAACGCCCCGCGACACCCCCGCCGGCAGCTCAACCAGTTCCCCAGGCCCCGGCGCCGAGCGCCTCACCGGCGCCAGCCGGCGCCCCCGCGCCCCGTCCCGCCGAGGGCGACCCCGATCTGCCTGCGCTTAGCGAACTAGCGGCACCTCGGGCTATCCGAGCCATCGCGATCGATCCGGGGCACGGGGGTTCAGACACCGGCACCAGCGGTCCGGGAGGCGCACTTGAGAAGGACGTCACACTGGAGGTCGCGCGTCGGTTGCGGAATGCCATCGAGAGCCAGCTCGGGCTGCGAGTGGTCTTGACCCGCACGTCTGACACGAACGTGGCGCTCGACGAGCGCGCGGCGATCGCGAACAACAATCGCGCCGACCTATTCATCAGTCTGCATGTCAACGCGTCCGTGCGAGAAACCGCGACCGGAGCCGAGGTGTTCTACCTGAGCCTGGCGGAGTATGACGACGCGGCGCGTGATCTGTCGGCGCTGGCTGCCGAACCGATCCCGGTGGTGGGAGGAGGCTCACGAATCCTCGACATCGTGCCGTGGGAAATGGCACAGCTTCGCTACGTGGAGGAGTCGGCGCGCTGGGCCTCAACCGTGGCAGATGAGCTGAGTCTCCGGTTGCCAATGAGTCCCCGGGGTCTGCAACAAGCGCCATTCCGGGTGCTCGTGGGCGCCAACATGCCTGCTGCACTCGTGGAGCTCGGATTCATCTCGAACCCCGATCAGGAAGCCCAACTCACCTCACCGACATTCCAGACCGCGATCGTCAACGGCCTGCTTCGCAGCATCATCCGCTATCGCGACGAGGCGGCGCGCGGATTCATGGCGCCGATGCCCCTCGATCCGGGCACCCCCGAGACGGCGACGCCCCCAGGACGGCTCCAGTGAAGCGCGAGCTCGGCATCTATCTCACCCTCGCGGTTGCCGCGGTGGCCGGGGCCTGGCTGCTCTTCGTGGGCCTGCCCCAGTGGTATGCGGAGCCGACGGCCGATGAGACCGCCGAGCCCACGGGCATGGCCACCGACGGCGAGTTCGTCGAGGCGACGCTGTTCTACATCTCTGACGACGGCATGCAGCTGGTCGGCTTCGAGCGCCGGTTGCGGCGGGAACCCAGTCTCGCATCGCAGGCCCGGCGTGTGGTTGAGGCGCAGCTCGCCGAGCCGCCGCTTCCGCTCCTCTCTCCGATACCACGCGGCACCCGACTGCACGGGCTGTATCTCACCGACCGCGGAGAGGCCTTTGTCGACCTTAGTGAGGAAGTAATGCTGGGCCACAGCGGCGGTTCGCTCGAGGAACTGTTCACGGTGTACGCGGTCGTCAACGCGATCACCGTGAACCTACCCACGATCACCGCCGTACAGATCCTGGTCAATGGTACCGAGGTCGACACCCTGGTAGGCCACGTCGACCTACAGAACCCACTAACGGGCAACATGCGGCTGGTGGCCGACCCCGACGACGCCCCCACTGAGGGAGAAGACCTGGCTCCCCTCTCGACGACGCCGACAACAACATCATGACCACGACTCGCACCGACCGTCCAACCGACGAGCTGCGCCCGACGACGCTGACTCCCCACTACCTCGAACATGCGGAAGGTTCGGTGCTAATTGAAGCCGGTCGTACGCGCGTGATCTGCACCGCCAGTGTCGAAGCCAAAGTACCGCCGTTCCTCCGCGGCAGCGGCAAGGGCTGGGTCACGGCCGAGTACGGGATGCTGCCTCGAGCGACCTCCACGCGTTCAGCCCGGGAGGCCAGCCGTGGCAAGCAAGGGGGGCGGACCCAGGAGATCCAGCGCCTCATCGGCCGGTCGCTCCGAGCAGTCACGCGCCTCGAATCGATTGGAGAGCGAACCATCTGGATCGACTGCGACGTGATCCAGGCCGACGGCGGCACCCGAACTGCGGCGATCACCGGCTCTTACGTGGCCTTGCACATTGCCATGCGGGGATTGGTTGCCGCCGGAGTGCTCGGAAAACTGCCGCTCACCGACGAAGTCGCGGCCGTGAGTTGCGGTATATACGAAGGTCAGCCGGTGCTCGACCTCGACTATGACGAAGACTCCAATGCCGATGCCGACGCCAATTTCGTCTTCACAGGACGCGGCGGCATTGTTGAAATACAAGGCACCGCCGAAACCGGACCATTTTCTGAAACCCAGTTCAAAACCTTGCTCAAGCTCGCGCGTCATGGCGTGCGCCAGCTCGTTGCCGAGCAGCGACGCGTGCTCAAGACCGGCTGATGCCATGGGTCGACGCTTCGTTGAGCCTCAACTGGTGATCGCTAGCCACAACAGCGGCAAAGTGAGGGAGATCACTGAGTTGCTGGAACCGCTTCCGATCGAGGTCACTTCGGCCGCTGAGCTCGGACTCGACGAGCCGGAGGAAACTGGGACCAACTTCGTCGCCAACGCTGAGCTCAAGGCCCACTCCGCAATGCGGGCTTGTTCGCTACCGGCGTTGGCCGATGATTCCGGTGTGGTAGTGTCGGTACTTGGCGGCGCGCCGGGTATTTACTCTGCGCGCTGGGCTGGGCCTGAACGAGACTTTTCTATGGCTATGCAGCGGGTGCACGAGGAGATCGGCGAAAAAACCGATCGCCGTGCCCACTTCGTAGCCGCCTTGTCGCTGGCCTGGCCGGATGGGCATTACGAAACTGTCGAAGGACGGGTTGGTGGCGTCCTGACCTGGCCGCCACGTGGGACCCTTGGCTTCGGCTACGATCCGATGTTTGTACCTGACGGCCACGACCAGACCTTCGGGGAAATGGACCCATCGAAAAAACACGCCATGAGTCACCGCGCCGATGCCTTCCGCAAGCTCCTCGCCGCCTGCTTCGACGGCTGACGCTGCCTCCGCCAGCTCCGGAGATTCGCTGCTGGTTGCGCCAGACTTTGGAATCTACCTGCACTGGCCATTCTGCCGCGCTAAGTGCCCTTATTGTGACTTCAACGTCCACATTCGCGAGCGCGTTGGCGGTTCGCACTGGTCGGCGCTACTCGCGGCCGAGCTTGCGCATTTCCGCGCGCGCATCGGGCCAATTGCTGTCACAAGCATCTATTTTGGCGGTGGAACGCCATCGCTGATGGCGCCGGCTGTGGTCGGCGCCCTGATTGAGAAGGTTGCCGCTACCTGGCCCGAGGCGGCAGATATTGAAGTTAGCCTCGAAGCAAATCCCAACGATTGGCCGAACTTCGAGGGCTATCGAGCCGCCGGCGTCACCCGATTGTCGCTCGGGGTGCAGAGCTTCGACGATCACGCGCTCCGTTTTCTCGGTCGCGACCATTCTGCGGCGACTGCAGAGGAAGCGCTCGAACGGGCGCTGGCGCTGTTTCCGGAGGTTTCATGCGACCTGATTTACATGCTTCCTGGTCAGACCGTGAGTGATTGGCGCACGGCCCTCCAAGCTAGCCTCGCCAAAGTCGGTAACCAACTTTCGCTCTACCAACTGACAATCGAGCCCGGCACCGCTTTCCACCGCGAGGCCGAGGCCGGACGCATCGTGCCCCCCGATAGCGACTGTGCCGCCGATCTCTACGTCCTCAGCCAGGAACTGTGTGATGCGGCTGGGCTACCAGGCTACGAGGTCTCCAACCACGCCGCGCCCAGTCACCGCTGCCGCCACAACCTTACATATTGGCAGGGCGGCAATTATGTAGGCGTGGGGCCAGGCGCCCATGGCCGTCTTTCGGAGAATGGCTACCGTATAGCGACCCGGCAATACCGCAATCCCGAGACCTGGAGTGACGCCGTGCGCCAATATGGCCACGGTACAGAGGTAAGCGAAACCCTCGACCGGACCCGCGAGATCGAGGAAGCGTTTCTGTTCGGTTTGCGCACCGTCGACGGCATCTCTCGCGAGAGGTTTCGCACGCTTTTTAGCCAAGAACCTGAGACGGGCTGCGACTCAAATTCCCTCGCGGTGCTGATGCGGGATGAGCTGCTCGAGTGCGACGCCGAGGGATTGCGGGCCACTGCTGCCGGCCGGCCGCTCCTTGATGCGATATTGGGGCGTTTGTTGGTAGCCCGCTGATTAAGAGTCAGCAGGTTCGCTAGTCCAGGTATTGTTCTTGGCCTTGATTAGCGTGCACTCGGAAGCCCACGCAGGTTCATCCCTAATTCGTCACCTGCTCGAAAGTTAGAGGTGCGGGGCTGATTACCCGAAAGCCATCAGCCTCGACTTCCAATACTGCGAGGCCGCGCTCAGCAATTCCGTCGGGGCGGAACCGAAACACGCCGTCGACGCCGGCAAAACCGCTTAAAGAAGTAATCGCTGTTTGGGAAAAATCGGGCCCACCAGGCGCGTTCGCCAGCGCCACGGCGAGCGCGACTGCATCGTAGGCGAGCGTGGCTATTCGCGGCGGCCGGCGGCCGTAGATTTGGTGAAAGAGCGCAAGGAACGCCGAGCTCTGTGCAGGGGGCGGCGCCGCGAACCAGCCGCCCACAAGGCTCGGTTCGCGGCCGAGGTTGCGTTCCTCCCACAACGAGCTGCCGATAAAGCGAATCTTGTCGGGATCTATGTCGTAGAAGGCCAGCAGGGGCGCGATGCGTCGCAGTGTCGGGCCGCCCTGTGGGATCACAACCGCATCGAAGGGCAGGCTGCCGAGCGTCTCGAGCCCCTCGAGCCGCCGCAGTGCCTGTTTCGACAGGGTATCGTCGCGCGCTG